>CAZSQK010000070.1:0-44056 GCA_964608645.1 uncultured Solibacteraceae bacterium | reverse complement strand
CAACATCTTCGTCTCCGACGGCTATGGCAACTCGCGCGTCGTCAAGTACGACAAGGATGGCCGGTTCGTCAAAGCCGTCGGGACCAAAGGCTCCGCGCCCGGTCAGCTCAATCTGCCCCACACCATCGCGACCGACGCGAAGGGCAACGTCTACGTCGGCGACCGCAGCAACAGCCGCATCCAGGTCTTCGACAACGGGCTGGAATTCAAAGCCATCTACGATAAGGTCGGCGCGCCCTGGGCGGTCTGCATCACACCCGGCCCGCATCAGTATCTCTACAGCTCGAACTCCAACCCCGATAACAACAACGCGCAGATCATGGCCGTCACCGGCGAGATCTACAAGATGGAGCTCGACGGAACGATCGTCGGCAAGTTCGGCAAACCCGGCAAACAATTGGGCGAGTTCGGCACCGTCCACGAAATCGACTGCCGCAACGAGAACGAGCTGCTCGTCTCCGAAATCACGAGTTGGCGCGTGCAGAAGCTCCTCCTGCATCCCGCGGCCGATCGGAGGAAGCCGTGAAAATTCTGGCTCTGCTGTTCGCCGCGCCCCTGTTCGCGCAGAATCTCTCGTACGACGCCGTCGACTTCCTCAAGCTGCCCGACCGCGTCCATCTCGGCGAAGTTTCCGGTGTCGCCACCACTTCTAAAGGCAACATCCTCGTCTACACCCGCACCGGGACGAATGCCACCAGCGGCGGGTCGCGCATCTTCACCCACGGCGGCTCGCGCCTGTTCGAATTCGACCGCACCGGAAAATACCTGCGCGAGATCGGTCAGGGCGTATACGGCTTTCTCTTCGGACAGTCGGTGAAGGTCGATCCGAAGGACAACATCTGGGTGGTGGACCGCGGCTCCAACATGGTCCTCAAATTCACGCCCGACGGCCGCGTCGCGATGACCATGAGCCGCAAGCCGGAAGCGGTCGGGGAAGGCGGTGGAGGACGCGGCGGACGCGGCGGAACCGGCGCCGGCATTCCCGGCGATAACTTCAACAAGCCCACCGACGTCGCCTGGGACAGCGGCGGCAACATCTACGTCGCCGACGGTTACGGCAATTCCCGCGTCGTCAAACTCGATTCCAACGGCAAATTCATCAAGTCCTGGGGCACGCGCGGCGCCGAGCCCGGCCAGTTCAACCTGCCGCTCTCCATCGCCGTCGATGCCAAGGACAACATCTACGTCGCCGACCGCGGCAACAAGCGCATCCAGGTCTTCGAC
Organism: uncultured Solibacteraceae bacterium; assembly: GCA_964608645.1. Taxonomy (GTDB): domain Bacteria; phylum Acidobacteriota; class Terriglobia; order Bryobacterales; family Bryobacteraceae; genus CAZSQK01. The sequence continues at coordinate 42,832 of CAZSQK010000070.1, read as the reverse complement.
ACCAATGGCGCCCCGAAGAGCCAGATCACCGGCGCCGGCTCGCCTTGGGCCATCTGCATCTCCCCCGGCGCGCACCCGTACCTTTACAGCTCGAGCTCGAACGACACGAATTCCCTCGACGACGGAGCCATCTACAAAATGGAGCTCGACGGCACGATCGTCGGCAAGTTCGGCCGCGCCGGCCATCTCGCCAAAGAATTCGGCACAGTCAACCAGATCGACTGCCGCAACCCCAACGAGCTTCTGGTCGGCGAAGTCCTGAACTGGCGCGTCCAGCGCGTCACGTTCAAGTAGCGGACTGCCTGGCGCGCGCGGTATCCACCAGAATTTGACGCATAATTGCGGCAAAAACAGCCAAAAATGCGCCCGATTCTGCCATTTCCGGCACAATCAGCGCGGCGTGCGGCCACTTCTTGGCGACGCGATCATGCGGGCTTCCACGCTGCCCGGGAGCCCATGTTGCAGGGGGCGCCGGCGAAAAATGCTCACGGACGATGAGAATCGTTTGGAGCGATGCACTGCTCCCGGTCAGCGGCGGCATCGACTCGCGATTTGGCGGCAAATTCCGACGCCGCCGGCCACGGTTTCCAGATCGCCTCGTTCTTTTCGAACCAGCGGCACGCCTCCTCCCTCCGCCCCTGCCGCAAGAGCAGCCGGCCGTAGCTCCGGTAGATCCGGGAAACCGTGGCCATCGCCTTCAAAGACCCTCCGAACTGCGCCGCCACTTCTGCGGCCAAGCGGGCCGCCGCGGCATAATCTGCCTCCGCCGCGCCGATTCTGCCGCCCAGGGAATGGACATCCCCCGCCATCCGCCGGGCACCCGCAATCGCCTCGGCGCCGACGCCGCCGCGCATCCGGCCCAGTTCGGCCAGCCCCGTTTCGACCGCGCGAATCGCCTCCGCCGGCCGGCCCGCCGCCTGCAGCGCATAAGCGTAGATCAATTCCGCGCCGCTGTGCTGGAGAGTCGACTCGAAGGAACCCGTGGCCTTCGCGAGCTCGGCGAACAGCGCCATGGCGCGCTCCGCCTCGCTCACGCCCCGTCCCGGCCGGGCGACGGCCAGCGAGCCCCCTTCATATAAGAGATCGGTGGCCAGCGTCATCTGCGCGTCGCGATTGCTCGGGTCCGCCGCAGCCAGCCGCTGGCCGATCTCCGCCGCCCGCGCGTAGTGAAGAGCCGCCTGTGCCGCGTTTCCCCGCGTCAGTCCCAGGAAGAACGGCTCGTCGAGCGACGCCAGAAACTCCTCGAAGATCTCCGCCGAACGCTCGTAACCACTGTTCAGCGGGCCGGAGGCGCGGACCGCATCGAGGCGCTGCCGTCCCTCCTCCAGAATCTTCTCCGCCTCGGCAAACCGTCCCAGGTTGCGATAGGCGCCGCCGACCCGCAGGTCGTTTATCGCCAGGCGGTACCGCGCGGCGGGAGTGTTCTCGGATGCGGCCCATCGGGTGTCATAAGGAAGCGCCCGCAGCATGGAAGCCAGCGCTTCTTCATCCCGCCGCAGCCTCTGCAGCGCATCGCAGCGGGTGGCATACGCGCTGGCCAGGTCGTGCAGCATGGCGGCGTCCGCGTCCGGCGCGCGGGCCAGCTTTTCCAGGGTAGCGATGGCTTCGTCCGCGTTGCGCACGGCCCGCTCCGGGTCGCCGCCATAGAACCGGATCGACGCCATTCCCTTGAAACAAAGCCCCAGTTGCCGCGCATACCGCGGGGCGAGCGGCGCGATCCGTTCCCACAGAACGCGCGCCTTTTCGTAGCTGCGCAACGCCTCCTCCGGCATCCCCAGACTGGCGGTTCCCGGCATGCCTTGCACGTCGCCGACTTTCTGGTAGGCGCTCGCCAGATCCGCCGTCAGCTCCGCGTCCCCGCGGGCGCTCCTCGAAAGGCTATCCAGATACTGCAACGCGGTGGTCACCAGCAGGCGGCGCGCCTTCACCGTGCCCGGAACGCTCGCGATCTCCCGGTCGAAATCGAACAGGAAACGATTGGCCAGCTGGCGGACGTCGTTGAAGCGCGCGCGGGCGATGCGCGCCTGGACGAGGGCCGTGCCCAAACCGCCGGCCAGCGCCGAAACGGTCAGGAAGACCGCGGCCACACCGAGCTTGTTCCGCCGCACGAACTTGCCGCAGCGGTAGACCAGGCTGTCCGGCCGGGCCGCGAGTGGCCGTCCCTCGAGGTAGCTGGTAATGTCGCGCGCGAAGGCCTCCGCCGACGGGTAGCGGCGCGCCGCTTCCTTGTGCATGGCTGTGAGGACCGCCACGTCGAGATCGCCTTCCAGCTTTCTCCTCAGTTTGGGCGGGGCGGCTTCGCTCGGCTTGCGGGTCACGGTATGGCAGACCACGGCGACGATCTCGGCGGGGGAGTACGTGGAGAGGGGGTGGGGACGCGATCCCGTGAGCAACTCGTACAGCACCGCGCCGAGCGAGTAGATATCGCTCGCGGCAGCGACGGGTTCGCCGCGAACCTGCTCGGGGGAGGCATAGTCCGGCGTCATCAGCCCCATCGACGTGGCAGTCTCGAGCGGCGCCGCGCCGACGATGTCGGGATCGATCAGGCGCGCGATGCCGAAGTCCAGCAGTTTGGGAACACCTTCGGGCGTGACCAGGATATTGGCCGGCTTCAGATCGCGGTGGACGATCAATTTCTGATGCGCGAACGCCACCGCGCGCAGAACTTCGCGAAACAGCTCCAGGCGCGCCTCGATGGACAAGTCGCACTCCGCCGCATAGCTGAGGATGTCGCGCCCGTCGATGTGCTCCATGACGAGGTACGGCGTGCCGTAATCGTCGTTGCCTCCATCGAGGAGGCGGGCGATCGAGGGGTGGTCCAGAGCGGCAAGGATTTGCCGTTCCTGGAGGAAGCGGCGCCGGGCATACTCGCCATCCATTTCGCACTTGACGAGCTTGATGGCGACTTTACGTTGGTATTGGCCGTCGGCGCGCATGGCCGCAAGGACTGTGCCCATGCCGCCCTGTCCGAGGACGCCGGTGACACGCCACGGGCCGAGCCGCCGGCCGGTCCACGGCTCGGCGGCGGCCATGGTGGCTCCGGCCGCCTCCGCCACGGCCGATCCGAGCGAGTCCCAGACGGTGGCGCCATCGGACGCGAGGAGGGCCAACACTTCCCGGCGCACCTCGGGGTCGGCGCCGTCCAGAATGGCATCGCGCCGGCCGGGAGCGGCCTCCACCGCGCGGTGGAACCACGTTTTGACTTCACGCCATCGCTCGGGAGTCATCGTCTCCGGAGGGCCGGTCCCCCTCGAACCGGCATTCTATCAGCCGGAATCGCGTTGTCCTACCGAATTGCGAAAGATTGGTTGTGATTCGGCGGCTTTCGAAAAAAATGCTCATGGCAGCGTCAAATGTTTTCGCGGCCCCGTAAGCTGCCGTTCGATCAGGTGGCGGATCTCCCGGTAAGCCATGTCCGTCGCGCCGAGCACGCGGGTCCAATCGCGGAACGTCGACGCCCGGTCTCCCGCCTTGCGGTAACTCGCGACCGCGTCGCGGATGGACTTCCACGCCTCCCCCAGGATCGGATCCAGATCGGTTTCCGCGGCGGGCTCCGCCGGCGGCGCCGCCTCCTCACGCAAGCCCTGCACGGCCTCGGAAAGCTGGGGCGCGTTGTGCATCGCAATCTCCAGCGTGCGGCCCTTGTAGGTGACGCCCGCGTCGCTGACCGCCCCCGCAATGCGGCGGTATTCTTCCGGCGTGACCCGCACCACCGCGGACAGCTCGAAGTACTTCGCTCCGAATTCGTTTAACAGGTTGATGGTCTTCTCGGCCGCGTTGCGGCTGATGCCGAGATGGGTGGCGCAGAACTTCTCCCAGTTCATGCCCAGCGACCGGTATCCCTTTTGCTCCCGGATCTGCCGTAAGCACTGGGCATCGGCGGCCGAGCACTTTCCCGCAATCAGGCTGAACGCCTGCTTCCGCCCCAGCCAGGATCCCAGGTCCAGAGCGTCATTCACTCGTTTTTCCATGTGTCTCCAAAAAAGAAAAACCGTTGCGCCGCAACGGCTTTTTACCAGAAATAAAGGACTTATCGGCGAAAAACCGTTTTTTTAAACGGTTTCTCCTTCCGACTCGAAGCATATCAGCCCGCCCCAAAAAACAGCCCCCGGCCTATCCCGCGAAATGCGCCTAACCCAATCAGCCTGCCCCACTTAAAATTTTTCAAGATTCTTGTGACTGCCATTCCGGCCAATCTCCGGTATGATAGCTGCTCCATCCCGTGTCGCCCGAACGCTGGAACGAAATCGAAGCTCTGTATCACGAGGTCGCGGATCTCGCGACTGACGCCCAGGAGGCGCGCCTCGCCGCATGTGCCGACGCCGAGCTGGTCCGCGAGGTACGTTCTCTGCTGCGCGCCGGGTCGGTGCAAACGATGGTCGCCAAAGCGGTCGCTTCGGTCGCCGAGTCCGCCGCCGCCCCGCCCGTCCCCCAGCGATTCGGACCGTGGCGGGTTACCGGCGTGGCCGGCAGCGGCGGCATGGGGGCCGTCTATAAGGCCGAGCGCGACGACCGCGCCTTCGACCGGCAGGTCGCGATCAAGGTTCTCCACCTCGGCATGGACACGCATGCCGCGCGCGAGCGCTTCCGTCAGGAGCGCCGCATTCTCGCCGAGCTCGACCACCCCAATATCGCCAGGCTCCTCGACGGCGGCGAAACCGACACCGGCCTCTCCTACATCGTCATGGAGTACGTCGATGGGGAGCCAATCGTCGATTACTGCGTCCACCGCAACCTCCCGCGCGCCGCGCGCCTGCGGCTCTTCCTGCTGGTCTGTTCGGCGGTGCATCTGGCGCACCAGAAGCTCGTGATCCACCGCGACCTCAAGCCCGGCAATATCCTGGTCACCCGCGACGGCGTTCCCAAGCTACTCGATTTCGGCATCGCCAAGCTGCTCGAGCCCAGCGCTCTCCAGACCATAACCGGGTTTCTGGCGCTCACGCCGCAATATGCCAGCCCCGAGCAGATCCGCGGCGAGAGCGTCACCACCGCCAGCGACGTCTATTCGCTGGGCATGGTGCTGTACGAGATGTTGACCGGCCGGCGCGCGTACGAGGTCGATAGCACGCGCATTACCGAGATCGCGCGCGTCGTCTGCGACACCGCGCCCGCCGCTCCGCAGCTCGACGCCGACCTGAACAACATCCTGTTGATGGCCCTCCGCAAGGAGCCCGCCCGCCGCTACTCTTCGGTGCAGGATTTTGCCGCCGACGTCGAGCGCGCGCTCACGCACCGGCCGGTGCAGGCCCGCCCCGCGTCGCTGGGGTACCGCGCGTCCAAGTTCGTCCGCCGCAACCGCGCGGCGGTCGCGGCCGGAATTCTCGTCTTCGGCAGCCTCACCGGAGGGCTGGTGGCGACCACGCGCGCGCAACGGCTGGAGCGCGCCCGCTTCAACCAGGTCCGCAAGCTCGCGACCAGCTTCCTCACCGACTTCGACCGCGATATCCGCCAGCTTCCCGGCTCGACGGCGGCGCGCGAGCGCCTGGTCTCCACCGCACTCGACACCTTGGAGAATCTTGCGAAGAACGCCGGGAGCGATCCCGAACTGGCGGCCGAGCTCGCGCAGGCCTATATCAGTGTCGGGGAAGTGCAGGGTGGCGCGGGAAGCGCCGGTCTGGGCCACACCGACCGCGCCGAGATCAGCTATCGCAAGGCCGTCGGCCTGGCGCGGCCACTGGCGGCACGCAGCCCCTTGACCGCCAACCCCTACCGGCGGCTGGCGTCGCTTGCCCACCATCGCCTGGGCTTCCTGTTGTGGCGGGTCAACCGCACCGACGAAGCCCGGCGATGGATCTTCGACGGCCTGGTCTTCGTGCAGCCGGCAATCGATGGGGACAAGGCCGAGGCCCAGGATTACCGGCTGGCAGCCAATGGCAACGCCTATCTTTCGGCGATCGAGAGACAGTCCTTTCATGGCAAGCTGGCCAGCGAGCACGCCGCCAAGGCAGTTGACTACATGCGCCGGTTTCAGAGCCTGACACCCGGGATGCGCGCCCGCAGCGACCTGGCGGGCGCCCTGACCGTTGGCGGAAGCGCCGCCGGTTCGGCCGGCGATTTGAGGCGCGCCGAGGCGCTGCTGCAGGAAGGCATCGAGATGCGCGTGGCCATTCACCGCGAAGCTCCGGCCGACGTCGAGAACCGGCGCGAATGGGCCATCGCCGAACTTCAACTGGCGGGGGTCGAGTTCGCCACCGATGGTCCCCACCTCGGCAACGCAGCGGCTGCGCTCGAAGCCCGCGCCACTTATCTGCGCCTGATGCGCGAACTGTTCGAAGCGGATCCGCGAAACGACAGCGCCCGCCACGATTTGGCCCTGGGGCTCAAGGAAGCCGCCGACGCCGAAGAAACCGCCGCGCCGCGCCAAGCCGAGGCGGATCTGCGCGAAGCCATTCAGCTTCTGGAATCGCGTCCGCCCACGGCCCCGAGCCGCGACCGGCATATCGGCCTGGCCTGCGTCGTCCTGGGCGGCGTTCTGAACCGGCACGGGAGGCGCGCGGAGGGTCAGGAACTCCTGGCTCGCGGCGCGCGCTTTTTCGCGCAGGAAAATCCCAGGGACTCGCTGGCGCGCGGCGACTTCATCCGGCTGTGGTACGAGCAGAAAGACTATGCCAAGGAGGGGGAGGCGTTGAGCCCGTCGATCCCCGGCGCGGCGGAAGATATTGATATGGCTTACCAGTTGGCCGATTGCGCCCTGCGCCTGGCGCGCGTCCATCCGGAAGCCACCGGCGAGTGGAAGTCGAAGTCCGCCGCGATCTGGGCCCCCAGGAAAGGACGCTATCCGGCAGCCGACCGAGGATTGGTGTCCGATCGGCCGGTGAAATAGGGACGCCAGGCGACTTTCGTCGAGTCATTTCCCTTTGTGGCGAATCAGTCGCGCTCAGGCGGATCGGCGGAAGGGCTTCTTGTAGGCAGGAGAAACTGCTTGGATTCGCCGCATCGCATCCGGATCGTATAGCTTTTCTCCGCAGTCGGGGCATTCGTGGAACTCAAGCTGCGGAACAACGTATTTCTGCCCCCTCGCTTCGCCGTGGACGTCACGCTTCACGCGGCGAACGTTCGTGCGCCCACAGGTGGGGCAAGTTTTGATGTCGAGCATGGTTAGGTCACCCGTTTCGATGAGACCAGAAAGTAATAAACATCGCCGCCGCCTTCATGCGACAACTTTCCTTTTGAATAGATTGCAATGCCATCCAAATTCGTGCTCTGAATCACGTACAGATACTCCCGCCCCGATTGTCTGAATTCACTGCGTGACCGAAGTTTCTTGTAGATCGCGACTGCATTCAAGATCGACTCCGCTACATCGAGTTCAATAAGGCCATCCAGTTCGAGCTCCATGCGCGCCTTTTGGCTAAACTCGTATCGCCCCGCCAGCACGGCTCGCTTAATGCGTATCAGAACATCGCTCACAGGCTATTCACGGTTCACTACATTTTACTCCGGATGACTGGCAAATCTTGCGCATTTTGCCGGCGGCGACGCTGGATGGCTTCTTGAGAAACGGCGTACTGAACTTCAGTCCCGAGAAATACACTACTGGCTGCGCAAGAAGACTGGCTAGACTATGGAAAAGACAGGGCGGCTCAACTGTCGCGCGTTGTCTTCGCCAGATGTTGACCTCCCGGCTCCGTTCGAAACGCCGCCAGCCACCCACAGATTCTTCCGACGGGGCAAAATTATTAGCCGCTGATTAATTAATATTGGCGTTATCAGCGGCTGAATATCGTTTTTCCGCTACGATGCGCCGCCGGTCAAGTAGCGGTGCAGCCAGGCTTCGGCCAGGCGGCTTTCGCGGGTGACGGTCGAGATCGAAATGCCCAGGGCTTCGGCGATCTCCTCCCCGCTCAGGCCCGCGAAGTACCGCAGTTCGATCAGCCGCGACTTACGCTCGTCGAAACGGGCCAGCTCGCTCAAGGCGTCGTCGAGAGCCACCACCATGGCGCCCCGCTCCGGCGCGAAAGACAGCCCTTCTTCGAGCGACACGAGGTCCGCGCGGCGTTTGGCGGCGTGATGCCGGCGGGCATGGTCCACCAGGATCTCGCGCATGATGTGGCTGGCGACCGAGAAGACATGCGCGCGGCTGTGCCGCTTCTCCTGGTCGTGCTGCACCAGTTTGAGGTAAGCCTCGTGGATCAGAGCGGTGGGCTGCAGCGTGCGCGCGTCGCGCTCGCGGCTCAGTTTCGCCGATGCCAGTTTGCGCAGCTCCTGGTAGACCACCGGAGTCAGCGAATCGAGCGCGGCCTGATTGCCGCTGCTCCAATCGCGAAGCAGAAGCGTGAACTGCCCGGGCGCCATAGCGCCTAGTGTACCGGAAACCGCGCTACCGCAGCGCTCCGATCTGGTAATCGACCATGATGCGCTGCGCCTGATAGTCGTAGTGCGCGCGGGTGTCGGCGATGCGGGCGGAGGTGACGTTGAGCTGCGCGGTGCTCAGCTCGACGATGTTGCCGAGGCCGAGATCGTAGCGGGTCTGGGCGAGCTCCAGCGCCAGTTCGGCCTGTTGCAGCAACTGCTGTGTCAGCGCCATCCGGTCGTGCGCGGTGGTGGCGTTCAGGAACGCGACGCGGACATCGCGGGTGACGCCGTTCCGCAGGTCGTTCACATTTTCCGCGGCGGCCTTGGCTTTCAGCTCCGCCTCGGTCTGACGCGCCCGGAACAGGCCGCCGTTGAAGATCGGGATCGAAATATTCAGGCCGATCGCGCCGTACCGGCTGGCAACCGTGTCGTACCCCGCGGGCACGAGACCGGCGGCGCCGACGACGCCCACCGACGGATAGAACAAGTCGTGCTCGGCCTTGGTGAATCGCTCGGCGGCGCTCTGCTGGAGGCGCAGACTCTTCAGCTCGGGACGATTCTGAATCGCCTGGTTCACCAGGTCGCTGACGCGATCCGGCAGCGGCGGCGGCATCGGCTCTTCGTCCAGAACGAAGTTCGATTCGTCCGGCAGCCCCATCGACGCGGCCAGATCCGCTTCGGCCGCCTTGAGGTCGTTCAGCGCTTCCGCCAGGATCAGCCTGGCGCCGGCGAGGTTGACGTTGGCGAAGCTGACGTCGAGCGTGGATTTGAGCTTGCTCTCGGCCAGCGCGCTCACCTGGTCTGCCACGGTCTGCCGCGCGGCGACCGTCTCGTTGGCCACCTTCAACACGGCCTGCGCGCGCAGCACGGCAAAGAAGGCGCGGCTGGTGTTGAGAAGGATCTGGGCGCGGGTGGTCTCGGACACCTGGTCCTGGGCCGATGCCTGAAGTTTGGCCATCGCCACCAGGTTGCCGGTGCGGCCGAAGTCGGTGATCATCTGGCCGACCGCCAGGCCCGAGCCCACGCGGTTGTAGACGACCGGGTTGTTCAAGCCGCCGGCGGCGAGGCGGCTGCCGTTATCGGCGCCGACGCCGGTGAGGTTGCCGGTCACGCTCGGAGCATAGGCGGACTTATACTGCGGCGCCACCTGGTAGGCGGCCGCGGCGTTGTATTTGGCGGCCGAAAACTGCGGGTTGTTGCGGAGCGCCAATTGTTGCGCCTGGCCGAGCGTGAGGCGCGGCGGCGCGGTTTGCGCCGACAGGGGAACGATCGCGGCAAGGAATAAGAGCAAGGAACGCATGGTTAATGAGACCTCTGCAGGCGGCGGCCGTAGACCAGAACATACGCGGCCGGAACCAGAAAAACCGTTAACATCACCGACACGCTGAGGCCGCCGAGAATCGCGCGGGCAAGGGGCGCGTACGCCTCGCTGCCCGCGCCGAGCTTCAACGCCATCGGCAGCAGCCCGATGATGGTGGCGAGCGACGTCATCAGCACGGGACGCAATCGCACGCGGCACGCCATGGCGACGGCCTCGCGAACCGGCATCCCTTCGCCGCGCAGGTGCCGCGTGAATTCCACGATCAGAATGCTGTTGGAAACGGCGATTCCGACCAGCATCACCACACCCATCAGCGACATGACGTTGAGCGTGGTCCCGGAGAGCCAGAGGGTCAGAATCACCCCGGCCAGACCGGGCGGAACGGCGATGAGAATGATGAAGGGATCGACGAACGACTGGAACTGGGCGACCAGGATCAGGTACAGCAACACCACCGCCAGGCACAGGCCGACAGCAAAGCTGGAGAACGACACGCGCATGCCCTGCACCATGCCGCGCAGGGTGATCGTCAACCCCTGCTGCGCGCCGGCGCGGGCAATGATACCGTCGATGGCCGTGGCGATCTTCCCCAGATCCTCGCCGAGCGGACGGACGTAGATGTCGGTGGTGCGGCGCAACTGGTAGTGGTCGACTTCGGTGGGGGAAGTGATGCGGCTGACATGGCTGACCATGTCGAGGCGGGTCGGGCGGGGATCGCCCGGGCCGCGTAGCGGAATGGCGCGGAGATCGCCGAGCGTCTTGACCTGGCGCTCGGGATACTGCACCGTGAGCATGTAGTCGTTGCCGGTTTTCGGATCGATCCAGAAGCTGGGTGCGATCATGCCGTTGGAGGTGAGCGCGGTAATGACGTTATTGACGACCTCGCGCTGGTCGAGCCCCATCTCGCTGGCGCGCATGCGGTCGACGTCGAGTTGCAGGGCGGGGTAATCGATATCCTGGGGGATGAAAACGTCGGCGACGCCCGGGATGTTTCGGATCTGCGCGGAGAGCTTGACGGCGGTGGCATAGGACCGCTCCATGTTGCTGCCGGCGACCTGGACGTCGATGGGCGCGGGCAGCCCCATGTTGAGAACGGCGTCGACGAGGCCGCCGGACTGGAAATAGACGGTCAGTTCGGGCAGCTCATCCTGCATCTTTTCCTTGACGCGGCGCATGTAATCGTAGCTGCCGACCTTGTGGTCTTCCTTCAAACTTACCTGCACAAATGCCGTGTGCATGGCCGAATTTGTGGTGTAAATGGCCGAAAAATCGGGTGTAGAACCGATATTTGCGACGATTATGCCCAAATCTTCGGGCGAAATCACCTGTCGGATGAGGTTTTCGACCTTCTCCACTTCGTTCTCGGTGACGGCCAAACGGGTGCCGCTCGGGGCCTTCAGGTTGATGACGAACTGCCCGGCATCGGTGCGCGGGAAGAAGGAGAGTCCGAGCAGCGGGAAGATCAGCAAGGTGGCGGCAAAGGCGGCGCCGGAAACGGCCAGCGTGAACCCGGGCCAGCGCAAAACGGCGCCGACGATCCCGTCATAGACACGGAGGAAACCCTCGAACCCGTTGTTGAACCAGACGTTGAAGCGCTCGCCGAAGCTGCGGCGGCCCTCGGCGTGATCGACAGTCACCTCCAATTCCGACGAAGGAGTGCCGTGGTGGGCCGGAGCTTTGATGAAACGCGCGCAGAACAGCGGCACCACGGTCATCGCCACCGCGTACGAGGCGAACAGGGACAGCGCCACCGCCAATGCCAGCGCGGAGAAGAGGAACTTGCTGACGCCGTACAGGAAGGTGACGGGAAAGAAGACGACGACCGTGGTCAGCGTGGCCGAAAGGACCGGCAGGGCCACCTCCCGCCCGCCCTTCTCCGCGGCGACGGCCGGACTCTCGCCCATCTCCAGATGGCGGTAGATATTTTCAAGGACGACGACGGAATTGTCGATCAGGCGGGAAAACGCCAGCGCCAGCCCGCCCAGCACCATGCTGTTGATCGATCCGCCGCCCATGGATAGGGCGATGAAGGCGGCGAGCGCCGATAGGGGAATCGAGAAAAAGACCGCGATGGTGGCGCGCATGCTGCCGAGAAAGACCAGGATCATGATCGAGGTCAGGACCAACCCGATCGCGCCTTCGTGGAGGAGGGTTTCAATGGCTGTCTTGACGAAGGCGGACTGGTCGAAGACGACTTTGCGGACCAGCTCCTTGGGGACATCGACCAGGTGGTCGACGGCCTTCCTGATGCCGTCGACGACTTCGATGGTGTTGGTGTCGCCGCCCTGTTTCAAGACCGGGAGGTAGACGGAGGGCTGGCCGTCGACGCGGACCAGGTTGGTCTGAATCTGCTGCGCGTCCCTGGCGTAGCCGATGTCGGACACGCGGACCGGCGCGTGCCCGACGGTCTTGATGGGAAGGTCGTCGATCTCGTTGACGGTGCGCAACTGGCTGTTGGTATAGATGCTGTAATCCAGCGAGCCGAGCTGCACGTCGCCGGCGGGGAGGATCAGGTTGGAATTGTTGAGCGACCGGACCACGTCCATCAGACTCAACTGGTGGGCTTCGAGCTTGTAGGGGTCGGCATAGACCATGATCTGCCGGTAGCGGCCGCCGAACGGCTGCGGCACGCTGGCGCCGGGAACGCTGGCGATCTGGTTGCGCACCTGGAACTGCGCGAGGTCGCGGAGGGCGGTCTCATTGAGCCCTTCGCCCTTGAAGGTCACGAGGCAGACGGGCAGGCTGGAGGCGTCGAACTTGAGCACGACGGGCGGCAGGGTGCCGGGCGGGAGCCGGCGCAACTGGGCCATCGCGAGGTTGGAAATCGTCGTGACGGCGGAATCGGGATTGGTCCCGGGCTGGAAATAGACCTTGATGACGCTAACGCCCGGGAGCGACCGCGATTCGATGTGCTCGATGCCGCTGCCGAGCGTGAAGAAGCGCTCGAAGCGGCTGGTGATGTCGGTCTCAATCTGTTCGGGCGGCATGCCGGAATAGAAGGTCGCGACCACCACGACGGGGATGTTCATCGACGGGAACATGTCGATGGGCATGCGCGCGAGGCTGGTGACGCCGAGGACCGCAATGAAGAGGCAGATGACGACGATGAAGTATGGATTGCGGATGGCGAAGCCCGACATCGCTACTCCTTCACCGCCGAGAGGGCCGCGATGCGCGGCTTGACCTCTTCGCCGGCTTGCAGGCCCGCGCGCCCGGCGATGACGACCAAGTCTCCTTCGTTCAAGCCGCTGCGCACTTCGATCCTGTCGGAAGACTCGAGGCCGGTTTCGAGCTTGCGCATCTGGACGCGATTGTTCGGTCCGATCACCATCACCTGATGGTTGGCATCGAGGGCGGCGGAGGGAATCGCGAGAACACGGGCGTGCTTCGCGACGGTCAGATCGACTTCAGCGTACATGCCGGGGATCAGAACCAGGCTGGGATTGGGGACTTTCACTTCGGTGTCCATGGTGCGGGTGGCCGAGGAGAGCTTGCCGGTGAAGCGATCGACGCGGCCGGGGAAGGATCGATTGAGGCTGGGGACACGGACGGCGACTTGTTGGCCGATGTGCACGGTCGGAACGGCCGATTCGGGGACGGGGAGGATGAGCCGCAGGGTGGAGTTCTCGGAGAGCTTGACGACCGGCATCGCCTGGCTCTGCGACGCGGTGCCGGCCTGAATCATGGAGCCGGTGTCGGCGAAGCGCTTCGTGATGACACCGTCGAAGGGGGCGGTGACGCGGGTGTACTCCAGCATGGTCTTGACCTTTTTGGTGTCGGCCGAGTTCACGTTGACCTGCTCTTCGGCGGCCGCGAGGGCGGATTTCGCGGAGGCGATCTGCGCCTCGGTGACGAGGTCGCGGCTTTGCGCCTCGTCGATCTCCTGCTGCGCGATGAGTCCGGGCTTCTTCGCCAGAACGGCGGAGAGGCGTTGAAAGGAGAGATGGGCGATGCTGTGAGCGGACTCGGCCCGCTGCAACTCGTCACGGGCCCTGGTGACTTCGGCGCGGGCGCGCACGACGGCGGCGTCGGCGCGGGTCAGATCGTCCGCCATTTCGGGGATCTCGAGAGTGGCGAGAAGCTGCCCCTGCCGCACGCGGTCGCCGACATCGACATTGATCTGCTTGATGTAGCCCGCGACTTTCGCCATGACGTCGACTTCCTGGTAGGGCTTGAACTCGGCCGTCAGCATGAGGCCGTGCGACAAGTCTTCGGTGGCCGCCTTGGCGACGGCGACGGCCGGGGGCTCCGCGGGTTTGGCAGCGCTGGCCTCCACGGCGTCGTGCCGCGCGCAGGCGGAGGTAAAGACGGCGGCGGCGAGGAGCAGGGTGGCGGCCGTAGGGGGGATGTAATTCCTCATTTGGGTTGAACGGCTTTCAGGAGTTTTTCCATGGAGAATTCCGGGGATTGGCAGAGGTCGACGATTTCCTGTTCGCGGGCGCGAATGGCGGCCGCGACTTCGGGGATTTTGGTAGCAATGGAATGCGGTATGGAGAGGACGCCGTGATCGTCGGCATAGAGCAGGTCGCCGGAGCGAATGGTGAGGCCGAAGATCTCGACCGGTTCGCCGTAGTCCACGATGTGCGCGTAGGCGTGGGAAACGGCGGCGGCCGAGGCGAACATGGGAAATTGCATGCGGCTGACGCCGGGCAGGTCGCGCACGGCGCCGTTGGTGATCACGCCGGCGCAGCCAAATGCCTTGAGGATGGCCGCGTGGACCTCGCCGACGGTGGAGGCGCCCATCGCGGCGGCGTCCAGATCCTGAATGACGGCGATCCGGGGGACGGGGAGCGTGCCGATATCGTGCCACCAGTCGGTGCGGCCGGCATGGGCTTCTCCGGACATGGGAGGGTCCGCCGCCCGAACGCGGCAGGTGGCCGCATAGCCGAGCAAGCGCGCCGGGCCGCTGGTCCAGCAGCGCAGACCGGGCCGCGTAAACCCTTCATTCCGAAGGCGAATTCTGAAGTGTTCGATGGCGTTGGCGATGGCGCACGTGTCGAACTGGAGGATGGCGTCCAGGGTTGCGGCGGGAAGGGCTTCTACGAGGTCGATCCGATCGGTCTCCATTTTCGGGAAGGGTGGGCAGCGCATGCAGGCCCAAAGACGATCGTATCGATGGGGGCTCAAAAGGGCTATCCCCGGTTCAGGGTATTTTCGCGGGAACCGCGCGGTAGGCCTATCGCCCGGGCTGGACCGCGAAGACGAGAATGTGGGCGACCTGGCCGCCGCGCCGGGGCGCGGCTACGAACAGCTTGCCCCACTCGGGCACGAAGAGACCCGTGCGGGCGCCGGCAGCCGTGGGAAGGCGGGCGATCCTGGTGAAACGATCGGGGTCCTTCTGGTCGAAGACATCGACGAAACCTTCGCCGCCGACGACGTAGACGCGCTTCGCGGCAGCGCCGTAGAAGAGATCGTCCGTGTCGCCGACGATCTCCACAGAGGCGGTCTGCCTGCCGTTGGCGGTGTCGACCGCGAGCATGCGTGCGGGAGAACGGCAACCGACGAGCAGTCGATGACCGGCTTCATCGAGAGCCATCGGGTAATTTTTCAGGGCCGAGGTGACCGGCCACTTGGCAAGGAGCCGGTTGGCGGCGAGATCCGCGACCTGGATCTCCTTGCGATCCGGCACATTGACGAAGGCGCGCACGCCGGTCTTCTCGAGTTGGAAGGATTCCGGGTGCCCGTCGAGGCCGAGCTCACCGGTCTTCCTGCCGGCGGGGTCCAGGAAGCCGAGCGCGCCATCGCCGTAGCCCACGAGGATGCGGCGGTTACGGGCGTCGTAGCGGATATTGTCGGCGTCGCCGGAGAACTTGACGGTTTCCAGGAGTTGAAACGTGCCGGCGTCATAGATTCTGACGGCGCCATCCTGGGCGCAGGCGGCAAACAGGCGATTGGTCGAGGGATCGTAGAACAGGCCCTGCGGCTCGGGCAGGCCGGTCAGGGTTCGAGTGACCTTGGCCGCCCCGATATCGATCACTTCGACGGTGCGATTGCCGAGCGCGGCGACGAAGATCCGCCCGCCTTTGACGTCGGCTGTGAAATGATCGATCCGGCCGGTGACGTTCGGCAGATCGATGCGGCCGGTGAGGGACAGAAGAGGCGGCTCCTGCCCGCCGGCGGCTGCGGCCAGGAGCAACAGAGCTGTCAGTGAATCGCGCATGGCCTTATGCCGGCGTGAGTCCCAGTCCGGGTTTCGCGGGCAGAATCAGTTTTCCCTTCTCGACGCGAACGCCGTGGAACGGGTCGTTGCCGATCAGCAGGTTGCCGTCGAGATCGGCGTAATCGACCAGGGGCGACAGATGGGCGGCGGCGGTCACGGAGACGGAGCTCGAGATCATACAACCGAGCATCGTCTTCATGCCGAGAGCCTTGGCGATCTGCAGCATGCGATACGCTTCGAGCATCCCGCCGCTCTTGTCCAGCTTCACATTGACGCCGTCGAACGCCTCTTTCAACTTGGGGATATCGGAGGCGTGCTGGCAGGCTTCATCGGCAATGATGGGAATGTGCACGCGGCTGCGGATCCAGCGGGTTTCCTCGATCATTTCGGCGGGGAGGGGCTGTTCGATAAACTCGACGCCCTGCTTCTCCAGCCAGTTGATCTTGCGGACGGCCTCCTCTTTGTCCTTCCAGCCTTCGTTGGCGTCGACGCGAAGGGGTTTCTTGGTGACGCTGCGGACGGCCTCGATGGTCGGCTCGTCGGTTGCCAGGCCGACCTTCACCTTGAGGATCGGATAGGCGGCCGCCTCGGCGGTCTTCTGTTTCGTGATGGCGGGGGTGTCGATGCCGATGGAAAAGGTGGTGAGGGGCGTGTCGCGGGGGTCGAGGCCGAAATAGGAGTACAGCGGGATGCCGAGCTTCTGCCCGACCCAATCCATTAAGGCGATGTCCATTGCCGCCTTGCCGGCCCACTCGCCTTTCACGCGGCGAAAGACCTCGGACATGGTCTTGGAGAACTGCATCGGGTCGGCGGCGAGGAGCAGGCCGCGAACGGACTCGACGGCCTTACGGGCGCCCTCGGCATCCTCTTTGTAGCGCACGATGGGGGCGCCTTCGCCGTGGCCGGTGACGCCGTCGCGGGAATAGGCGACGTGCAGGGTGTCGCGGTACTGGCTCGACGACATCGTGGTGGTCCAAGTGTGCTGGAGGTTCAGGCGCACGATCTTGGCGGTCAGGGACGGGGGCGCCGTGGCGGGGGCGGCCAATGCCGACGCGATGGGAGCGGCCGCGGCGGTCTGCACGAATCTTCTGCGGTTCATTTGGTTCTCCTGATCGCCACCAGCAGGCGGGTCCAGTGCGGATCGTCCAGATTGTCGATGCGCACCATGGGGGTCTCGAAGGTGGTCGCGTTGAGGAACTGGCCCTCGCCGATATAGACGCCGGTATGGGTGATGCGCTTTTCGGAAGACCCGAAGTAGAGCAGGTCGCCGGGCTGGACGTCCTTGCGCGCGACGGGCACGACGCCGCTCCATTCTGCCTGCGGCTGCGCGTCGCGCGGGAGGGAGACGCCACGGCGGCGGCAGAGCATCTGGGCGAAACCGGAACAATCGTAGCCGAAGCTGGATGTGCCGCCCCACGTGTAGGGGAGGCCCAGAAAACGCTTGCCGAGCGCGATCATCTCGGGGATGCCGATCGGTTTGGGGTCGAAGGCGAGGTCTCCGAGTTGCACCCACCCGGGGCGGTCGTCGGGCAGGCGGACCTGCAGCCACTTCTGTTCGGCAGGTTCGGCGATGACCTCGAATTTGGTCTCGAAGGGAACGGTGATGACCGGGGCGTGGCGGGTGACGTTGGCCTCGCGGTAGACGTGGGCGAAGAGGCTGCGCACTTCGGCGACGCGGCCCCTGGCGGCATATGGCTGGCCGGCGCGCAGGGCAGAAAGGGGCGTCCAGCCGGTGTAATCGTCGGCGGTGCGGATGTGGGCCCATCCGTCCTTTTCTTCGAGGATGCCGACATTGGCGCCATAGATCGCCTGGGAAACCACGTCGGCATCGCCCGACGGGCGGGAGTACATGTTCGCCACCGGCTGAAGGACGACGGCGTTCGGCAGCGCGACTGCGAAGAGGGCTAGGACTGGGAGTACGGCCATCGGGATTTGCCAGATTTGATGATACGCTAGTGCCTGGATCCTACACTACTGACCGATAAGAATGGACAGTAGCCTCTCTGTGATGGTGACGAACCCGGCAGACATGCTGTTGCAGGAATACGCGGAATGCGCCGATATGGAGCGCGCCGAATCCCTGCTGGAGACCCTGGTGGTCGAGCACGCGCAGCCGGGAATCCGCAAGATCGTACGGTACAAGCTGGCGTTTCAAGGCGCGGCGGAGTCGCAGGACGCGGAGGACGTGTCGTCGGAGGTGCTGGTGGAGTTGATCTCCCGCCTGCGGGCGATGAAGGACGCTTCGCCGGCGGATTCGATCGGCACCTTCTCGGGGTACACGGCGGTGGCGGCGTATCACGCCTGCAACGAGTACTTACGGCGCAAGTACCCGAACCGGCACCGGCTCAAAACGCGGCTTCGTTACCTGCTTTCCACGGAGAAGAGCTTCGCGATCTGGGTGGAAGACAGCACCGCGTGGCTCTGCGGTTTTGCGCAATGGCAGGCGGAGGGGCGGGATCCCGTGTCGGGAGAGCGGCTGACGCGGTGGCGGGAGGAACTCCACGACATTCCGCGGGGGCGGGCGGCACAGCATCCCGCCGACCTGGTAAAGGCCATTTTCATCCGTTTCGGGGGGCCGGTCGAATTCGACGAACTGGTGGGGATTGTGGCGCAGATCTGGGGGGTAGAAGATCCGCCGCCGGCGCCGGAGAAGGCCGCCCGGGACCTGGAAAGCGGCGACGCGGATCCGGGCGCGCGCATGGATTTGAAGAAGTGGATGGGGGAGTTGTGGGAGCAGATCGGCGAACTGCCGCACGCGCAGCGGGTGGCGCTGCTGCTCAACCTGCGGGCCGGCGGCGACAATGCGGCGGTTGCGCTGCTGCCGTTGACGGGGGTGGCGGGGATCCGGCAGATCGCGGAAGTACTGGAAGTACCGGCCGAAGAGTTCGCGGAGCTGTGGAACCGGCTGCCGTTGGACGATCTGGCCATCGCGGAACGCCTGGGGGTGACGCGGCAGCGGGTGATTAATCTCCGAAAATCCGCCCGGGAGCGCTTAAGCCGTAGAATGGGTAGCAAATATCGATTATCGTAAGTTAGTAATATCGGAGCGGGATTTGCTTCGATCTGTTTAGGACATGAACCAGACGGCGCATCTCACCGACGAGCAGTTTGCTCGCTATCGCGACCGCACGATGGCTCCGGCCGACCTTCTCGAGCTGGACAGCCACGTGGAGGTGTGCGCCACTTGCCGCGATCGTTTATATAAGCAGGAACACGCGACCTCGCAGATCAGGGCGCTTCGGGCGGAGGTTTCGGGTCACCTGGACTATGCCGCCCTGGCGGCCTGCTCCGAGGGGCTGGCCACTCCGGAACAGCGGGAGCATCTGAACGATTGCTCCATGTGTCAGGGCGAGGTCATCGACCTGAGCCGCTTTCGGACGGAATTGCACGACAGGCGGCGGGCTTCGGTTGTGCTGCCGCTCTGGCAGAGGCTGAGCCTGCCGCTCGGCATTGCAGCGGCGGTGCTGGTGCTGGCTGGATCGGCCATGGTCTTACGACGGAACAAGCCGGCGGTTCGAACGGCGGCAGTGGAGAAATCCGTCGAGGCGCCGTTGCCTGCGGCCGACCGTCAAGCGCTGGACCTGGCCATTGCGACGCAGAAACTGGAGCGGGCGCCGGTTCTGGACCACCTTGTCACGAAACGGGGCGCGCTGTTGGGGCCTGCCTCCCCCGTCCATTTCGACCTGATCAGCCCGGTGGGCACGGCCGTCCTGGACGACCGGCCTGTATTCCGGTGGCAGCCGCTCCACGGCGCGACGAGCTATGTCGTCTCGGTGTTCGACGAGCACTTCGAGAAGGTGGCGGAGAGTCCGGTGCTGACGGGGACGGATTGGCGGCCCGCGAAGCCGCTTCCGCGCGGCGGAATGTTGAACTGGCAGGTGGCCGCAAAGATCGCCGGCGTGAACGTGCATTCCCCGGCGCCGCCGGCGGGTGAGGCCCGGTTCGAAGTGGCGTCACGGGAAGTCGCCGATCACATCGAAGAGATGCGGCGCACTCATCCGGGAAATCCGCTGCTGATGGCGGTGCTCTTCGCGCGCGCCGGCGACCTGGATGACGCTCAGGAAGCGCTGCGCGCCATGGATTCGGACAGCGCACAGCATTTCAAGGAGAGCCTGCAGAAGATGCGCGGCCAGTAGCGCGCTACTTCGGATGGGTTTCGACCGCGTTGTGGAGCGGTTTGACCGTGCGTAGGTACGTGTAGATTGCGCCGAGATCTTCGGGCGGCAACTGGCAGAAGGCGAGCCACGGCATTAAAGTGAACTGCTCGCGGCCGGACATCTTCGGCGAGCCATTCACCGCATAATCCTTGAAGTCGTAGAACTTCTTCAGGAAGAACTCTTCACTCCACTTGCCGATGCCGGTCTCGATGTCCGGAGTGATGTTGGCGCTGACCACTGTGCCCAGCGACGGCGCTTCGAACTTCTCGCCACCGGAGAACCGCTTCGCCACGACGGGCTGCCCGCGCTCGGCAGGAGTGTGGCAGCCTTCGCAACCGGAGAGGGTGACGAGATACTCGCCATATTTCAGACGGTCTGACCGGTCCGGCGCGGAGACGTTCGCGACCGGTTGGGGCGCGCCCTTGATCATGAGGTTCACGGGAAACTTCAGTTGGGTGGTGGGCAACGGATTCCGCACCGGGGCCAGGCTGTTCATGTAGGCCACGAGGGACTCGACATCGGCGTCGCTCATATGGCGGAAGGATTCATACGGCATCATCGGAAAGAGCGCGCGGCCGTCGCGGCCGATGCCTTCGCGGATGGCGCGGATCTTCTCACCGTCGGTCCACGCGCCGATGCCCGTTTCCACATCGGGAGTGATGTTGGAGGCGACGACGACGCCGGGGAGGGCGGGAATCAGGTCGGACAGGATGTTTCCCTGCCCCCGTCCGGACGGCACGACGGGGCCGTCCACGCGTGAGAAATCGCGTTGCGAGTGGCAGCCGTCGCAGTCGGCGAGATTCTCGAAAAGGTACTTGCCGCGGGCGATGCGCTCGGGCGTCATGGCTACTGTAAGCGAAGACGGCGCCGCCTGGGCGGGCTTCCGCAAGTAGAGGTATGCCAACCCGCCGGCGGGAATTAGGATCAGCGCGGCGAGGAGGCTCAGGAGGACTCGTTTCCACATGAACTGACCAGTATAAACGAGCGGAGTTGGTGGGTTGACGGCGAGTCATCTTCCCGGGGTTCGGCGCGCGGAGGGGGCGATTCGAGCCACTGGAGCCGAGGCTGCGGACCGGGAGTCATGCCTGCAACCGGCCGTGAACTATGTTCCAATTTCGACATGGATGTCCAACGCAGACGCTTCTTGATGACCTCGGCGGCCGCCGCCGCGCAGACTGCCTGGGGTCAAACCGCCGGCAAAGTTCGCACCGCGCTGATCGGGACGGGCAATCGTGGGTCGTACCTGCTGCAGGGCGTTCTGGAGCAGCCGAATGCCGAAGTCGCCGCGTTGTGCGACATCAAGCCCGACCGTCTGGACAAGGCGGCGACCACGGCGCATCGCGACAATCCGAAAACGTATACGGACTGGCGTCAGATCGTCGACCGGAAGGATATCGACGCGGTCTATGTGGCTACGCCGCCCTATCTCCATTCGGAAATGGCGGTCGCGGCGCTGAAGAGCGGGAAACATGTGTATTGCGAGAAGCCGGTGGGCGTCACGCCACCGCAAGTGAAAGCGGTCGTGGAGGCCGCGAAGGCGTCCAATCGCGTCTTCACGGCCGGACAGCAGTTGCGCTCGCAGAGGTTGTTGGCGGAAGCGGTCGGCAAGATTCACGGGGGAGCGATCGGCGACGTCATCATGATCAAGGCGCAGCGGCACGCCCCGGCCGACCTGCCGCATGACGGCACGTCGGGCGACTGGTATTTCGACGTGTCGAAATCGGGCGGATATCTGATCGAGCAGTCGGTGCACAATCTCGACCTCTGCAACTGGGTCCTGGGCGGGCGTCCGCTGCGGGCCACGGGATTCGGGGGAATCATGCTGTACAAGAACGACCCTCCGGGACGCACCATCTACGATTCGGGGAGCCTGGTCTACGAATACGACAAGGGTGTGAAGATGTCCTTCACGCAAAACGTCTTCCATCCGCGAGGGCTGCCGCTGGGCGGGCAGTACATCTATGTTTACGGGACGAAAGGCGCGGTCGATCTGATGGCGGGACCGGCGATGCTCTATCCGCTGGCGCAGGGCGGCGCGGCGAGCGCGCTGGCGGAGAAAGGGCCCGACAATCCGCACGCCCACATCGTCGCGTTTTATGCGGCGGTGACGAGCGGCGGCAAGAATCCCTCAGACATTACGATTGGGGCCACGGCCGCGCTGACCGCGATGCTCGGGCATGAGGCGATGTCGAAGGAGAAGATGGTGCGGTGGGAGGATCTGGGCGTCAAAGTGTAAATCGGACCCGGAGCGTGGCGGCGATTCTTCTCGTTGGCGGAATGCTGCCATGTGTGCAGGCAGCCGCTCGCAGGTGTACGGATTGGAGCCTAGTCCCGCCGTCATCTTCAGTGAACCGCCAACCCGACGCCCGGTTGACTGAAGGCATTCCCCACGTGCAGTACGACGGGATGGAAGTCGGCGGGTTCAAGCGCCTCCGGAACTCGTAGCTGCACTTCAACCACACCCGCCCTGGTTGCCGAGATGTGCGTAGAGATCACCTCCGCCGGCCGGCCACCGATATGCACCTCGATGGGCAAGCCGTTCGCCCGGAATCCCGTCGTGTATAGCGTCACCGCAGATCCCCGCGGCGCCGGGTGCTCCGGACTGTTCGCTGTGCCGTCTTCGTTCCGGGCCTGCGCGTTCCCTTTGCCGTACTGGTTGGTTCCGAGAATCGACGGATTCACGCCACTCATTGGCGAGATCTCTGCTGGCCCACCGTCATCCGCTGCCGCATCTACGGGGGCGAAGCTCACCGCGGCATTGCCAGTCAGTTGCGCCCCGCTGGCCGGGAAGATGTAGCATGCGACCCCTTCCCCGACGTAACCGGTGGGAAGCTGCTTGCCATGCGTCCCGTTGTACTCGTCGGGATCGGAGGTCCAGAAGTGGAGGTTTGCGCCTTGATACGCCGCGCGCCAGAATCGAATCGAGTTTGCCACCGGCGGCGAAACCTGCCCCTGCACGTTGATGTAAGGCATGACGAATGCGCCCACTCCTTCACCCACGTATGCCTGCTGCTGATTGATTAATGTCAGGTACTCGTTGCGATCCGATGTCCAAAAGTGACTGCCGTTGGAGGTCACAAAAACGCGGTAATAAGGAAGATTGGAAACACCGCCCACCGTCGTGGGGCTGTCCATAGCCAGACCCGAGACGCCTTGGAGGGTAAAGCCGCGAGCACCCAGGGTGTTGTACTCATTCTGGTCCGCCGAGTAGAGGAAGGATTTCGAGAACGGATCGTAAATGCGATACCACGGAATCGCATTTACACTGCGCTGCGTCGGGAACCATACGCCGTAAACCAGCCAGTTGGTGCTGAGGTTGTTGTCATCGACCGCCTGCATCCAGATGTGGCGCTGGCCGCTGAAAGACGCCGAGAAGGTAAGCGCGGCGACCAGGGTCAGCGTGGCGCCGTTGCCGGTGGCGGAGGAAGCGGCGGCGTTGAGAATGCACTGGCTGTTGGAAATGCTCGTGGAGGAGCCCGGGGCGGCCGTACCGGCTATGCCGGCGCCATCGTCAGAGATCAGCGTGAACAGGCCGGTGACGGGAGCGTATTTGACATAGCAGCCTCCGGAGCGATTGGTGGGCTCCCAGCGGGGATTCACAATGAATTCGGCGCTCTGGATGGCGGCCCATCCGTTGGGGTGGCCATAGACCAAGGTGAGGGCAGCATTGGGGCCGGTCCCCTGGAAAGGACTGAGCGACACCAAAGAGGGGATTTTCGTGGAATTATTCGCGCTCTGTGTCACGATGACGGTCTGACCGGCGACGGTGAGCGTGCCGCTACGCTGTGTGCCAGTCGTATTGGCTGCTACTGCCACGCTCAATGTGCCGCCGGTTCCGAACGCCGAGGCCGGCGTCAGCCAAGAAACGCTGGACGTTGCCGCCCACCCACAGGAGCCGGGGCTGAGGGCAAGCGTCAAAGTGCCCGCTGCTGCAGCAATTCCCGGCGACGTGGGAGACACCACCGGCGTACAGGTTGACACGATCGTCGTATCGGCGGCGCTGGCGCCGGGCGAACTGCCGCCCGACACACTCACGTGATTCGTGATCAGGGTAGCCGCGTTACTCGCCACGTTGACCGTCACTGTGATCGCGGGGTAGCTCACGCCACCGTTCAGCGGATCGCTCCGTGCACATGTGGTCCCGCCCAACGGGCACGTCCAACCCGTGCCCGACATCGACACCAGCGTCATTCCGGCCGGGATTGTTTCTGTCACCGTCACAATGCCTGCCGTCGGAGCTGCCGTAGCCGTGTTCGATACGGTCACAACATATGTCGCCCCGACCTGTCCCGGCGCGAAGTTTCCTACATGCGTCTTCTCGATGCTGAGGCTGGCTACGGACACCAACAACTTCGTCACAAAGGCGTCTTCGGTTCCGCTTAGGCTTGCCTGGTACGGCGCCTGGGTGGGGAAGTTATACGAAACGGTCGCGCCCGCGACATATGCCGAGCCCGACTGGTCTACCGCGATACCATAGCCAGTATCACCGGAAGCAATGTGTACGATTACCGCACCGCTACCGCCCAGATACGTGGAGTACGACAGCGAGTTGCCGGCCGGGGTGAACTTCGTCACGAAGGCGTTCGTGGGTCCGCCGAGCGCGCCTTGGTAGGGCAACTGTACGGGAAAGTTGCTCGAAGCCGTGTCCCCCGTGACGTAAGCTGACCCTGCCCCATCCACCGCAATTCCTCTGCCGGAATCGCCGTTGCTTCCGCCCAGATATGTGGAATACGATAGTGCGTTGCCCGCCGCCGCAAACTTCGTGACGAAAGCGTTTGGGACGCCGTGGAGCGTCGCCTGGTACGGCGATTGGGTCGGGAAGTTGTTCGCAGAGGTGGACCCCGTGACGTACGCTGAGCCCGACCCATCCACAGCGATCCCGGCGCCCGAGTCATTTGCGCCCCCACCCAGATAAGTGGAGTATGCCAGCTCGTTGCCCGCCGGCGTCAGTTTTGTCACGAAAGCGTTCCGCGGACCGCGGAGCGCCGCCTGGTACGGCGATTGGGTGGGGAAGTTGATCGAAGAGGTGCCCCCCGTGACATAGGCCGACCCTGACGAATCTACCGCGATCCCGGCGCCCGAGTCGCCACCGTAAAGTATGTTACCGCTACCGCCCAGATAGGTGGAATATACCAGCGCATTGCCCGCCGGTGTGAACTTGGTCACGAACGCGTTGGGGATGCTATTTTGAGAGGGCACGTAGTATCCCCCCCGGAAAGTCGCCTGGAATGGCGATTGAGTAGGGAAGTCGATCGACGCGGTGGCCCCGGTGACGTAAGCGGAGCCCGAACCATCTACCGCGATGCTAGCGCCCGAGTCGCCGCCATATGGGTTACCGCTCCCACCCAGATAAGTCGAGTATACGAGCAGGTTTCCCGCAGGCGCCAGTTTGGTCACGAAAGCATTGGAGTCTTTGGCGCCGAAAGCATTGACACCTCCGCGGAGTGCCGCCTGGTATGGCGACTGTGTGGGGAAATCGGCCGATTTTGTGGAGCCCGTGATATAGGCCGAACCCGACGCGTCCACGGCGATCCCCAACCCGGAATCGCCATTGCCTCCACCGAGGTAGGTGGAGTAAACCAAGCCGTCGCCCAGCGGCGTCAGTTTGGTCACGAAAACAGTTCCGGCCGTCTGGTACAGCGGCTGCGCGGGGAAGTTGGGCGAATAAGTGCTGCCAGTGACATAGGATGACCCCTTTCCGTCGACAGCGATCGCAGCGGCGTAATCCAAGCCACTTCCGCCCAGATAAGTGGAGTAAAACAGCACCACCGGATCAATCCTTAACTCCCGCGCCCGATCATACCGAGCCAGCGCAAAACCGACCCGATTCCCGGCCACGATCGAATACCGCGCTCCCACCTCTACCTGCCTGCCGCCCACCTGCTGATACACGGACGGCCTCTGCTGCCGCAGGTCGCCTATCGACGTGTGCAGCACCAGGTCTCCACCGGCATCTACCTCCAACGACTCCACACCCTCATACGCGATCTGTATCTGCCGCGGATCCGCGCCTGGCGCCACCATGAAGTCGTATTCGAGCCGCTGCTGGTTGCCATACCAGACCAAATCGATTCCCGGATACACGCTTTCATACTCGATACGCCCGAAGTGCGGGATATCTGTGCGCCATTTGGCGGGATCGTTGCCGATAAAGTAGTTGCTGACCCCGGCCAGCACTTCCAGGCCGGCCGCCCGTCGCGGCCGGTTTGCATGCTCCAGCCGCATGCGCACGATGGATTGCTCTATCTGGCCTGGTTCGGCCTCGCGCGGTCCCGGTCGTTCCGGCTTCTTCGGCTTACGGCTGCGGCTGAGCACCATCACCATTTCGGTGTCGGTGAAGAAGGTTGTCATCCCGCCGCCGCGCGCAAGAAAACGCACTCGCGAATCCGTCTGCCCAAGGTTGGGCTCAAATGCCAGCGGCAGTTTTCCGTAGCCGCGGTCCGGTGCGGCAGGCGCTGATTGCGCAACCGGCTTCTCTGCCGGCCGCAGCGTTCGGCGCGCCGGCATCGCGGCGCGAGACTGCATGGCCAGAATCGAAAGTGTTATTGAGGCCAGGAGCCGACAGTAGGTCCGGGGCGCCCTCATGAGGTCTCCTCTTCCGCGCCTCGCAAGCCACCGTCCTCTGGCTACTACTGAGAAGCCTGTACTTATGAAGCCGGCTTGGAGCGCATGTGACATCGCGCATCATAGCACCTTGCCCTGCGCGTTGGCACGTTTCAACCCGGACACAACCCGTTCCGACAACCGTCTAAGTTCCTTGTTTGCGACCGACAACGACGTCCCGTGTTATCGATAGCCAGCCCTCCAGCCATGGCATCCGGGCGATACCGCGAGCACTACTCGTACCGCAGCGCCTGTGTGGGCGCGATGCTGGAGGCTCTCCGTGCCGGCAGCCACGCCGCAAGCATCGTCACCAGCACCATCGACGGCACAACCACTACATAGACCACCATGTCGACTCCGCCCGTATTGAATAACGCCGTCTTGAGCAGGCGCTCGACTCCGAAACCCATCGCCAGCCCGATCGCCGTTCCGATCCCCACCAGCACCAAGCCCTTGCCCATCATCAGGCGCAGCACGTCGGACGGCCCCGCGCCCAGCGCCATGCGAATGCCGATCTCGCGGGTTCTACGGCTCACGTTGTACGCTATCAGGCCGTACAACCCGGCTATTGCCATCAGCAGGCCCACGGCGCCCATCGCGCCGATCAACCTGGTGGCAATTCCCGGACCATCCACCGCGTTGTACCGGTACAGGTCGTCGTAAGACCTCGTCTGCAACATCGGCAGGTTCGGATCGAGCGCCCGCACCACCTCCTTGACGGGCTGCACCCATTGCAGCGGGTCGCCGCTCGACCGCACCAGGAGCACCATTCGCGGCACAGGATGCTGCGCCAGGGGCAGATACACGAAGTCGATGGGCTTCTCCGACGGGCTTCGCTACTTGATGGTCTCGGCCACTCCGACAATTTCCACCGGAGCGCCGCCGCGCTTCTCGAGCCGGATGCGCTTGCCCACGGCATCGGCGCCCGGCCAGTAGTGTTTCGCGAACTGGCCGTTCACCACGGCTACACGCGGCGCATCCGCCGTATCGGACGCCCGGAAGCCCCGGCCGCGCACGATCGGCACGCCCATCGTGTCGAAGTACCCTTCGTCCACGGTGTCCATGGTGGAGATGAAGTTTTCGCGATCGCGCGGCATCTGGAACCCTTCCGGCACGAAGGTGACGGCGTCAAACCTCTCCAGCGCCAACGGTGGATTCTGCGTCAGGGCCGCGCCTTGCACGCCCGCCGTCATCCGCACGCGTTCCGTCAGCTGCTTATAAAAGTGTTGTGTCTGAGCTTCGTTGTACTGCACCATTCGCGGATCGAACCTCACCAGCAGCAATCGATCCTTGAGGAATGGAGCTCCCTCAGCCAAGCTCTGGTTGAAGCCCCGCACCATAAGGAACGCCGCCATCAGCAGCATCAGGGAGGTCGACACCTGCGCCACCACCAGCGCATTGCGCGCCCACAGGCGTTTGCGCCCAGGCAGATCGACATCGGCCGCCTTGAGTCCGGTCATCAGGTCCGCACCGGCACTCTGCAACGCCGGAGCGAGGCCGCAGACAACCGCGCTCAGCAGCGACAGCGCGAGGCAGGCGAACATGACGCGCGCATCCATGCGGAACGGTGGTTTCACCGGCAACTCCGCCGGAATCGTGACCTTCACGAAGAAACTGATGTTGACGTACGCTATGGCGAGCCCTCCCGCCCCGCCCAGGCATGCGAAGATGAGGCTCTCTGTCAACAGCAGGCGGATCAGCCGGAATCGCCCGGCGCCCATCGCCAATCGCACGGCGATCTCGCGGGTTCGGGAGCGGGCACGGCTCAACAGCAGTCCCGCCACATTCGTGCACGCCACCAGCAGGACCGACAGCGTGAGGATACCCAAGATCACCATGAACTTCCAGGGACTCGCATCGGTGTCGGTTCGAGTGAGCATTTCGAACTGCGTGCGCACCGCCGCGCCGCGATTTCGATTGAGCTCCGGATAATCCCGTTCGAAGCCTCTCGCCAGCAGCGTCAGTTCGTTCTGCGCCTGGCGCTGCGTCACGCCCGCCCGCAAGCGCGCTTTGACGCTCAACTCCCGATCGTCGCGGTCCTCGAAGAAGTGTTTCCGCGGATTGGTCGAGAACACCGGCGCCATGGCGAGCGGCGTGTAGAAATCGGGATTGGCGAAGATCTGCATTCCGGGGAACGACTCCGGGGCCACGCCGATCACCGTGAAGTCCCTGCCGTTCAAACGAACCGTCCGGCCCACCACCGCAGGGTCGCTCGCGAATTCGTTCTTCCAGAAGTCCGGGCCCAGCACCACCACGGCATCGCGGCCGGGCGCCTGATCTTCATTGTCCCGAAACCCGCGCCCCAGCCGCGGCTCGACGCCCAGCACACGGAAGTAGTTGCCGGAGACCATCATTCCGGCCCTGGCCCGCGGCGATGCGCCCGGATCGGCGCTGAAGCCCACGGTCCCCAGGCCGGTGTTGGCGATCACGCCGTCGAAACTCCTCGTATGCCCGCGGATGTCCAGGTATTCGCGATACGAGAAATTGTCGTAGCTGCTGTCGCGTGAAGTGCCCACCAGAGTGACCACTCCCCCGCATGCGGCACCGGGTAGGGCCGGAAGATCAGAGCATCCACGCCGCTGAAGCTCGTCGAGGTGAACCCGATCCCCAGCGCCAGTGTGATGACGACCAATGCCGTCAGTCCGGGGGTGCGCCGCAGGCTCCGGATGGCATAGCGCACATCGTCGACGAAGTCCGTCAACCAGTGAATCCGGCGCATGTCTCGCATCTCCTCTTTCCGTTGCTCCAGCCCGTCCATCGCGCGCAACGCCGCCAGGCGCGCCTCTTTGGGAGAGAGCCCATGCGCGACGCCTTCTTCGATCTTGTGCTCCAGGTGAAACTGCAGTTCCTCTTCGAGTTCCTGTTCCACCCGGCTCCGGCGCAGGATGGACCTGACCCGCAACTGCGCCGTGAACCACCAGTGTTCGATCCGCATGGCTGGTCCTAAACCTCCGAAAGCTGAATGACGTGCGAAATGGCTGCCGACAGCCGCTGCCAGTTCGCCGCTTCCGATTCGAGCTGTTTCCTGCCGAGGCGAGTGAGTGAATAGAACTTCGCGCGCCGGTTATTCTCGGTCTGCTTCCATTCGGCCGTGATCCAGCCTTCCTGCTCCAACTTGTGCAGTGCGGGGTAGAGGGATCCTTCGCTGACCTGCAGAACGTCTCCGGAGATGGATTTCAGCCGGAGAGTGATCGCCCACCCGTGCAACGGCTCCAGCGCCAGGATTTTCAGGAGGAGCAGGTCCAGGGTGCCCTGGACAAGGTCGTTCGGTTTACTCATATCGGTATCCGAGATGAGTATACGGCAACTTCTCTCGGTAAGCAAGGGGAGGTTGGCGTTTGGCGGAACCTTGGCTCCGGGGCTTGCCGGGTTCGCGAACTCGCCGTGGGGATATGTTACAATGTCCTCCACTCTTCAGGAGACTGTACGTTGCATCACAAACCTTCAGGATTACCCGTCGTGTCGTGTCTTGCGCTGCTGCTTGCTTGCGGACCCGCGTACACGCAGACTACCTTCGCAACCATTACCGGGTCGGTTTCGGACGCCTCCGGCGCCGCCGTGCCCAAGGCCAAAATCATTGCGGTCCATACCGGGACGACTATCGAGTTTCCGGCGGAATCGAATGGGGACGGCATTTACATCATTCCGCAATTGAAGGAAGGCTCCTACGAGGTGCGGATTCAGGCGCCCGGATTCAAGGAATTCGTGGCGCGGGACATCGCGCTCGTCTCGCGCGACTTACGGCGCGTCGACGCCGTCCTTCAGGTGGGCGACACCGGCACGCGCGTAGAAGTCACCGCGGGCGCCACGCTGATCGAGACCGAGACCGGGCGCATCAACGACGTGAAGAGCGCCGACATCGTGCGCGCGCTGCCGGTCAATGCGCGCGGCTTGTTCGCGTACCTGCCGCTGTCGCCCAACGTGTTGCAGGGCAGCGATGGCGCGATCCGTATCGCCGGCAGCCGGAATAACCAGGCGCACTGGTCCATGGACGGCACGACGATGAGCGATGGCGTCGACGACAATTCGATCGGGCCGTTCGGCAACTTCGTCGAATCGTTTCAGGAGATCAAGGTCGATTCGGCCAACAACAGCGCGGAATTCGGACCGCTGGGCCAGATCACCGTGATTTCGAAATCCGGCTCCAACGCGCTGCACGGGAATGTGTTTGATTACTATCGGACACCGGTCTTTCTGGCGCGCAATCCGTTTTCGCCGGCGCGGCCGACCGGTATCAATCACCTTCCCGGGGCAAGCCTCGGGGGCCCGGTCTGGATACCCGGGATCTATCACGGAAAAAACCGGAGCTTCTTTTTCGTCTCGTACGAGACCGGCCAGGGCAGCAACACCAACCAGCTTCTGAACCCGACCGTGCCGCTGGCCTCGTGGCGCACCGGCGATTTCTCGGGACTCGGCAGCACGATAATCTATGACCCGCAGAACGGGTCGCCATTCCCCGGCAACCGGATTCCGGCGAGCCGGATCAATGCCGTCTCGCAGAAACTGCAGGACCGCTTTTACCCGCTGCCGAACTTCGGCAGCTCGACGGCGCTGCAGAGCCAGAATTATCGCGAAACCAAGAGCCGGCCGTGGGATCCGGCCACGCTGGTCACCGCCCGCGGCGATCATCATTTCTCCGACAAGGACTCGGTGTTCGGCCGGTTCACGTTTCAGCGGTCGTACAACCGTCCCTATGAAGGCAACCTGCCGACGATCGGGACGCGCGACCAGGTTCGCAACAACCGCGCGGTCTCGGCGTCCTACACGCACGTTTTCAAGTCAAACCTGCTGAGCGAATTCCGTTATGGATTCGCCTTGAACAACAATCCGATACACGGTCCGGTTAATGGCCTGGCGCTGGTGAAGGAACTGGGACTGACGGGGCTGGCGTCCGATCTGCCCGACATGGCCGGAATCTTCAAAGTGAATTTCACGGGTTTGGGCTTGCAGGGAATCTCGCAGACCGACACGCAGGATCCGGGTTTCCGCAATCACCTGGAAGACTTTCAGGAGCATCTCAGTTGGTTCCACGGGCGGCACAACGTGAAGTTCGGCGCCAACCTGGAGCGCGTCGAATGGGACCAGGTGATCGCCAACCCGAATCTTTTCGGCAGCGTTTCCTTCTCCAACCGTTTCACCGGCGCCGGCATCGCCAACCAGGGAAGCCCATACGCGGATTTCCTGCTGGGGATTCCGACGACGGTCTCACGCGCCTTCGCGCCGCTGCCGCAGGACCGCAACCGCTGGCAGTACGATTTCTTCGCAACCGACGATTTCAAGGTAAGCCAGCGGCTGACGCTCAATCTGGGCGTTCGCTATGAACTGCATCCGCCCTGGAACGACGGCCGCAACACGACGTCGCTGTTCGACGTCGCGACCGGAAAGATCATCGTAGAGGACGGCGCGCTGCCTCGCGTGAGCGCGTTATTCCCGAAGAACTACGTCAGCATCGCGGAAGCCAGCAGCGTGGGTCTGCCGGCGCATACCCTGATGCGCACGGACCGTAACAACTTCGCGCCGCGCATCGGCGCCGCGTACCGTCCGTGGGACAACAACACGGTGTTTCGCGCCGGCTTCGGGGTGTATTACGATGTGTCGCCGCGGAATCCGACCGGCGCGGGAATTCCGTTCGTACTGAACGAACCGAGCTACACCAACCCGGCGGCCAACCCCGACGTGATTTTTCCACGCGTGTTCCCCGCCGGCGGCGTCGCGGGGCCAGGTTCGATCGCGCTGCCGGCCGCCGTGAACCCCAATCTGCGCACGCCTTACAGCATGCAGTACAACTTCACGATCGAGCGGCAACAGTGGAACACCGGGTTTCGCGCCTCTTATATCGGCACGGGCTCCCGCAAGCTGGACTACAGCTACAACTACAACTCGCCGCTGCCGGACACGCGCGCCTATGTCGACAAACCGAGGCCGTTTCCGAATTTCCCGGATATCGCATACTGGACGAACGGCGCGGGCCAGCAGTACAACGGCCTGACCGTGGAAGCCAAGCGCCAGATGTCCAACGGCCTTTACTTCCAGGCGTCTTGGGCATTCGTGCGCGATCGCTACGATCTGTTCCATGGCGAGAGTCTGGAAAACGCTTTTGACCGTCACCGCGAGGTGGCTGTGGCGACGGACACTCCGACACACCGCGTCACAGGGAATTTCGTTTACGAGCTGCCGTTCGGCAAAGGCAGGCACTGGCTCTCCTCGGCCCCGCGGTGGCTGAACGCGCTGGCGGGCGGTTGGGAGATCAGCGGCATTTACAACCTGCACTCGGGGCAGTTTCTGACACCGACGTGGAGCGGACCGGATCCGACGGGGACCTATTTCACGTCGTCCCGCACGGCGCCGACCGTAACGATCCGCGCCGATCAACTGAGAGACGGAAACCTGCCGGCGGACCAACGGACGATCAACCGCTGGTTCGATCCGGCGGCGTTCGGCGCTCCGGCGGCGGGCCGTTTCGGAACGTCCGCGAAGGGCGTCATCAAGGGGCCGGGTGTGAATGTGCTCGCCGGCGGCGTCGATAAGAGCTTCCGGTTCAGCGAGCGGACTCTGCTTCGCTGGGAGTTCACCGGCACGAATGTCTTCAACCATCCCAATTACAGCAATCCGTCGATGAACATCTCGCAACTATCGAGCGTGGGAGTGATCACGGGCGTGGGCGGCGTAAACGGCGGCTCGACGGGCGATAATCCGGGCGCGCGAACGCTCCGCATGGGATTGCGGTTGGAGTGGTAGGCGTCGTGTGAGGGCCGGGGCCGGACCGGCCCCGGCTTGCGCCCGGCCGGCACGGTCATGCGCAGAGATCATTCCCGGATTTGATCATCGCCGGCGAGTTGTAGTAAACTCAATGTTTACTCCAGTGGTTCCAACACACTCCGTGTGTTCTGGCTCCCAAACAAGAGGCAATTGCAATGCACGCGATTATTGAGACCGGCGGAAAACAGTACCGGGTTGCGCCCGGGGATGTGCTCCGCGTGGAAAAGCTGGCCGGCGACGTCGGCTCGGAGATCGAACTGCCCGTGAAGGCCGCGTTCCAGGACGGCGGCGAACTGGTCACCGGCGCCACGGTCAAAGCCACCATCCTCGGCAACGGACGGGGCGACAAGATCATTGTCTTCAAGTTCAAGCGTAAGAAGCAGTACAAGAAAACCATCGGACACCGCCAATCTTTCACGCAGGTGAAGGTCGGCGACATCCTGGTGTAGGTGACGTATGGCGCATAAAAAAGGATTAGGCAGTTCCAAGAATGGGCGCGACTCCAACGCACAGCGGCTGGGCGTGAAGGTCTTCGGCGGCCAGTTGGTTCCGGGCGGGTCGATCATCGTGCGGCAGCGGGGCACGAAGATCAAGCCGGGGCTGAACGTAGGCTGGGGGAAGGACGATACCCTGTTCGCCAAGGTGACCGGCGTGGTGGAATTCCGCGACCGCGGCCGCATGGGCAAGTTCGTCAACATTCAAGCGTCCGAGTAGTTCCCTCTTTCGATCTCAAAGCGGCCGCCGTCCTCCCGGGCGGCGGCCTTCTTATGTTGTTCCTCGACGAAGCCAGAATCCTCGTAAAAGCCGGCGATGGCGGAAACGGTTGTCTCGCGTTCCGGCGGGAGAAGTACGTCCCGCGGGGCGGGCCCTCGGGCGGCGACGGCGGGCATGGGGGCGACGTGGTCATGGTCGGGACCGATAACCAGAACACGCTCCTGCAGTTCAGTTACAATCCCGAGCACAAGGCCGGACGCGGCCGGCACGGGGAGGGCAGCAACCGGACGGGAGCGGACGGGGAATCGATCGAAGTCGCCGTGCCGGTGGGGACGGTGGTCTACGACGAGGCGACGGGGGGGCGGCTGTTCGATTTCACGGAGGCGGGGCAACGGTTCGTGGTGGCGCGCGGCGGGCGGGGCGGGCGCGGCAACGCGCGCTTCGTGTCGTCGACCCACCAGGCGCCGACCGAGCACGAGCCCGGACGTCCGGGCGAGGAGCGCCGGCTGCGGCTCGAGTTGAAGCTGCTGGCGGACGTGGGGCTGGTGGGATTTCCGAATGCGGGCAAGTCGACGCTGATCTCGCGCATTTCGGCGGCCAAGCCGAAGATCGCGGACTACCCGTTCACGACACTGGCGCCGAATCTCGGAGTGGTGCAGGTGGAGAATTTCAAGACCTTCGTGGTGGCGGATATTCCGGGGCTGATCGAGGGGGCGCACGCGGGCGCCGGGCTCGGCATCCAGTTTCTGCGGCATATCGAGCGGACGCGGCTGCTGGCGCACTTGGTGGACGTCTCGGAAATGAGCGGACGGGAGCCGGTGGAGGACTTCGAGATCGTCATGCGGGAACTGGCGAGCTTCAGCGAAGACCTGGCGCGGAAGGCGATGATCGTGGTGGCGACTAAGATGGACGCGGCGCAGGACGCGGAGCGCGTGGAATCGTTGCGGCAGGCTGCCCAAGCGCGCGGGCTCGATTTCTTCGAAATTTCGAGCGCGACGGGGCAAGGCATCGACGCGCTGAAATTCGCGATGGCGGAACGCGTGCTGCCTGCCGTCGTGTAAGGGCCGGGCTGTCTACGTCGAGCCTTTGATCTTCTTCAGCGCGGCCTGAATCTTCGTGGTCAGAGCCTTGGTCTCCTTGCTCTCGGGAACTCCCTGCAAGGCATCCAGGGCAACCTGACACATCAGGCGGAGGCGGACCGGCTGGTCCATCTTGGTCGCGCTGAACAGCGACGACTGATCGTAGAGCATTTTGGCGGAGGCGAAGAGGAACAGGGGCCGGGCGATCTGCGCATCCCCGTTTTTGAGCACCTCGAGCGCTTTGGCGGGATCGTCGGGGCTGCCGGCGGAGCGGCCGGCGCTCAATACGACACCACGCTGCAGCATGGCGTGGAGCAGCGATTCCCGCTCGGAATCCTGAATCCAGGCGCCGCCGGCGACCTTGCGCAGGCCGCCGGGCTGAGCCGCGGCGCCAGTCGGGTGTTCGAACGCCAGGGTGATGTTGGGCGATTTGTCTTTTTCGAGCAACACATGCACGCCCTCGGCGAACTCCACCGCGGCGGCGCTCGACATGCTGCGCAACTGGCTCACTTCCTTGCGAAAGGGCGTGGGGTTGGCGCGATTGGCGCGGGCGCCCTCCTCATACATGTCGGCGGTTTCGGCATACCCCTGCGCCAGCCCGGCCGAGATGACAATGGCCCAAGGCCGGGAGCGCGCCGTGAACTCGTTATCGGAGCGGATCAGTTGCTGGAGATTTTCGCCGGTCTTGACGAAATCGCCCGCATGATACGTGGATCGGGCGGCGTTCCAGAGGAAGGCCGGACTCCCGGGTTTGGGCGGTTCGGGCCCGCTTGAACAAGATGCGGTCGCCAGCAGACCCGCGGTCATGCCCAAGAGAAGGAGGTGTGTGCGCATGTGTCGTCTCCGCATGTAATATAGGACGTATCAGTCCGAATCGCAAGCGGGAAGGCAACGGGGGCGTCGATTTACAGCGAATACGTGTGGAAGATGTAGACGTACGACGGGCCGGCGCCCGGCGTCGTCTGCCGGATGAACGCGCCGGGAAAGAAATAGCCGTACCCCGCGCCAAACTGGAAGTGTTTATATTTGTAGACCGCGAAGACGTCCAACTCCTGTCCGACGTCCGAGCCGGCGGAGCACGTGGCGGATCGGGCGATGGATTTTCCCGAGCCGTTGTATAGCGAATCGCAGGGGCTGGCCAGCCAATAGCGGTTGTACATGACGTTCAGGACGAACGCCTTGGAAATCCCGTAGGAAGCGAGCGACCGCGCATTGTGCAGGTTCCGCCAGCCAATCAGGTCCTCGTGTCCGAATTTGTCATGGTTGGCGGCGTAGAGCTGGTCGAAGGTGCGGCTCAGGGAAGCATCCTTCGGGTTGCGGGCTCCCGAGGCGAACTTGTACTCGCCGGAGAGGTCGAGCGGCTTGCCGCCGGGCATCCAGCGGCGGCTGAAGCCGGAGAACCAGGCGGTCGCGCGGTGCTCGCCAGGGCCAACGTTGCCATTCTGCGCAGCCGCCTCGATGCTGAACTGGACGCCGGCCGCCAACGGGCCCGCCAGGCGGAAACCGAGCGTGTTGACGCCGAGACGGTCGGTCCCGGCGCTCTTGCTGCCGCCGGTAAAACCTCCCTCGCGGTTCTGGTCATGACGCAGCAGATACAGGTCGGCAGTCGCTTTCCGCCAGACACCCGGGAATGAGCTGTAGACGCCCCAGACGCGGTCTCCCAGCACGGGCTGATTGAAAGAGTCAGGCTGGACCTTGATGGGAGAGACGAGGAGGCCCTCCACTCTGACACGGGCGGTGGCGAAATAGGCCCTGGCCTGGTCGTAGGTGCGCGAGCAATTGCCCCACTGCGGCGTGCCGATCAGCCGGCCTTCGCCGAAATTGAGCATTTTCCGCCCGACTGACAAGCCGAAACCGGTTTTGCGTTTGGGAAACAGTTCCAGATAGGCTTCGTGGAGGTCCGCCGAGTCGCGCACATTGTTGGGCGCGTTCGGCCCGTACCAGGGCGCGCGCGCATCCTGAAGCATGCCGGAGAGCTTCAGCCAGGAGTTCTGGTAAGTCATCGAGAACCGCGTGCGAACCAGTCCGGTCGCGACATCGACATCTTTCCCGAAACTGTTCTCGCCGCGTATTTCGTAGCGCTCGCGCTGCTCGAGACCGATGGTGAGCTTCCCCTCGGTGCGCGACGAGAGGGTGTCGGCGAACCAGCCGGGCGCGTCCCAGTTCTGCGCGCAGAGGGGCAGGGCCAACAGGAAAGGCCACATCCATTTCATGGGAATCGTCGGGTCCGGTTTGCAATGCCGCCTTGGCACGCGAACAGGTTAGCGCAAAGCGCGCCGATCGCACCAGCCAGACCCTCGAATTGCAGCCATCGGGGTATTGATCGAGCGCCCAATCGGAGCGCTGGCCCGATACGTGGCCTTAGAATTCAAGCCGCATCCCGAGTTGCATCTCACGCGCCCGGCCGGCGGACGTGATACTGCCGAAACGGGGCGAGGTCACATTGACCACAGCCGCCGGCTGGTTGTAGTTGGCGCGGTTGAAGGAGTTGAACACCTCCCAACGGAACTGCAGGTTGAATCGCTCGTCCTTGCCGAAGCGAGTGTTCTTGCCCAGCCCCACATCGGCCTGGGCGAGGCCGGGACCGACGAGCGTGTCGCGCCCCTCCGATCCAAAACGCAGCGCGCCGGCCGGCAGGTTGACGAAGGCGCTGTTGGCCGTGTTGCACGCGGCATTGCGGCTGTCGATGACATAGCACTGCGGGTTGCGCGTGTTGTACGAGACGGGGCCGACGAGGTCCGGCCGGTCCGTGATGCCATCGCCATTGATGTCGCCGGACATCGACGCGGTGTACGGAAAACCGCCCTGGGCGGTAATAATGAAGCTCAACTCCCAACCGCCAACGACCTTATTGACGACTCTCCCCGCATTGGCCAGGAGCGCCTTGCCGGTTCCGGCGGGAAGTTCGAACACCGAGCTGACTACCAGGCGGTGGCGGACATCGAAACCGGAGAGGCCGCGGGAAGAGGCCGCGCGATTGCGCTCGTCGCCGCTGCCGCTAAACCCGCCGCCGCGATCGCCGTTGCCACGCTCGCTCGAAAGATCGATGGACTTGGCCCAGGTGTAAGCCACCAGGTTGGTCATCCCGCGCCGGCTGCGTCGCACCGCTTTCACCTGCAGCGAGTTGTAAATGGAGGTGACATACGGGTCCATGCTCAGCGCGGTGCCCCACCCGGGGAACGGGCGCCGCGCCTGAATGGTGGCCGTGGGTCCGGGAGTGGGGACGTTGTAGAAGACCAACTCGTCGAGATCGGTGCCTTTGTTGGCGACGTAGCCGGCTTCCAGGCTGATGCTGCCGGGCAACTGACGCTGCACCGTCAGGTTCCAATGCTGGGTGTAGCCCTCCTTGAAATCGGGGTTGATGTTTTGGGTGCCGACCACCAGCGCCGCGGAGGCGTTGATGAACGGGTTCGCGATGTTGATCTGGGGGGTCGCGGTGGACGACGTGATCTGTTGCGTTTCGGCGAACGGCGGCTGGCGGCGGTTGATCACGAAGTTGTTCAGGAAGGACTGCGAGTTGGTGTAGAAGATTCCATACCCGCCGCGAACGACCGTTTTGTCGTTGGCGGACCAGGCAAAGCCGAAACGCGGCGCGAAATTGTTGCGGTCGGCGCGGTAGGCGGCGCGCCGGGAGACGCCGTCGAGGTGGAGAATATCCCCAATGCCCGCGCAGGGGCGCGTGGTGGTGGCGCAGTATTTCGGATCCGCCACCAGCACCTCCGGCGTGATGCCGGTATTGTAATCGTTGCTCAAGGGCCAGAATGTGGACCGCCGGTCCAGATTGTCCACCAGCGGACTGACATACTCGTAGCGCAAGCCGAGATTCAGCGTCAACTTACGGCTCACCTTCCAGTCATCCTGGAAGTAGTAACCGTGCCACCAGGAGCGCCCGGTTTCCACGCCCTTGCCCACCACGCGGGAGGCGCTAAAAGGAATTCCGAGAATGAAGTCGGCGAAGGGCTGGCCGGTGAAATCGCCGCGGAAGTTGAAGGTGCCGCGCCGCAGGCCCGTCACCGGCCCCGGGGTGTTCTGCTGATAGCGGGTCAGCGTGAAGCCGCCCTTGGTCACATGGTTTCCATGCGTCCAGGTGACGTTGCCGGCATAATTGAACTCGTTGGAAATATCGCGCTGCGTATTGAAATCGCCGTCGCCGAACGCCGTGAGAGAGACATTGGTGAATGTCAGGCTGGGCGCGCCTTCGAACTGCGAGCCGGCCAACGGATTGTTAATGCCGAACTGATCGTAATACCCGACCTTTCCCGCGTTCGGGCTGCTCTGCACGAACTCGGAGCGTGTGAAGGAAGTGCGGAACTCGCCGAGCAGCGCCGGTGTGAAGATGCGGGTCCAGTTCAGCAGGACAATCTGGTTGTGCGGCGGAATGAACTGCTCGAAGGTCGGCAGGCCCGGGGTTGTGGTCTCATCGTGCGGAGAGCGCGAATATCGCCCGCTCAAGCGGTCTTTGGCGGTGAGTTCGTGGTCGATCTTGACTGTCAGAAAACCATCGGAATACCGGTCCGGCGACGTGATCAGCAGGTTTTGCGTCGTCGTGGCGGGACCGCCGAAGTTCTGCGCCGGCCAGAGGGCGATGGCCGCCGTCGCGGTCTTGCTGAAGAGAGTCTTCGGAATGCGATTGCCCGGGAATGCCAGTCCGGTGCTCGGGTCCTTCAGCGTCAACCCGGCGACGCCGGAGAAATCGCCGTCGCGCCAGGCCTGGACGGGAACGGACCGGAACGACTCCACGCCGCGCCGCTCGGTGTGCTGCTCGTAGTTGACGAAGAAGAAACTCTTGTTGCGCCAGATGGGGCCGCCCACCGATCCGCCGAACTGGTTGCGGTTCAGGCGGCTCGCTTTCAGCAGAAACGTGTTGCGCGCGTCGAACACGTTGTTCCGCCAGAACTCGAACAGCGATCCGTGGAGGGTGTTGGTGCCGGACTTGGTGATGAGGCTGACCTGGCCGAACGCTGCCATCCCGAGGTCCGCCGTGTAGGAGTTGGTTTGCACCTTGAACTCCTGGATGGCGTCGATGGAGGGCTTCATGGCGATGTTGCCGAACTGGCGGGCGTTGTTGCTCGCGCCGTCCAGCGTGAAGTTGTTTTGGCTGTCGCGGCCTCCGATGGCGATCCCCGAGCCCGAACTGCCGGTGGCGGACCCCACCGTGGAATCGAAGCCGCCGGGCCGGGTCGTGGCCCCCGGGGACAGCAGCAGCAGTTGCGAGAAATCGCGGCCGTTGAGAGGGATCTGGGTAGTGTATCGATTGTCCACCACCTGTCCCACCACGGCATTCTCGGTCTGCAAGACGGACGCCTCACCGGTGACGGTTACCGAATCGGTAATCGAGCCCACCTCGAGCGCGATGTCCACGCGCGGCTCCTGATTGACCTCGAGGACGATCCCGGTGGTGGTCTTCTTCTTGAAGCCCGCGACTTCCGCGGTGACGCTGTACACGCCCACCGGCAACAGCGGCACGGCGAAATTGCCGCTCTGGCTGCTGAGCGTTTTGCGCCGCAGACCGGTGCCTTCGGACGTCACCGTGATGCTGACGTTCGGCACGACGGCGCCGGTCGAATCGGTCACCGTACCGACGATGGTGGCCGTGGTCTGCCCCCACGACGCGGTGCAACCGGCAATCGCCATCCACAGAAGAATCATCGTCAGGTTGTGATGGATTCGCATGTGCTTCCTCCCCCGGAATGAGTGCGAGCAGAATATCACGGACGGGATAGGAGGGCAACTTTACCGTGAACTGCGATACG
The DNA here is from genome assembly GCA_964608645.1 of uncultured Solibacteraceae bacterium. GTDB lineage: Bacteria > Acidobacteriota > Terriglobia > Bryobacterales > Bryobacteraceae > CAZSQK01. The sequence goes on along the minus strand of CAZSQK010000070.1, from coordinate 1,991 downwards.
CCGGCCGGGCGAAGACGGCCAAGTTGCTTCCAACCGCTCTGCCCCCGGGATTGTCGGAAGAGGTGTTCACCATCGCGGCCCGATGCGTGTTGGGGTCTTCCATCGCCAGCGAGGTCGAGCCGCCGCCATCCAGGTTGAGAGCGTTGTAGGCGCGATAGTCGCGAATCAGCAGGTCGGCCACTTCCCCGACCTTCATGCCGAGGCTGCCGCCGGCGCGATCGACGGTAAACAGGTAGAGGGTCTTGTTATTGCGCGAGAGGGCGATGGCGGTGCGGGCCTGCGGCGCGTCATACCAGGAGTTGGCGGCGGAATAATCGCGGGGACCGCCCGGGGTCAGCAAGGCGCCGGGGCCGTCGTAGGACGGAATGGTTTTGACGCCCCTGGTCACTATTTGCGCCGAGCCCGCGACTGCATTCCAGACCGCTACTTTTTCCCGCACGTGCCTGCCGTCGGGGAGCCGGGGGTCGTTATGCACGATGCGGGCGCGGTTGGAACGGTCGAAACTGACGGCGGGCGCATGGTCCACGATCGCGTAGGATTGCGCAGGGGTTTCAAACGCCGAATAGACCGTCCCGTTGGAAGCGGCAAAGCCAACCAGGTCGGCGTCAGGGCTGCTGGAGGGGAAAGGAACGAAGAAGTGGGCATTGACGGCCACCTGCGCGTGCTCCTGCCTGAGGAACTCGAGGGTGGTCTGACGAACGGTCTCCAACGATCCGCCGGGCGCCGTCAGCTTGAATGCAAGTCCGGGCGCCGTCAAATCGATCGTGACGACGTGGATCGTCAGATGGCGCGGCGCGGTTTCCGTGCGCGAAATCGTCGTAATGCCGCGGAACGGATGCTCGACGACCTCTGCGCACGGACCGATGGCGAGGGCTGCGAAAAACGATAGGAGGATCCGATACCGTCGCAACATGCGGACGATTCTAGCATCGCCATGAAAAAAGCCGCGCCCCCGGTCTCCCGGAAGCGCGGCTCGAGTTCTTACTGGATGGAGGTGTTGCTTAGTAGTCCATCTCGGGGCCGTGGCCGCCGGGACCGCCGGCCGGGGCCGGCTTCTTCTCCGGGATCTCGCAGATCATGGCTTCGGTCGTCAGCATCAGGCTGGCGATCGAGGACGCGTTCTGGAGGGCCGTGCGGGTCACCTTGGTCGGGTCGATCACGCCCGCAGCAACCAGGTCTTCATAGGTGTCGGTGGCAGCGTTGTACCCGTAGTTCGGGTTGCTGTTCTCGCGCACCTTGTCGACCACGATGGCGCCTTCGGTGCCGGAGTTCGACACGATCTGGCGGAGGGGCTCTTCGCAGGCGCGCCTGATGATGTTCACGCCGATCTGCTCGTCGCCTTCCAGTTTCATGGTCGTCAGGGCCTTCGCCGCGCGCAGCAGCGCGACGCCGCCGCCGGGAACGATGCCTTCCTCGACCGCCGCGCGGGTCGCGTGGAGCGCGTCCTCGACACGGGCCTTCTTTTCCTTCATTTCGGTCTCGGTGGCCGCGCCGACCTTGATCACCGCGACGCCGCCGGCGAGCTTCGCCAGGCGCTCCTGCAGTTTTTCGCGGTCGTAATCGGACGTGGTCTCTTCGATCTGGGCGCGGAGCTGCTTGATCCGGCCTTCGATCGCCTTCTGCTGCCCGCCGCCGTCCACGATCGTGGTGTTGTCCTTATCCACGGTGACGCGCTTGGCGCGGCCCAGATCTTCCAGGCGGACGCCTTCGAGCTTCACGCCGATATCTTCCATGATCGCCTTGCCGCCGGTGAGGATCGCGATGTCCTCCAGCATGGCCTTGCGGCGATCGCCGAAGCCCGGAGCCTTCACGGCGCAGGCGTTCAGGGTGCCGCGCAGCTTGTTGACCACGAGGGTTGCCAGCGCTTCGCCTTCGACTTCCTCGGCGACGATCAGGAGCGGCTTGCCGGAACGCGCAATCTGCTCGAGCAGCGGCAGCAGGTCCTTCATGTTGCTGATCTTCTTCTCGTGGATCAGGATGTAGGGATCCTC
>CAZSQK010000069.1:0-44372 GCA_964608645.1 uncultured Solibacteraceae bacterium | reverse complement strand
GCCGCCGCCGCTCCGCCGCCCGGAGGAGCGACCCCTCCCGGCGCCGCCGCTTCCGCCGCGGCCGATTCTCCCGCCACCGCGCCTCGCCCGCCTCGCGCCGGTCCGCCTTCCGCGGTCGTGCCGCCGCCCGTTCCCCCGCTCGCGCCCACCTCGATCTGGGCGAAGATCGTCGTCGGCTTCGCCCGGTACACCGAGATCGCGATCCGCCCGTACAGCCCGTCCGCCGGCTTCGGCCACCCCGGCCCCTCCAACCTCGTCCACGTCTCCCCGGCATCGCTCGACTTCCACAAGCCGCTACCCGGGCCGCCGCCATTGAATCCCCACCACGTCCGCTGCCGCTGGTACGACGCCGCGTAGACAATTTTCGGATTCGAAGGATCGATCGCCAGATCCGTAAACCCCGTGTTGTTGTCGATGAACTTGGCCTTCTTCCACGTCTTCCCGCCGTCCACCGACTTATAAAGTCCCCGATCCGGATTCGGCCCGAACAAATGCCCCATCGCCGCCACGAACACGATATTCGGATTCGTCGGATCCACCGCGATCCGCGCGATCGATTGCGTCTCCTCCAGCCCTAAGTGCGTCCAGTGCTCCCCGCCATCGGTCGTCCCCCACACCCCGTCGCCGATCGACGAGCTTTGCCGGTTGTTCGACTCCCCTGTCCCCACATATACGATGTTCGGGTCCGACGGCGCTATCCCGATCGCCCCGACCGAGTTATTCGCGTGGCTGTCGAACATCGCCTTCCAGTGATTGCCGCCATCCGTCGACTTCCACAGCCCGCCCGTTGCGAACCCCAGATACACCGTCATCGGGTCCTTCTCGGCCCCGGCGATATCGTCGACGCGGCCCATCATGGTGGCCGGCCCGATGGAACGAAACTCGAATCCGCGCAGCAGGGGATCGCTGGAGGCGTTGACCAGAGGCGCCGGCGGCTGCGCGGGCCCTCTGCCCTGGCCGAATGCCGCGCTGCTGACCACGGTCGCAAGCACAAAAGTCGCGAAACGCATGTGAAACCTCTCTAACCTCGGGATTACGGTAATGTAGCACAGGTACGAAGGCGCCCCAGCGGCGGTATCCTCGCCGTATGGGCCCCCTTCTCCTGGCGATCCTCACCCTGCACCCCACCGCCCCGCCCGCAGGACCCTACCACGTCGATGGCAACCGCATTCTCGATTCGCGCGGCAGCCCCTACCTCATCCGCGGAACCGGATTGCCGCCCGGCGCCTGGACCGCCACCGCCCTCGTCACCATCCGCCAGCGCCTCAACATGAACGCCGTCCGCATCGCTCCCGCCGGCAGCGATTGGATCGCCGTCGAAGACCTCGTCCGCGTAGCCAACCGCCTGGAGTTACTCGTCATTATCGAATCCGGCGAAACCGCTTCCCCACCCATCCGCGACAATCCGAACGTCCTCTTCGCCGTGTCCACCCCCGCCGCGCTCGCCTCTCTCCGCGCTTCCGGCCTGCGCCAACCGGTCATCGTCCGCGGCTTCCACCCCGCCGATCCGAACGTCATTCATGAAGTGGCCCCGCACTATGCCGACCCCGGCTCCTGGTCCGGCTGGGATGAGACCGCGCCACTCCTCGTCAATGGCCTCGACCCGGGGCTCGACGAAGCTTCTCCCGAATGCGCAGCCTTCCCCCACGACCCCGGCGCCGCCGCCCGCCTTCTCGAACACCACCTCGCCTCCTTCGACGCGCGCCACATTTCCTGGACCATCTCCTCCTTCCGTCCCGGCCGCCTGATTACCGACTTTCGCTACTTCATCGGCGCCAAGCTCGACGACGGCTGGACCTGCGGCGATGCGGGCCACGCCGGCCTCGGCATCCAACTCCTGGCGCACCTCTGGAGCAGCGACCCCCACGGCCTCTTTGCCGTCCACGGCGAGGCCGGCGGCTACCGTCTCCCGATCGAAGGCCGCGCCACTGCCTATGGCCCGATTCTGGCGGATCGCGAACTCCTACCTCCGCCCGGCCCTCTCCCCACGCTACTCGGCAACGTCTCCGTGCGCATCACCGACGCCCGCGGCGTCAGCCGCCTCGCGCCCCTGCTCTACACCGGCGCCGGCTGGGCGCACATCACGTTCGTAATCCCGGCCGGCGCGGCCCCCGGACCGGCTGAGATCGCCATCGTCCGCACCGACGGCACGAAATCCGTAGCCAAAGCCATCCTCGCTTCCGTGGCGCCCGGCCTCTTGAGCGCCTCCATCGACGGCCGCGGCACGGCCAAGGCTTGGGCCTCGCAGGACGGCCGCGAATTTGCCGCATGGTCCTGTCCCCAGGACTGTTCACCCGTCCCCATCCCGCTCTCCCGTGGGAGCGTCACGACGCTGCGCTTCGAAGGGTCCGGCTTCCGCCATGCAAAATCTGTTCGGGTGATGGTGGGCGAAGTTGACGCGCCCGTCCTCTCCTATGGCGCCATGACCGGCTACCCAGCCCGCGATCAGTTGACGATTCGCCTCCCCGACCGGTTGATCGGAGCCGGCGAACTCGATGTCCTGATGTGGGCGGACGGCGTCCTCTCCAACGTGTTACGCGTGCACTGCGGCGCGCGTGAGTAGCCTCACGAATACCGCCAGAACCATACGAAGAAACGTTCCCCGCATCGATCGCAACGGTAAGGTAAGGCGAAAAAGGACAGCAGACGCTCGAGGAAGCCCGAGCGACGCGACCGGTGAACGCTCGCACCACCGCACGATCGACATGTGATCCCCTCGGATCGTGGCAAGAGGAACCTCCCCCATCAAAACCGCGGGCTTTTGAGGATTTTCCAATTGTAAACAGCGGCTCTGCTTCTTGCAAGAGTTGTATAAGAAATTACTTAGTTCGCCCTGACCGGTTAGCCCCGCCGCCTGCCCTCGAAGCGTACACTGGTCTGTTATGAAAAACAGTCTTGCCGTGTGGTTCCTGGCCGGAATCGCCGCCGTCATCCCCGGTTCCGCGCAGCCCGGCGCCCCGCTGACCCCCCAGGCGGCGGCCGCGCGCGCCGCGACGGAAAAGGAGCTGCAATCCATTGCCATCGTCGACCGCAAAGTCATGCTGCCCATGCGCGACGGCAAGCGCATGGCGACCGATATCTACCGTCCCAAAGACACCTCCAAACGCTATCCCATCATCTTCGTCCGCACTCCCTATAACTTCAATTTCTGGGACGTCAGGAACGGCGTGCCGCGCGATATGACCGCCGAGCTGCAAGCCGTCAAGCGCGGCTACACCTATGTCGAGATGAATGAGCGCGGCCATTTCTTCTCCGAAGGCGAGTACGATATCCTGGGCGCCCCTCTGAGCGACGGCGACGACGCCATCTCCTGGATGTCCTCCCAACCCTGGTCGAACGGCAAGGTCGGAACCATCGGCTGCTCCTCCACCGCCGAGTGGCAGTTGGGCGTCGCCGCCCTGGGAAACCCCGCCTTCGCCGCCATGATTCCGCAAGGGTTCGGCGCGGGCGTCGGCCGCGTCAAACCGTATTACGAACAGGGCAACTGGTACCGCGGCGGCGCCGTCCAGATGCTCTTCATCGCCTGGCTCTACGGCGAGCAGAACCAGGTCCGCCCGATGTTCCCTCCCAACACCTCCCAGGCCGACCTCATCCAGGCCTCCCGCATGTTCGACCTCGCCCCGCAAATGCCCCCCGTCGATTGGTCGAAAGCCCTCCGAAGCCTTCCCGAGATGGACATCATCAAGGCCGTCGGCGGCCCTCGCGGCATCTTCTCCGACCGCATGGAAGTCTCCACCGGCGGCGCCATGATCAAGCGCGCGCCCAACGACCCCGCCTGGTATCGCGGCGGCCTCTGGCACGACGACAAGCCCATCAACGTGCCCGGCTTCTGGTTCATGTCGTGGTACGACGTGTCCGTCGGCCCCAACCTCGCCGCCTACAATTACGTGCGCAAGACCGCCCGCCCCGAAATCGCCAACCAGCAGTACGCCGTAATCGCCCCCACCCTGCACTGCGGCTACACGCGCGCCACCGAGAACACCATCGTCGGCGAACGCAGCATGGGCGACGCCCGCCTCGATTACAGCGCCCTCACTTACGGCTGGTTCGACCGTTTCCTGAAGGGCGAAGACAATCACGTCCTCGAAACCATGCCCAAAGTCCGCTATTTCACCATGGGAATCAATAAGTGGCAGACCGCCGACACGTGGCCGCCCGCTGGCGCGCAGCCCATGACCTTCTTCCTCTCGAGCGGCGGCAAAGCCAATAGTCTGAACGGCGATGGCGTGCTGCTCTCCTCCGCGCCGTCAGCCAGCGCCGCCGACACCTTTGTGTACGACCCGATGAACCCCGTCCCCTCCTTCGGCGGCAATGTCTGTTGCACCGGGAACGCCGTCACCGGCGGCGCCTTCGACCAGCGCCAGATGGAGTCCCGCGCCGATATTCTCGTCTATACGTCCGAGCCGCTGCAGCGGGGCATCGAAGTCAGCGGCCCCATCGACGCGACGCTCTACGTCTCCTCCGACCGCAAGGACACCGACTTCACCATTAAGCTGCTCGATGTGTATCCCGGCGGCGTCGCTTACAATCTCGACGAGACCATTCAACGGATGCGGTATCGCGCCGGCTACGAACAGCCCCCCTCCTGGATGGAGCCCGGCGTCGTCTACAAAGCCGCCTTCCAGCCGATGACCACCAGCAACTTCTTCGAAGCCGGACACCGCATCCGCATCGAGATCTCCAGCAGTAACTTCCCCCGCTTCGACCGCAACCTCAACACCGGCGGTGCCAATTACGACGAGGAGAAAGGCCTGGTGGCCCACAATTCCGTGCGCCACTCGAAACAGTATCCGTCCCAGATCACGCTCAGTGTGGTCCAACGCAAGCCGTAAGTGCCCAGGGGCGGCACGGCTCCATTCTGGTCGGGTCGTAGACGGACTCAAATCCCGGGCGGCACGATCGGATGCCGTTTGTGCATCGGCTGGAAGGTGCGCGCTGCCGCCTGCAGGCGCCGCAGCGATTCGTCGATCTGTTTGGCGGCTTGGACTTTATTGCGCCCGTCGATCTTTGGTCACGAGGAACACACGGTCCGAATGGATTCATCTTCACTGAGCTTGCCGGGCCTGACGATATGCGAGCCCCCAAACTCCAGGACTGAAACTTTTTCTCCGGCGCCTCCGGGCATGCTCTATGGCATGCCGGAAGAGCGATGAGCGTCCGGATTCACTTGGCGGGCCATTCGTTGCGCTTCGCCGCCGGCCCCGGTTTGCGTCACAACAATCGTGTGTAACTTGTGAAAGGGGCGTCTTCGGCGCGGTGATTGCTCCCCATATGGCGGGGAGAGTTATGCCTCTAAAATCAACATGTGTGGCCGGAGCAATGGCAATCGGCCTTCTGATGGGCGGGGGCGTCTCTAACGTCTTCGCACAGCAGGAGAAGCCCAAAGCTTCGGATAATACGAAAATTAACAAACGCGATCGGAATGCGGGCGAAGCCACGGCAGACCGTGCCAAGGACAACGTCAACGACCGCGACATCATGCAAAAAATACGCAAGTCGATCATGGACGATAAGTCCCTGTCGATGTATGCGCACAACGTCAAGATCGTCTCGCAGCACGGCAAGGTGACCTTGAAGGGGCCGGTTCGCACCACGGACGAAAAGAAGACGGTGGAGCAGAAGGCCATCGAAGTCGCTGGAAGCGGCAACGTCACCGACCAGATGACGGTCAAGCCCGACAAAAAGAAAGCGAGCTAAGGAGAGACTTATGGCAGGAAAAAACACAGCGGTATTCGGTATGTATCGGGACCGGCAGCACGTGGAACAGGCTGTCGACACGCTGCTCGACAACGGTTTCCGAAGCGAGGACATCTCCGTTCTGCTTCCGGATAACGTCGGCACCAAGGACTTTGCGCACGAAAAGAACACGAAGGCGCCGGAAGGGGCAGCTACGGGCGCGACGAGCGGCGCCGTTGTCGGCGGCACTCTCGGCCTGTTGGCCGGAATCGGCGCGCTGGCCATCCCGGGCGTCGGCCCATTCATTGCCGCGGGTCCAATCATGGGCGCGCTGGCGGGCGCCGGCACGGGCGGAGTGGTCGGCGGCATCATCGGCGCGCTGGTCGGGATGGGCATCCCGGAGTACGAAGCCAAGCGCTATGAGGGCATGGTGAAGCAGGGAAAAGTCCTACTATCCGTGCACTGCGACAATTCCGAATGGGTACGCCGCGCGAAGGACATGCTGAAGCAAACCGGCGCCGAGGACATCGGGTCGGCCGGCGAAGCCGGCGCGGACTTTGCCAAGAGCGACAAGCCGGGCGTTCGCACCAGGATGGACTAGCTGCGGTTTCGTGGGACAGGCGATCGCATCGCGGTCGCCTGTCGCTTTTCTTACGCCAGGTTCAAAACCTGCTTGATCGTCCCACTCTGATTCTGAATCTTCTCCTGCAACATCATCAGCGCGTAAATCAACTGCTCCGGGCGCGGCGGACAGCCGGGCACGTAGACGTCGATCGGAATCACCTGATTGACCGGGATCAGCGCGTAATTATTGAACACCCCGGTGGAAGTCGCACAGGCGCCCATCGAGATCGCCCACTTGGGCTCCGGCATCTGCTGATACAGGTGGCGAATCACCGGGGCCATCTTATTCGAGACCCTTCCCGCGATAATCATCAGGTCCGACTGCCGCGGCGAGCCGCGAAAGACCTCCGCGCCGAAACGCGCGATGTCGTAGCGGGACGCGCTCATCGACATCATTTCGATGGCGCAGCAGGCGAGACCGAACGACATGGGCCAGATGGAGTTCTTGCGGGCCCAATTGACCGCGCGGTCCAGTGTGGTCAGGACGAGGCCTTCCGAGGCCGCCGCGGCGGCGTTGTCGAACGAGTAGTCGTCGATCCGCGCAAACAGCTCCGGGGGACCGCTGGCGAAGGGCTTATCCATACCGTTATTTTCGCATGGGAGACGGCGCTCCTGTAGAATCGAAGATACTTCCGCATGCATTCCGACACATTCGATCAACTGCTCGATCGCGCGGCGGCCCTGTGCGGAATCGGCCCGGGCTTCTGGGACATTTGGGGCCGCTATCACGAAACCACGCGCGCGGCCAAGCAGTCGATTCTGCGCGCCCGGGGGTTCGACGCGAGCGATGCCGCTTCCCTCGAACACTCACTGGCCGAACACACGCGCCGCGAATGGGAGCAACTGCTGCCTCCGGCAATCGTGGCGGACGAGGCGGACAGCCTGGAACTGCCGGTCAACGTCCGCGCGGAATGTCTGGGCGAGGTGGCGCAATTTCGCGTGCGCGCCGAAGACGGCACGGTCACGCGGTTCGACCTGAAGCTGTGGGACTTGCCGGCCGCCGGCTCCGTCGATATGGGAGGCGGCACCCGCGTCCGCAAACGCGCGAGCCTGCCTGTGAGACTGCCGCTCGGATACCACGAGGTGGCGGCCACCGTGGCCGGCGAGAGCGCCACCTGCCGCGTCGCCATTACACCGCAACGCGCCTGGACAACGGAGCACCTCGGCCAGGGCGGGCGCGCGGCGGGGATCGCGATCAGCCTCTACGGCGTCCGGTCGCAGCGAAACTGGGGGTGCGGCGACTTTACCGACCTGCTGGGCATGATCGATTGGGTGGCGGAAGACCTGCACGCCGGCTTCGTCGCGCTGAACCCCCTGCACGCCATCCACAACCGCCGTCCGTTCAACACCAGCCCGTACCTTCCGAACTGCGTCTACTATCAGAATTTCCTGTGTCTCGACGTCGAGGCGATTGAGGATTTTGGGCGCTCCCGCCGCGCGCGGTGGCTGCGCGGCTGCGAAATGACCGTGGCGGAGATCGAGGATTTACGGCGCGCGCCCTACGTCGAGTACGAGCGCGTGGCGGCGCTGAAGCTGCGATTTCTCAAATTGCTCTTCGTCGAGTTTCTGCGGGAGCGGAGACGCGGGACCGCGCGGGCGCGCGAGTTCGACGCCTTCCTTGCGCGCGAAGGCGAGCTTCTCGAGGACTTCGCCACCTACTGCGCGCTCGACGAGCATCTGCATCGCCGCAATCCCGAGTTGTGGATGTGGACCCAATGGCCGGAGGAGTATCGCGATCCGCGCTCGGAGGCGACCCGCGATTTCCGCCGCAAACATTGGCGATCGGTGATGTTCTACGCCTATCTGCAATGGCAGATCGGCCTTCAGTTGCAGAGGGCGCAGCAGCGGGCGCGCGACCGGCATCTGGCGGTCGGGTTGTACCATGACCTCGCGTTGGCGACCGACCGCTTCGGCTGCGACCTGTGGGCGCACCGGCCGTACTTCGTCGATGGCTGCCGCGTCGGGTCTCCGCCGGACGACTTCTCCCCCAGCGGGCAGGATTGGGGGTTCCCGCCGCCGAATTCCGAGCGCCATCGCGCCGACGGGTACCGGCTGTTCGCGGAATCGATTCGCAAGAACTGCCGCCACGGCGGGGCGCTGCGCATCGACCATGTGATGCGGCTGTTCCGCCTCTACTGGATCCCGGACAATTGCGACGCTACGCAAGGCGCTTACGTGAAGGAGCTGACGCTCGACTTCGTGAAGATCCTGGCTCTGGAGAGCGTGCGCAACCAGGTGGTCATCGTGGGGGAGGACCTCGGCACTGTCGAGCCGGGGATCCGCGAAACCCTGGCGCGCTTCGGGATTCTCAGCTACCGCCTGTTCTACTTCGAGAAGAACCAGGGCGGCGCGTTCCGGCGCGCCGAGGAGTACCCCGCGCAAGCCCTGGTGTCGTCGACGACGCACGACTTGCCTACCCTGGCGGGGTTCTGGACCGGCGCCGATATCGCGGCGCGGCGCGCCGCGGGCGTCATCGACGAGGAGAACACGCGGGCGCAACTGGCGGCGCGGGCGCAGGAGAAACAGAAGATGCTCGACGTCCTGTTCGAGATGAATCTGATGCCCGGTTATCTTCCCCGAAGCGCAGAGGCGTATCCCGAGCTGATCGGCGAGCTGCACAATGCCGTGTTCGGGTTCCTGGCGCGAACTCCTTCGCAGCTTCTCGCGATCAATCAGGAGGATCTGACGAAGGAGCCCGCGCAGCAGAACCTGCCTGGCACGACATGGCAATATCCCAACTGGGGCCGCAAGATGCGGTTCACCGTGGAACAGTTGCGGTCGGACGCTGAGGCGCGGAATTTCACCGCAATGTGCCGGAACTGGATCGTGAATTCCGGCCGCGAAAATCGCTGGAGATGACGGGGCAGGCAGCGGGGTCTGCCGTAGGGCGTTAGATTCTTAGATCGAAGATCGTAAACAAAGATACTTCAACATTTGGAAGTGACCTTAAGCGTTAGGGCTCCTTCCAGGCTCCTACCATTTCGTGCACCTGCATCCTGACTCCTGACTTCCCGAATCCTCAAAGGATTTCAAGCGCCTGCCCTCCTTCCAATAGCCCCACCGGTGTTGCGTTTTCCGAATTACAATCCCTTACGCCCGTTTTTGTCCCGGCATGGTAAATATTAGGCGTGCATATCCTCCTGGTGGATGACGACGCGGAACTTTGCGGCCTTCTCGGCGAATTCCTGCGGCGGGAAGGCTTCACGGTGGATTGCGAGCACGAGGGAAATCGCGGTCTCGACCACGCCGCGCAGCCCGGCGTCGACCTCGTCGTGCTGGACGTCATGCTGCCCGGCATCGATGGTTTCGAGATCTTGCGCCGCCTGCGGCAGAAAAGCAAAGTGCCGGTCATCATGTTGACGGCGCGCGGGGAAGACGTGGACCGCATCGTCGGGCTCGAGCTCGGCGCGGACGATTACCTGCCCAAGCCCTTCAACCCGCGGGAACTGGCGGCGCGCATCCGCGCCATTTTGCGCCGCTACGAGCCGCGCCCGCAGGCGGCATCCGGAGGCCGGCTGGAGGTCAATGGCGTTACGCTGGACCCGGGGACGCGCGAGGTCCTGGCCGCCGGCCGGCACGTCGAGCTCACCACCTTCGAGTTCGACATCCTCGAGCTGCTCATGCGCTCCGCGGGGCGCGTGCTGTCGCGCGACGCGCTGATGGAAAACTTCTATAACCGGAAGGCCACGCCGTTCGACCGCTCCATCGATATGCACATCAGCCACCTCCGCAAGAAGCTAGAACACGGCGAAACCATCATCAAGACCATTCGCGGGGTAGGCTATCAATTCTGCCGGACGCCCGAGGACGCGCGCGCGGAATGAGGACTCTGTTCGCCAAGATCCTGCTGTGGTTCTGGTGCACACTGGCCATTACCGTGGTGGGCTCGGCGTTCATCTCCGCGCTGATCGTCAACCGGAACACCTCGGACCAGCAATCGCCGGGAGCGCGTCTCGTCACGTTTCAACTGGAAGAGGCGCGGGTCGCCTATGAGACGGCCGGGCGGCCGGGACTGCAGGCGTTTCTGGACAACGTGCAGAAGATCTACGGCGCGCAAGGGATCCTCACCGACGAGAACGGCCGCGATCTGCTCACTAACGAAGACCGCTCGGACCTGGTGAAGCGCGCGCGCCGCCGGCCGTTTCCGATTATCCGCACGACCGAGAACATGATCGCGCGGACGGCCGATGACGGCCGCTACTGGTTCTTCTTCATCTTCCCGAGCGAGCGGCCCGGCATCTGGTTCCTGACGCCCGATCACCTGTTCATCATGGGCGTCGGCGTCCTGCTCTGCTACTGGCTGGCGTTCCATTTGACCAGCCCCGTGCGGAAGCTGCAGAAGGCCGTCGAACGGTTCGGCCGCGGCGACCTGGCGGCGCGCGCCGGCTCGACGCGGCGCGACGAACTGGGCCAGCTCGCGCGCACCTTCGACCGTATGGCCGAGCGGATCGAAACGCTGCTCGCCGCGGAGCGCCGGCTGCTGCTCGATATTTCCCACGAGCTCCGATCGCCGCTGGCGCGCCTCGGCGTCGCCGTGGAGCTGGCGCGGTCGGGCGACGACCCGGATTCCGCTCTCAATCGCATTCAGAAGGAGTCGGACCGGCTGAATTCCCTGGTCGGCCAACTACTGCAGGTGACGCGCGCGGAGGGCGACCCGAGCTCTCTGCGGCGCAATCCCGTGCGGCTCGACATCCTGGTGGAGCAATTGGTGGACGAATCCGCCATCGAGGCTTCGGCGCGCGGCTGCTCGCTGCAATATGGCAAACGCGAACCGGTGACCGTGGAGGGCGATCCGGAGTTGTTGCGGCGCGCCGTCGAGAATGTGATCCGGAACGCGATCCGCTACTCGCCGCCCGAAATGCCCGTGGACGTGACGGTCGGGCGGCAAAACGGCGCGGCGGTAGTGGATATTCGCGATCGGGGTCCGGGCGTGCCGCCCGAGGCTCTTTCGCGTCTCTTCGATCCGTTTTACCGCGTGGAAGACGATCGCGGACGGAATAGCGGCGGCATCGGTCTGGGGCTGTCGATTGCCCGGCGGGCGATCGAATTGCACAAGGGCAGGATTCGCGCGCGGAATGCCGAGCCGGGGCTGGAGATCGAGTTGGAGTTGCCGGCGGCGGCAAGCGCGTGACGCACTTCTGCTAGAGTGGCGTCGTGTGGCGCCCTGCCTTCCTTCTCTACTCCCTGCCGCTGATCGGGCAGACACTGCTGCCCGTTCCGCAGAAGATGACGCTCACCGAAGAGACGTTCCGCCTGAACGCGAACTGGGGTATCGAAGGAGGGGGCGGCGCCGCCGCTGATTTTCTTCGCGAAGAGCTCGCTGGCAGATTCCACCTTCGCTTGCGCGACGGCGGCGGCGGGCCAAGCATCCGCCTGGCAGTCGAGCCCGGCGCCGTGACGATCGGCGAGGCGCAGGATCGCGACAAGGCGGCCATCGCGGAACAGGCTTACCGCATCGAGCTCTCGCCGGACCTCGTGCGGATTACCGGAAATGCCGCCGCGGGCGTGTTCTATGGCGCCGGCACGCTTGTGCAGTTGCTCGGCGCGGATCTGCGGTTGCGCCGGGGCGAGATCGTCGATTGGCCGGATCTGCAATACCGGGCGATCTATTGGGACGACGCCCACCACCTGGACCGGCTCGACTATCTCAAACAAGCGCTGCGTCAGGCGGCGTTCTTCAAGATCAATGCCTTCGCGATCAAACTGGAGGGCCATTTTCAATACCGCAGCGCCCCCGCCGTGGTCGAACCGGAGGCCCTTTCGCCTGCCGAGTTGCAGGAATTGACCGATTACGGACTGCGCTACCACGTGCAGGTCGTGCCGTATCTGGATGGGCCGGGGCACGTCGCGTTCATTCTGAAGCACACGGAATATGCAGGACTGCGCGAGTATCCGAACGTGAATTACGAGCTGTGTTCGGTGCACCCGGGCACGTATCGGCTCCTGACCGGGATGTTTCAGGACCTGCTCGATGCGAATCGAGGCGGCAAGTACTTCTACCTCTCGACGGATGAAGCCTACTACATCGGGCTGTCGTCTCACGCCGGATGCGATGAAGCGGCGCGTGCCCGTGACTTGGGCAGTCCCGGCAAGCTGCTGGCGGAGTTTCTGGCGAAGACCGCCGGATATCTGCACGATCGGGGCCGCACCGTCCTGTTCTGGGGAGAGGCGCCTTTGAAGCCAGCCGACATCCCGTCGCTTCCCCCGTATCTGGTCAATGGTGAGACCTACGGCAAGGACTTCGACGGCGAGTTTCGCGCGCACGGCATCCGCGAAATGATCTACGTTTCGACTCAGGGAGAAGAGAGGCTGTTTCCGGATTATTTCCTTCTGCCGGAGACGAACAAACTGCACCCCGGGCGTCCCGGAAAGCCGCGCATCGAGGAAGCGACGGCGAAAATCGCGTCCGACCCGGCGCGCCGGGATGGCGACGTCATGGGCGCCGTGGTCGCGGCATGGGCCGACGCCGGCCTGCACACCGAGACCTTCTGGCTCGGATACGCGACCATAGCGGCGGCGGCTTGGCATCCGGGCGCCGATCCTGCCGGCGCGCGAGGCGCATTCTACCGGCTGTTCTACGGGTCGAAGGCGGCCGGCATGGAGCGGGTGTATGAGTTGATGTCCCGGCAGGCGCAGTGGTGGGTCGATACGTGGGACACCGGACCGTCGGGCCGGCGCAAGCCGATACTCGGCAACTCGCGCGGGATTTTCGAGACACCCCGCCCGGCGAACGATCAGAAACTGCCTCTGCCGCCCGATGCCCGGCGTCTCGCGGTCGTAGCCGAGGCGATGCGCGAAAACCAGGAACTGTTGGGATTGCTCGAGCGCAACCTGCGCGCGGTGGAGCGGAATCGCTATGGATTGGAAGTGTTCCGGTCGATCGCGTTGTTGTGCCGGCACAATTTGCGTTTGATCCAGAACCTGGCCCGATTGCCGCGCTCGGCGGAGACCGCGCGGAAGGTGCGGGCGGAGCGCGAGGCCATCGTGCGCGAAGTGGCGGCGGTGTGGGAAAAATCGTGGCGCGCGCGGGCGGCGGAGGCGAATGGCAGGCGCTTCCTGCACGAGGTCGACGACATCAAGGATCACTTGCCCGATCGAACCGTGGATCTGAGCTACTTGATTTACCGGGAATTGTCGTTGGATCTAGAGCTAGCGGATAGCGGGGCGCTGCATTAGCGCCGTGCCGTTAGAAGGTCAGACGGATCTGCGACTCGAGGCGGCGGTTGTTGGCGTTTTCGTAGAAGCCTTCCCCGTTGGCGGAGCCGGCGACCTGATTGGACGACCCGAAGTAGCGGGACGTGATGTTGCCGACGATCGGTCCGGGATTCGTGTGGTTCAAGAGGTTGCGGACGGATAGGCCGATCGTCAGGTTGAATCGGCGCGGGGTGGTGGGGCTGCCGATGATGTTGCGCAGGCCGCCTCCGGTCGGCGGCGCCCCGAGGCCCCCGACATTGGCTTGCGGGGCAGCGACGGGGGCGGGTCCGCCGCGCTCGGCGCCGAAGCCGATACTTTTCGCGACGCGCAAGTTGACGGAGATCTGCGCGGGGCCCCGGCCATAGTTTCGTGGGACGAGAGCCGCGCCCGGCGCCGGGTTGGGATCGAGCAGGCCGTAAGAGGTCGCGATCACGCCGGGCTTCAGCGGATCGGTTGCGAACGCGGGACGGGCATTGAAGAGCGTGGTGCCATAGAGGTCGCTGCCGGTGGTGATGTCGAACGGAGCGCCGCTCTGCACGACGGCGAAGGGGCTGACGCGGATGTTGTGCTTCAGACTGATGGACCCGCCGGCGGTGACACGATGGCGCACATCGGTTGAGGCAGGGCCGTATTCGCCGCGGAAATCGTGCGGGTTGGCGGGAAAGGTACTGATGCCATCCGTGTTGCTGCGGGCGCGGTTCCAGGTGTAAAAGCCGAAGAGCGAGAGGCCCGCGTTCAGCTTCGAGTTGACATTGACGATCGCCTGGTTCTGGTTGTACAACCCCGCGGATTCCATGAGAAACACCGGCCCGGGCAACACGTTCGAGCAGAAGAGATGGAGGCCGTGCGAGTTCGTGAACGTCATGGCGACGGTCGTGTTCGCCGGCAACTGGCGCTCCAGGGTCAGCGCGGACTGCATGATATAGGGGGCGCGGAGATTGGCGCTGACGCGCTCGATCACCTGCGTCGTGGCCAGCCCCGCCAGCTCGGAGACAGCGGGCAGGTTCGGGTAGAAATCCGGATTCGGCACGACATACTGCTGCTGGACGATGCCATTGTGCCGCGCGGCGGTCAGGGTATTGCCCAGCCCGAAGCGCTCGTAAAACATGCCGATTCCGGCGCGCACCACGGTCTTGGCCTTCGCTTTCTTCCCCGCCCCGGGCGCCCACGCTAAGGCGACGCGAGGAGCCCAATCGCGCGCGTCGTGGATGTTGCTCTGCGTCTCGTAGCGCAAGCCGAGACTGACGGTCACGTTCGGACGGACGCGCCATTCATCGCCCAGGAAGGCGCCGAGGTCCATTTGTCCCGCGGAGACGCCGGGGGCGCCGGCGGCGAGGCTAAACTGGGTCGCGCCGCCGCCCGTCGCGCGAATCTGTGCCGGCGTAATTCCGAGCCGCTGCCCCTCGAGGGTGAGGCGGTAGCGTTCGAGGCTACCGAAGGTGAACGTGCCGTTGAAATTCTGAGGCGCGATGCTGTCATCGGTCTGACCGCGCAGGCGAACGCCGAAGCGCCAGGAGTGCTTGCCGCGGACCATGGACGTGTAGTTCTGAAACTCGTAGCTGTTTTGCGTGTCGAAGGAGCGGCCGACGGTCGCGCCTCCATCATAGGAGGCGCCGAGCACGAGGACCGCCGGGGCGTTGGTGTTGGCGATCGCCTGAGTGGCGCTGCGGTAATACTGAAAGCGGGTTTCGTTGACGGCCGTGCCAATGACCGCCGTCTCCGCGCCCTGCACGGTCTGATTGGTGAACTGCGAATGGTAGCCGCGCGCGACGAGGTCGAACGCGCCGATGCCGTTGTCACGCACGTCGGAGTGGGTGACGCCGTAGCGGAACGTCAGGGTGTGGTTGGCGCTGAGCTGGTAATCGACGCGCGGAGTGATCTTGAAGAAGCGGTCGGGCGTGGTGTGGAAGCCCGCCAACGAGGTCACGGCGAGCGTTTGCGGGTCGACGGTGACCGCGTTGCTGATGGCGCCGTTATCTAACATATTCCGCTGCGCGTCCAGGGTGAAGGAGGCGCGCTTCGTGATTGGACCGCCGGCGTTGCCCTCGAACTCATTCAGCAGGAACGGGGCCTTGGCCGCGGAATAGGGATTGCGCGAATTCCAGAAATCGTGCGCGAAGTTGTAATCGACCGTGCCGCGATATTTGTCCGCGCCCGGTTTGGTGAAGATCTCGATGCGGCCGTAGCCGAGCTTGTCGTACTCGGGGGAAAAGGGGTTCTGGTTGATGCGAATCTCGCGGATCGACTGCTTGGGCGGCAGTTCGCCGCCGCTGAAGCCGTCGACAAAGATCGAGCCGCCGCTGGGGCCGGCGGCGGGACCGGCGAGGGCGGCCAAATCGGCGGCGAGATCGTCGGGATCGTCGGAAAGCGCGTCGAGGTCTGCGCCGCGGAGGATGACGGCGCTGGCATTATTGGCAGCGTCGAGACTCACGGCGGGGCCGCCATTCTCCTGCACGGTGACATTTTCGTTGCGGGCCGCGACGCTCAAGACAATGTCGATAGTCTGGGCGCCGTTGCGCACGACGAGTCTCGTGGGGGCGTGCGCCAGCGAAGGAGCGGAGGCCTGGACGGTGTAGTTGCCCGGGCCGAGGCCGATGAATGCATACGAACCGGTGTCGTCCGACCTGGTTGTCCTGGAGGCCGGGCCGCGAAGAGTAACGACCGCCCCGGGGACGATGGCGCCGCTTTCATCGGTGACACGGCCGCGGACGGCGCCGGTCTGGGCCGAAAGACACGCGGCGAAGATCAAAAGGAGGAGAGTTCGCACGTCTATTTCTTGCCGCCAAACAGGCCTTTCAGAAGACTGCCCGCGACACTCCTGGCTTTATCTTTGACGACCGACTTCACGTCGGGGCGGAAGACGGGGTCGGCGCAGGTCCCTTGCACCAGGAAGGGAATCGCGCTGTCGGCGACGGATGCCATGAGCCCCGCCGTATGCAACTTCGCGGTCATGCGAAAGTCGAGCGCATTGGCCGGGCTGATGGTTCCACTGCCGGCGAGCTGGCCGATAGCGGGGACGACGAGCTGGAGATTTTCGGCGGCAGTGCCTTCGGGCCCGATGCGCAGATTGCCGCCGAGACTCTGGATCTCGGTATTCGGGCCGCCCTTCATGCCGGCGAGGGCCTCGACGACCGCCATTTTGCGGCCGAGGTCGAAGCCCGCCAGGGTCGTATTGTTCAGCGCGATCGTGCCGGCGGTCACGAGGCGGTCGGCCGGCCCATCCATGGCGACCTTGACCGCCGCCGTGCCGCCCTGCAACGACGACCCGGCGGGCAGGGCGATGCCAAGCGCCGGCAACATCGCCGCCAACTCCTGCACGGGCATGTTCGGGCCGGAGAGGCTCATGTGCAGCACCGTGGCGTCGCCTTGGGCCGCATACGCTCCCGTGAGGCTGGCTACGGCGGCGCCGATGTGGATGTCGCCCTGGGTGACGCGGCCGGCGCGGGCCTGGACCTGGTGTTGGGCTGTGAAATCGAGCGCAACCGGGCGCGGCGCCGGGGTCGCACGTTGCGCCAACTTGAGTTTTTCGGCCTGGATGCGGCCCTTCACGGATGCGGTCCGCCCATCCGATGTCACAGTTCCATCGAGCGTCACGATGCCGGCCATCCCGGGCGCGGCCTGCGTCCAGCCCGAGGCGGCGAGGTCGAGTTTCGACACCTTGAGGTTCGCGGTGGCGGCCGTTCGCGAAAGATCGCCTTCGTTCAGGGGGCCGAGGGTTCCATCGAGATGAATGTCGCCCCCGCCCACGACATTGGCGGACAACGAGAAGGGAAATGCCGAGGCGGCGGAAAAGTCGCGCACCTCCACATTGACGTCTTCGAGCACAAGAGGTCTGTCATGCGCGGCGAGGCGCCCAAGGGAGAAATGCCCGTGAGAGATCTTCATCGACTTCACCGAGAGGTCGAGCTTGCGGGACGGGGAGGCGGGGGCTTTCGACGGGGGTTTGCCGCCGAGGCCGGAGAAATTCCATTCCCCGGACGGAGATTCGATCAAGGAGATTTGCGGCTCTTCGATCGCGACCGACGTGACATTGAGCTTCCGCGAGAGGATCAGGGGCACGAGCTCGACACCGATCTTCACCGACTTCGCCTGGACGAACGGGGCGCGGCTGTAGGCGGGGTCGTCTGCCACCGAGAGGTCATCGGCGGCCACGGCGCCGGAAAGGATCGATAGTTTGAGGGCGCCGAGTTTGACGGGGCGGCCGAGCGCGGCGCTGAGCTCCGATTCGAGTTGCGGCCGGAACGTGTTCGCGTCGACTACGAACGGCAACGCGACGATTACGGCGGCCATGAGTCCCAGGGCGATCGCCGCCCAGCGAAATACGCGCTTGCCCATATTTTTCGAGTGTACTCGTTATCCTGGAGGGAGATGAAACGGCTCAAGAACACGCCGGCGGTGGCGCTGTCTCTGCTGCTACTTGCCTGCGCGGTGGGATACTACTTCACCCGCGACGCGGAGCCGACACGCGTGGCGCCGAAATCCGCGGGCGGGGCGAGCCAGCCCTCGCTGATGGACCAGCGGATGTTGCAGACCGCGCACCAGATGGCGGCGCTGGCCGAAACACCGGAGGAGCGCGGCTTTGCGGCGGAAGCGCTGCGGCTCGCGGACCACGAGCTGGACCAGGCATTCTCGACGGCGTTACGCGAGGCCTCCTCTTCGACGGCGTCTCTCAGCGGTCCCTTGCAACAATTGGCGGCGCGGGTGGGCCAGCTCAAGACGCGGGTGGGGCGCGACCAGGATCGCGTGGCGCAACTGACGAAGAGCGAACCCGAGGGCGGCGCGATCGACCTCGCCAAAGCGCAGTTGGCGCTCGATCAGGACGAGCTTGACGATGCGCGGGAGGATCTGGCGCGGCAGGGGGGCGATCCACACGCGAGCATCGAGCGCGCCCTGCAGGAGCACGAGGCGGCGCAACGGATCGCGTCGGAGCCGGCAAGACCGGCCGATTCCGGCAGCGTGGTTACGCTCGGCGGACAAGCGCGGCTGTGGTTCACACTGGGCGATCGCGGGCGGCAGTCGGAGGCGGCCCGGCAGCAGGCATCGACGAAGGCCGCGGCGCTGGAACGGCAGCACGACGGACTGGAAAACCAGGTCGGCAAGACGCGCGCTCCGAGCTCGGACGCTGACGATGAGGAAAACACCACCGCGATGGTCGCGCGGCTCCGGGGCCTCGCGGACCAGACGAAGACAATGAGGGAGCTCGACGCGCGGATCCAAGACGCGCAGCGGCTCGCGTCCATTTACCAGCGATGGAGCGCGGAGATCGAGAGGCGGCGGCGCGGCGCCGCGCACCTCATCCTTCGATCGTTCGCGCTCGTGTTCGGCGTGCTGCTGGCGGCTGTGTTTCTGAATCGCGCGATCCGTCGCGGTCTGCAGAAAGAGTCCGACCGCCGCCGGCTGCATCAACTGCGCTTCATGGCGACGCTGGCTGTGCAATTGGCCACCGGCGGCGCGATCCTGCTGTTGATCTTCGGCCCACCGACGCAACTGTCGACGATCATCGGCCTCGCAACAGCCGGCCTCACGGTCGTCCTCAAGGACTTCATCGTGGCCTTCTTCGGGTGGTTCGTGTTGATGGGCCGCAACGGTATCCGACTCGGGGACTGGGTGGAGATCAACGGCGTGAGCGGCGAGGTGGTCGAGATCGGGCTGCTACGCACCGTGCTCCTCGAAATGGGGGATTGGGCGAACACCGGCCACCCGACCGGACGCCGCGCCGGGTTCGTGAACAGCTTCGCAATCGAAGGGCATTACTTCAATTTTTCGACCAGCGGACAATGGCTGTGGGACGAAGTGCGAGTCGCGATTCCACCCGGAGGCGACCCTTATCGGATCGCCGACGAAATCCGGCGGACGGTGGATCGCGTGACCGGGGCGGATTCGGAGGAGGCGGCGGCGGATTGGGCGCGGGCGACCCGCCAGTACGGCACACGTCCGTTTTCGGCCACGCCGGCCGTCGATCTGCGGCCGGCGGCGGGGGGATTGGAAGTGGTGGTGCGGTACATTACGCGGGCGCCGCAACGGTACGATCGGAAATCGCAATTATTCCAGGAGATCGTGGGCGTGCTGCACAGCGGAGCGCTGCCGGGTCCGGTGGAGGGCTGATGGCTCCTGACCGGGCGGACCGCGTGTTCCCATTCCAGGCGGAGCGACTGGCGCAGGTCCGGTGACACAACTCTTGACACGAGATCTTTTCAGATGTAGTCTAATGATCGATATATCGGTCATTAGACTATGAGCGCCCGCGATCCGAACGACCTCCTGCCTCTCCCCACGGCGTGGTTCCACATTCTGGTAGCGCTGGGCGAGGGCGAGCGCCACGGCTATAGCATCATGCAAGACGTCGCGACGCGAACCGACGGCAAACTCCGCGTTGGTCCCGGAACCCTTTATGCGGCGTTGAAACGGCTGGCGGGAGAGGGGCTCGTGCAGGAGTGCGACGACACTTCGGGCGGGGAGCGGCGGCGCGTTTATCGCATCACGCGTTTTGGACGGACCGTGGCCTCAGCCGAAATGGCGCGGATGGAAATACTCCTGCGGCAGGCCAGGTCTCAATTGCGCGAGGCTTGAAGATGTTCTCGGAACGTCTCTATCGCTGGCTCTTGAGGTTGTATCCGGAGGACTTTCATCTGGACTACGCCTCAGACATGGAATTGGCTTTTCGAGAGCAATGCCGCGCGCGCGGCGCCGCGCGGACCTGGGCGGAAATCGTCCCGGATCTCACCGTCTCGGCTTGGAAGGAACATATGGATTTGATGCTCCAGGACCTCCGGCATAGCCTTCGCCTACTGGGAAAGAGCAAGCTGCTCAGCGGCGTCGCGGCGCTTTCCGTCGCGCTGGCGATCGGCGCCAACAGCGCGATGTTCAGCGTGGTCTACACCGCGATTCTGCGCCCTCTCGCCTATCGCGACTCGGAACGGCTGGTGATGTTGTGGGGATCGCGCACGGATGACCGGTCGAGCCGCGGCGGAGTGGCGGTGCCCGATTTTCGCGATTACCGCCAAAGCAATCTGGCGCAAGGGGAGCGCGGCGCGTTCGAGCGTATGGAGTTGTTCGGCGGCGACCGCTTTGTGAACATCCAATCGGACGGCCGCGCCGACCGCACGCTCCTGCAATACGTGACGCCGGGCTTCTTCGACATGCTGGGGACAAGGCCCGCGATCGGCCGATTCTTCACGGACGAGGAAGTGTCTCACGATATCCGCAATGCCGTGATCAGCTACGGGTATTGGCAGCGGCGGTACGGCGGCGCCGTGGACGTGCTCGGTAAGACGATCGCGGTGAATGGGAGCGCGAGCCAGATCACCGCGGTGCTGCCCCAGGGATTCGGCACGTGGCGGGATGACATCGATGTCTGGCTGCCGCTGGTGGCGCCCTGGCAGGCGCCGGGGACCGCGGCGGGACGCAAGGTGCCGTGGCAGATCTGTATTGCGCGACTACGCCGGGGCGTCACATTGCAACAGGCACAGGCGCAAATCGACGGGGTCGCTTCGCAACTGGCGGCGGCCTATCCGGAAACCAACACGAAGCGCACGATGGTTGCGGAAGCGCTCGCCAAAGCGCTGCGCGGAGGCAGTCCAGATGTGATGTTCCCGCTGCTCGGCGCGGTGGGTTTTGTGCTGCTGATCGCGTGCACGAACGTGACGAACCTGTTGCTGGCGCGAGGCGCCACGCGGCGGCGGGAGATCGCGCTGCGAGCCGCGATCGGCGCGGGGCGGGCGCGGTTGATGCGCCAGCTGTTGATGGACGGCATGGTGCTGGCGATCCCCGCGGGAGTGCTGGGCCTCGCGGCGGCACAAGGCTGCATCGCTCTCTTCAAGGCGACCGTGCCGCCTGGTTTCGCCTATCTCGATCTCGTCAGACTCGACACGCGAGTGGTCCTCTTTACGGCCGCCGTGGCGCTGCTGGTTGGCCTGTTGATGGGCCTTGCTCCGGCATTGCAGTTCTCGCGCCCCGACCTCACGGAGTCGCTCAAGACAGGCGGCAAGGGAGGGGGCGGCGGACGGCGCCGTGGGCAGCAACTGCTGGTAGTGGGACAGGTCGCGCTGGCCGGAATTTTGCTGGCGGGGGCCGGCATGACCTTGAGCGCGCTGTCGAGCCTGTTGGGCATGCCTTCGGGATTCAACGCGGAGAACACCCTGACGATGCATGTCCATCTGAGCGGCCCGCGTTACACACGGGCAGCGCCGAAGCGCGACAGCAGCGGCGCCGCCGCGGGGCGTTTCGACACCAACGATCTGCGCGCGATCGATCCGAGGGTGGAGACGTTCTACGCGGATCTGATAGCCAAGGTGCGCGCCATACCGGGGGTCCGCACGACTTCGATTTCGAGCTGGATTCCGCGAAGCTATACGGGAGAGGGGAAACGCGACCGGGACTTCGAGATCGAAGCCCGGCCGACCGAGGCGAACCGGCCGCGTCCCAATGTGTCCACGTACAACATGGTGTCGCCGGAATACCTGGAGACCCTCGGAATTCCGCTGCGGCGGGGCCGTTTCATTAACGAGCATGATGTGGAAAACGCGCCGTGGGTGGCGGTGATCAACGAGACCCTGGCGCGCAAGTACTTCCCGGGCGAGGACCCGATCGGGAAACGAATCACAGTGCTAACGGTCGCGGAGGAACGGCCGCGCGAAATCGTGGGCGTGATCGGCGATATTCTGGATCACTCCATCGAGCCCCGAACCGAAATGTACGTGTCGTTTCTGCAGCAGCCGGCCATCTATCCCGGCTACGGCACACAGCCGCGGCTGGGACGCCAGTTGGCGATTCGCGCCGCTGGACCGATGACGGGGATTGCCGAGACCGTCCAGCACGCGGTGCGGGAACTCGACGCGGGGCAACTCGTGTTCGACGTCAAGACGATGCGGCAGCGGGTCGCCGAGAAATACGATCAGGAGACGTTCCTCAGCGTATTCGTCGGCGCTTTCGCGGCGCTGGCGCTGCTGCTGGCGGCGATCGGGATCTACGGAGTGATGAGCTACACGGTGGCGCAACGCCGCCACGAGATCGGCATCCGCATGGCGCTCGGCGCGGACCGGGCGCGGGTTCTGTGGATGGTGTTGGGACAGGGGATGAAGCTGACGATGGCAGGGGTGGCGGTCGCAATGGCCGTCGCCGCGGCTTTGAGCAAAGTTCTGGCCTGGCTGACATTCGGGGTGAAGGCGGATCCGCGCGCCTACCTCTATGCGGCAGCCGCGCTGGCGATCACCGCTTTGGTTGCGGCGGCCATCCCGAGCCGCCGCGCCACGGCCGTCGACGCGGCGCAGTCGCTACGCTCGGATTGAGGGCGTTCTTGGATTTGACTCAGCCGCGGAAGAATCGTATTCAGCCCGCATATGAACTCAGATTTGCTTTAGAATCAGCGCTTACCTGCATTCATCTGCCACGCCATTCGGGATGCCTTGACAGCCCGACCGTCCGGCGGCTGCCCTCCCCACGTTATAATTGAAAATCACCCCAAGGAGTTTCCCCATGCAGTCTCGACGCAATTTCATCGGCAAAGTGGCGACAGGTCTGGCCGGCACGCTGGCCGCGTCCAATGCTCTCGGCGCGAACGATCGCGTGCGAATCGGCATTATCGGGCCGGGCGCCCGAGGGTCGGAGATCCTGCGCGAGGCGCTGGCGTGCGCCAATGTGGAATGCGCCGGCGCGGCCGACATCTACACGCGCCGCCTGGACGAAGTGAAGCAAATTGCGCCCAACGCCAAGACCTACCTGGACTATCGCAACCTCCTCGAGGACAAGAACGTCGATGCGGTCCTGATCGCCACGCCGCAGCACCTGCATTGCGAGCACTTCACCGCCGCGCTCGCCGCCGGAAAGCACGTTTACCAGGAAAAGACCATGGCGTTCACGGTCGACCATGCCAAGCGGATGCGGGCCGCGGTGCAGCAGCACGGCGCCCATAAAGCCATCCAGATCGGCCATCAGTGGACATCCTATGGGCATGTCGCCGACGCCAAGAGCTTCCTCAAGCCGGAGCTGATCGGGCAGGTCACGTCGATCGAGGCGCACATGTACCGCAATACGCCACACGGAAAGGCTCAGTGGGCGCGGGAGGTCTACCAGGACATGACGCCGGAGCACATCCTCTGGAAGTCCTTCCTGGGAGAGGCGCCGCAAGTGCCCTTCGACGCCAACCGCTACATCAACTGGCGCTATTTCTGGGATTATTCGGGCGGCAATGTTTATGAGAACATGTGCCACCAGTTCGCCTTCTGGACGAAGGTGATGGATCTCAAGATCCCGAAGTCGGTGACCATGACCGGCGCCGTGTACCTGTGGAAAGACGGCCGCGAGGTGCCCGACACGATGAATGTCTCGATGCAGATGCAGGAGGACATGCTGTTCAACTGGACGTCGGGCTTCGGCAACGACAAACTGGGAATCACCGAGGACGCGCTGGGGGACAACGGCACGGTCAGCCACACTCCGCAAAGCATCGCGTACTCGCCGCAGAAGGTGAACCGGCGCGATGGAAACGAAATGCGGGGGACCACGCCGAACGCGCGCGGCGCCCACATGCAGAACTTCATCGACAGCGTGCGGGACCCGGCCAAGCCGGCCAACTGCCCGTTCGAGCTCGGCTTCCGCGTGTCCATCGCCTGCCGCATGGCGGTGGATAGCTACCGGCTCGGCCGCACGGTGAAGTGGGACAGCGCCAAGGAAGAGATCGTCTAAGCGCCGTGGATTTCGAATACACGCAGGAGCAGATTCAACTTCGGAAGGCGGTGCGGGAGTTCGCCGAGGCCGAGATCGCGCCGCACGTCATGGAATGGGACGAGGCGCAGACGTTTCCTCTGGAGGCAATCCGCAAACTCGGCGGTCTCGGCTACATGGGCTCGATCTTCCCCGAGGAGTTGGGCGGAGCGGGGCTGGGGTATATCGAGTACTCGATCATCGTCGAGGAACTGTCGCGGGTCGACGGTTCGGTCGGGATCATCGTGGCGGCGCACACGTCGCTGTGTTCGAACCACATTTACAAGATGGGGACGGACGAGCAACGGCGGCGCTATCTGCCGAAACTCGCGGCGGGCGAATGGATCGGCTGCTGGTCGCTGACGGAACCGGAGGCGGGGTCGGACGCGGCGGGCACACGCACACGCGCCACGCTGGAAGACGACGCCTGGGTGCTCAACGGCGCCAAGACTTTCACAACCAATGCGCATTATGCGGACGTCTGCGTCGCCATGGCGGTGACGGACCGGGCGGCGGCGCAGCATGGCATCTCGGCGTTCCTGGTGGAGAAAGGCGCGGCGGGGTTCCGGGCGGGCAAGAAGGAGAACAAGCTGGGGCTTCGCGCGAGCGCCACCGGAGAAGTGATTTTCGACGGGTGCCGCCTGCCGCAGACGCAACTGCTCGGGAAGCTGAACGAGGGCTTCGTGGACAGTTTGAAGGTGCTGGACGGCGGGCGCATCTCGATCGCGGCGCTCTCGATCGGGATGGCGCAGGGCGCGTACGACGCCGCTCTGCGGTATTCGAAACTGCGCAAGCAGTTCGGACGGCCGATTTCGGAGTTCCAGGCTATTCAGCACAAGCTGGTGGATATGGCGGTCGATCTCGATGCTTCTCGTCTATTGAATTACCGGGCGGCGTGGATGCTCGATCACGGCAAGCGGGTGACGCGGGAATCGGCGATGGCGAAGCTGTTCGCGTCGGAGGCGGCGGTGCGGATTGCCAACGAGGCCGTGCAGATCCATGGCGGCTACGGATTCATCAAAGATTACCCGGTGGAGAAGTTCTATCGCGACGTGAAGCTCTGCACCATCGGCGAAGGCACAAGCGAGATTCAGCGCCTCGTCATTGCGCGGCAGCTCCTGAAAAGCTGATGGACGACAGGGCGCGGAAAATCATGGCGGGCGATCCACGCGCCCTGGCACGCGCCGCCACAGCAGTGGAGAACCGGGAACCACAAGCGCTGGAGGTGCTGCGGCAGCTTCCGGCCGGCCACGCGAGGATCGTCGGGATTACCGGACCGCCGGGCGCGGGCAAGAGCACGTTGGTGGACGCAATGGCCACGGCGTTACGGGCCGAAGGGAAGACGATCGCGGTGCTCGCGGTGGATCCCAGCAGCAGCCGCACGGGCGGCGCGATTCTTGGCGACCGCATCCGCATGCAGCAGCACCACGCCGATTCCGGCATCTTCATCCGGTCGATGGCGACTCGCGGCGTCACGGGCGGGCTGGCGCGCGCGACCGCCGACCTGACGCGGCTGATGGATGCGGCCGGCAAGGACTACGTGCTGATCGAGACGGTCGGAGTCGGGCAGGACGAGGTGGAGATCGCCGGCCTGGCGCAGGTGACGGTAGTGGTGCTAGTGCCTGGCATGGGAGACGACGTGCAGGCGATCAAGGCGGGAATCATGGAGATCGCCGACATTTTCGCGATCAACAAGGCGGACCAGCCGGGCGCGGACCTCATCGAGCGCGAATTGCAGGCTATGTTGGGCTTGGGAGAAGGGCGGCATCCGGCGATCGTGAAGACGGTGGCAACGGAAGGCCAGGGGATCGAGGAACTGCTCGGCGCCATTCGTTCGCAGGCGACCGAGCCTCGCGCGCACCAGGGGGGGCGCGACCCACGGATCGACATCGACCATCTTGGGATCGCCGTGCGGGACCTGGAGGAGGCTCTTGCTTTTTACCAGTCTCTCGGCCTCGAGGCGACGCATCGGGAGACGGTGGAGCAGGAGAAGACGCATGTCGCGCTGCTGCCGGCCGGCGATTCGCGGATCGAACTTCTCGAGCCGTCCGCTCCGGATTCGCCGATTGCGAAGTTCATAGAGAAGCGCGGTCCCGGGCTGCATCACGTGGCGCTCAAGGTGCCCGACCTCGCGGGGGCGGTGGAGCGGCTGCGCGCTTCGGGCGCCCGGTTGCTCAACGAGCCGCGGGCGGGGGCCGGCGGACACATTTACGTATTCGTGCACCCCGCCTCCACGGGAGGCGTCCTGCTCGAGCTCATTCAAGGAGAGTGACAGTTGACAGCGGAAATCGGAATCATCGGCGGCAGCGGGCTGTACTCCATGCCGGGATTTGAGGCGGAGGAAGAGGCGAACATCGAGACGCCGTTCGGCGCCCCGTCGGACAACTACGTGCTCGGCACTCTGGCGGGAAGGAAGGTGGCATTCCTGGCGCGGCACGGGAGGGGGCATCGCATCTCGCCTTCGGAGTTGAATTTCCGGGCGAATATTTATGGGATGAAGTCACTGGGGGTCGAGCGGATTATCTCGCTGAGCGCGGTGGGTTCGCTGAAGGAGGAACACCGGCCGCTGGACTTCGTGATTCCGGACCAGTTTTTCGACCGGACGCGCGGGCGGGTCTCGACGTTCTTCGGGGAAGGCATCGTCGCGCACATCAGCTTCGCCGACCCGATCTGCCCGGAGTTGGCGAAGGTTCTCGCGCAGTCATGCCGTGACGCCGGGGTGACCACCAAGGAGGGAGGCACTTATCTCTGCATGGAAGGTCCGGCGTTCTCCACCAAGGCCGAGTCCAATGTTTACCGAAGCTGGGGGATGGACGTGATCGGCATGACCAACCTGCAGGAGGCGAAGCTGGCGCGCGAGGCGGAGATCTGCTACGTCACGGTGGCGATGGTGACCGACTACGACTGCTGGCATCCGCAGCACGACGCGGTGACGGTCAACGACATCATCGCCAACCTGGTGAAGAATGCGGCCAATGCCTGCGCCGTGGTGGGCAAGGCCGTCGCCTCCATGCCGCAGGCGCGATCGTGCCAGTGCGGGTCGGCGCTTTCGCATGCGATTCTCACCGACCGCAGCACGGCGCCGGAGACGACGCGGCGGAAGTTAGGGATTCTGATTGAGAAGTACTTCGTGTAAAGACCTGGCGCAGGAGACGCTCGACCTGTGTGTCAGCGGCAACCCGCCGAAGGAATTGCCGCGCGCGCTCGCCGCCGAGCCTTGCGGCCGGCATCTTTTCGGGACGCTGGTGGAGGGCCTGGCCGACCGCTTCGAGCCCGCGCTTTGCGACGCTTACGCCCGGCTGTTTTCGCAGGCCATCGCGTTGGCGCGCGAGGGCGTCCATCCGGCGCTGCTGGTGGCGCGCTACGAGCGCGTACGGCGGGTGCGGCCCGTATCGGGAAAGCCGCGCCGGATCTTCGTGCTCTCGCGGGTGACGCTCGGCGCCGATATCGCCGTGACGAGCGTGCTGCTGGCGGCAGCCAAGCGGCGGTTCCCGCATGCCGAGCTGATTTTCGCGGGACCGAGGAAGAATTACGAGCTCTTCGCGGCCGACGCTGGTGTCCAACACGCTCCGGTCGAGTACCGGCGCGGCGGGCTACGCGAACGGCTGGGGGTGTGGGACGACTTGCAATCGCTGCTCTCGGACCACGGGGCGCTGGTGCTCGACCCGGATTCGCGGCTGACGCAGCTGGGGCTGCTGCCGGTTGGGCCGGAAGAGCGCTATCACCTTTTCGAGAGCCGCGGTTTTGGCTGCGATTCGGACCGTCCACTTCCCGAACTGGCCGCCGAATGGGCCGCGGCCACACTGGAAGTCTCCGGGGCCAAGCCCTACGTTGCGCTGGAAGCGAGCCCGGAGCAGGCAGATCACATCGCCATCAGTCTCGGGGTGGGGGAAAATGCCGCCAAGCGGCTGCCAGATCCGTTCGAAGAGGAACTGCTGCGACTGCTCGCCGGCACAGGACGTCCGCTGGCGATCGACCGCGGCGCGGGGGGGGAAGAAACGGAGCGCGTGATGCGAGCAGTCGAACGGGCGGGGGTCAGCGCGACCTTTTGGGACGGTTCCTTCGCCGGCTTCGCGTCGATCATCGCCGGAGCATCGCTGTACGCCGGGTACGATTCGGCGGGGCAGCATGCGGCCGCGGCGTGCGGCGTGCCGTTGATCAGCGTCTTCGCAGGGTTCCCCGCGCCGCGGATGTTCGACCGCTGGCGTCCCGCGGGCGAGGTGATTCGGGTCGACCGTCCGGACGTGCGGGAAACGCTGGCGCGGGTGCGGGACGCGCTATCCCGTGTCACTTTTTCGCCGGGGCCCGCTTCCGCAACTCCTCGAACCATTCGGTGACCACCGCAGCCTTGCTGCCACCGGTTGCATCCCCTAACGGCGTCTGCTCGATCAGGAAGCGCTTGCCGTCCGGCGCCACGTCCCAGGTCGTGCCCGTGGTGAGTAACGCGACGAGTTGGGGCGTGCTGACCTTGAAGCCCGATCCGGTCTGCACGTCGACGGACATCAACTTCGTCGTCGGCGACGTTCCTTCCCAGAAAAAGAGCTCCCGGCCGTTGCGCGCCCACCGCGGCCAACCGCCCCCCTGGACCGAGATCCGCACTTTCGCGCCCGGACCCGGGAATGGCTGCACGTAGACCTCCTGCGCACCGGACTCGAAAGATTCGTATGCCAGCCACTTGCCATCCGGCGAGAGTTGCCCGCTCCCCTCCGTAAAGGCGCGGTCGTGGAGCGGCTGCGGATCGGACCCGGTTGTCCAGGCCATGAGCCGGCTCTTCTGGTTTCCTCCCGTCAGCGTATAGATGATCGTCTTCCCGTCGAGCGTGAAAGACGTGGGGACCGGGACCCTGTCGGTTGCCAGCAGCAATTCCGGCTTGCCGCTGCCGTCGGCCGGCACCGAGTAAAGCCCCACCTTCGCTGAGTTCTTGCCGAATACGATGCGCTTTCCATCCGGACTCCAGATCGGCGTGTCACTGGAGCCGTCGAAGCTGAGGCGTGTCGACGCACCGCGATCGAGCTCGTAAACCCAGATGTCGCGCTCCGCGCCGAGGCCATTGGCGATCCGCGTGCCGTCGGGCGACAGCCTACCGGTGCCCCACAACTGCGGTTTCGCAGAGATCGGCTGGATGGTTCCCTTGCGGTCGGCCCATGCCATGGTGGTGCCGGACTGCGTCCCCGTGGCGCCTACCATGTAAACGAGCAAGCCGGCGTCGGAGAACGAGTAGTCGGCATACATGCCGGGACCCACCGAGGACACGCCTTCGATTACCGGCGCTTCCGAACCCGTCGCGACCATGCCCTTTATGTCGAAAGGGAGCGCAAACAGGGTCCCTGCGCGGAGATATACGAGATGACCGCTGGGCGCATACCGGGCAACCAAGCCGGCCGGCGCAATCACCTTGTACGTTTTCGTCTTCAAGTTCAGCACCGCCGCCTTCCCCCCTTCGGTGGCGCCGCTGGCCGCGACCGTAAACAGGATCTTGCCGCCGGGCAGGAATTGCGGATGCATGTGGGCGCTCTCGCGGTTCTTGGGATCGACCGTGGTGAGCGCCTCCGGGGTCCCCCCACTGCCAGCGACCCTCATCAGCCCTTTGCCGCCGGCGAACACGATGGTGTCGTCGTCACCCCACGCCCCGCCCGACGCGGTCGTCCCGTCGCACAACGTGATCGACGCCCCGCCAGTGACCGGAACCTTCTTCAACTTGTTTTGCGGCGTGCTGTACAGAACCCACTGGCCATCCGGCGAGAATACCGGGAAGAAACCGTCGGCCCCGCTCAACGGCTTGCCTTCGAACTCGTCGAGCATGCGAACGGCAATGTGAACGCTATTGAGCGATCCTTCCGTGTACGCGACCTTCGTGCCGTCGCGGGAGACGTTGACGAAGCCGACAAAGCCCTTTTGCGGCAGCATCCAGCGGGTAACCGGGCGCGGCGGCGCCACGGGCGGCCGGAGCAGGCCCCACGCGATGCCAGCGGCGCCGATCGCCACCGCGACTGCCCATGGCAACCATTTCCGCCATGCGGGCTGCGGCGCCACAACTGCCGCGGCCGCTGGCGCCGGCTCGTCGGACCCGTCCATCTCGATCCATGCGTCGCCGATATCCCGCAAGCGCCGCTTCGGATCGCGCTCCAGGCATCGCTTCATGAGGCGCCGCACCTTGGGCGGTGTGTCCGGCGGCAGCAGCTTCCAGTCGAGGTCCGCCCGCAGGACCGCCGCCAGGGTGTCGGAGACTGTCTCGCCTTCGAAGATCGACCGCCCGGTGAGCATTTCGAAGAGCACGACACCGAACGCCCAGATATCCGTCCGACGGTCCACCGCTTTTCCACGCGCCTGCTCCGGGCTCATGTAGGCGGCGGTCCCCATGATCTGGCCGGCGCGCGTCGAATCGAGGGTGAGTGTCGGTGAGTTCGCGGGGCTGCCCCCGCTGATCGGGTCGGTGTCCATCGCTTTGGCGAGTCCGAAATCGAGGACCTTTACCTTGCCCTCGGGCGTGATCTTGATGTTGGCCGGCTTGAGGTCGCGGTGGATGATGCCCTTTTCGTGCGCCGCTTCGAGCGCTTCGGCGATCTGTCGCGCGATGGCGAGCGCTTCCTCGACGGGAATCGGCCCCGCCGCAATGCGCTCGGCGAGGGTCGAGCCCTCGACCAGTTCCATGATCAGGGCCGACGCGCCGCCCGACTCCTCGAGGCCGTAGATGGCGGCGATGTTGGGATGGCTGAGGGACGCCAGGACTTGCGCTTCGCGCGCGAAACGCGCCATGCGGTCGGGATCGGTGGCGAAGGAGGGCGGCAGGACCTTGATGGCGACGTCGCGATTCAGGCGCGCGTCGCGGGCGCGATAGACCTCGCCCATACCGCCGACGCCCAGGGCGCCGGTGACGCTATAAGGTCCGAGGCGGGAACCGGGAGCGATCGACATAGAGGTCTCCGATCATGGTAGCGCAGGCGGCGGCGGTCAGAGCGCGGCGACGCGGCGGTGAACGAGCAGGAACCATAGTGCGAGCACCATCAGGAGCATTCCGCTGAAGCCGAGCACGAGGGGAGCCGTAAACATGGGGACCAGCCAGCCGGTCATCAGATTGCCCATCGGCATCCCGCCGCGGAAGGCGCAGTTGTACACGCTGATGACGCGTCCGCGCATCTCGTTCGGGGTAATGATCTGCACCAGGGAACTCACCATCGTGAAAGCACCGATCATGGCGCCGCCGAAGAGGAACAGCATGACGCAGCTCGCGACAATCGAGGTAGAAAGGGCGAACCCGGCCAAGGCGGCGCCGAGGCAGACCAACATCGTCAACGCGATGCGTCCCTTGTTGCGGACATTGCCCAAGGCGGCGACGGTGAGGGCTCCGGTGATCGAGCCGAGGCCCGAGAGCGAGACGAAGAGGGCGTACGTCTCAGACCCACGATGAAAGATGCTCTTGGCAAAGACGGGCAGGAAGGTGCGCGCCGGGACGGCAAGGAGAGTCATGCAGAAGGCCAGCACGATGAGAACTTCCATGGCGCCTTGTTGACGGATGAAAGCAAAACCCTGCTTCATGCTGGTCATGATGCTCTCGGAGGTCTTCACCGGCAGGAAGCGGGCGTGGATCATGTTCAGGGTGAGAATCGGCGCCAGGAAGGAAAGGCCATTTAGGGCGAAGCACCACGTCTGTCCGAGGTTGTGCAGCGCCAGCCCGCCCAGAGCGGGCCCCACCGTCACCGCCAGGTTGAACTGGATCGAGTTCAGGGCGATCGCGTTCGGCATATCCTCCTTGTCCACGAGAGTCGGAATGAGAGCGGCATACGCCGGGCCGCCGAATGCCTGCGCCAGACCAGCGACGAACGAGAGGCAGAGAATGTGCCAGACATGCACCACGCCGGTCGCAACCAGGGCGGTCAGCGTGAAGGCGCAAGCCATCTGCACATATTGCGAGCCGAGCAGGACGTGCCGCCGGTCGATGCGGTCGGCGATGACGCCGCCGACGAGGGAGAAGAGGAAGATCGGCAGACCGTTGAGGACCTGATCCAACGCCAGGAGAGTCGGGGAGTTCGAGAGGGTATAAATCAGCCAACTCTGCGCCACGATCTGCATCCAACTGCCGGTGCTGGACGTGCACGCGCCGATCCACATCAAGCGGAAATCGCGATAATGAAAAGCTTTGAAGACCCGATGCAGCACGATCGTGAGGGCTGAAGCTGAATTCGGATTGTACCAGTTTCCCCGGCGGCGGACAGTAAACTCACGGTAGCATCCAGGCTGTGTAGTGAGGTATTCTCTACGCTTATGACAACTCCGGCCCCGGCTGGCCACGATCGCCACGCCGCCTATAACAAATCCCGGCTGTTCGTGGTCAGCGTGCTGGCCCTGTTCACCGCCGGCCTGGCAGCTTCGTTGCGCGCCAACGTGGCCACCGACCTGCAAAAGATCTTCCTCGATCCAATCGACGCGGCGCATTCCGCGGAGATGATCGGCGCGATCCTGGGAGTCGCATTCCTGGGATTCGCATTCACGATTGCCATCGGCAGTCCCCTGCTCGACGCGATCGGAATGGCGATCATGCTGCCGATGTCCGGCGTGTTTTTCATTCTGGGAACGCTGATCTTCCTGTTTGCGGGAAATCTGGCCACCGGACCGGGAGTATACAACGTCCTGTGGGGCGCCGCCGTGGTGACGGGAATCGGTTGGGGGCTGGTGGAGACGGTCATCAACCCGCTCACTGCCACGCTGTATCCCGACGAGAAGACGGCCAAGCTAAACGTGCTGCACGCCTGGTGGCCGGGCGGATTGATCGCCGGCGGCTTGCTCGGATATTTCATGGGGCAGATGAACGTCGGCTGGCAGATCAAGCTCAGCCTAATTCTAATTCCGGCGGCTGCCGTGGTTGTGCTCTGCCTGGGGGTCAAATTCCCGCAGACCGAGCGCGCGGCGGCGGGCATCTCGATGGGCCGCATGTTCCGCGAGTTGCTGAATCCGATGTTCATCGTGCTCTTCCTGTCGATGTTCCTGACCGCCGCTTCGGAACTCGCGCCGGGACAGTGGGTGGATCTGGCGCTCACGCGCACGGTGCATATGCGGGGCATCCTGCTCCTGGTGTATGTGAGCGGAATCATGTTCGTGGCGCGGCACTTTGCCGGTCCGCTGGTGCATAAACTCTCGTCGATCGGCCTGCTGTGGTGCTCGTGCCTGCTGGCGGCGTTAGGGCTGGTGGCCCTGAGCATCGCGGATTCGCCATTCACAGGTATCCTGGCGGCGACCATCTGGGGCTGCGGCGTATGCTTCATGTGGCCCACGATGCTGGCGACGGCGTCCGAGCGTTTTCCGCACGGCGGGGCGCTGCTGATGGGGCTGATGGGAACTGCAGGAACGGCGTCGATCTATTTCGTGCTGCCGCAGATGGGCGGAATCTTCGACACGAAGAAAATTCAAGCAGCCGGCGGAGAAGCGGCGTTCAAGGCGCTGAGCGGCGTGGAACTGGACCGGGTGCTCGGCATCGCGGCGCAGGCTTCGTTCCGCGCAGTCGCCATCCTGCCTGCGATTTTGCTCGTGGTGTTCGGCGCGATCTGGTTGTACGACCGGTCGAAGGGCGGCCACAAGGCGGTCAAGATCTCGTAGGGATAGACCGTAAGTATGGCGGCCCTGCCAGAGTCACCTCTCGTATCCGTGGAGGAATACTTAGCCACGAGCTACCCGGACAGCGTGCCCGCCGCGACCTCGCAGGGTTCGACGTCCCGGAACGCGGATTTCTGCCGTTCGACAGCAGCGAGCTGCTGTCGCGCATCGACGTGGAGTAACGTTCAGGCGGACTCGACCGGCATAGGCAGATCCGCAGCCTGCCCCGCCTGAGGAATCGAAATCGTGAAGCGGGTGCCCGCTCCGGGCGTGCTCGAGACGTCGATCCTGCCATTGTGAGCTCGTACGATCCAAGCGACGAAGCTTAGCCCGAGACCGAGGCCCTGGTCCGGACCGGGCGCGGTGCCTTGCACCGGAACGCGATAGAAACGGTCGAAAATGTGCGGGATGTAGGCTGGGGCGATGCCGCGGCCGGTGTCTTCCACGATCAACTCAATGTGGTCCGGAGTCGTGTCGAGCGCCACCCGGACCCGGCCGCCGCGGGGAGTGAATTTCAAAGCGTTGGAGAGCAGGTTGGTCAGCATGCGCTCGATCTGCACGCGGTCAACCTCGGCCATGCACCTCGTCGGCAACTCGGCGGTGAGGCGGACGCCCGCTTCTTCCGCGGGAATCTGAAACTGATCCACGAGGTCCTGCACGGTCTCGCACAGATTCAGGGGCATTTTTTGGAGGACAAGCTGTCCGGATTCGGCCTGCGAGAGCAAGAGCAGCGCCCGCACAATCTGCGAGAGCCGGTCGATATCCTGCAAAGCATTGAACATCGCTTCGCGGTACTGATCCGTGGTTTTAGCCGTGAATAGCGCTACTTCGAGCTGGCCGCGAATGGCGGTGATGGGGGTGCGGAGTTCGTGCGACACATCCGTGGAGAACTGTTTCATCTGATTGAAGGACGCCTGTAGACGCTCGATCATGCGATTGAACGTGAGAATCAGATAATCCAGCTCGTCATCGGCCTGGCGGGTGGGAATGCGCAGGCTGAGGTTCGAACCGGAAATGCGTTGGGCGGCCTGCGCCACATCCTTCACCGGCGTCAGTGCGCGCCCTGCCATGATCCAGCCGAGCACGGAGCCGAGGATCAGCGCGGCGGGAATGATCGCGACGTAGATCAGGGTGAACTCGCGAAGCACACGGCGGTTCTGAGCCAGAGGCACTCCGATTGCCACGTAGAACGGGGGGCCGTGGCCTTCGGCATAGACCACGCCGGAGCGCATCTGAAATCGCTCACCCGCGGCGTTGTGCCGCTCCCGGAAGAAGGGGACGGGCTTCCGCGATGCCAATGTCTCGGCGACCTGGGCTTTGATGGTGGCGCGGTCGACTCCGATTTCGTCGTATGCGGTCGAGATTTCCTGCTCGTGCGTCAGGCAGTTGGAAACGATATTGCCCTCGGCATCGGTAATGACGTAGATTTTCTTGATGTCGAGAACGATGGTGGCTTCGTCGGGGTCCTTATCGTCGTAGTACCAGCACGCGTAATAGTTGCGTCCGCTGAGCTCGATCCGCATGTACCCTTTGAGCGCAGCCCACTCTTGCTCCAGGCTATCCTGGACCTCGAGAGTCTGCACGCGCTCCAGACGCTGCCGGAAGAGCGTTGCGACGGCCAGCAACAGCACGGCAAAGAAGAGGGCGTAGCTGGCGGTGAGGCGGAACCGGAGTCCGCGCGAGAGACGGCGGAGGTCGCGCTGGCGGAGCACATCACACCTGCCGTTCGGCGGGCAGATCGGCCGGCCGGTCGGCGAGCTTCTCGGGGACGTCGATCATGTATCCGATCCCGCGCACGGTCTGGATCAACTTCTGCGCGTACTTGTCATCGATCTTGCTGCGCAGGTGGCGAATGTAGACGTCGACGATATTCGTGAGGCCGTCATAGTCCATGTCCCAAACATGCTCTACGATCATGGTGCGGCTGAGGGGGCGGCCGCGATTCCGCATCATATACTCGAGGATGCCGAATTCTTTCGGGGCGAGGTCGATCGTCTCGGCGGCGCGCGTCACCTTGCGGCGAATGCAGTCGAGCGAAAGGTCGGCGACCTGGAGACGCTCAGGGGTTGGCTGGCCGCGGCGGAGCAATGCGCGGACCCTCGCCAGCAGTTCGACAAAGGCGAACGGCTTGACGAGATAGTCGTCGGCGCCCTGCTCCAAACCCTTGACGCGATCGTCGAGCGCGCCACGGGCACTCAAGATCAG
This sequence comes from uncultured Solibacteraceae bacterium, assembly GCA_964608645.1. GTDB lineage: Bacteria > Acidobacteriota > Terriglobia > Bryobacterales > Bryobacteraceae > CAZSQK01. The sequence continues at coordinate 8,384 of CAZSQK010000069.1, read as the reverse complement.
GACCGGAGGACCGACCTTGCGGTTGCGGATCTTTTCGAGCACCTGAAGGCCGTCCATATCGGGCAGCATGAGGTCCAGGATGACGAGGTCATAATCCGTCGTATGGATGTGATCGAGCGCGGTGGCTCCGTTGCCGGCGGCGTCGACCGCATATCCGGCGCCCTCCAATCCCCGGCACAGGAAGTCGGCGATTCGTTTCTCGTCCTCGACGACAAGGATGCGCATACTTGAAGCTTAACGCAGCATGGGCGAGTTGCCGGGAGCCGTCAGCCCGATTACGGTTTGAAGCGGAGGCGGATGAGGTTCTCTTTGCCGCCGTAGCTCAGTTCAAGGTCCTTCATCTTCTGTTTCTCCAGTGGAAAGTAAAGGAGGCCGCGGACGGGCTTGTCGGTCTTTCCTTCGGGGAGAATCTTCGATTCCAGCGTTTTCTTGAGGGGATTCTCCTTCTCCTCGGCTGGAGCGGCGGCCTTGGGAGCGGAATCGTCGCCGCCATCTTTGTCCTTGTCTTTCGCAGCCTTGGCGCCGCCGCCGCGCACAATAGGGACCCTGGTGCCGGTCCAGCCGGGAGAGGCCACTCCCTCATTGCGGTCCACCTGCGCGATGATTAACGCGCCGCTGCCGGCGATCTGGCTGGCGGCGTAGGGCGGGGTTCTTTCGCCATCTTTGTCCGTGCGGAGGTGGAAGTCATCGCGGTCGAGCAGGATGTCTTTGCCATACTTGGGCTCGACATTTACTTCGGCCACAATATAATGTCCACCGAGATCGTTGCCGATCAACTCCTTGATATCAGCAGGATCGACATGGATCGTGGCGGTGAGGATCAGGTCTTCATTCTCGGCCTTGGAGGTCGCGACGTTCTTCTTGCCGGCGCCGTAGAGCGCAAGGGAAGCGGCGAGCGCGAGGGCGAAACAGCGATAGCGCATGGGCGGGAACCTCGCTTGATTATACCGTCTGCGCCTTCTCAGACCCGCTGCTACAATGAGGGTTTCATCATTCAGGAGTCTTACCCCTATGGACGAAAAAGAGCGTGCCCGAGCCCTGGAATCAGCTCTAGGCCAGATTGAAAAGCAGTTCGGAAAAGGCTCGATCCTACGGCTCGGATCGAAGGATTCGATCGTGCCCGTGTCGGTGATTTCGACCGGATCGATCTCCCTGGACGCCGCCACGGGAGTGGGCGGTTTGCCACGCGGCAGGATCTGCGAGATCTTCGGACCGGAGTCTTCCGGTAAGACGACGATTGCGCTGCAGGTGGTCGCGGAAGCGCAGAAGAAGGGAGGTATCGCGGCCTTCATCGATGTCGAGCACGCGCTCGATCCGGCGTATGCGCGGAAACTCGGGGTAGACGTCGACAATCTGCTGGTGTCGCAGCCGGATTACGGCGAGCAGGCATTGGAAATCACCGGCCACCTGATCGCCTCCGGGCAGATCGACGTGCTGGTAGTCGATTCGGTTGCCGCCCTGGTGCCCAAGGCCGAACTCGACGGAGAAATGGGCGACAGCCACATGGGGCTGCAGGCGCGACTGATGTCCCAGGCGCTACGCAAACTCACCGGCGCGGTCAACAAATCGCGGACGTGCCTCGTCTTCATCAACCAGATCCGCGAGAAGATCGGCGTGATGTTCGGCAATCCGGAGACGACCACGGGCGGCCGGGCGCTGAAGTTCTATTCGTCAGTGCGACTGGACATCCGCCGGATCGCGGCGATTAAGGACGGCGACTCGGTGGTTGGGAATCGCACGAAAGTGAAGGTGGTGAAGAACAAAGTGGCGTCGCCGTTCCGCGAGGCCGAGTTCGACATCATCTACGGCGAGGGCGTTTCGAAAGAAGGCGATCTACTGGACCTCGGGGTGGCGCAAAACCTCATCGAGAAGAGCGGGTCGTGGTTCAGCTACAAGGGCGAGCGGATTGGGCAGGGCCGCGAGAATGCGCGGCAGTTCCTGAAGGACAACACCGATATCCGGCAGACCATCGACAGCGAGTTGCGGAAGGCGCTCGGATTGGTGAAAGCGGATCCTGTGGCTGCCGCGGAACCACCGGCTGCCCCGGCGGCGCGGCCGGCCGCGGCTCCGCGGCGGTAGCGCTCGAAAGCGTGGGGACTAACCGGCAGGAGCAAGGGTCCAGCCCCGCGCACCGGTTCAACGAATGAACGAGGAGCACCGTCGGCGGGTCATCCGGGAGAAAGTGGCGCGGATGGCCGGCGCTCCCCTGGCCGCGCTCCCCACCGGTTTTTCCCAGCTCGACGCAGCAACCGGAGGACTCCCCCGCGGCCGAATCGTCGAGGTATTCGGCGCGTCAGGCACAGGTAAGACGACTCTCGCTCTGCAGATCGTTGCCGCAGCCCAGCGTGACGGAGGAGCGGCATGGGTCGACGCCGAACGCAGCTTCGATCCTGCCTACGCGGCGGGGCTCGGCGTATCGATCGACCGCCTGGCCGTAGCCCAACCGCAATCCGCGGAACAGACATTCGAGATCATCCGGCGGCTGTCGGTCTCGGGGGCGGTGGACCTGCTGGTGGTCGATTCCGCCGCGGCGCTCGTGCCGGAGGTGGAGTTGCAACTCGGCATCGGCAAGGGCGGCGCCGGGGCGCACAGCCGGGCGCTGGCGTCCGGGCTACGCAAACTAGCGACCGCCTTGCGATCGAGCGGCGCCGTCGTCATTTTCCTGAATCAGACGCGCGCCCGCGACGACCTGGAAACCTCGGCAGGAGGAGCGCCGCTGAAACTTTCCTCGGCAATTCGGATCTCGCTGCATCGCGCGGGGAGCCAGAGAATCCGCTTTCGCGTGCTGAAAAACAAAGCGGCCGGCCCCTTCCGGGAAGGGCATCTGTCGTGGAAGAACGGGTCTGGCTTCACGGAAAGCCCGTAAAACGGCCATTTGCGCGCCCCTTTCGCAAAAAAGCCTCGAAAAACCGGCCTTTTGAGCCGCATTTCCCTTTACATCACCATAGCCTTCCCTTATGATTGATATCGACTGAGACGCCCGTTCAGAAGAACGCGGCGTCAATCAACCCTGTTCGATGGTGATGGAATGCAGGCCCGGCCTGCGGGTTCCGGTCTGAAACAAACTAACGGGAGAATGTTTTAAAGGAGATTTATGGCGAATCAGAGAATGACCCAGACGCAACTGGTGAGATCGCTGGCGGAAAGCTGCGAAGTCAACAACAAGACGGCTCGCGGCATGCTGGATTGCCTGTCGGGCATGGCGATCACCGAAGTCAAGAAGAACGGAGTGTTCGTCCTGCCCGGGATCGGCCGGCTGGTGCGTGTGGACCGCAAGGCGCGCACGGGCCGCAATCCGCTGACGGGCGAGTCGATCAAGATCCCCGCTAAGAAGGTGGTAAAGTTCCGCGTGGCCAAAGCGGCGAAAGACGCCATCGTTCCGCCCAAGAAGGCGAAGTAGCTTCCGGCAGGCAGGCGAATCGGAAAGAAGAAACCCCGCTGGCCCTTCCGGACCAGCGGGGTTCTTGCGTTTCTGGATATCTTGAAGCCGAGTGAAACCAGCTCAACGTGCGAGCGGTCCCATGAAGCCTAGGCCTGCTTCTTTTCTTCGTCTTCGGCCTTCAGCGCCGTTTTAAAGTTGCGGATCCCTTCACCGAGACCTTTACCGAGTTCCCCAACTTTCTTGCCGCCGAAAAGCACTATGGCTACCAATGCGATGACGATGAGCTCGGGCCCGCCGAGTCCACCAAGCATGCCAGCAGCCTGAATGCCAGTAGGTTCCATACGGCCTCCTTATATATGTTCCATTGTACCCAATTTCGCCGAGAATTGGGGCTCGGGTAGTCCTAGCGGAATCGGCTGCCGAGATCGAGGAGGTCCTGGCGCATGTTGGCGGAGTACGGGGCGAGCAGGACGTTGATGGCAAACCACATAGTGCTGACCGTGATCGTCCACCGCGTGAGTTGGGTGCGTCCGAGGATGAGGCGGAGTATCATCGCGATGACAAACGGCGCGACCGCAGTCGCGACCCGCTGGTCGGGTGTGAGTCCGTCGAATGGCGTCACGTACCACACCACACAAGTGTAAGATCCCAGCCCGCGGCGCCGTCAAGATATCGTCGGATAGCGCGGTACCGCTACCGGATAGCGGGAGGCAATCGGCCGTGGCGGGCGCCATAATGATGCAAAGGGCGCCATGGACTTCGCGGAGCAGGTAAAGGGTTCGGTCGACATCGCAGGCGTGATTGGGGAACACGTGCGCCTCAAGAAGTCGGGGCCGTACCGGTACATGGGACTGTGCCCGTTCCACCAGGAGAAGACGCCCTCCTTCACGGTCCACATCGCGCGCCAATTCTACAAATGTTTTTCATGCGGCGCTGCGGGCGATGTATTCAAGTTCGTGATGGAGATCGAGGGCCTCAGCTTCTATGAGGCTCTGAAGTCGCTGGCGGAGCGGAACGGCATCCCGATGCCGAAGCGGTCGCAATACGCCGACGACGATTCGCGCCTGCGGGGAGCGCTGCTCGCGATGCACGAACTGGCGCAGGAGAATTTCCGCGCCAACATGGATGGCCCGGCGGGAGAGATCGCGCGCGCCTACCTGGCGAAACGCGGTTTGACGCGGGATACGATTCAGCAGTTCGGTCTGGGATATTCCGACCGCTCGGGACGCGCGTTGTTGCGGTTGTTCGAGCAGCGCAATTTTCCGGCCGCGCAAATCGAGCAGTCGGGGCTGGTGGGGAAACGCGAGGACGGCAGCATGTACGACCGCTTTCGCAATCGCCTGATGTTCCCGATCCACGACGGCGGCGGCAAGATCATCGGATATGGCGGCCGCGCGCTGGCGTCGGACGACAATCCGAAGTATTTGAATTCGCCGGAGACGCCGATCTATAAGAAGAGCTACGTGCTCTATAACCTGCACCGCGCCAAAGAGCCCATGCGAAAGGAGGACCGCGCCATTCTGGTGGAGGGATATATGGACGCGATCGGAGTGACGGCGGCGGGATTCGGGCCGGTGGTGGCGAGTTGCGGCACGGCGCTGACGACGCAGCAGGTGAAGCTCCTGAAGCAACACACGCCGCGGATCGTGGTGAATTTCGACCCGGACACGGCCGGCGCAAATGCGGCGGAGCGGTCCATCAACATCCTGCTCGAAGAAGGCATGCAGGTCCGAATTCTCGAATTGGACGGCGATCTCGATCCCGACGAGTACTGCAAGGATCGCGGGGCCGCCGCATACCGGGAGCGGCTCGAAGGAGCCAAAGGATATTTCTACTGGCTGGCAGATCGCGCGCGAACGAAGTACGATATACGGACGTCTGAGGGCCAGGTTTCGGTGCTGAAATTCCTCATGCCGGCAGTGCAGCGGATCAACGACCAAATGGAGAGGATGGTCATTGCCGGCGACCTGGCAAGTTATATCGGCGTGGATCGCGGCATGGTGCTGGACAGCTTCAAGAAGTCGGTGGCCAACCGGCAGGAAAACAAATTTCAACGCCCCACGGTCGTGCTGCGGCACGACGAGCGCTTGCTGATCAATGCGCTGTTGACGCAACCCGAGCTCGCCGCCGAGGTCATGCCGGAGCTGCGCGCCATGGAGACCGTCGGCACATTCCCGTCGCGCCGCATCTTCCACGCGATGTTCGCGCTCGAAGCCGGCGGCGCGCGGCTCGATTTCGAAGCGCTGCATGCGCGGCTGGAAGAAGAAGATCAACACCTGCTCGCGATGGCCGCCCTGGGGGACGACGTGGAAGTATCCGCGGAGGATTTCGATGCGGCCATGGCGAGCGTGCGCCGCTCGGAAGGGGAGCATCGGCGCGCCGATCTGAAGCGGCGCATCAAGGAATTCGAGCGCGCGGGGAATTGGAACGAGGCGCTGCGGCTGACCGCGGAATTGCAATCGCTCGATCGCGAGACGAGGGCTCGCGCATGACTGTCCACGGGGCATTCCGCCGCCGCGCCTTGGTGTACAATATCTTGGATTCTCCTCCGCCGGGAGTAACGGGGCTTCAGTGGCGATAGACGATAAGTACGACGGGCTGCAGCGGCTCGTACAGATGGGCAAGGAAAAAGGCTACGTCTTGTACGACGAGGTCAGCGAAGTGCTGCCTGGCGATCTGCCGGGCGGCTCGGAGCTCGAAGATGTGCTGGCGGGCCTGGACGTCGCCGGCATCGAGATCCTGGAAGAGCCCAAGGACTTCGAAAAGAAGCTCGAAGAAACCGAAGAACTGATCGATCTGGAATTACCCGCCGGCGTCGGCGAGAAGGTCAACGACCCGGTGCGGATGTACCTGCGCGAGATGGGCACGGTCCCTCTGCTCACGCGGGAAGGAGAAGTCGAAATCGCGCGCCGCATCGAGCGCGGGCAAAACACCGCGCTGAAATCGTTGTCGCGCGCGCCGCTGGTGATTCAGGAGATCGTGGCGATGGGAGAAGAGATGTCGCGCAATCTCCTCTCGGCGCGCGACATCATTCAGATCGGCGACCCGATCCTCACCGACGAGCTGGTCGAAGAGAAGCAGGCGGAGTTCGCGCGCTGCGCGGAAGACATCGGGCGGCAGTATAAGCGCATCCTGCAGGGGCGGCAGAAGCTGCAGGCCATTCCGCGCACGATGAAGCCGAAGCAGCATCGCCGGCAACTGTGGGAACTGGGACGGCTGATGGTGCGCATCTCGCGCCTCGTGCGCACCGTGAAATTTCAGAGCCCGGTGATCCGGCACCTGATCGACCGGCTGCGCGCCGCGGTCGACGAATTGAAGCCGCTCGAACGCGAGATTTCGCGCGTGCAGAAGAAGCTCGAGGTGTGGCCCGGGCCGCGCGCGGAGGGCATCAAGGATCTGCGCAAGGAGCAGCGGGCATTCGGCCAGCAGTTGCAACAGCTCGAAGAGCAGTTCGGCGCCTCGGCATCCGAACTGCGGCGGACTCTCGAGATCATCACCAAGGCGCACTGCGAGGCCGAGACGGCAAAGAAGGAGCTGATCGAGGCCAACCTGCGGTTGGTGGTGAGCATCGCCAAGCGATACACCAATCGCGGACTGCAATTTCTGGATCTGATTCAGGAAGGCAACATCGGATTGATGAAGGCGGTGGATAAGTTCGAATATCGGCGCGGGTATAAGTTCTCGACATATGCGACCTGGTGGGTGCGGCAGGCGATCACCCGGGCCATTGCGGACCAGGCGCGGACGATTCGCATCCCCGTGCACATGATCGAGACGATCAACAAGCTGATCCGCACGTCGCGGCAGATGGTGCAGGAGTTGGGCCGGGAGCCCACCAACGAGGAACTGGCCAAGCGTCTGCAGTTGCCGGTGTCGAAGGTGCGCAAGGTGCTGCGCGTCGCGCAGGAGCCGATCTCGCTAGAGACGCCGATCGGCGAAGAGGACGAGTCGCACTTGGGCGACTTCATTGTCGACCACAACGGCATTTCGCCTTCGGACGCGGTGATCAATCTCAACCTCCGGGAGCAGACGGCGCAGGTTTTGAAGACGTTAACTCCGCGCGAGGAAAAGATCATCAAAATGCGGTTCGGCCTGGAGGATGGGAGCGAGCACACTCTCGAGGAGGTCGGGCAGAACTTTGCCGTGACGAGGGAGAGGATCCGTCAGATCGAAGCCAAGGCGCTCCGCAAATTGCGGCATCCGAGCCGCAGCCACCGGTTGCGGGCTTTTCTGGAAAACGGGACGAGGGGAGTGTAAGGGACTTCACGGGGCCAGCATGGATCGACCATAGCTCGCCCCGCAGGGATCGGAATCTCTACCAGCGAGGTTCGCGGCGATTTCCGCCGCCACCACCCCCACCACCGCCCGGCCGCCGTCCACCACCGCCGCCGCCACCCGGCCGTCCACCGCCACCACCGCCGCCGAAACCACGGCCGCCACCGCCGCCGGCTGCTCCGAAGCCCCGTTCGGGCTTGGGACGGGCTTCATTCACGTTGAGGGCTCGCCCATCCATCTGATAGCCGTTCAAGGCTGAGATGGCCTGGTCGGCCTCGGTTTCATTTTCCATCTCCACGAAAGCGAACCCGCGCGAGCGGCCGGTGTCGCGATCCGTCATAATCCGAGCGCTGTTGACGGCGCCGTATCTCTCGAACAAGCTTCGGACAGCCTCTTCCGTCGCGTTGAAGTTGAGGTTGCCTACGAAGATATTTTTCACTTCTCTTCCTCCAGACAATTTGAAAGCGGGCTCATCGGGGAGGGAACACAAACGGGGGAACGGGTTTCCGTCGCCACCGAGACTCAGCCGGACTCGCGGAAGCTATCAAACGCGCTCTGAATATACCACGGCGACCGCGGGGTGAAAAGCGGGCTCTATTGCGGAAGGGTAGCGGAATTTACAAACGGGAGCGCAAAATGCGAAAAGCCCTCCATTGCTGGAGGGCTTTCGAGTTGTAAACCGGGCGACTTCCTACTCTCCCACACAGTTGCCTGTGCAGTACCATCG
>CAZSQK010000068.1:0-44530 GCA_964608645.1 uncultured Solibacteraceae bacterium | reverse complement strand
TCCCCAAATTGCAAAATTTCGTTCCGGATCAACTATAAGGGATATCAAGGGCGAAGCCCTTGCCTACCATGCGTCGCGATTCAGCGACTTGATCCGGTAGAGCGGCTTGTCTTTTTCGGCCGGATCCTGTTCGTACGTTTGCGAGGTCTTGGCGGGGTCGTAGTCTCTCCACAGCCAGGCCAGCGATTCCGGCAGGTCGAGCGCCGCCTGTGAACTGTTGTGCGCGGCCTCTCCCAAACGGAAGTGGTAATCGTAGCCTTTCATCTTCAGCGAATTGGCGAACTGCACCGCCTGCATGGGCCAGCTTCCAAACTGGTTCTCGATATCCTCCACTCCATCGCTCTGCCAGATGCGGATATTCTTTTTCGGGTCGCGCCGGATGCGGAACGGGTAGACGTTGCCGCCATCCAGGCGCTCATCGGGCCGCCACTGGATCGAGGTATAGCTGCCGATCGCGGAATGCACGCGGCTGAATTTGTCGGTGAAGTTCCAGGCGACGTTGAAGGCGCAAATCGCGCCCGAGGACTCGCCGGCGATCGCGCGCGAGTAGCCGTCCGGACGCAGCTTGTACATCTTCTCCACTTCCGGCAGCACCTCGTCCATCAGGTAGTGGCCGAAGCGGTCGGACATGGTGTCGTACTGGACGCTGCGGATGCTTCGCTTATTGCGGTCAATGGCGGGAGAGATCATGACGTACACGACCGGCGGCAGCAGTTTCTGCGCGATCAGGTTTTCGGTGACCGTGAACAGGTGAAGCGAGGAGAGGTCGCCATTCACCAGACCCTGCCCGTCCTGCCAGACCATGAGGGGAGCCGGCCGCGCGGGGTCGACGCCGGGTGACGCGTACACCCAATAATCGGCCGCTGCGCCGTCGTAGATCTTGCTGGTGATGGTCTTCTTTTCCGAGAGGGTCCCTTTGGGCACGCCCGGCTTCGGGTACGAATCGGGATTGTAGCCGGCGACGTCGCGGCGGGCGCCGAGCGGTTTGCCGTCGACGTAGAACTGGTACGAGTGGGTGACCCCGGTGCGCATTTTCACCAGCCGGTAGGCCACGTTCGCACCCGCGATCTTGCCGAGTACGGCGGGCGGCTGGCCGTCGATGGAGACCGTCGCGGCGCCGTCCGCGTCGGCGGCGAAGAGGAAGTCCTGTCCCCAGACCCAGACTCCGCCCTGCTTCAGGTTGGGCGCGCGCTTTGCCAGGACCTCTTTCAATGCGGGCGAATTGCTTCGCGCGGCGTCAATCAGCTCCTCGAGCGGGTGCGGTTGCGCGGAGAGAGTCCAGACGCAAGCGATTGTCAGCAGCCCCAGTTTTTTCATGGGGGTGATTATATCAGTGCGTCACTGGCTCCGGGCGTGGCGTTTCGGCGTCGGCGCCGGTTTGACGGGCTGCCAGCGGGGCGACGCTCCCGCCGCGGCATAGAGAGACGGCATCTGGTCCTGGATGACCTGATTCAGCCCGGCAACGCCCTGAGCGGCGTCTTCCCAGGCCCAATCGAGCTCGCGGACCTGCGCGGCGGTGGGCATCCCCTCGTACTGGTCGATGGCGCTTTGGGCGCGCGAAGCGCCACCGATGGCGTTGTTGAGTTGCGTGAGGGCGCGCCCTAAATCGCGCGCGGCGCGGTCGAGAGTCGCCAGCGCTTCGCCGGAGACGGCGCTGCGCAATCCGGCGATCTGGCCGCCCAGAGTCTGCGCCGCCTGTCGCGCGGGGACCAGTTGCTGCTGCAAGCCATACGCGGCCGAGAGGGATTCCTCGCGGGCGCGGCGGTCCGCGTCGGAGATGTGGGAACGCGGGTCGGGCAGCACGGTCAATTCCGATTTCATGGGCAGTCCGCCGGCCGGCGTGACGACGACGGTGTATTTCGCCGGAGGAACCGACGGACCGCCTCCGGTGCGCGGGGCATTCGAACAGACGGCCGGCGCGGGCGGTGTATTCTCGGCCATCGGCGGCTCGCGGCGGAGATCCCAGCAGGCGCGATTCAAACCGGCCTGCGAAGGTCCGCGGAGAAGCCGCACCGTGTTGCCGGCCGCGTCCCAGATGGCGATCTGCACGCCGCCGGGGTTTTCCTGCGGCAGCGAATACGAGATGACGGCGCCCGCGGGAGGGTTGGGCGCGAAGAACTCTCCCGCGCCGAACCAGAACTGCCCATTGAAGAGCGTGGTGTGATGCGCGGGAGGAATCGGGAACAGATGTCCCGCCTCGCTCATCGATTCGGGCGTGATTTGCGCCAGCGCTTCGATATGGTCGAGCACCCAGATGCTGCGCCCATGCGTGCCCGCCACCAGCGCGCCCGCGCGCTCCTGAAAGAGCAGATCGTAGACCGGAACCGGCGGCAGATTATTGCCCAGCGTGGTCCAGCGGCCGCCGCGGTCGAAGGACGCATACAAGCCCGACTCGGTCCCCACCACCAGCAGATTGGGATTCGCGGGATGCTCGCGGATGCGGTGCACGGAGGCCTGCGGCAGGCCCGCGCCGATGGCGCGCCACGACTGGCCGTAGTTCTCGCTGACGAAGACCAGCGGCGCGTAATTGTCTTCGAAATGCCCGTCGACGGTGAGGTAGACGCGCCCGGCGGTGTGTTTCGACGCCACGATGCTGCTGATGTTGAGCCCGGCCTGAAGGCCGGAGACATTGGCGGTGAGGTCCGTCCAATGCTGGCCGCCATCGCGCGTGCGCTGCAGGGTTCCATCGTCGGCGCCCGTGTACAGCAAGTTGCGATCGAGCGGCGACTCGGCAATCGCGGTCAAAGCGCTGAAATTCGCCTGGCCGTCGTGGCGGGAGAAGGCGTGGGGCGGAACCGGCGCGCCCATCATCTGCAATTTCTCGCGGTCGATATTCGCCGTCAGGTCGGGACTGATCGCTTTCCAGCTCACTCCGCGGTCGTCGGACCGGAAGAGCAGCTGCGCGCCGGTATAGACGACATTCGGATTGAAGTGGGAGACGATCATCGGGGTGGTCCAGTACCAGCGGTAGGCGGTCTGTCCGGGCGCCGGCCGTTCGGGCTGCGGCACGGGGGCGATCGACTGGCGCGCCATGGTGTCGAGGTCGAGCCGGACCGCGGAGCCGTTCTGCGAACTGACCAGCAGCGTGCGATCGTCCTCGAAGATAGCGTGCATGCCGTCGCCGCCGCCGACGTTGAAAGCCTCCTTGAAGGAGATGCCATAGCTGATATGGGTCGCCGCGGGCGTGCACCAGCTTCCGTTGTCCTGCAAACCGCCGCAGACCAGGAACGGGTCGCTGTTATTGGCGGAGATGTTGTAAAACTGGCCGATGGGGAGGTTGAGGCGGAAGAGCCAGGTGGCGCCGCGGTCGAAGGAGATGGAGACCCCGCCGTCGCCGCCGATAACCAGGTGGTTAGTGTTTTCGGGATCGATCCACATGGCGTGATCCTCTCCGTGGACGCCGCTGAAGAGATCGCGGAAGGCGCGGCCGCCGTCGTCGGAGACGTACAGGCCGCGATTGGATCCCATCACGTAGACGCGGCCCGCGTCCTTGGGGTCGAGCACGATGCGGCTGTAATACATCGGCCGTGGATTGAGGGAGGAAACGAATTCCCAGGTTTCGCCGGCGTCTCCGCTGCGATAGATCCCTGCCTGCTCAGCCTCGACGATGGCGTAGACGACGCGGTGATCAAGGGGCGAGATGGCCAGTCCGATCCGCCCTTTGTCGCCGCGCGGAAGGCCGGTCTTGAGTTCCTTCCACGTGGCGCCACCGTCGTTGCTGCGAAAGATGCCGCTGCCGGGTCCGCCGCCGCTGAAGCCCCACCCCTTCCGCTGGCGCTGGTAGAGCGCCGCGAAGACGACCTCGGGGTCTTTCGGATCGATCGCCAGGTCGATGGCGCCGGTGTGCTCATCCCGGTAGAGGACCTTCTTCCACGTGTTGCCGCCATCGACCGTTTTGAAGACGCCGCGCTCCGCGTTCGAGCCCCAGAGATGACCCACCGCCGCGACATATACGGTATTCGGATCGCCGGGATGAACGGCGATGCGCCCGATGTGGCGGGTCTGTTCCAACCCGGCTCGTTGCCAGGTCGCCCCGGCGTCGCTGGAGCGATACACGCCGTCGCCCCAGGAACTGCTCTGGCGATTGTCGGCCTCGCCCGTGCCGGCCCACACCTGGGCATGCTCGGAGGGCGCGACCGCCACCGCGCCGATCGACATCATGCCGCCGGCGCGATCGAAAACCGGCGTCCAGGAGACGCCTTCGTTGACGCTCTTGAAGATCCCGCCCGAGGCGGTCGCGGCGTAGATCTCCGCTCTTCCGGAGGTCCGGACGACCTCGATATCGGTGATGCGGCCGCCCGTTGCGGCCGGTCCGATACTGCGCCACTGGAGACCGTTCAGGAACTGTCCGAAGGCGACGGCCGCGAAGAGCAGCATCGCCGCAGGAACCCGCATGAATCGCAGGCTACCACGGACGGGCTTCACAAAAAAAACGGCAGCTCCAGGAAGAGCTGCCGTCGCCCGGGCGATAAAGATTGAAATTCTAGTACGCCCGCCGCTCCGTCTCCAGCGGCGCGTAGAACTGGTCGACCTGCGAGCGCCATGCCGGATCCGCCATGTCCGGCCAATGGTCCCGATCGAGGGCCGGCGCGCGCTCCAGTTCGCGGCGGTCGACGTCCAGAATAAAGATGCGGTCGCGCTCGTCCAGCGTCAGGGCATGCCAAGGCACGGCCAGCAGCTTGTCGCCGATCCCGAGAAAGCCGCCGAAGCCGATCACCGCGTACGCGACACGGCCGGTAGGGACGTCGATCATGATCTCTTCGATCTTTCCCAAGTCCTCGCCGACGCGGTTGCGCACGCGATCGCCGGTCATGGCCGACGCCGAGACGATGCGGTGATATTCGCGCGGCTGCTCGTATGCTTCACGGTCGTAACCCGCGGCGGGCTGCCGCCCGCTTTCGTAATCAGGGTAGTCCGGCGTCATGACATTAATCCTCGCGTAGGTGCAGCGGCGCTTCGAGCCGGAACTGGAGCACCGTCTCCGCGGGAACGCGAATCTCGTGTCCCTTGGTGAGGATCTGAACACCGCCCCCGGCCGCCGCTCCGGCGATGGCGCCGATGGCCGCGCCCTTGCCGCCGCCGGCGATGGCGCCGAGCAGAGTGCCGAGCACGGCTCCGCCGCCGACGTATTCGGCGGTCCGGCGGTTATTGCCGATGCCGGTTTCGCCCTGCCGCACATCGCCCGTGTTCACGACGTAGCGGCGCCCGTTAACCCGCACCGCTTCGAGATCGAGGATGTAGTTTCCGCTGCTCAGCGTTCCGCCCTCGGTGACGCGGCGGACGACGAGGGTTGCCGGCGAGCCGCGCGGAATCACGACGTTACCATTGGTGTCCCTCACATCCTGCACAATCGAGGCAGGGAAAGCGCGCCCCTCGGCGGCGTTTTGCGAGTTGATGTCCTGGTCGGTCCTCACCGAGAGCGACGTGCCCGGAGGGAGCACCGTCCAATCGTTTTGATAGCGGGAATTCTCGTTCCGGTAGGCGGAGTTGTTGCCATTATCGTAAGCGCCGGCGCGCTGTTGATAATAGTCGCCATTCCGTCGCTCGTCGGGGTAAGCGGGCGGGTTTTCTCGATTGTAATTTTCGCGATTGTAGTTGTCGCGTTCGTTGTAGCGTCCGACGGGCGCATTCACGCTGCCGAAGTCGATGCCCTGCAGTTGGTTGACGTCGAACCGGCGCCGGACGCCGTTGTCGTCTTGAAAAATAATACTTTGTGACGTGCCGCTGACGAACTGCCCATACACCACGGTTCCATCGCGGAGCGTAAGGCGCGCCGCGGAGAGCACGGGCGGCAGAATCGCCAGTAACGCCAACATGGCGTATTTGCGCATAGGGAAAGCCTCCGGAGGAAAAGCAGCAATCGGGGGACCACGTGCGGTACAACACGTTCCGGGCCCTTATTGCAGGGGTAGCTGTTCCGAACCGGACGGGCGCAACTCCGGTTCGCTCTGGATGCGGCGTAGCTCGAGAATCAGATCCATCACCAAACGTTCGATATCGTCCCGAACGGCGCAATGATCGTCGTATTTCAAGCGGACCGGATCCTCGACGTCCCATTCGCGGACCGGACACTGGATGGTGGCGGGAAGCGGTTCGCCGCTCATATTGATGACGAGATTGAATTCGACCCGTCCCAGGTGGCGAATGCTCTTGGGGAAGTGATCGCGGAGGTTGATCCCCTTCTCGTCCATCGCGTCGAGGGTGTCGGGTGCAATGCCGGTGGCGGGAGCCAGGCCGGCGCTGGCCGGGATCATGACGTCGCTGCCATACGCGCGGGCAAAGCCCTCCGCCATCTGGCTGCGGCAGGAATTACCGATGCAAACAAAGAGGACACGCTTCAGGGGCCGGCTCACAGCTTCTCCAGGAAGTATCGATGCACCCGCGAGTCGCCGGTCAGTTCGGGATGAAACGTCGCGACGAGGTGATTGCCCTGCTCCACCAGCACGGGATCTTCATTGTACCGCGCGAGCACCTGCGCCTCCCCCCGGACATCGCGGATAATTGGGGCGCGAATGAACACTGCTTCGAGCTTTCCCGGCGCGGTCCGCTGCTCGAACCGCGGTTCGGGATCGATTTTCACGACTCGGCTGTCGATCTGCCGGCCGTAGCCGTTGCGCTCCACCGAAAGATCCATCAGTCCGAGGCTTTCCTGCGCGGGGTTGGAGACCTGGGTGGCCATGAGAATCGCGCCGGCGCAGGTGCCGAACATCGGCTTGCGATGGCCGAAGTCGGCGAGGGGCTGAAAGAGGTCCTCATACGCCATCAGTTTGAGCATGGTGGTGCTCTCCCCGCCGGGGATCACGAGGCCGTCGAGGCCGTCGAGATCCTCGCGGTTGCGAACATACACGGGCGTAACGCCCTCGCGTTCGAGGGCGCGGCCGTGGGCTTCGAAATCGCCCTGCAGGGAAAGGATGCCGACTTTTTTCATGGGTCTCGATGCGGGCAGGCCATGGGCCTGCCCCAAGGGTTACCAGCCGCGCGTCTGCATGAGCTCGGATTCCGGCATTTTGGCGATATCGAGGCCGGGCATGGCCTCGAGGAGTTCGCGGCTGGCTTCGAGCAGCTTCGCCGGGTCTTTGTAGTTCTTGGCCGCCTTCACGATGGCTTTGGCGCGCGCTTCCGGGTCCGACGATTTGAAAATGCCCGATCCGACGAACACCGCTTCCGCGCCGAGATGCATGACCAGCGCGGCGTCGGCCGGTGTGGCGATGCCGCCGGCCGAGAAGTTCGGCACCGGCAGTTTTCCGTGCTGCGCGACCCATTCCACCAGCTCGAGCGGCGCTTGCAGGGTCTTGGCCGCGTGCACCAACTCTTCCTTGCCGAGGACGGTGAGCTGCTTCATCTCCTTGACGATGGTGCGGATGTGGCGGACGGCTTCGACGATATTGCCCGATCCGGCTTCGCCCTTGGTGCGGATCATGGTGGCTCCTTCCGCGATGCGCCGCAGGGCTTCGCCGAGATTGCGGGCGCCGCAGACGAAGGGCACGTCGAAATCGCGCTTGTTGATGTGGTGCTCCTCGTCGGCGGGGGTCAGCACTTCGCTCTCGTCGATGAAATCGACGCCCAGCGCCTCGAGAATGCGCGCTTCCATGAAGTGCCCGATGCGGGCCTTCGCCATCACGGGAATCGAAACGCGGTTGCGGATGATCTCCTCGATTTTGGCGATGCTCGCCATGCGCGCCACGCCGCCTTCCTTGCGGATATCGGAGGGCACGCGCTCCAACGCCATGACGGCCGAAGCCCCGGCGTCTTCCGCGATCTTGGCCTGCTCGGCATTGGTGACGTCCATAATGACGCCGCCCTTCAGCATCTCCGCCATGCCGACGTTGACGGTCCACCGTTCGTTTGAAAATTGAAACATCGCTCTCTCCTGTTGAATCACGACCCGTTCACACCATCGCCGGCGCCGGCTCGAGGTTCTCCGTCGCCTGCAATTCACTCGTTACTATCCGTCCCAACACAGCCAGTCCCTCGCGGATCTTGTCCGGCGGCAGACCGGCGAAACTCAAACGCAGCGCGCCGGGTTCGGGCCGTGCGACCGCGAAGTACCGTCCCGGAAGAAACGCCACTCCTTCCTTGCGGGCGCGCAGCGCCAACTCGCCCGCGTCGAGCGGCGCGGGGAGGCGCACCCAGATGTTCATGCCGCCTTCCGGCTCGGTCCAGCGGGTCCCGGCGGGCAAAAAGCGGCGGATCCCGTCGAGCGTGGCGGCGAGGCGCTCGGCCCCTGCCTGCAGGACACGCTCGCGATGCGCCTGCAGCCGCCCCGATTCGACGAATTCCAGCAGCACGGCCTGCGAAAGCTGATCGGTATGCAGGTCGGCGGCTTCTTTCGCCTGCCGCAGCCGGTCGATGAGCGGCTTCGGCCCGAGCGCCCAACCCACGCGCAGGCCCGGGAAGCTGACCTTGGAGAAACTGCGCAGCAGCACCGTTCCCCCGCCCGTGTCCAATTCCTTCAGGGAGGGAAGCGAACCGCCGAAGTAGCGAAGCTCTCCATAGGCGTCGTTCTCCACCACCGGAATGCCCGCGGCGCGCGCGGCGTCCAGCAGTTCGCGCCGTGCGGAGAGGTTCAGCGTGGCCCCGGTCGGGTTTTGAAAATTCGAGGTGACCACCAGGAAGCGCGGGCGCTCGCGGAATGCCCGGTCCAGTTGTGAGACGTCCAATCCGCCGGGGCCCACCGGAATTCCAACGAGGCGGGCGCCCATGCCCGTCAGGAGGTTCTTGAGTCCCGGATATACAGGATCCTCGACCGCCACCGCGTCACCGGGCCGCACCAGGATGCGGCCGATCAGGTCCAGCGCCTGCTGGCAGCCATTGGTGATAAGGAGGTCATCGCCGGGCGCTGCCAGCGCTTGGGCGCGCGCCTCGCCGAGCAGTCTCCGGCGCAGGGGTTCGAAGCCGCTGGGAGAGCCCAATTGGAGGATGTCGGCAAGGTCGGACCGGGCCAGGACGGCCGAACAACTGGCGCGAAACTCGTCGAGCGGAAACAGGTCGCTCGATGGGCGTGACATGACAAAGCCGATTTCTTCCCGGCCGAAACCGGCGGCGCCACCCGCCGCGGGCAATAAAGCCGTCCAGTCGACGCCCGGCGCCGGCGGCTCATGCTCACCCGTCACGAAGCTGCCGCGGCCCACCTGTCCGGCGATAAGGCCCTGCTCCTCGAGGATGGAATAGGCGGCGGAAATGGTGGTACGGTTCAGGCCAAGCAGGCCAGCCAATTCCCGCGTGGCGGGGAGGCGCTCCCCACGGGCGAGTTGACCGGTATGAATCCGAGAGGCTATCTGGTCAGCAAGCTGGCGATAGAGCGGCGTCTCCGAATCGTGGCTGAGCAGTGGCCGAAAGTCCATTCAGACCATACCATACCATATTGGATGGATGGCTAGTGAATCGTAAGCGAATATTTGCCGGCCGTGCGCGCCTGCGACCAGATCTGGATGAAGTATGTCTGGTGCTGCTGCACTTCCATCGTGTGATGCAGGTCGGTGCCGGGGGTTCGCACATCCGGTCCGAAACCGCTATTGCGGCGGTCGGAACTGAAGGTTGTGATCGCGGGAATCAACTCGTTCGAACGATTCTGCACGTCAATCGATACCGTTCCCGACCGCGGGCTCTCGAAGCTGTAGAAATCCGTGTCCTCCGAATCCATGATGTTGGCTTCGATGGCTGGTCCGACATCGATGCGGCGCGCGTTGAAGATGTCATCGTTCGGTTCAAACGCATCGAAAGCTTTGAGCGGATGCACCGTCACCTTGTAACTGCCGGTGGTGTCGTGGCCGCCCCAGACCTGGAGGTAGACAGAAATGTTGGGCGGCTGTGACAGGTAGCGGGTGATCGACTCGCCGGGCGGCGCCGAGAGCCGTTCGGAATCGCTCTTGAGCGCCTCGTCATAAGCCCGGATGCCCAATTCCAGGGTGGGCGTCCGATTCTCGACCTGGAGCTGCAGAATATCGCGGGGGGCGGCGGGAGTAATGAAGCGGAACGTGTCGACATCGCCGAGGACGATTGCGCCATCCACCGCCGCGTTCATGCCGATGAGGTTCGCAACGACATTGCTGTTATTCGGCTCGATCTCGTGAACCACCGGATCCGCCTCGTCCGCCGTGAACCCGCGCAGCCGCTCGATGTTGTCCCGCACGGGGCGGTAGTTGACGTCTCGGGCCAATGCCTCGCGAAATGCGGCAATCGCTCGGGCGCGGTCACCCAGGGCGGCATAGAGCGTGCCCAGGTCGTTGAAAATGATCGGCACGGCCGCCTCTTTGGCAACGGCCTCGAGGATCCCGATGGCGCCGGAGAGATTCTTCTGGTCGACGCTGTGCGCGGCCAGCTGGAACTGGTGTTCCAATTCCGGGTCATGCAGCAACTTCCCATGGAACCGCCGGTATTCCTCGGAGAGAACCGCGACGTCGCGCTGATACCCATCCAGAGCCGCCAGCTTGGGCTTCTCCCGGGGGGCGTGGGGAAGACCCAGAAACACCACGGCCGCTGCGGCAATTCCGATCAGTCCGAGTGCGAGCCAGACGCCCTTCCGGCCGGCGCCCTTTTTGCGCTTTGCTGGGGGGCCCCAGCGCTCAAATTCCGGGCTCATGGGCTTCAGTCCACCCGAAGGGTGTAGGCGCCGGCAGTGCCCCCGTGGGAGGACACTTGCAGGTAGTATGTGATGTCCTTGTCCACGTTCAGGATCTTAGTCAGGCTCGCTCCCGGCTTTTGCGCTTGCGGACTAAACGTCTCCGCTCGGCGCTCCGCGTCGTAGACCGTCAGGCTGGGGATCAGCGTCGCCGAGCGGTTCCGGATTTCCACTGTCACCGTGCCCTTGCGCGGGCTGACGAACGAGTAATAATCCGTGTCGATCGCGTCCATTACACTGGCCGGAACGTCTTCGCCCAGGGAGATCCGGCTGGCATCCGTCAACTCGTCGTTCGGCTCATACCGGTCGTAGGCTTTCAGGGCGGTTGTGCGCAGGCTGTATGACCCGCCCGGAGATTCGAAGGCGCTCACCCCCAGATATAGAGTCGAGTTTGGCGGCGGCGCTCCCGTCACTTTGACCGACTCCCCGCGCCGCGAGATGCGCTCGCCCCAATCCAATGTGCGGAGCGATCCATCCATCACGTGGAGGTGTGGGGTGAAATCGACCGTATTGTTGATGATTTCCACGGTAATGAGATCCCGGGGCGCACGGGGGGTCACCAGCCGGAAGTAGTCGATATCCCCATTGACTCCGCCGACGTCGCCGGTAACGGTGGAGTCCATCGCAATCAGGTTGGCGAAGCGGCTTTCGTTATTCGGCTCCTGCTCGAGTGTGACGGGGTCTACCGCGCGTGGCGGAATCAGTTTGACGTCTTTCAGGAACTGCCGCGCCGCCGTGTAATCGAAATCGCGCCCGAACACTTCCCGGAAGTTCTGCACGGCGTTCGAATAGTCCGCCAGGGCGCAATACAGGATCCCGATGTCGGTGAAAACCAGCGGCAAGGCGGCTTGCTTCGTGACCGTTTCCAGTTCGGAGGCAGCTCCCGCGTAGTTGCGCTTCCCGGCCATTTTGACCGCATTTTCAAACCGCGTTGCGACTTCGTTGTCGGCCAGTTGCTTCCCGTAATAGCGGAGGTACTCCTGCCGGAATTTGGATGTGTCGCCAATGAAACCCGTCAAGCCGGGCGGTTCATGGCCCAGGCCGGTCAACAGCCGCCATATCTTTATTCCACCCCAGATCATACCGGCGGCGACCACCGCGATCGCCACGAAGGGGAAGATCGGCGGCCGTCTACTTCTTCTTTTCCGTTTCTTGCGGATGATGGTGGGTGGCCCGGGAGCGGACATGATGACTCTTCTTCACCTGCGAGCGGCCGCAGACAGACTCGAATTCCGTCAGAGTGCTAAGATCTCGATTTTAGACTGTGTGCAAACCCCTTGGCTACTGCCGGGGCGGTTCGGAGGCGCCGGTGCGATCGGTAAACGGTACTACGTACTATTGCGTACACTATGAGGGCGGCCTATGAAATTGGCGTTCGTGGCTCTCGTCTGTGTGGCCTCCCTTCTGTCCGCCCCCCAGCGCAAGAAAAAGAAAGAAGAAGAGACCCAGACGCTGCAGGTCCCGAAGGAGCTTCCGGGATCCGTCGCGGGTGACACACGACGGCTCACCTTTCACACCACGCCGCTTTCCGCGAAAGGCCTCCTCTCCCAACAGATTCGCGACGCCCTGAAAGCGGTCGGGCGGGACATCGGCAATGAAACCGTGCTCCACGTTCGCGCGTTCGTCGCGGGGTCGGGGGACCTCCGCCGGGTCCGGGATCTGGTGAGTGAGTTCTTTACCGAGCGCCGGCAGCCGCTGCCGGCGCTCAGTTTGATCCAGTCGGGCGGACTGCCGCTGGAGGGAGCTCAGGTGGTGCTGGAGTACACGGGTTCCGCCCGCAAGGACGTTCACCCGCTCGGACTGATCTTCCTGTCCGCGCAGCCGGCATACGCGGAGAATCCGACCGAGCCGGCGGCCCCGCTGACGGCGAAATCGCTGGCGGCGCTGCGGAAGACGCTGGAGGCGGCCGGGTCCGAGCCCGCGGATGTGGTGCGGGTGAGCTGTTTTCTGAGCTCGCTCGAGAACCTCGCCGCCAGCCGGCAGCAGGTGGAGACGGAATTCCCGCGAGCTACGACGACGTTTATCCAGACGGAGCGGGCTCCGTCGCGGGCCATGGCGGCTTGCGAAGCCGTCGCCCGATTACGGCGGAACGGCGGCGCGCCGCTGCATATGGTCAATGCGGAAGGGCTTCCCGCGCAGTCCGGAGAATCGCAGGCGGCGCTGGTGACGGCGCCGCATGTCGTGATGACGGGGACGCAAGTGTCCTTCGGGTATGAGGAGAAGGACGCGCGGCTCGCGTTCGAGCGGCTGAAGCGCGCGCTCGAGCAATCGGGAGCGACGCCGCGCGATGTCGCGTTTGCGCACTACTACCCGCTGTCGTCCGGCATCGCCAACCAGGTGCGGAAGATCCGCGCGGAGTTCTTCGACGCGGCGCACCCGCCGGCCGGGTCCCTGCTCATCTTCGAGAGCCTGCCTTCGATGGATGCGGGTTTCGCGCTGGACGTAGTCGCGGCCAAGCAATAGATCGCGGCGGCAACTACAAGTGAGTCGCGATCTCCGCGGCGAGGCGCGCATTGGAGCGCACCAGCGCGATGTTGGTCCGCAGGCTGCGGCCGCCAGTCAACTCCACGAGCCGCGCGAGGATGTGCGGCGTCACCGCTTTCCCCGCCACGCCTTCGCGCTGCGCTTCCGCGACCGCCTCGGCGATCAGCCTCTCCATTTGCCCGGCCGGGATCTCATCGGCCTCATCGACGGGGTTGCAGATCACCGCGCCTCCGCCGAGCCCCAGCTCCCACTTGGTCCGCAGCACGCGGGCGATCTCTTCGGCGGAATCGCAGCGGAGGGGCGCGCGCAGGCCGCTCGACCGGCTCCAAAACGCGGGAAACTCATCCGTCCGATAGCCGATCACGGGCACACCCCGGGTCTCCAGATATTCGAGGGTCTTCGGCAGATCGAGCAGCGCCTTGGCGCCGGCGCAGACGACCGCTACGGGAGTGCGCGCGAGTTCCTCCAGGTCCGCGGAGATATCGAACGTGGCTTCGGCGCCGCGATGGACCCCGCCGATGCCCCCGGTGGCGAAGACCTGAATCCCCGCGCGGTGCGCGCAGATCATCGTGGCGGCGACGGTTGTGGAGCCGTGTTTCCCCGCCGCCACCGCATACGCCAGGTCGTTCCGGCTTAGCTTGAGAACGCCTTGGGCGCGGCCGAGCCACTCGAGTTCTTCGCTTGTGAGGCCGACACGGATGTGGCCGCCGATGACGGCGATGGTCGCCGGCGTGGCCCCCTTCGACCGGACGTCGGACTCGACGGCGCGGGCCGTGGCGACATTGTCCGGGTAGGGCATGCCGTGGGTGATGATGGTGCTTTCGAGCGCCACCACGGGGCCCTTCGGAGGGCCGTCAGGCATGGCGCGCCTCCAGCGCGGCGGCGCTCAGTTCGGGAGGCGCGGCGAACTCCGATTCGACGGTGATGGCGGCGCCGGTCACATCGCGGGCGGTCGCGACGTTATCCGGGTAGGGCATTCCATGGGGGATGATGGTGCTTTCGAGCGCCACCACGGGGCCCTTCGGGGGGCCGTCAGGCATGGCGCGCCTCCAGCGCCGCGGCGCTCAGTTCGGGTGGCGCGGCGAACTCCGATTCGACGGTGATTGCGGCGCCGGTCACGGCGCGGGCGGTCGCGACATTGTCCGGGTAGGGCATGCCGTGGGTGATGATGGTGCTTTCGAGCGCCACCACGGGACCCTGCGGGGGGCCGTCAGCCATGGCGCGCCTCCAGCGCCGCGGCGCTTAGTTCGGGGGGCGCGGCAAACTCCGATTCGACGGTGATGGCGGCAGCGGCCAGACCCAAGCGCGCCGCCTCGGCGAGCGGCCTGCCGGCGGACAATCCGAAGAGGGTTCCCGCCACCAGCGCATCCCCCGCGCCGGTCACGTCGCGGGTTCGGGCAGGGAGAGCCGGGAACGCTTGGAGGTCGTTCTCCGACCACACGGCGATACCGCGCGCGCCCGCCGAGACGACGCCCGAGCGCGCGCCTGCCGCGCGCAGGGCGCGGGCCGCTTCGGGCAGCGGAGGACGCGGGTCGTCCATCCCGGCGATGATCACGGCCTGCGACAGATTGCAGAACAGCAGGTGGAGGCGGGACAGCAGCGGCGCGAGGCGGCGGCTCTTGGCGATCGAGATGGCATCGGCGGCCACCGGAATCGGGCCGGCCTGTTCGAGCAGCCAGGCGATGGTCGCGCCGGGAACATTGCTTTCGACAAACCAGAGCTTGTGCTCGCGCAGCCGCGGCAGAGCAGGTTCGAGGAGGGCGGGCGTCAGCTCGTCGTAGATGTCCATATCGGCGAGCCCGATCACCAGCTCGCCGGTGTTCTCCAGGATAGCGGTGTAGGACGCCGTGCGGCGCGCGGTGGAGACTGTGAACAAGGACGCGTCGATCCCCGTCTCGGCCGCGTGCTCCATCACCTGACGCCCGTGGCCGTCGTTTCCCACGCGCGAGAGCAGCGTGACCGTCCCGCCGAGCTTCCTCAGATTATGGGCGACGTTGCGGGCCACACCGCCGAAATCGATGCGCACGTCGCCGGGATTGGAAGTGCCGAGCACGGAGGGGGCGCGCAGAACGCCGCGGCGGTCGATGTGCGCGCCCCCGATGCACGCGATCATTTCGCGGCGTCCAGCAGGATTTTGATCGGACGGCTGGCGGCCAAGACAACTTCCGCCTGCGGCTTCGCCAGACGCGTCATCTCCGTCTTCTCTTGCGCGATCCATGAGGCCGGGGCGGGTTTCCCGCCGAGCGCGTCGAGCAGTCGCAGCCCGGCGGCGCCGAGAGCGGAGAGGTCCTTCGACAGGCCTTTCAGTTCCGCGAGCATGACGTTGCCCTCGGCCAGTGCCTCGAAGCGCGCGTCGTTGGCGGCCCAGAGCGTGAACTGCTCGCGCAGGAAAGCGGCGTCCGCGGCGTCCCGCGGGTTCTTCACCAGCCGCGCCGCGGCCAGTTCCATGTGCCGCGCCAGCTCGCTTTCCGCGGGCACGGCGTCCACGAAGCGGTTCAGCGGCACGAGGCTGGTGTACTTCATCGCCCGCGCGCGCGGTCCGAGACCCTGCGCCTCGGAGACGGAGGCCAGCACGCGCAACGGCTCCGCCGGACGTCCCCCGGCCAGGCGGTCGAGCATCGGGCCATAGACGGCGCGATGGCGCACGCCGGTCCATTCGAGCGTGCGGCTCACCGCTTCCATACGGGCATACATCGAATCGACGTCGGCGGTGTCTTTGGGCGACCAGAACCTCTCCGCGATGGCGGCCATGCGCGGCCAGATGCGGGAGTCGACGGTTTCGGCGTTGACGTACTCGGCCCACATGCAGGCTTCGCCGCCGAGGATGCGCGCGGCGGCGTCGGGCGGAAGTTGCGCCGCGGGGCCGCCCAGCGGGTCGACGGCGTAGTGAAACGCGGCCGGACGCAGGTGGTCGAGATAGTAGCCCCACGACAGAATGCCGCGATGGCCCTTCTTCGCGGCTTCGGCCAGCGCGGCGTTGCCGCGCCACGACTGAATCACGGTCGCTTGCGGCAGGTCGGGATGCAGCACCTCGTCCCACCCCACCATGATCTTCTTGTGCTTGTCGAGGATCTTCGAAATGCGCTGATTGAAGTACGCCTGCAGACCCTCGGGGCCATCGAGCTTGTGGTCTTTGGCGAAGGCCATAATGCGCGTGTTCCCGCTCCACTCCTTGGGATTCACTTCGTCGCCGCCGATGTGGAAGTAGGGGTCGGGAAAGATCGCCGCCATCTCCCCGATGAACGCGTCGAGGAACTGGTAGGTCTCTTCGCGCGTCGGATCCATGACGGGGTAATAAACGCCCCAGGTGCGCCCGATGGTGTAGGCCATGGGCGTGGCGGCGAGCTCCGGATAGCCGGGGAACCAGGACTGCGTGTGCCCCGGGATATCGAACTCGGGAATGACGCGAATGGCGCGCTGGCGGGCGTACTCGATGACCTGCCGCATCTGGTCCTGCGTATAGTAGTGGCCGTCGGAGCCCATCTCCTGGAGCTTCGGCCAGCGCTTACTCTCCACGCGGAAGCCCTGGTCGTCGGAGAGGTGCCAGTGAAAGACGTTGAGTTTGACGGCGGCCATTGCGTCGAGATTGCGCTCGATGACGGGGAGCGGCATCCAATGGCGCGAGGAATCGATCATGAGGCCGCGCCAGGGGAATCGCGGGCGGTCCTCGATGCGCATAGCGGGGACGGCGAAGCCGGAGGCGCCGGGCGCGACCGCCTGCGCGAAGGTCTCGAGCGCGCGGAGCGCGCCGGCGCCGGTGGCGGCTTGAATGGCCGCGCCGGAGGAGGAGACGTCCAGCGTGTACGATTCATCCTCACCGAGAGCGGGGTACTCGGCGCCGCGGGCGCGGCACTCCACGGTAAGCTTGACGCCGCTGCCGCCCATCATGGGAATTCCCGTCTGGCGGGCGATGCGTTCCACGAGGCGGCCAGCCGCGGCGCTGACGCGCGGGTCGGCGCAGGCGGACGCTCCGATATTGAAGCCGCCGTCGATGGCGAGGGCGCCGCCGCGCGCTTCCACTTTCACTGGCAAAGGCATGAGAGCCGGGGGCGCCGCCTGCGCGCTACAGGCGAGCGCGAAAGCGAGAATCCATCGGGTCATGAACTCTAGTGTACGTGGTGGCGCGCGGGGCGAGTTACTTGGCGTCGCGCCAGTTGGCGCCCACGCCGGTGTCCACCAACAGGGGGACCTTCAAGCGGCGGACGCTCTCCATCTCGTGTTTCACCATGCGGGAGACCTCCTCGACTTCTTCCGGCGGGCATTCGAAGACGAGCTCGTCATGGACCTGGAGCAGCATCGCGGCCTGGTGGCCGCCGGTCGAGAGGGCCGCGTCGATGCGCACCATGGCGAGCTTGATGAGATCGGCGGCGGCGCCTTGCAGCGGGGAGTTGACGGCGGTGCGCTCGGCAAAGCCGCGGGCGTTGGGGTTACGGCTGTTGATATCGGGAATCGGCCGCTCGCGGCCGAACATCGTCCTGGTGACGCCGGTGCGGCGCACTTCCTCGATGGTGGCGTCGAGCCAGCGCCGAACGCCGGTGTAGCGCGCGAAATAGTTCTTGATGTACTTATCGGCTTCGGCGCGCGAGATCCCCAACTGCGCCGCCAGGCCGAAGGCGCTGATGCCGTAAACGATTCCGAAGTTCACGGCCTTGGCATCGCGGCGCGCTTCGGGCGTGACCATCAGCGGCGGCACGCCCATCACTTCCGCGGCGGTGCGCGTGTGGATGTCCTCGCCGTTGCGGAAGGCCTCGACCAGCAGCGGATCCTCAGAGAGGTGCGCGAGCAGGCGCAGCTCGATCTGCGAATAGTCGGCCACCAGCATCTTCCACCCGGCGCGGGGGACGAACGCGGCGCGGATTTCGCGGCCGAGCGAGGTGCGGATCGGAATATTCTGCAGATTGGGATTTGACGACGAGAGACGGCCGGTGGCGGCGCCGGTCTGATTGAAGCTGGTGTGCAGGCGCCCGTCGGCGGGGTCGATCAGTTCGGGCAGCGCGTCGACATAGGTGCCCTTGAGTTTGGTGAGCTGGCGATATTCCAGCACCTTTTGCACGATGGGATAGGCGGGCGCGAGCTCGTCGAGCACGTCGGCGGCGGTGGAGACGACTTTGCCCTTGCCATACTTGACCGGCGCGGGGAGCTTGAGGTCCTCGAACAGAATGCGTCCGAGCTGCTGCGGCGAGCTGATGTTGAATGGCTTGCCGGCGAGATCGTGAATTTCGCCGGTCAGGCGCGCAATCTCGGTCTCCATCAGGGCGGAGAGCCGTTTCAGCTCGACGGGGTCGATGCGGATTCCCGTGCGCTCCATGCGCGCCAGCACCCGCGCCAGCGGCAGCTCCATGGTGGCGTAGAGCTCGCGCAGGCCGCGGGCTTCGACCGCCGGCGCCAGCTGCTGGTATACCTCCAGCATGATGTCGGCGTGCTGCTCAGGGGAGGGGCCGAGCTTCAAGTCGAGGCGGCGCCGCGCCTGTTCCTCGAGCGGACAGCCCGAGGGATCCGCGTCGAGGAGGAAGGCGTACAGCATGATGTCGTGCTCGAAACCTTGGGCGGCGACGCCCATGCGGTCGAGCGTCAGCAGCGCGGATTTCACATCGCAGGTGATCTTGACGGCGCGGGCGTCTTCGAGCCACATCTTCAGATGCGTCAGGTTGCCGGCGTCGACCGCGCGCGCCTCGCCGAGGGTGCGCGCGAGGCCGATGGTGTCTAGCGCGAACTCGCCCTCCGCCGATTTGGAGATGGCGACCGCATGCGGCTGCGACGCGCCCTGCGCGAGCCATTCCGTCAGCTCTTCCGGTCCGCCGACGACGCGGTAGTCGCGCTGCCGCGTGTCCTCGCCGGGACCAAGCTCCTTCAGCAGCGAGTGAAACTCGAGCTCCTTGTACAGGGCTTTGAGCGACGCCACGTCCGCGGCCTGGGCGCGGACGGCCTCCATGCTGAACTCGATGGGCACGGTGGTGTCGATGGTGGCGAGCCGTTTGCTCATGCGGATGCGCTCGACGTTGTTCTGCAGGCTCTCGCGGTGCATTTTGCGCTGCACCTCGCCGGCACGTTCGAGCATCGCGTCGAGCGAGCCGAATTGTTCGAGCAGGGCCTGCGCGCCCTTTTCGCCGATGCCCGGGGCG
The DNA here is from genome assembly GCA_964608645.1 of uncultured Solibacteraceae bacterium. GTDB lineage: Bacteria > Acidobacteriota > Terriglobia > Bryobacterales > Bryobacteraceae > CAZSQK01. Next base: position 25,303 of record CAZSQK010000068.1, on the reverse strand, counting down.
CCGGGAATGTTGTCCACGGTGTCGCCCATCAGCGCGAGGAGGTCGGTGATCTGCGCTGGGGTGACGCCCATGAAGGCCTTGACGGCCGGCGGGTCGTACCAGGCGTCGTCCTTGGCGGGGTTGAGCATCGTGACCTTGTCGGTGACGAGCTGCAGCATGTCCTTGTCGCTGGAGACGATGACGACCTCGTAGCCCTCGCGCTCGGCGCGGCGGGCGATGGCGCCGATGACGTCGTCCGCCTCGAAGCCGGGGTATTCGAGGACCGGGATGCGCATGGCGTCGAGGACGCGGCGAACGTAGGGAATCTGGTCGAGCAGGTCGGGAGGCGTCTCCGAGCGGTTGGCTTTATATTCGGCGAACTCGGCGACGCGCTGGGTGGATTCGCCGCTCTCGAAAATGGCCGCGATGTAGGCGGGGTCGTGCTGCTTGGAGAGCTTGCGCAGCATGTTGTTGAAGATGTACACCGCCTCGGTGGAGCGCCCGGTGGAGGTTCGCATGGGAGGCGCGCCGCTGCGGGCGCGCGCATGGTAGGCGCGGAAGATGAAGCCAAAGGCGTCGATCAGGAAGAGCCGCTGTTTCGCCACTGCGATCATGATAGCGTGGCGGGCGCGGGCCGCCGCATGGTCAATAATAGGAACAGGATGAAACTCGCGCTCACGTTTGCGATGGCGGCGCTGGCGGCCGCCGCCGTTCCGGTCAGCCTGGAGACCGCACGCGACCGGCAGGATCGCGCCATGTTGCAGCAGATGATCGGACAGCTCACCGCCGCCGCGGCGAACGCGCCGAACGACGCCGACGCGCAAGCCCGCGCCGCGCTCGCCTGCTCCTACCTGGCCGAGGTGATGATCGAGCAGCACGAGCGCAAGCCGGCGCGGCAGGTGGCCGAGCAGGGAATGAAGTTCGGGGAAAAGGCGGTGGCGCTCAAGCCCGCGTCGGCCGACAATTACCGCGTGCTCGGCACACTCTACGGGCAGGCGATCACGGACATCATGAGCGGCCTGAGCTATGGCGCGAAGGCCAAGGACGCTCTTGCGAAAGCGATGGAGCGGGCCCCGAAATCCTCCGCCGTATGGGTGGCGCACGGAGTCGGCAATTACTACCTGCCGGCGCAGTTGGGCGGCGGCGCGGCGCAGGCGAGCGCCGATTTCCGCAAGGCGATCGAGCTCGACGGCAAAAACTCCGAGGCCTATTTGTGGCTCGGGGTGAGCCTGCGCAAGGAGAATAAGGACGCCGAGGCGCGGCAGGCGCTGACGAAGGCGCTGAAGCTGAATCCGAACCGCGTGTGGGTGAAGCAGCAGCTCGACAAGACCCCGGCGAAATGACGCGTCCCTGGGTCGCGGGATTCGCCGCCGGACTGGCGCTGGTGACGTTCTTCCTATTTCCCGGCCACACGTGGCTGCAACAGGATTCGCAGATCTATATCCCCATCCTGGAGCGGCAGCGCGACGCCTCGCTGCTGCGCAACGACCTGATCGCGCAAAATCCCCACGACGCGTACACGCTCTACGACGAGGTCTCCATCGGCATGCGGCGCGTCACCGGGCTGGGCTTCAAGGAGGTTCTCCAGTTCCAGCAGATCGTCACGCGCGCGGCGGGAATCTGGGGACTGGTGTTGCTGGCGGAAGCGTTCGGTTTGACGATCGTGCCGGCGCTGGCGGTGGCGGCGATCTGCTCGCTTGGCGTCATGATCGCGGGTCCGACGGTGCTGACGGTGGAGTACGAGCCGACGCCGCGCGCCTTCGCGGTCCCATTGATCGTGTGCGCGATGGGGCTGGCGGCGCGTGGACGCTCAATGGCCGCCTCCGTGGTGGCGTCGCTGGCATTCCTCTATCACGCCCCGACCACCATTCCGTTCTGGGCGGTGTATGGGATCGCGCTGGCGCTGCGGCGGCGCTGGCTCGAGTTCGCGCCTCTGGGGGTGGCGGCGATCGTGCTCGCGCTGATGGCGCACGGGCAGGGCGCCCCCGGCTTCTACGGGCGTTTGAGCGCGGCGCAGGAACAATTGCAGCGGATGCGGACGGCGTACGTCTGGGTGTCTCTCTGGCCGCCGGCGCGCGTGTGGAATTACGTCGCGATCTTCGCGGCGGCGCTGGCTGCGTTTCTGCGGATTCGCGGTAAGGACTGGACGCTGCCCGCGCTGGGCGCCATCGGACTCTTGAGCATGCCGCTTTCGTGGCTGCTGCTGGAGCGGATGAAGTGGGCGTTGATACCGCAGCTCCAGCCGATGCGGGCGCTGTTGTTCGTCACGCTCGGCATGCAATTCCTGTGCGCGGTGGCGGCGCTGAAGGCGGAGCGGTGGCCCGAACGCTTCGCCTGGTTTGCGCTGGCGTATCTGCCCGTGGCGCAGCCGGTGTGGACGGAGCCCTGGCTGTGGAAACCGGCGCTCGCCGCGATGGCGATCGCGGCCGCCGGCTCGATGGCGCGAGGCATGGCCTTGCCCGCCGCACTCGCCGCATTCGTGGCCATCCCGGCGCTCGGAGGGGTCGTGAATTATCCCAAGCTGCATACGCCGGAGCTCGCGCAATTGTCGGACTGGGCGCGAAGGTCGACTTCGCTCGACGCCGTCTTCCTGTTTCCCGACGCGGGGCGGGGTCTCGCGCCGGGCATCTTCCGGGCGGAGGCGCTGCGCGCCGTGTATGTCGATTGGAAAGCGGGAGGGCAGGTGAACTATCTCGGCGATTTCGGCGAGGTGTGGTGGTTCCGCTGGCAGCAGACGATGGCGCCGAGGTTCAATCGCGCGGCGATCGGTAAGTACAGCGGGCTCGGCATCCAGTACATCGTCGTGCAGCCGAAGAATCGGTTACCGCAGGCGGCCGAGTTTGAAAACAGCTCCTATGTCGCCTACCGGATCCCCTGATCGAAAAAAATCGTGACAAAACCCGCCGGCGGCGGTCTTAAGAGAATACCGGGAGGGCAAATGTTCGGAGGACGGATTCTGCTTCTGATGACGGTCGCAGCGGCGGCGCTGGCGGCGCCCGCGCTGCGATTCGAAGTGGCCTCGATCAAGCCGGCCAAGAACGATAGCGGGAAGGGCAGTCTCGAACTGCTGCCGGGCGGCGGTCTGCGCATGGGAGGCGCGACGCTCAAGCAGTTGACCGCGATGGCCTACGGGTTACGCGAGTCGCAGATCTCGGGCGGCCCGTCGTGGATCGACAAGGAGTACTACGACGTGCTGGCGAAGCCCGAACCCGCGGATCCGGTTGGCGGATCGCGCCAGCCGGCGCCGGGTTCGCCGGCATGGACGAGGCTGCAAGAACGGCTGCAGGCGCTGCTCGACGATCGATTCCACCTGCGGTTCCACAAGGACGGCAAGCCGGCCGCGATGTACGCGCTGGTCATCGCCAAGAGCGGCTTCAAGCTACAGCCTTCACAGCAGGATGTGCCGCCCGGCACGATGCGTTCGCGCGGCCGGATCGAGGGCCGCGCGGGGACGATGGAGATGCTCGCCACGGTGCTGGGGAACTTTCTAGGGAAGCCGGTGGAGGATCGTACGGGCCTGACTGACCGGTACGACTACAAATTGGAGTATGGGCAGGAGGCGGGTCCGGGCGCGCCGGGGGAGCCGGTCGAGGGAGCTTCGGTGTTCACGGCTTTGCAGGAACAGCTTGGGTTAAAGCTCGAATCGATCCGCGGGACGGTGGAGACGATGGTGATCGAGCGGGCGGATCGGCCTTCGGCGAATTAGGTTTCCTTTCGTAACTCTTCGAATCGGCTCAGAGAAAGCCGGGACTGCAAGGAGCGCTCCTTGGCTCCACTCGGAGTGGAGTACAAGTCTCTATGGCGGCCTGAGAACGTTGCGCCTGCGTTTGAGCCCGATCGCGTGTCTCGAGAACTCTGGATCGGAACGCGGCCCCGGAACGGCTGCTTCTCGGCCGGCGAGCAGCTCTTTTCGATTCGGAGAGTAGCATGCCGGTTTTGCGTTGTGGCAGGGGTCGCGCTGTAAGTAGTTGAAAAGAAGCCGACGATTTCCCGAAGATTTCTGTCAACGTGAAGCGGCCGGGCCGAATCTGAGATCTTTACTTGACTCGTGGAATCTTGCAGCCGTATGCTAAGAATTCTTGGTATGGGACGCAAGGCGCAGAAGAACGATTCGTTGCCCGGCTCACTGGACATGTTGATTCTGCGGACGCTGTCGCGGCGCGACCTCCACGGATACGGCATCGTTCAGTTCATTCAGCAATCGTCCGGCAACGAGCTCTTGGTCGAGGAGGGCTCGCTGTACCCCGCTCTCCAGCGGCTGGAACTGAACGGCTGGATCGACGGTGTCTGGGGCGTGACGTCGAACAATCGGCGGGCGAGGATCTACAAGATCACGGCGGCTGGCCGCAAACAGCTGGCCGTTGAAACCCGGAAGTACGCCAAGCTCACGTTGGCGATCGCGCGCCTGATGGAAGCGGAGTGACGGACGTGTTTCGACGGCTGCGGTATTGGACGGAGAGCGCCAGGCGCAACCAGGCGCTGCGCGAGGAAATGGAACTCCACCTTGCGGAGAAGGCCGCGGAGCTCGAAGCAGAAGGGATGACGCCGGAGTCCGCCGTGGCTGAAGCGCGCCGGCGATTTGGCAATGTCGGACTGAAGCAGGAAGAGTCACGGGAGATTTGGATGACACGGTTCTTGTCGGAACTCGGCCAGGATTTCCGCTATGGCTGTCGCACCATGACCGCCAACAAGTCATTCACCGCCCTGGCGGTCTTGTCGCTGGCGCTCGGCATCGGGGCCAATACTGCGATCTACAGCCTCATGCAGTCGATTCTGTTGCGCTCGCTGCCGGTGGCCGATCCCGAGTCGCTAGTGGTCTTGAATTGGCAGGGCCGGCCGCCCTCGGACGGCAAGGACCACGTCGTGCACGGGATACAAGGCCGCTTCTGGCCGGGCGAGCAAGGCGCCCTGGTCACCGGGATATTCCCGTACGGCGCGTTCGAGACGCTGCGCGAGGAGAATCCCGTCTTTTCCACGCTCTTCGGATACTTCGACGGACACAAGCGTAACCTGTCCGTCCGCGGGCAGGCCACGAGCGCCGGCACGGAGTACGTCACCGGCGAGTATTTTCGCGGCCTGGCCGTGTCGCCGGCCGCGGGACGCCTGATCGACTCCGCAGACGACCGTCCAGGCGCGGCGCCGGTCGCCGTAATCGGTTTTGCGGCAAGCCAGCAGCGCTTTGGGGGACCGTCGAATGCGATTGGACAACCGATTCTCGTCGATAACGTGCCCTTTACGGTGATCGGCGTTGCGCCGCCGCAATTCTTCGGAGTCGACCCGGCGGCGGCGCCGGACCTTTACCTTCCGTTGCACACCATTCTGCTCCTCGACGGCGCCCGGGCGGAGGGCTTGTATCACGACGGAAACTTCTACTGGCTCGAAATGATGGGCCGCCTGCGTCCCGGTGTCAGCATGGCCCAGGCCCAGGCAGCGTTGGCGCCCCGTTTCCATCAATGGGTTGCGGCCACGGCGACGACCGCCGGTGAGCGCGCCAGACTCCCCGCGCTGATTCTGAATCCCGGCGCCGCAGGTCTGGGCAGCTTGCGCCGCGAGTATTCCAAGCCTCTGTACGTGCTCCTGGCGATGGTGGGGTTGATCCTGACGATCGCGTGCGCGAACATCGCCAGTCTGCTGCTGGCAAGGGCGGCCGCGCGGCGCCGCGAAATGGCTCTCCGGCTCAGCCTGGGAGCGGGACGGCTCCGCGTCGTGCGGCAGTTGCTGACCGAGAGTGTGATGCTGGCGTCGCTCGGCGGGGCATTCGGGGTCTTGTTTGCGATCTGGGGCGTGCGATCGCTGACGTTTCTGCTCTCCAAGGGGCAGGAGAATTTTACGCTGCACGCGGAATTGAACTGGAGCGTGCTGGGCGTGACGGCGGCGCTCTCCGTGGTTTGCGGCCTGTTATTCGGCCTCGCTCCAGCGATTCAGTCGACGTGCGCGGACGTCATTCCCGCGCTGAAGAATGGCGGCGCGGGCGGGCAGCGCCGCGGCGCGCAGCAGATTCTGGTGGTCGCCCAAATCGCGATTTCTTTTGCCATCCTGTTCGCCGCCGGTCTGTTTGTCCGGACACTCGACAAGTTGCACTCCGTCCCACTGGGATACGCCCGCGAGAACATCCTTTTGTTCTCGTTGAATGCGCGCCAGGCCGGGCATCGCGACCCGGAGACCGCCACGTTTTACGCCAATCTGCGGAAGCGCTTCGAATCGATCCCCGGAGTGAGCAGCGCAACGCTTTCGCAATCCTCGATCATCAGCGCCGGCCATGCCGGGAAGACATATAGGGGGGCCGTGAAGATCGGCGCCGTCACCGTCAAAGGCGCGCGCGTCCTGTCCGTGGGATCGCGTTTCCTCACGACGATGCAGATTCCGATCGTGGCCGGGCGTGAGATTGACGACCGCGACCAACCGGGATCCACGGCGGTTGCGCTGGTCAGCGAGCGGCTGGCGCGGACTTACTTCGGGAACGAGAATCCATTGGGCCGGCGCATCGCATTCGTGGACGAGGGGCGCGATCTCGAAATCGTCGGCGTGTCGGCTAACCTGCGGTCCGGCGGATTAAAGGACGAGAGTCCAATGACCGTGTTCGCAGCGGCCAGCCAGATGTCTCCGGAGGGAGTGACCTACGCGCTGCACACCGCGGGCGACCCGCTGAAGTATGTCGCGAGCGCGCATGAGATCGTGCGGCAGGCGGATTCACGCATACCTGTCACCAACGTGGTCACACAGGCCGCGGAAATCGATCGGACGATCAGCCGGGAAATCACGTTCGCGAAACTATGCACGGGTTTCGCGATTCTCGCTCTCCTGACCGCGTGCGTGGGACTCTACGGGACGATGTCCTACAGCGTCGCCCGGCAGGCCGGCGAGATTGGAATCCGTATGGCTCTGGGCGCACAACGCGGCGCCGTGCTATGGATGGTTCTGCGCCGCGTTCTCCTACTGGCGGCGGTGGGACTCGCGATCAGCGTGCCTGCCGCGTTGATCGCGTCCCGCCTTGGCAAATCGTTGCTGTTCGAGACGCAGCCCAACGATCCGGGAACCCTGGCGCTGGCCGGCGCCGTCCTCCTCAGCGCCGCGATTCTCGCTGGCTATGCGCCGGCAAGGCGAGCGTCCCGAATGGATCCGCTGGCGGCTCTGCGGCACGAATAAGATGGTCCTTCGCGGCGCGCGGCCCAATGCGCGCGCAAAAGCCGTGTTAGTTCCCGGTCGGCGTCCTTTCGATATGGTCGATCACGATCAGCTCCACGGGTCCCTTTTTCGCCTCTAACGCGAGCCCGAGTTGCTCCTTGACCGCTCGAAAGAGATCGGCAGGAGTATCCGCTTCGGGCAGGCCTGCGGTCTGCGCTCCTCCGCCTAACCCGGCAGGCGGTGGGGGCGCAACGGAGACCATCGTTCCACCCGCTCCCTGGCCCATGGGACCTCCCACCGCGTTCATTCCCTCCGTTGAGAACGTCAGGGTGAAATCGTATTTCGCTGTGAGTCCGGTAGCATCGCTCACCGGACGGCTCAATTGGGCTGTGAGCCGGTTGGCGAGATCGAGCATTGTCTGCTGCTGGCCGACCAGGCGGGCGCGGCCGGGCATACTCATCATGAACAAGCCGGCGCGGCCACCGGCCGGCAAGGGGAATATTGGAAAGCCGTCCGAGCCCATTTGGGGCGGCGCGGCCATCGGCGGCGGAAGCACTGGGGCGGCATTGTCCTGGGCCGGCGAAACGGGCGCGGACTCTTTCATCTTCGGTCCGTTCCGGGCCACCGTCAGAGAGTACATGGGAAGCTCTTTGGTTTCCCTATGGATGGTCAGCTTGAATCGTTCCGCCAGCAGGTTCTGAAGCATCGCGCGGAATTGCTCTTTGGTCGTTTCCGGCGGCATCGTAGCGTTCAGTTCGAACCTCTCGGTATCCAGCCAGCCCGGGCCCTGAATCTGAAAGCCCTTTACGTCGTAGGCGTTCATCAGGAGGTTCTTCAAGCTTATGTACGGATAGCGAACCCGGCCGGGATCGTTCGTGCCGGGGCCTCCAGTGGGCCCCGCCATCATCACTCTGCCGCCTCCGTCGGGCGCCGGCAGGGATGCCGCCTTCAAGGACGCTGCATCGAAGGCAGGCGCCTTACCGGCGGTCTGGCTATAGGACAAGCAACAGGCGAACCACACCAGTCCAACCGATACCATTGCTTTCCACATCGTTTTTCTCCTTTACTCGTGGCGCAGGGTGACGCTCGGATCCGTGCGGATCGCGCGAACGGCGGGCGCGGCGCTGGCCAGCAGGGCGATCAGGGTCAGCACGGTCCAACTGAACGCGAAGGTGGTGAAGTCGCGCGGCTTCACGCCATACAGCAGGCTCGACATGACGCCACTCAATGCGACTGCCAGGGCAAGGCCCGCCACGCTGCCCAGCAGGATCAGCCGCGCCTGCTGGCCCAAGATGAGACGCAGCACCGCGCCGCGCGTGGCGCCCATCGCCAGACGGATGCCGATCTCCTGCGTGCGCTGCACCACGGCATTCGAGATCACGCCGTAGACTCCGACCGCAGCCAGCAGCAGCGCCAACACGGCGAACGCGGTCAGCAGGAACATGGTGAGTTGCCGCTGCGCCAGCGATTCGGACAGCCGCTGCTCCATGGTTGCGATGTCATACACGGGGGCCTGATGGTCGAGCGAGAGAATTGTCGAACGCAGGGGAGCGGAGAGCGCGCCCGGATTTCCGTTCGCAGCGAGCACGACATGGAAGTTGGCCTGCGGCCCCTGCGCGAACGGCACGTATATTTCCGGCTCCGCCGGACGGTCCACTCCCTGTTGATGCACATCGGCGACGATCCCCACCACTTGGAGTTCGGTGGGCTTGCCCGGCGAACAGCCGGCGCAATGTTCCGAGGCCATCGAGTGGAACCGCTGGCCCAATGCGCCCCCGGAAAAGAACTGACGGGCAAAGGCGCGATTGACAATCGCCACCGCCGGAGACCTCTCGTCGTCGTCCGGGTGAAACGTCCGCCCCTGGACAATGGGGGCGCCCATCGCGTGGAAGAAATCCGGCGTCACACCGACCAGCGGCGTACGCAGCTTCAGCCAGGTTTCCCGCGGCGGCAACGTTGGTCCGGACCACACCAGCGTGAGCGGGGCGTGATTCTGCTGGATAGGCAGCCGACCGGCCAGCGCGGCGTACCGGACCGCAGGTAGAGCCATCAGTTTCGGCAGCGCTTCGGACGCGAAGGCCAGGATGGGCCTGTCGGGTTGGGAGCCGCCGGCCGGTCGCGCGAGTTGCTCTATCGGTAACTGTACGCTGGCGGTAAGCACGTTGTGCGGATCGTAGCCAGGGTCTACGCGCATGAGGCCGAGGAAGCTTCGCACCAGCAGGCCGGCGGCAATCAGCAGCACCAACGCGAGGGCGACTTCTCCTCCAACAAACATGTTCCGCAGCAGCCGGTGATCGCGCGCCTTCGACATGCGCGACGACGATGTTTTCATGGCGTCCATCAGATTCGCGCGCGAGCCGGTGATGGCCTGCGCGGCTCCAAACAACACCGCCGCCACAACCGCCACGGCCATGGTGAACCCAAAGACATACGGATCGAGACCGACGCTGGCGAGCCACGGCAGCGCTGGGGACCGCCACCCGCGAATGACATCGATGGCGAACGCTCCGATCGCCAGACCTGCGGCGGCTGCGAACGCGGAAAGCAAAAGGCTCTCGGTGAGAAACTGCCGCGCCAGCCGCATGCGCGCCCCACCCAACGCGCCTCGCACCGCGACTTCGTGCCGCCGTACGGCGGCCCGCACCAGTTGTAAGTTGGCGATGTTGGCGCAGGCGATGAGCAGCACCAGGCCGACCGCCGCCAGGAGCACGATCAACGGCTTTCGCGAATCTCCCGCGAGGTGGCGCTGCAGTGGAACCACTTCCAGTTTGCGTCCTTCGGCCATGCGCGCCAACGGCGCTGGATACGCGCTAAGCCTGGCCTGTTGGAGCGACTCCAGCTCCGCCTGTACGTTGGGTAGGGAATCTCTCGGGCGCATCCTCGCGATCACCTGGAACATGACTAAGGACTGTTCCAAGTGGAATGCGGAGACGCCTGGCGCGCGTAGCGCAAGCAGCACCTCCGGCGCATTGGCCATTTCGGGAAAGCGGAAGTGCGGCGGCAACACGCCAACGACTGTGTATGCAGTCGTGTCCAGGTTCAACGTTGTCCCCAGCACGCGCGGGTCGGCGCTGAAGCGCTCTCGCCACAGCGCATCGGAGAGTAGCGCCACGGCCGGGCTGCCGGGACGATCGTCGGCCGGGACGAGGTCGCGGCCCATTTGCGGCGCAACACCCAGGAGGGAGAGGAAATTCGCCGAGACGAGGGCGCCTTGCAGGCGCACGGCATCCCCTGCGCCGGTCAAGGTGTACTCGTGGAACGCATAGCCGGCGACGGACTCGAAGGGCCGTCCGCGTTCGCGCCAGGCGACCATATCCGGCTCGGCGATAGCGCCGCCGGCGCCGGAGCGCTGCCGTTCGGCGACCCACACCAACCGATCGGGATCGCGGTAGGGCAGAGGCTGGATCAGCAGGGCATAGACGGCGGAAAAAATTGCGGTGGTCGCGCCGATTCCCAACGCCAAAGTCAGCACCGCTGTGAACGCAAACCCAGGACTGCGGCGCAACCCGCGAAACCCGTAGCGGATGTCCTGCACGAGGGTGTCGAGGATCGGCAGACCCGCTTGATCGCGATACGCCTCCTTCGTGGCATCCAGACCGCCCAGCTTGATCAGCGCCTGCCGCCGCGCTTCCGCGGCGCTCATTCCCGCGCGCAGGTTATCGGCGATGTGCATCTGGAGGTTGCTCTCGATCTCCTCCGCCAGTTCGCGGTCGAGCCGATCTTTGCCAAACAGGCCGCGAAGGCGGCGAACGAAAATGCGCAGATTAGGCATGTTCTTTGCCGAGAGACAGGAACCTCGCCATGAGCGCGGACGTTTCCTGCCATTCGCTGGCTTCGATTTCGATTTGCTTGCGGCCGGCGCGGGTCAGATGGTAGTACTTCGCCCGGCGATTGTGATCGGACGAGGTCCATTCCGACGCCACGTGCCCCTCCTGCTCCAGCCTCAGAAGCAAGGGGTAAATTGTGCCGTATTGAATTTCAAGCGTGTCGCCGCTGATCTGCTCGATGCGGCGTGCGATGCCATAGGCGTGCAGCGAACCCATGCTCTCCAGCGTCTTGAGGATCATCAGAGCAAGTGTCCCTTGCCGAACGTCCTTCTTTTCAGCCATGGCTACTCCTATTGGCTACCTATATGAATCATGCCACAACTCCTACTGGATGGCAATACCAAAGCGCATTTGCGGAGGTTCGCCGGTGCTCTCCCGCACTTTCCGTGCGCGCTTTGATCGCCGAGGGACAGGCCGAGTGTGTGCCCCTAATCCAGCTTCTTCTGAAACCGCGCCGCGCTCAGTCCCAGCACCACCACCCCATACACCGCCAGCGCCGTCATCTGCGGCCACAGCACCGACGCCCCGACTCCCTTCAGGAAAATCCCGCGCACGATTTCAATGAAATATCGCAGCGGATTCAGATACGTCAGCCACTGCACCGCCACCGGCATATTCCGGATCGGAAACGCGAACCCGCTCAGCATGAACGCCGGTGTGGAAAAGAAGAAGTTCATCATCATCGCCTGCTGCTGCGTGTGCGAGATCGTCGACAAGAACAGGCCCGCCCCCAGCGACGTCATCAGAAACAGCGCCGCGCAGAAGAACAGCAACAGCGCGCTGCCCCGGAACGGAATGTGAAACACCAGTAGCGACGCCGCCGTGATCAGCGCCACGTCCACCATCCCCACCAGCGCGAACGGCAGCGTTTTCCCCAGCATCAGCTCCAAAGGCCGGATAGGCGTCACCATCAACTGCTCCATCGTGCCGATCTCCTTCTCGCGCACAATCGCCATCACCGTCAGCATCAGCGTCACCATCATGATGATGTTGGCCACCACTCCGGGCACGAAGTAGTTGCGGCTATGCAGATCGGGGTTGAACCAGACCCGCGTTCGCGCCGCCACCTGCGGCGCCGCGGCGCTCACCGCTCCCGACGGGTTGCGGGCGAGGATCCGCACGTTCTGCCGCTCCGCCGACACAGCCCCCGCGAAGTCCGCGATCATCGACCCCGCATAGCTCGCCACCAGCGACGCGGTGTTCGAATTCGTGCCGTCCACCAGCACTTGAACCTCCGTCGGACGTCCGCGCCGGGCGTCACGCTCGAAGCCTTGCGGCGTCCGCACCACCGCCTGCGCCTCGCCGCGATCGAGCGTCCGCTGCACGTCTTCCTCGGTCTCCGGCTGCGACACTACGTCGAACAGTCCCGACCCTTCGAAGCGCGCCCGCAACTCCCGGCTCAGCGGCGTGCGGTCCATGTCCATCCACGCGATCCGCGTATGGTCCACGTCCAGGTTCACCGCGAACCCGAACACCAGCAACTGCACCATCGGCGGCACGAACAGAAACACCCGCATGCGCGGCTCGCGCAGCGCCTGGATGAACTCTTTCCGTAAGATGACCCGGATCCGTTCCCACATCGTCACACCAGCTTCTGGTTCATCTTGCGCGTCGCCAGCAGGAAAATAATCGCCGCGTACAGCGCCAGGAACCCGAGTTCGGGCCACAGCACTTCGAGCCCGACTCCTTTCAGAAACACAGCCTTCATGATCGTCACCACGTAACGCGCCGGAATAATGTGCGTGATCGCCTGGATCACCGGCGGCATCGTCTCGATCGCGTAGACAAACCCGGAGAGGAGGAACGCCGGCAGAAACGAGCTGAGGATCCCCAACTGGTACGCCTGCACCTGGGTCTTCGCCGCCGTCGACACGAAGATACCCCAGAACAGCGCGCCGAACAGGAATGTGCAGGTCGAAACCGCCAGCACCAGGATACTCCCCCGCAGCGGCACTCCGAACACGAACAGCCCCACCAGCAGCGCCACCGTGGCGTCCACCACCCCCACTACGAAGTACGCCATCATCTTTCCCAGCACGATCTCCACCGGCCGCAGCGGCGTCGAGAGCAACTGCTCCATCGTGCCCATCTCCCACTCGCGCGCGATCGTCAGCGAGGTCAGCAGCGCCGCGATGATTTGCAGGATCACCGCGATCAGCCCCGGCACCACGTAGTTCTTCGATTCGAGCGAGCTGTTGTACCAGACGCGCAGCCGCGCGTCGATCGCCGGCGTCATCCGCTCGCCCCCGCGCCGGTTCAGCGCCTGCGCGCGAATCTGCCCCGAATACCCGCGCACCACGTTCTCGGCGTATCCCAGCACGATGGCCGCGGTATTCGAATCGCTGCCGTCCAACAGCAGTTGCACCTGCGCTTCCCGTCCCGCCGCGAGCTGGTCGGAGTAATTTCGCGGGATCACGATTCCGAGCAGGATGTCGTTGCGGTCGATCGCGCGCTCGATCTCCGCATAACCGGTCGTAAAACCGCGGATATCGAAAAACCGCGAGCCCTGAAACTGCCGGATCAACGCGCGGCTGGCCGAAGTCTGGTCCTGATCGTAAACCAACGACGGCGCCCGGTCCACGTCGAGGCTCAACGCGTACCCATAGAGCAGGAGCATCATCACCGGCACCGCCAGCGCCATGGCCAGGCTCCGCGCGTCTCGCGTAATATGGTGCAGTTCCTTGACCAGCACGGCGCGCCATCGCCGATAGCTCATGATCCCGCCCTCGGCCCCTCGGCCCCTTTCTTCTCCTCCGCCTCGATCAATGCCACGAACACGTCCTCCATCGACGGCGCGATCGGCTCCAGCCGCCGCAATCCCGCCCCCAGCCTCTCCCGAATCGCCGGCTCCACCTGCGCGTCCGAAAGCGTCACATGCAGACCGCCGCCGAACACCGCGACATCCGAGACCCCCGTCATGCCTTCCAGCGCCTGCATGCTCGCCAGCGGATCCGCGCTGTCCAGTTGCATCAAGGTGTGCCCCGCCATCTCGCGCTTCAACTCCGCGGGCGTGCCCAGCGCGATCACCTTCCCCCGGTACATCAGCGCCAGCCGGTGGCAATACTCCGCCTCGTCCATGTAATGCGTGCTGACAAAAATCGTGTGGCCCGTCTCCGAGAGGTCGTGGATCAGCCCCCAGAACGCCCCCCGCGCGATCGGGTCCACCCCCGACGTAGGCTCGTCCAGGAACAGCACCGGCGGATCGTGCAGGATCGCGCATCCCAGCGCCAGCCGCTGCTTCCACCCCCCCGACAAGGTCCGTGTCAGCGCCCCGCGCCGCTCCGCCAGATTCGCCATCTCCAGCACGTAGGCCTTCCGTTCCGCCCGCGCGGCCCGCGGCACGCCGTAGATTCCGGTGAAGAAGTCGATGTTCTCCTCCACCGTCAGGTCGTCGTATAGCGAAAACTTCTGCGACATGTAGCCGATGCTGCGGCGGATCTTCTCGGTGTCCCGTCCGACGTCGAAACCGCTCACCGACGCCCGTCCCGAGGTCGGGGTCAGCAGCCCGCAGAGGATGCGGATCGTCGTCGACTTGCCGGCCCCATTCGGCCCCAGGAACCCGAAAATCTCGCCCTTTTCCACGCGCAGGGATACATGGTCCACTGCGGTAAACGCGCCAAAGGTCTTCACCAGGTCCTGAATGTCCACCGCCGTTTCGCTCATGGCCGCGCCAACCCCTCGAGCTGGTGAATCGTCTTGATGAAGGCCGCTTCGAGCGTCGTCGTGCCCGTTGCGTGCTTCATCTCGTCGGGCGCCTCGCAGCGGATCAGCCTGCCTTTGTGCATCAGCCCCACGCGGTTGCACCGCTCCGCTTCATCCAGGTACGCGGTCGTCATGAAAATCGTGATGCCGTCTTTCAAAAGCTGATACAGGATCGCCCAGAAGTCGCGCCGCGAAACCGGATCGACGCCGTTGGTCGGTTCGTCCAGAAACAGGATTTGCGGATGGTGCAGCAGCGTGCACATCAGCGCCAGCTTCTGCTTCATCCCTCCCGAAAGCCGTCCCGCCTGCCGGCCGCGAAACGGCTCCATGCGGGTCATGCGCAGCAACTGCGCCGTCAGCGCCTCGCGGTCCGCGCCGGTTACGCCGAACAGGTCCGCGTAGAACGCCATGTTCTCGTCGACCGTAAGATCCCCGTACAATCCGAACCGCTGCGCCATGTACCCGATCTGGTCCTTCACCGCGCGCGACTCGCGCGCGACATCGTGACCCGCCACCCGCGCGCTGCCCTCGCTGGGGTCCATCAGCCCGCACAACATGCGCAGCGTCGTCGTCTTCCCTGCCCCGTCGGGCCCCACCAACCCGAAGATCTCGCCCGGCTGAATGGTCAGGTTGAGATGGTCCACAGCCGTGACCGCGCCGAAGCGTCGCGTAAGGTCGCGCGTTTCGATGATCGCGGCCATCACGGCTCCAGTACGATCTCGGCGTCCGCCGGCATGTTCGATTTCAACTCGTGGTTCGGATTCTCCAGCTCGATCTTGATCCGGTACACAAGCTTCACCCGCTCCTGCGGCGTTTGGATCTGCTTGGGCGTGAACTCCGCCTCCGACGCGATAAACGTCACCCTGCCGTTGTAGACTTTGCCCTTGTACGAGTCCGTAGTCACGCGGACCTTCGCCCCGAGCTTCACCTTCCCCAGGTCCGTCTCGTTGACGTAGCCGCGGAGCCAGGGATGGTCGATGTCGCCGACGGTGACTACCGTCGTGCCCGGCGCCAGCACCTCGCCCACGTCCGCGCCCTTCACCAGCACCACCCCGTCCACCGGTGACACCGCCGCCGTCTCCGCGAGCTGCGTATCGATCAATGCCACGCTCGCCTTCGAGCGCGCCGCCTCCGCCCGCCGAGTGTTCAGCTCCTGATCCCGCCGCTTCATCTCGAGCAGGTTCGCCTCCGACATCCGGACCGCCGCCCGCGCCCGCTCCACCTGCGCCGCCTGCCCCGCCACCACCTCCGCCCGCGGACCGGCCAGCACCAGCGCCTCCCGTTCCTTCGCCGATTGCAACGCCGCTTGCGCCGACTCCCACCGCGTCCGGTACTGGTCGAACTGCGCCGTCGAGATGTCGTCGTCCTTATGCAGCACCTGCGCCCGGTCCCAGTCTTTCCGCGCCCGGTCCGCTTCCGATTGGGCCGCTGCCACCGCCGCTTTGGCGTCGAGCCGCTCCTGCGGCCGCGCGCCGTTGCGCAACTCGCTGAGCCGCGCTTCGTTCGCCGCCAGATCGGCCTTGCGCTGTTCGATATCGGCGGCCACCGTCGCCCGCTGCCACTCCAGCGCCGTCTGCGCCTGCGCCAGTTGAGACTCCGCCGAGACGACACCCGCCGACTCCCGCTCCCGCTGCGCCGCCAGTTGATCGCGGTCGAGCCGTGCGATGACCTGCCCCTTCTTCACGGCATCGCCCTCGTCCACGGTCCTCTCGATGAGGCGGCCCGCGGTCTTGAACGCGATGCTCACCTCCGTCAGCTCGATATTCCCCGACACGACAATGCGGTTCGGCGCCGGGCTTCCCGTCGAGCGGAACGCGTAGACCGCGGCCGCGGCGGCGAGAATCACAACAATCGGGATGATTCGCTTCTTCATCGGATGACACTCCCTACATCGCCCATGGCGTGCGCCAGATCCACTCGCGCCACGTTGTACTGATATAGCGCCGCCGTCTGGTTGTCGCGCGCGCGCTCCAGGCGGGTCTGCGCGTCCGTCACTTCCAGACTCCCCGCCACACCCGCGTCGTACCTGCGCCGCGCCTGCGCCAGCTCATTGCCGGCCAGTTCCAGCCCTTCTTTCGCGACCTGGACTTGTTCTTCGGCGGACTTCAGTTCGTCCAACGCCAGCCGCACATCCAGCTCGATCTGTTCCTTGAGATCGTTCGTCCGCGCCTTCTCCTGCCGGTACTGCGACGCCGCTTCCGCGCGGCGGGCGTCCCGCCTCCCGCCATCGAAAATCGGCACGCGCACGGCAATCCCATAGGTCCGCGTCGGCAGCGCGTTGTCGAAACCCGAGCCGATCGATCCGTAATCCGCGAACGCCTGCACCGTCGGCGCGCGCTCGAGTCTGGTGGCGCTCGCCGACAGACGCGCCGTGTCCTCGCGCTCCTGCTGCGCCTTGTAGTCGGAGCGCTCCCGGACCGCCTGGGCGCGCGCCTGCTCGAGCGTGACGGCGTCGACCGGAATGTATTCCAGCCGCCCGGTGAGTTGCACGTCCGTGTCGAGACGCATCCCCATCGTCCGCAACAGCCGCAGACGCGCCGCGCGCTGCGCGTTGCGGGCCTGCAACAGCCGCTGCTGGTCGTTCGCGAGCTGCACGCGGGCGCGCGTAATCTCGATTCCCGTGCCCGTGCCGGCCGCCTTCTGATCCTCCGCCTGTTTCACGACCGCCCGCGCCAGCGCCACGTTCGCCTCCGCCGCCTCGACGTCCGCGTCTCCCTTCACCGCCGCGAGATAGGCCCGCGCCACCTGCGCGGCCACGGCGTCGGAAACGTTGGCGGCGTCGGACTTCGCGGCCGCGACGCCCAGCTTCGACGCCTGGAAGCGCCGGATCGAAGCGAAGTCGAAGACCGTTTGCGTCCCCGTCACCCGCGCGTCCATCGTCGTGAACGGTCCGACGAGTCGCGGCAGGCTGAAGCCGGGAATCGGGAAGTTGAACTTGATCCCCATCGCCGCCAGGTTCACCGTTTGGTTGCGCGCGCCGAACGAGCCCGCCAAATCCGGCAGCAGAGCCGACCGCGCCTGCGCCGACCGCGCCTGCGCCTGCTTCAGCGCCTCCCCGGAAAGCTGGATGTTGGTGTTTCCTTCCGGCGAGCCCGCTATCTCGATGGCCCGCCTCAGACTCAAGGGTAGCGGCCCCTGCGCGCACAACGGCAGCGCCGCCACGCACAGGACAACGATCCGCATCACCGAGCCTCCCCTGCAGGCGCGCGAAAGCCCGCCGCCAGGAAGCGGATCATGCGCGCGATACGGTCCCCGAAATCCGCCCCCGGCGCTCCACACATCGTGTGCGACATGACACCGGTCATAAAGTGAATCCGCCATTGAAGTTCCTCTTCCGGCAATTCCGGCAACGCCTGCCGCAGCGCTTCGACAAAACGGGTGTACATCGGGTGAAAGCTCTTCTGCACAATCCCTGGCAGGAGACCCTCGACGACAATCCGCCCCATCACCCGCACGAACTGCGGATTTCGGTTGGCAGTCTCCACCATCGGAGTAAAAAACGCGTCGAGAATCTTCTCGATCTCCACCGCGCCGCCGCCCGCTTCCACCACGTAGTGATTGAGCAGCGCGACCCGTTTTTCGTTGACCGGACCCGCTTTTCGCATCACTAATTGATCCAAAAGCGCCTCTTTTGACCCGAAATGATAGTGAATTGAGGCCAAATTGACCCCGGATTCGCGCATTATTTGCCGCATTGAGGTCGCTGCGTACCCCTGTTCGGCGATCAGGCGCTCCGTGACATCGAGTATTTTTTGCTTGGTATCAATCATTCGATTGATTCAATCATCCGATTGAATTGTACACCAAGAAAAGCTGCAACGTCTCGTTTCGGAGACGCACAATCCGTTTAGTGAGCGCGGACCGTAAATTGCTCATAGAGACAGCAAGCCGGAGGGGCGAGGATCTTATGTGGAATCGAATTTCCGAAATGTGGTGCAAGAGCATGCATTCCCGGGCGATGTGGCCCATACACGGCAAGTACATCTGCCCGGACTGTCTGCGGGAGTATCCGGTCATTTGGGAAGAGATCCCGGCATCGCCTGAAATTGCCATCGAGGAGCGCGACACATTTTCGCCCTGGCAATCGAAGCCTATTGTTCATCAACGCTTTGATACGATGTAGGCCGTTCTGCGCCTCGGCATCCACACCTTTACCGCCGGATCTTTGGAAAGGGCCGCTCTCACCGCAGCCGGGCTCGGCGCCAACACGTTCCAGATCTTTTCCGCGAGCCCGCGGATGTGGCGGGCGCGACAGGCGGACGCACAGCAAATCCAGCTGCTGCGGGCGGCGCGCGAGCGGTTCGACCTGCATCCGCTGGTCATCCATGTAAACTACCTGGTCAACCTGGCGTCACTCGACCCGGCGATCCGGGCGAAATCGATCGAGTGCTTCCGCGGCGAGATCGAACGCGCGGCGGCGATCGGCGCCGAGTATCTGGTGCTGCATCCCGGCAGTTATCGCGGCAATTCGATCGAAGAAGGGGTTGCCGCTTTTGCGCTGGGTCTGCGGGACGCGGCGCACGGGGTGCGCGCGCCGGGCCTTACTATCCTCATCGAGAACACCGTCGGGGCGGGATGCCACCTCGGCAGCCGCTTCGAGGAGTTGCAGTCGATTCGCGACCTGGCGCGCGACCTTACCGACCTGCCGATCGGCTATTGTCTGGACACGTGCCACCTGCTGGCGGCGGGCTTCGACATCGCGACGGCGGCAGGGTTGCGTTCCACCCTGCGCAGCGCGGCGGAGCTATTGGGCCTGTCCAATATTCATGTGATTCACGCCAACGATTCGAAAGCGCCGCTGGGCGCGCGGATTGACCGGCACGCGAATATCGGCGAGGGGCACATCGGTCTCGAGGGATTCCGGCGGATCCTCACCCATCCGAAATTCCGCGGCAAGGCGTTCATCCTGGAGACGCCGGTCAAGGAAGAAGGCGACGACCGTAAGAACCTCGACACTCTGAAGCGGTTAGCGGCATCCAGCCGCACAACGGCCCCCCGTTTGATAAAGAGGAAATAGGCCGCCACGGCCACTTCGAACTCGACACGCTCCATCCAGGGCGTGCGAAGCAAACCAAACCGGATCGGGAACCTATGCGCACCATACTCGTGTCTCTTTGCTTCGTTTTGACGAACGCAATTCCAGGCGCGGCCGCCGATAACGACGGACCTCGCCTGCTGGAAAACCAGACCTACCGCCGCCCAGCCCCGACGCCCGCTAATTCCGCTTCCATTCGCGTGGATGTGAACATGGCCCTCGTGCCCGTCACCGTCCTCGACACCTTGGGACACAACGTTCTCGGCCTCGACGCGCAAAATTTTCGCGTGTTCGATGGCACGGAACAGCGGCCGATCATCTCGTTCGGCCAGTCCGACGCTCCCGTCAGTGTCGGCTTAATTTTCGACTGCAGCCGCAGCATGCGCGAGAAGTTCAAAGTGGCGCGAGAGGCGCCGGCCGCTCTGTACCGGCAGTTGAATGCCGATGACGAGAGCTTCCTGGTGACGATCGCGGACCGGCCGCAGCTCCGGCAGGATTTCACCTCGGCATTCAACGACATTCAAAACGCGCTGTTGTTCACGAATCCCGAGGGCACGACCTCCTTGCTCGACGGCGTGTACATGGGCCTGCAGCAGTTGAAAAAGGCGCATAATCCTCGCAAGGCGCTGATTGTGGTTTCCGATGGAGGCGACAACAACAGCCGCTATACGTTGAAAGAGCTCACCGCGCAGGCGGCGGAAGCCGACGTCCAGATTTTCGCGATCTGCCTCTTCGAAAAGCCCCAGACCGTGGAAGAGCAGGACGGCCCCACGCTGCTGACCAAACTGGCGCAAGCGAGCGGCGGCATCAATCACATGATTACCAATATCAACGAGATGCAGGCGGCTTTCGGGCGCGTCGGAGTGACGCTGCACAACCAGTACGTTCTCGGCTATTATCCGCCCGACAATACGCCGAGCGGCAAGTTCCGCAAGATCACGGTTCAGGTGGTGGCGCCTACTGGCGTGCCGAAACTGAAGATTTATGCGCGGAACGGATACTTCGTGCCGGAACGGTAATCCGATGGGGCGGGCGACCACCCGCCCCATTTCCAAGGAATCAGAGCGACCGCAAGAAGTTCAGCATGTCCTGTTTCTGCTCCGCGGTCAACGCCTGGAAGCCGGCAATGACCGCGTGCGCTTCCGAGCCCGGACTGTCGTGCTGGCGAATGGCATCAAGCAGATCGCGGCTGCGGCCGTCGTGCAGCAGGAACAGCCGGTCACCGAGACCCCATAGCGGCGCTGTGCGCCATTCGTCGCCTTGCGCCGCGCCTTGTGTAATGCCATCGTTCAGCGCCTGTCCCATGCGGTGCAGCGCGACGTCCGAATACAGGTTCGCGTTTCCGAGAGCCGGCGTGTGACAGAGGGCGCAGCCGGTGGCTGCGAACAACGCGCGGCCATTCTCGATCGACGGAGTGGAAGGGGACGGCCGCGGCGGCGCCAGGAAGCGCATGAAATCGGCCAGATCCTGGAGCGACGGGGTCACGTCATTCGGCGCCGCGAGAGCCGCACACGACGCGTCCTCTTCCCGCTCCTGCGGGAACAGCAGATTGCTGATCCCCATTTCCACGTTGTAGGCCTCTCCGGAAAAGAGCAGCAGCGACTTGTTTTGCGCCTTCCAGCCAAACCGCGTGATGGTGCCGTCATTCCCGCTGGTGTTGAAGCGGCCGCGAATTCCCAAGGGTCGTTTGCGATCGGAATCGGCGGCCAGATTCGCGCGCAGGACGGAATCGGAGAGAGCTTCGACCAGGCCGAGGCCGAACGTCGGCGTCGGAATGCGGAAGACGATGTTCTGCTGGCTGGTGAAGTCGGGCTGGCCGACCTGACAGCCGGCGGGGGCGTCGGCCCGGCCGGTGACCACGAAGAGATCGTGCACGCCGCCGTCGGGTGTGCCATCGGCGGCGCGGCGGAAGCGGACGACGCGCACGGGACCGTCGGGTTGGATGAACGGCGGAACGCGATTGATCGCGCCGAATTTGGCGGCCACCGCGACCTGGGGGTTGTTGCGCGGGCTCGTGCCGCCGGGCGCGGGTTGCGCGTGGCAGCCGACGCAGCTATCGAGATTGAAACGCGGGCCCAAGCCGTCCCGCACATCTTCGATTTCCAGGAAGGCGCCGCGGCCGCGGTCGAACGCCTGCAACTGGGCGCCGGTGAGGCCCTCCAGAGGACGACCAGCCAGAGGCGGACCGCCCAGGGCGCCGCCCGGCGGCCGAGGGCCGGGATCAGTCTGGGCATTCACGGCGGCAGCCAGAATCAGGGCGAGGCCGCCGGCAACAACAGTCGAAGTCTTCAAGGTACCCTCCTCGTGATTCTCATTTGAGCGGAGGAGTGTTAAGCGCCTGTGTCGATTTCGACGGAAATTGTTAG
Source organism: uncultured Solibacteraceae bacterium (assembly GCA_964608645.1). Lineage (GTDB taxonomy): Bacteria > Acidobacteriota > Terriglobia > Bryobacterales > Bryobacteraceae > CAZSQK01. The sequence continues at coordinate 3,269 of CAZSQK010000068.1, read as the reverse complement.
GTTTGTGTAAAGTCGCTTGGGTCCGGGGAAAGGGGGCGTTAGGATGGGAAATCCATGCAGGCCGACTCTCCTTCGCGGTTGTTGCTGATCGAAGACGACGTGCGTCTTTGCCGCCTGGTGAAAGAGTATCTGGAGACGATGGGGTACGCGGTTTCGATGGAGCACACCGGTCCGGCGGGTCTGGCCTTGGCGCAGCGCGAAACGTTCCATGCCATCATCCTCGACGTGATGCTGCCCGGGATGGACGGATTCGAAGTGCTGCGGCGGCTGCGCGCGCATTCCGCCGTGCCGGTCCTGATGCTGACGGGACGCGGCGAGGAGGCGGACCGCATCGTGGGGCTGGAGATGGGGGCGGACGATTATCTGCCGAAGACCTTTTCCACGCGCGAGTTGCTGGCCCGCCTGCGCGCGGTGCTGCGGCGTTCGATTCTCACGCAGGCGCAGACGGCCGACCGGCGCAATTCCCCGGTGGCGATCGGCGGCCTCCATATCGACCCCGGTCCGCACGTCGCGATGCTGCACGGGCAGACGCTGCCCTTGACCCGGCAGGAATTCGACCTGCTGCTGTCGCTGGCGCGCGCGAGTGGACGCGTCAAGACGCGGGAGAATCTGCTGCTCGAAGTGGCCGACCGCGACTTCGAAGGCTTCGACCGCTCGATTGACGTGCACATCTCGTCCTTGCGGAAGAAACTGGGGGATGACGCGCGGTCGCCGCGCTGGATCGAGACCATTCGCGGCGTAGGCTACATGCTGAAGAAGCCGGAGACGGAATGAGGGCCCGCTGGACACTCTCGCGAAAGATCCTGTGTCTCGCGCTGCTGAATGTGGTGTTGCTGGCGGCGGCCTTATTGGCGGTGGCGCGGGCGCAGTTCCGTTTCGGCCCGGAGTCCCTGTTGCTCGGACCGGCGCATGACCGGATCCTCGGCATTGCCGGCGCGTTCGCGGCGGAGTTGGACGCGATACCCGAAACGGCGCGCGACGGGTTGGTGGAACAGTACCGGACCCGTCATCACGCCGATTTCTTCCTGGTGAGCGGCAGGGGCGTGAGGATCGCGGGACCAGCGCCCGAAGTCGATGAGGAGTTGCTCGGACAGATCCGGCGTCTGCTGCCGCCGCCGGGAAGGGGGCCGGAAGACGGGCCCGGACCGCCGCCACCCCGGCGCGCGCCGCCGCCGAGGCAGGGTCCACCGCGGAAGGGGAACACCCCACGCGAACGAGGACTGCGCGGCTCAGACGATGGATTCGGGTCGCCTGACGGCGGGAGACGCGGGCCGCCGCCACGGAACCACGAGGCGCAGCCGCCGGACATGGACGATGGATTCGGGCCGCCCGCGGGCGGGAGGCGCGGGCCGCCGCCGCGGAACCATGAGGCGCAGCCGCCGGACATGGACGATGGCTTCGGGCCGCCCGCGGGCGGGAGACGCGGACCGCCGCCGCGGAACCATGAGGCGCAGCCGCCGGGCATGGACGATGGATTCGGGCCGCCGCAGGGGTCGAGAGGAGGCGGGGTTTCGGCTCCGGCCGCGGGGATTCCGGCGGCGCAAATCGCCACTTCTTCCGGCAGCGGAGCAACGGCGCAGGCCGGCGAAGAAGACGGGCCGCCTCCGCGGCGCGGGCCGTTGCCGCCGGAATCGGAGTTCCTGTGGGTGGCGCATGGTCCAACGCGTTATTGGGCCGGAGCGCGGATCCGGTCGACCTCGCTCAAGGAGGCGCCCGGGAACCTCGCGATTCTGCTCATCCGTTCGAACTCGCTGCTGCAGAGCCGATTGTTTTTCGATGGGAGGCTATGGTTCGGAGTGGCGCTCACCGTCATCGCGGTGTCGGTGCTTTGCTGGCTGCCCTTCATCCGCGGGCTGACGCGATCGATCGCACGCATGGACCAGGTCACGCAGCAGATCGCCGAGGGGCGGTTCGAGGCGCAGGCGGGCGGCTCGCGCAGCGACGAACTCGGCCACCTCGGCCAGCAGATCGACCGCATGGCGGCGCGTTTGCAAAGCTTCGTCATGAACCAGAAGCGATTTCTCGGCGATATCGCGCACGAGCTATGCGCGCCCATTGCGCGGATTCAGTTCGCGCTGGGCATCCTCGAGCAAAAGGCGGAAGAGGGGCAACGGCGGCATGTGGCCGCGTTGCACGAGGAAATCCAGGAGATGTCGGTTTTGGTGAACGAACTCCTGTCCTTCTCGAAGGCGGGCATGCACGCGGACCCGGCGTCGCTGACGCCGGTAGAGGTGGCGGGCGTCATCGAAAAGGCAGTGGCGCGGGAGTCGTTCGCGGGCGGGTCGATCGAAGCGCGGGTCGAACCCGGGATGGTGGCGAACGCGAACGAGGCGCTTCTCCTGCGTGCTTTGAGTAATGTGTTGCGGAACGCGATCCGGTATGCGGGCGCCGCGGGACCGATTGTCATCTCGGCGGAACGGCGCGGCGGAGAGGTGGAGATCGTGGTCGCGGATAGCGGTCCGGGGCTGCCGCCGGCGGAGTTGGAAGCGGTCTTCGCGCCGTTTTACAGGCCCGAGGCGGCGCGCACCCGAGAGACAGGCGGCGCGGGACTGGGACTGGCGATCGTGCGGACGTGCGTCGAAGCGTGCGGAGGGACGGTGTCGTGCCGGAACCGGACGCCGTCCGGACTGGAAGTACTGGTCCGGCTGAATGAGGCACGAGTTTCCGAAGGTTCCTGCTAAGTCCGACGTGACGCTTGGAGGCGCTCTTGGTGGTCTGTCGCAAACCGCTCCAGACGGATTTGGCAGGGTGCAGAGCGATGCGCAAGGACCGCTGTTTCGTGGGCGCCATTTCGCCGACAATGTCATCCTGGCGGAGGCAGGGATCCTCAGTGAACTCGCGGAGCTTGACCACCGATCCCGCGAAGGCCCGACAGCACCGGCAGTCGGAGAGCATCTTTCATACACTATCGAAGAAATGTTGCACTCTCTATATCAAGGTGGACGCAGATTCATGAGGAGGCAGGACGGTCCTTGTTACGCGGAGGTCTTCGTGCGGTTTTTGTTTGAAGTAACGGAGCGATAGGGTGATCATCCTTCCTCGGAGTGGGCGCCGAAAGGATTAAGGAAGCCCTGCGTTACTTTCGCCAGATTGTGCAGTTCATTGGATGACGCGGTCCCGAAATCACAGCGAATCGTTGCACCCTGCAATCACTACAGCACCGACTTCGCTGCGTAAAGTAGTTGCTGAATCGAAAGCAGTAAACCTCAAGCCGAAATCGTGGCTGTTAACCGAAGGGTTGTAGGTTCGAATCCTAGCTGGGGAGCCAA
>CAZSQK010000067.1:0-45815 GCA_964608645.1 uncultured Solibacteraceae bacterium | reverse complement strand
CTGATTCAGAACGACTTATCTGCCGCCAAACCCGTCAACTGCGAAAGACAGGCTAGAACATCGCCTTGAGCACGAAGCGGAACATTCTCTGATCGTTCCCCTCGCGGCCCGTCCCCAGCACACTCGAGATGATCCCGAAACTGCCGTTCCCGACCGTATTTCCGGGATTCCCGAAGTGCGGCGTATTGGTCACGTTGAACCCTTCCATTCGGAACTGAATTTTGAGCCGCTCGGAGGGTTGGAACTGCCTAGCGATAGACGCGTCGACGTTCCACACGGAAGGGCCGCGTAACGTGTTGTAGCCCGCCGTCCCGAAACGCGCCGCGGTCACAGCGGCATAGGCCGTGGTGTCGAAGTACGGCTGTCCGGGTCCCACGCCGCCGAGGATCGCGACCTCCGGCTTCACCAGGTCGGCGCGCTGTGTGTTCCCCGAGGCGTTCAACGACGTCCCCGAGGCCGACGGCGTGAACGGTTTGCCCGACGACGCCGTCCACAGTCCATTGAACATCCAACCGCCCGCGATCGCCGACGCGGCGCCGTGAGTCAGCCAGCGTTGTCCCTTCCCGAACGGCGCGCGCAGGCCCCATCCGGCCGAGAAGTGATGCGTGCGGTCGAACGGCATCAGCGAACGCGCCAGGTTCAGATAACGCGGATCCGTGATCGCCAGCGCGGTGTCCGCCAGATCGTTGCAGCACAAGCCGGTGTTCTTGGAGAACGTGTACGCCAACCGCACGAAGGATCCATTGCCGACGCGTTTATTGAGCTGCGTCTGCAGGGAGTCGTAGTGGGTATGGTTGAGCGGCGTTAGCAGAATCAGCCCCGCCGTCGTCCCGAATTTCTGGTTGTACGGCTGGCTCGCGGCGCCGCCGCCGATCGATTGATAGTTCTGGTCCTGATACTGCGGAATGTCGATTCCGCGCGTCGCGACATAGCCCGCCGAAGCCAGAAAACCCTGGGAGAACTGCTTCTCGAGGGTGAAATTCCAGGAGAGGACATAATCGCGCTTCAGCGATTGGGGCAGGGTACGGCCCTCGACCCCGATCGGCAGGGGCAGCACGCCGCTGCCGAGACTCGTCGGCGGATTCAGCGCCGGAATGCCGTCGGACAGCTTGGACGAAGGCGCGAAGCTGTTCGGCCCGTTCAACGTGAACGAGAGAATCTCCGGATAGACGCTGAGCATGTCGCGGTTGTACGCCAAGGGCGAGGGATCGTAGCTCAGGCCGAAACCTGAGCGCACTACCAGCGAATCGGTCAGGCGGTAGCTGAATCCGAAGTTGGGGGAGAACGCCCGCCTGCTTACGTGATACCCGCAATCTTTCGGCGTCTGTCCGAAGCCGCAGACCTGCATGGTGTTGTTGGTGAAGTCGTAGCGCTCCACGCCGTGGTTGTCGCGCGATCCTAGAGGGAAGTAGTTCCACAGCAACCCATAGGAAAGCGACAGCCGGTTGCTGGCGTGGAACTGGTCCTGAACGTAAAAGTTGTACAGCCTCCACCGCAGAACCAGATTGCCGAACGGCAGGACGTCCTTCTGTACGGAGCCCGGCATCCCGAGGAGGAAGCTCGCATAGTTGTTGAACTGCGTTGTCGCCGGGCCGCCCTTGAGCTGGGTTGGGCCGGCTCCGAAGTTGAACTGTCCAGCGAAGGTCGAGGCCGCTTCGAAATGGTCCAGCCCCACGCGCGCGACCTCCGATCCAAAGCGCACGTTGTGCCGCTGTTTTGTCCAGGTGGCATTGGCCGAATATTGATACTGGTTGTCGTTGTAAAACAGCGGGCCGCCGGACGAATTGGCGGACATGCCGACAATCGCATAGCTCGAAATGTTGAAGTAGGGCCACCCGGTGTAGCGCGAGTCCGCGCCGTTGGTTCCGGGGATGCCGAGCATTTCCTTCCCGAGATTCTGTCCGAACCCCGGCGGCTCCGAATTAGTGCTTTGGTGCGTGGTGGTGAAGAACCCGTCGAGCACGATCGACGGCGAGAGAATGTACGTGGCGTTGTAGGTGGTGGTGATTACGTTGCCGTAGATATTGCCCGGGCGCGATCCGGCGCTCGAGATGCCCTGCCCGTTATCGCCGAACGTCGCCGCATTGAAGAGGTCGTATTTGAGCCAGCCCACACGCGCGCTGAGCGACAGTTTGTCCTTCGGCCGCCAGTCGATCTTGGCATCGTTGGTGTGGCGGTTGGAGCTGAAGGGCCCCGTGGCGAAGTAGTTGTTCGATGTCCCGTTGCCCAAATTCGGCAGCGGCACGTGGTCCTGCATTTTGAGCGCGATCGGATCGAGGCGGTTGACGGGGATCTGGTTTCCTGGAAATGCCGTGCGGCCGCTGCCGTCCACACTGCCGGTCAAGGGGTCGTAAATGGGCTGCGCCGCCGCCGACATATCGCCGCGGCGTTGCGCCGCTGTCGGGACCGTCACCGTCCGGTTCGCGTTCTGCCGCAGGAAATGGCCGTCATAACTGACAAAGTAGAACAGCTTGTCCCGCTTGATCGGCCCTCCGATGGTTCCACCGAAGGTGTTGTTGATGAACTTCGGCAGAACCTGTCCGGCGGGTTGGAAGAACTGCCGGGAACCGAGCCAGTTCGTCATGTTCAGCCCGAACACCGAGCCGTGGATCTGGTTCGTCCCGCTTTTCACGTGGACATTGATGGCAGCGCCGCCCGCCGCCCCCTGCGCCGCGTCGAACGTCCCCGAGACAACGCTGACGGTCTCGATTGCGTCGAGCCCCGGCGAGTACCCCGACAGGTAAGGAAGCCACGCGTTGTTGGTGGCCGCGCCGTCGATCCGCACCGTTCGCGAAACGCGCGGCGTCCCATTGGCGCTGAAGGTGAGGGTGCGCGAGGGATTCGCCGCGCTCGAATTCGCGTTCTCGGGCACGCCCATGCCGGGCACCATGATGAGGAGACTCTCGAAGTCGCGATTCACCGGCACCGGGACATTCTCCAGCACCTCGTGCGTGACCTCGTTGCGCACCTCGGCCGAATCCGTTTGTAACTGCGCCGCCTGGGCCGAAACCGACACGGTCTCGCTCACCGCCCCCACCGTCAGCCTCGCGTCGACCCGCGCCACGCGGTCGATCGCCACATCCACGCGCCTCGCCGAAAAGGTCTGGAATCCCTCTTTCACGATCGTCACGGCGTATGGTCCGGCATTGAGGGACGGGAACGTGTAGGAACCCGAATCGTTCGTCTCCGTCTGCCGCGACTGTCCGGTTTCCGAGTTGGTCGCCTTCACCGAGGCGCCCGGCACCGGCGCCCCCGACGCGTCGCTGACATTTCCCGTGATGCTGCCATAGAGCACCTGCGCCCGCGCCGCAGGCGCGGCGCACATCGCGAACGCCGCCAGAACCAACAGGGTTCCTCTGTGTGTCATAGAACCTCTCCCGGAAGATCTTTCATATATAGCGATAAAATCGGGCTCTGGCAAGTTAAATGTCGGGCTTGGCGCGTCCCGGCCCGGAGCGGCAACGCCCTCTTTGCATCGCCAGGCGGCCGGTCGGCGCGCCGTGCGTTATACTCACCGTCCATGAGGTTATTTCCGCTCCTTTTGTGTCTTTCGGCGACGCTCGCCGCCCAGGATGAGCCCCCTGCCGGCCGTGGCGGCCGCGGTGGCAGCGACGAACCGATCAATGCGACGACATTCGCCGGTCTGCGAGTCCGCAACATCGGCCCGACCTTCATCTCCGGCCGTGTCTCGCAGATCGCCATGTTTCCGGACAGCACCAGCCACTACCTGATCGCCGAAGCGTCCGGCGGCCTGTGGCTCACCTACAACAACGGCACCACGTGGACGCCGGTCTTCGACAACCAGGGCTCGTACTCCATCGGAACGATCACGATCGATCCGAAGAACCCATCGATCGTCTGGGCCGGCACGGGCGAGAACAATAACCAGCGAAGCGTGTCCTACGGCGACGGCGTCTACAAGAGCGAAGACGGCGGCCGCACCTGGCGCAATATGGGGCTGAAGAAGACCGAGCACATCGCGCGGATCGTGGTCGACCCCAAGGACTCCAATATCGTCTATGTCGCGGCCCCCGGACCGCTATGGAAGGGCGGCGGCGAGCGAGGCCTATACAAGACCACCGACGGCGGTAAGACATGGTCGCAAAGCCTCATCAAGGTCGGCGATTACACCGGCGCCTCCGACGTGCTGATGGATCCGCGCAATCCCGATATCCTCCTCGCCGCCACCCACCAGCGGCAGCGCCGCTATTTCGGCATGGTTCACGGCGGCCCCGAGAGCGCCTTGTGGCGCTCAATCGACGCCGGGAAGACCTGGACGAAGGCCGGCGGCGGCTTCGCGAGCGGCGGCGACCTCGGCCGCATCGGGCTCAACTACGCTCCGGGCAATCCCAGCATCATCTATGCGCAGGTGGAAGGCCCGGAAGGCCCGGGCGGCCTTTACCGGTCCAACGATAACGGCGTCACGTGGGAAAAGCGCAATAGTTACGATCAACAGGGCCAGTATTACTCGAAGGTTCAGGTCGATCCCGCCAGTCCCGACCGCGTGTACATCATGGGCGTCAACATCATGGTCTCCGACGATGGTGGCCGCACAATGGCGTCCCTGCCCACGCGCAACAAGCACGTCGACAATCACGAGATTTGGGTGGATCCCGCCAACAACAGCCACTACCTGGTCGGTTGCGACGGCGGCCTCTACGAGAGCTTCGACCGCGCCGCCACGTGGATCTTCAAGGCCAACCTTCCCACGGCGCAGATGTACGATGTCGCAGTCAGCGAAGACGCGCCGTTCTACCACGTCTACGGCGGCACGCAGGACAACAACAGTTTCGGTTGCCCCGCCAAGACGAAAAGCTCGGCAGGCATCCTCTATACCGAGTGTTTCGTGACGATGGGTGGTGACGGCTTCTATTCGCGCGTCGACCCCAAAGACCCCAACACCATCTACGCCAACATGCAGAATGGCGGTATGGTGCGGTACGACAAACGCACCGCCGAACGGGTCAGCATTCAGCCCCAACCGGCCAAGGGCGATCTGGCCATGCGGTGGAACTGGGACGCCCCGCTGATCGTCAGCCCGCACTCCAACACCCGGCTCTACTTCGGCGCGCAGCGCCTCTACCGCAGCGATGATCGCGGCGATAGCTGGAAACCCGTCAGTCCAGACCTGACCCGCGCGCTCGACCGCAACAAACTGCCGCTGATGGGCAAGATCTGGCCCATCGACGCGGTGCAGAAGAATGTTTCGACGGCGCTCTACGACAACATTTCCTCCATCGCCGAATCGCCAAAGCAGGAAGGACTCCTCTACGTAGGCACGGACGACGGCCTGGTGCAGGTGAGCGAGGACAGCGGGGCGAACTGGCGCAAGATCGAGAAGCCGGCGGGCGTGCCCGAGGACGCTTACGTGCAGCGGATCCTCGCCTCGCAGCATGACGCCGGCGTCGTGTACGTCGCATATGAGAACCACCAGAATGGCGACTTCAAGCCCTACCTTATCAAGAGCGCGGACAAGGGCAAGACGTGGGTGAATGTCTCGGGCAATTTGCCGGAGAGCGGCGGCGTGTATGCGGTGGCCGAGGACCACGTCAACAAGAATCTGCTGTTTGCCGGCACCGAGTTCGGCCTGTACTTCACCAACATCGGCGGGGAGAAGTGGATCAAGCTGAATGTCGGCCTGCCGACCGTCATGGTGCGGGACCTGGCCGTCCAAAAGCAGATGGACGATCTGGTCATCGGCACGTTCGGCCGCGGCATCTACGTCCTGGACGATTACAGCCCGTTGCGCGTCGCAACTCCCGAAATGATGCAGAAGGAAAGCGCGATATTCCCGGTGAAGACGGCGCTCTCCTACCTGCCGAACTCGCGTTTCGGCGCCGAGAATAACGTCGGCACGGGCTTTTGGGTCGCGCAGAATCCGCCCTTCGGCGCCTCCATTACCTACAACCTGAAAGACGGCTACCGGACGAAGAAGCAGGAGCGCCAGCAGAAAGAGCGCGCCGCGATTGCGCGCGGCGAGACGCCTCCCTACCCGACCGCCGAACAATTACGCGCGGAGGCGGAAGAGGAGCCACCCGCCGTGGTGGTGAGCGTCGCCGACGCCTCCGGCAAGGTGATTCGACGCTTCGACGCCCCCGCGACCCGTGGCCTGCATCGCATCGTGTGGGACCTGCGGACACAGGGTACGGCCCTCGCGCCCGCCATTCCACTCGGCGGCGGCGGCGCCGGCGGTGGGGGAGGTCGCGGCGGCCGTGGCGGTGGCGGCGCAGCAGGCGCCGGCGGCGGAGACGAAGAAGCTCCCGCATTCTTCGGCCGCGGCGGCGGAGGCGGCGGCTTGGTCGTCCCCGGCAAGTATACCGTATCGCTCGCTAAGCGCGTCGACGGCGCGATTACGCCTCTGGGCGCTCAGCAGACGGTCGAGGTCGCCCCCGAAGGTCCCGCCAGCCGCGAGGATCGCGCCGCTCTGGCCGACTTCAACGAGAAGGTGGCCAAACTACAGAAGGCTGTCTCCGCGACGCAGCAGTCCGCGGCCGAGGCCCGCACGAAGCTCGAAGCCATCCGCCGTGCCATCGACGCCACGCCGTCGCTCCCGCTGAAACTCCGCGAGCAGGCCCTCGCGATGGAACATGCCCTGGAGGAAATCAACCGCGTCCTGAACGGCGATCACGTGATGGGAGGGTTCAACGAGGGCGTTCCCGCCTCGATCTCCGAGCACGCGCAAGCCGCCGCCAGCCCTCTCCGCGGCACCACCGGCCGGCCGACCAAGACCGCCCAGGAGCAGTATCAAATCGCGTCCGACCTTCTCGCGGCCGAGCTTCCGAAACTCCGCAAGCTGTTGGAGACGGACATCAAGGCGATCGAGAAACAATTAGACGCCGCCGGCGCCCCGCCAACTCCCGGGCGGCTGCCGGACTGGAAGGGCGGCCGATAAACGGTCCGATCACGAGGAAGGGACCGGATCACCGGTCCCTTTACTACCGCCCCGGATTCTTCCCCAGGCTGACCAGATTCGCGAGGATCCGGTATGCCCCGGGCACACCCGCGGGCAACTGCCGGTAGAGGGCGAAGGCATCATAGATATACGCGCCTTTGCCGTATCGCGCCAGGAGGAGTCCTCCGAGCTGAGGGTCCTGATCGGGATCGTGGGTCTCGATCAGGGTTTCGTAACGGGGATCCCAGGTCTGCATAAAGCCATGACCCCGTTCTTCCACCCAACCGGCGAAATCAGCCTCGCCGATCGGATTGGGCCACTTCCACAGCGGACTCTCCGGTTTGAGGAACCGCACTTTCGAGAACTCATCGACGACCTTCTGCGGGTTGTTTCCGAGGCTAAACGGATACGGGCCGTAGTTCTGGTCGAAGTTCTGCAGGTTGTACTGCACGATCAGCACCCCGCCGTTCTTCACATACTCCAGCAGGCGGCCGTTTGCCGCGGGCAGTTCGGCGCGCGACGCATAGGCGCGAACTCCCAGCACGATCGCGTCATAGCCCGAAAGGTCGCCCGATGCGAGGTCGGTCGCCGCCAGCGTTCGCACCGCAACGCCGAGGTTCTCGAGCGCCGTCGGAACGTCGTCGCCCGTGCCCGGCAGATACCCGACCCGCAACCCGGGCGCCGTCTTCACGTCGACTCCCACCGCCCGATAGACCGACGCGCGGTACAGGGGGTATGGCCGAATTCCCGGATACCCTACGAGCCGGTAGCCCTCCTCGTACTTGCGGCCCTGGTATTCGGCGACCGCGGTGATGCGCTGCTCGCCGGCTTTGATACCGTTCGGCTGGACGGCGAAGGTGATGGTGTGGTCCTCCCCGTCGCGCGCCATCGTGAATGGCGCCGCGTCCGGGGTCGAGCGCCAACCCGCCGGAAGCTGGAGTTTCAGCGTGCCCTCCGCCGGCCCCTTCACATTGCTATGCACGGTGCATGAGAACGCGAACGATTTCGTCCCCACTGGCACGGCGCCCGCCGCCGGAGAGACGGTCACCGAGATTGCAGGTCCGACGATCAGCGGTTGCGCGACCACCCCGAGCGCCGGGATGCGCTGGTAGGCCTGCACTACCGCCGAGAGATGGATCGGCACGTCGCGATAGGACACTTCCGCCGCCACTGCAAACGGATAAGGGGCGAGCGACAGGTTGCGGTGCCTCGGATCGGCCAGGTCGTAATATGCCTGTTCCTCATCCGGCCTGGTGAAATAAGGCCGCGTCAGCGGAGCGTTGTCCGGGACCTTCACCGCGAACTTGAACTGCTTCTGCGCGCGCGGACCGAGCGGCCCTTCCTGCGCCCTTGCGCCGTCGGGCCCGGTAACCCGCATCGCCGCCAGAGGCTCGGGACTTTGATTCAACACATCGACGCCAATCGTGAAGGATTGACCGGGGATCGCCACCGCGAACGTCGGCGAGGCGCCGCCGAAGGGATTGCGCCCTTGCGGTTCCCGCTCGGGCAGCACTGCGGCCTGCAACGAGAGGCCGAGCGATTCCGCCAACGCGCGCTCGAATTGACTCTCTTTGGCCCGCAGTTCGAATTCGACGTCGGGCCACTGGCGGACGCGCGCGATCAGCGTCCGGGTGGCGCGCAAACCGTCGGCCAGAACCGGCGCAAGGGCGTGCGGACGGTCGGGCCGGTACTGCTCGTTGGCCAAGTCCGCGAGCCGCGCGATGTCGGCCAGCCCGGCCGTCAGGTAATCCGGCGGGCTCGGGACCATCGAACCGATTCCACTGACGGAGACGTCAAGGCCGTCGAAGAACGTTTCCTCGTGTTCCGCGGCCGGCACGCGGGAATCGTAGCGGTGGTAGGCGCTGGTCGCAGGCCCCGGCGCCGGAATCGCGACGCCGTTGTTTTGCGTCTTTTGCCAGCCGAGTCCGGCGCGTCCGATCTGCAGGTAAGTCAGACCAGCCGCCGGCGCGTAGTTGCCCGTTGGGATCTCGATGTTGGTGGACGGCTTCTCCGTCGACGATTGCTGGTGAATGTAGTCGAAAAAGCGCACCGGCACGTACTTGTCGATGGCATAGTCGTACATTCCCTGGGCCGTCACCGCGAAGAACGGCACGCGCGCGTATACCTTCAACGGGGTCCAGGGGCGCAGGCCTTCCTTGATCTGCTCGGGGAATTTCGCCGGATCGCCCGCCGCCAGGTAAGCCTCTTGCGCCATCTGCCCGGCTACCTGATGGTTGCCATGCCCGTCCGTGGCAGCCCCCACGAACACCGAGGTGATCACCAGCGGCCGCGCCATGCGGATCGCCCGCACGACGTCCGACAGGATGCGGTCGTGATCCCACTTCTCAAGCGCCTCCTCCCGGGTCTTCGAGAAGCCGTAATCGATGGCGCGCGTCCAGTACTGGTCGACTCCGTAATACCGTCCGGCCGCCAGCAATTCCTGTGTGCGGACCAGACCGAGCGCGTCGTACATGTCGGGCGACATGGCGTTCTGGCCGCCCTCGCCCCGGTTGAGGGTCAGCAAGGAGGCGCGCTCTCCGGCCCCGCGCGATTCGTAGGCGAGCATCCCACCGTCCTCGTCGTCGGGATGAGCGGTAATCATCATGATACTGGCGCGGGTCTTGAGGGCGTGGAGCCAACGCGAAAGGCCCGCCGCTCCGCGGTCCACGTCAGCCGGCAGCGCATCGGGCGATGGCCCCTGCCCCCGCGCCACAGTCAAAAGCAGAAACGCAACAATGGCCCCTCGAACACGCATCATTCTCCCATTATGTCCGGTCGCGCCAGCTTCCGGCCGGGCAGTTTCGGTATTCCCGGCGGCCTGGTTTTGGTTTCAGACGCCGCCGTATGCTATAAGCGAAGTTCATGGAACAAACGGCAGATATCGCTTTAATCGGTCTGGCAGTGATGGGCCAGAACCTCATTTTGAACATGGCCGACCACGGCTATCAGGTGGTGGCATTCAACCGCACCGTCTCGAAGGTGGACGAATTCCTCAACGACGCCGCCAAGGGACATCAGAATGTCATCGGCGCCAAATCCGTCGAGGAAATGGTCGGACTGCTCAAGCGCCCGCGTAAGATCATGCTGATGGTGAAGGCAGGCCAGGCCGTGGACGATTTCATCGAATCCCTGCTGCCCCATCTGGAGCCCGGCGATCTTGTCATCGATGGCGGCAACTCGCACTTTCCGGACACGATCCGGCGCACGAAATACCTGGAAGGCAAGGGCATGCTCTACGTCGGCACGGGCGTCTCGGGCGGCGAAGAGGGCGCGCGCTTCGGCCCATCGATGATGCCCGGCGGCAGTGTCGCCGCCTGGCCGCTGGTCAAGGACATTTTCCAGGCCATCTGCGCCAAGACACCGTCGGGCGAGCCGTGCTGCGACTGGATGGGCGAAGACGGGGCCGGCCACTACGTCAAAATGGTCCACAACGGCATCGAGTACGGCGACATGCAGCTCATCTGCGAGGCCTATCAGTTGCTGAAAGAGGGCCTCGGCATGAGGAACGAAGAGATGCACGAGGTCTTCGCCGAATGGAACAAGGGCGAGCTCGACAGCTACCTCATCGAGATCACCCGCGACATTCTCGCCTATAAGGACGAGAAGGGCGAGCACGTCCTGGACAAAATTCTCGACACCGCCGGCCAGAAGGGCACGGGCAAGTGGACCAGCGTCAGCGCGCTCGACCTGGGAATGCCGGTGACGCTGATCGGCGAGGCTGTTTACGCGCGCTGTCTCAGCGCCATGAAGGACGCGCGCGTCGAAGCGGCGAAGATTTTGAAGGGGCCCAAATTCCAATTCGAAGGCGACCGCAAGGCGTTCGTCGAGGATATCCGGCAGGCGCTGCTGGCCTCGAAGATCGTGTCGTACGCCCAAGGCTTCATGCTGCTGCGCGAGGCCGCCAAGGAATACCACTGGAACCTGAACTATGGCGGCATCGCCATGGTATGGCGCGCCGGCTGCATCATCCGGTCCGCGTTCCTGGAGAAGATCAAGGCGGCGTTCCAGGGCAATCCGAACCTCAGCAATCTGCTGCTGGACCAGTACTTCACCGGCGTCATCGAGCGTTGCCAGGCGTCGTGGCGCCGCGTGGTGGCGAAAGCCGTCGAGTCCGGTGTCCCCGTTCCGGCGTTTACCACCGCACTGGCGTTCTACGACGGCTACCGCAGCGAGCGGCTGCCGGCCAACCTGCTCCAGGCGCAGCGCGACTATTTCGGCGCCCACACCTACGAACGCATCGACCAGCCCCGCGGCAAGTTCTTCCACACCAACTGGACCGGCAAGGGCGGCACGGTGTCGGCGGGAACGTACACAGTTTAGGAGAGAAATGAGCACTGGCCTGACGATTCGTAAAGACGGCGCCCTCGACTTCCTGTCGCTGGGCGCCCTGGTCCATCGCCTGGACCCCGGCATCATCCCCTTTCGCAAGGCGACCGAGTGTCTGATCCATGTCAGCGGCGGCGAATTCAACTGCGCCGCCAACCTCGCCAATTGTTTCGGCATGAAGACCGGCGTGGCGAGCGCCATGGTCGATTACCCCATCGGCGACCTGATCGCCGAGCGCGTCCGCGCCATGGGCGTCCAGCCGTTTTACAAGCACTACAAACACGACGGCGTGCAGGGGCCGAACATGGCGACCGTCTACAGCGACCGCGGCTTCGGCGTGCGCGCCCCGGTGGTCTTCTATAATCGCTCGAACGAAGCGGCCGCACAGCTCAAACCGGGCGACTTCGACTGGAAGGCGATCTTCGGCGGGGGCGTTCGCTGGTTCCACAGCGGGGGCATCTTCGCGGCGCTGTCGCCGACCACCGCCGAAGTCATCATCGAAGCGATGCAGGCGGCGAAGGCAGCCGGCGCGGTCACTTCGTTCGACCTCAACTATCGAGCCAAGCTGTGGAACATCTCGGGAGGTGAGCAACGGGCGGTCGAAGTGCTCGATCGCATCGTCCGCAATGTCGATGTGCTGGTCGGCAACGAGGAGGACCTGCAGAAAGGCCTCGGCATCCCCGGGATGGACGTGACCAAGGCGTCGAAACTCGATCCCAGCGCGTTCTTCGGCATGATCGACCAGGTAACGAAGAAGCACCCGCACGTCAAGGTGGTCGCTACGACGCTTCGCGAAGTGCACACGACCAACCGGCACAGTTGGAGCGCCGTGGCGTGGATTAACGGCAAGACGTACAGCGCTCCCACCGCGGAACTGGACGTCTATGACCGCGTCGGCGGCGGCGACGGGTTCGCCTCCGGCTTCTTCTACGGCCTCCTGACCGGTGAGCCGGAAGAGGAAGCGGTAAAGCTCGGCTGGGCCCATGGCGCGCTGCTGACCACTTTCCCGGGCGACACCACGATGGCCTCGCTCGACCAGGTTCGCTCCTTTGCGAAGGGCGGCTCGGCCAGGATCCAGCGCTAATGGATATCCAGGCGCAGGCCGCCAAAGTCAAGCTGCTGCTGATGGACGTCGATGGCGTCCTGACCAACGGCAAGCTCTACAACGTGCCCGCCCCGGACGGAGCAATGGCAGAGTCCAAGGGCTTCGATTCGCAGGACGGCATCGGGCTGCAATGGCTGAACTGGCACGGCGTCAAGACCGGCGTCATCAGCGGGCGTGTCTCTCCGGCAACGGCGGAGCGCGCCCGCCAGACCAAGATGTCGTATGTCTACCAGGGCCACATCGAGAAGATCCCGATCCTGGAGGAGATCCTCGCGGACGCGAAGATCGATTCCAGCGAGGTGGCCTACATCGGGGACGACTTTACCGACATCACGATCATGCACCGCGTGGGTTTGGCGATCGCCACGGCGAACGCCCGCGCCGAAGTCAAGCGCGAGGCGCACTACGTCACGCAGGCCGCCGGCGGCGAAGGCGCGGTCCGCGAGGTGGTCGAGATGCTCCTCAAAGCGCAGGGAAAGTGGCCTGCGATCCTCGCGCACTACGAGATCGCTACTCCCAGTTGAGCACGACCTTGCCGGAGCAGCCGGACATCATCGCTTCGAAGCCTTTTTCGAACTCGGTGTAGTGGAATCGGTGCGTCACGATCGGGCCGATGTCCAGGCCCGATTGCAGCATGACGGTCATCTTGTACCAGGTCTCATACATCTCGCGCCCGTAAATTCCCTTGATCGTGAGCATGTTGAAGATGACTGTGTTCCAGTCGATCGACATGGGCTCGGACGGGATGCCGAGCATCGCGATCTTGGCGCCGTGGCTCATGTTGGAGAGCATGTCGCGGAAGCCCGCCGGGTTCCCGGACATCTCGAGGCCGACGTCGAATCCCTCGGTCATCCCGAGTTCCTTCTGGATATCGGCGAGTTTGGATTGGCGCACGTTGACGGCGCGCGTCACGCCCATCTTGCGCGCGAGGTCGAGCCGGTACTCGTTGACGTCCGTGATCACGGTGTATCGCGCGCCCGCATGCACCGCGACCGCGGCTGCCATGATGCCGATCGGCCCGGCCCCGGTGACGAGGACATCCTCGCCCAGCACGGGGAATGAGAGCGCCGTGTGGACGGCATTCCCGAATGGGTCAAAGATTGCGCCGATATCGAGCGGAATACCGTCGTGGTGCCGCCAGATATTGGTCATCGGCAAAACGATGAACTCCGCGAAGGCGCCCGGACGATTGACGCCGACGCCCTGGGTATGAGCGCAGAGATGGCGGCGGCCCGCCAGGCAATTGCGGCAGCGTCCGCAAACGACATGCCCCTCGCCGCTGACGATGTCGCCGGGATAGAAATCGGCCACATTCGACCCGGCTTCCACGATCCGGCCGACGAACTCGTGGCCGATCGCCATCGGAACGGGGATCGTCTTCTGCGCCCACTCGTCCCACTTGTAGATATGCACGTCCGTGCCGCAGATTCCCGTCCGCAAAACCTGAATCAACACGTCGTTGATGCCGATGCGGGGGGTGTCGATGTCTTGTAGCCAAAGGCCGCTCTCGGGCCGGCTCTTCACCAGTGCTTTCACATAGAACACGATAGCAGCCGGCGGCCGGCGACCGAGGCGCGCGACAATGGAAGCGTGCCGAAACATCTCCTGCTGTTCGCCGCCACCACCGGCTACCAGATCCGCACGTTTGCGGATGCGGTCCGGCGCGTGGGCGCGGAGCTGGTGCTCGCCACCGACCGGTGTCATGTGCTCGACGACCCGTGGGGTGATCATGCCGTGGCGGTGAAGTTCGATCGTATCGCAGACTCGGTCGAGAGCCTGCGCGGGATGAAAGTCGATGGGATCGTCGCTGTCGGAGATCGCCCCGCCGTGCTAGCGGCGGAGGCGGCGGCGGCGCTCGGGCTGCCGTTTCATACTCCGGCGGCGGCGCGGGCAGGGCGCGATAAGTACGGGGCGCGATCCATGTTTGGAGAGAAGCTGCCGGTCCCGCATTTTTTTCAGGCCCGGGACGCGGCGGAGGCGGATCGGGCGCCTTATCCCTGCGTGCTCAAGCCGTTCGGACTTTCGGCGAGCCGCGGCGTGATTCGCGCGAACAATCCCGCCGAATTTCGCGCCGCCTTCGCCCGCATCCGCAAGATGGGCGAGGACCGCATTCAGGTGGAGAGCTACATTCCGGGGCGCGAGTTCGCGGTGGAAGGCCTTGTCACCCACGGACGATTCCAGACGCTGGCAATTTTCGATAAACCCGACCCTATGGAAGGGCCTTACTTCGAGGAAACGATCTATACGACCCCGTCGCGCGCGAGCGCCGCGGTGCGGATCGATCTGGTGGAGGCGGCAGCGCGCGCCGCCGAAGTGCTGGGGCTGAGACATGGACCAACCCACGTGGAACTGCGCCACAATGAGGACGGAGCATGGGTCCTGGAGGCTCATGCTCGGCCGATCGGCGGGCTCTGCGCCAACACGCTGCGCTTCGACGGCGGGATGCCTCTCGAGGAGTTGATCGTGCGGCACGCGCTCGGTGAGGACGTGTCGGGCGTGCGTCGCGAGCAGCGCGCCGCGGGAGTGATGATGATTCCGATCCCGCGCGGAGGGATGTACGAGTCGGTCGCGGGAGTTGACCGGGCGAAGCGGGTGAAGGCAATCGAGGACGTGATTGTGACGGCGAAGGAAGGCCAGCGATTGATTCCCCTGCCGGAAGGATCGAGCTACCTGGGGTTCATTTTCGCTCGCGCCGATTCACCCGAAGAAGTGGAATCGGCGCTGCGGGCCGCGCATGGAGAGCTGCGTTTCGAGATCGCGACGGTGTTGGAGACGCTCAGCCCTTCGTCTTAGGCGGCACGAAGTCCGGAGGCAGCGCGGCGCCTTCGCCGAAAAAGTATTTGTCCATCTGATCGATGACAAACTCCTGCGCTTCCTTGGTGCCCAGGTTGAGGCGGTACTCGTTCATGAGCATCTTCATGTGCTCGATCCACATCTTCCAGGCTTCCTTCGAGATGTTGTCGTAAATCTTCTGCCCCAGCGGGTGGCCCTCAAAGGGGACCTCGTCGAGACCTTCGAGCTCCTTCTGAAACTTGAGGCAGAAAACCTTGCGCGCGCCGGGCCGAATGACATTATTGAGCTGGTTGAAACCGCCGCCCTGTCCACATCCCATCTGTTCTTGTCTCCTCTGCACAGGATAGCGCAGCTACCGCTGGAACCCTATGGCCGCCAGCACGATCCCGAGATCCCGTGCGTCGCCGGGAGCGGTGAACGTAGCGTCGACGTCTACGGTCACGACCGCGACCGCTCCGGACGGCTCGAGCGGGCGTGTCGTCAATTCGTAGGCGCCGGCCCGGTCGTAGGTTTGCGCCGCGACTTCGCGGCCGTCGAGGAGCACTCGGATGCGGCGCGCCGGGGCATTCGGCGGGATATGGAAGACGACGCGGAGCGGCGTAGCGGACCCGGGCGATTTCAGAACGACTGCGGCCGTCCGCGACATCCAGCGCGTCTTGCCTTCGAGGGAGAAGATGCCGCTGACAATCTGCTCCGTGGCTTCGGGCGCGCCCATTGGAAGGTATTCCAGCGCGGGATGGCGCTCGACGATCTGGACGGCTCGCAGACGGTCGACGAGGTTGTTCGAGACATCGAAGGGAAGGAATCCCTTGGCGACGCTCGAATATCCCGAGTGCGACTCCAGTCCGAAGATGCGGAAGGGGACCGAGGGACGGACTTCGGCAGTGGCGATTACGGCGAACGGCGTGTTGAGCTCGACGGCGCCGCCGAGTTGGCTGGCAACGACGACCTCGCCGGGCCGGAGCTGCCGGTTCCTGCGCAAGGCGATGCCGCCAGTTTGTTCGAAGTAGTAGCGCATGCCCCATTCGCCGTCGATCCAGACGCGCGGGGCGTGAACCCGGCGCGCGAATTGGCGGTAGGCGTCCCAGTGTTGGTAATTCGCCGCCGCCAGCACGAGGCCGAGGGCGAGCTGAATGGCGAAGGCCGGCGCCAGCCACCGCGTGGGCAATCGTGAGGCGAGAATCGCGATCGGCGCGGCAATCGGCAGCAGGTAACGCGCGGAGCCCGCATAAAACACGGCCAGCGCCAAGGCGAAGAAAATGGCAATCCACGCGAGGAGAAACAAGGTATCGGGCTCGCGCCGTTTGCGCCATGCCAGGACCGCGGCGGGCGGGACCAGCGCCGGGAAGACGATCCAGCACGCGTGGATCGCGAGCATCAGCGCATTCGCCAGCTTGGCTGCGAGCTTTTGCAGTCCGTAAGTGGCGAAGTAGCCGGTCAGGATGGCCGCCGGGGCGGCGCCGGTGGTGAGGCGCTCGAAGAGCTGGAAGGCCGCGACCGTGGCGGGCGGGACGAGGAGCGTGAGCCACGCGGCGCGGTCGCGGCGCCGGAAAGAGAACACGAACACGGCGAGGATCGGCGTGAGAAAGACGGCCTGATACGAGGTCAACGCAGCGAGCGCCATGGCGAACGCGGCGAAGACGCGCCGGCCGGAGCAAAACAGCGCGACGGCGGACAACCAAAGCGCGAGAAACGGGAGGTCGGTCTCGAAGGAACTGCCGTTGACTACGAATGCCGGCACGGCGATGAAGAGCAGCGTCGCCCATAACGGGTGTGGCGAGAAGCGGCGGGCGAGCGACCACATCGCGGCGACGGCGATCAGCGACCACAGGATGTAGGCCGCATGGAAAGGCGCTTCTCTCACTTCACCGAAAACGGCGATCAGCGCCGCCAGCGCCCAGGCGTTTAACGGCGGGTGCGGGTGTCCGCGAAGGTCGATCTCCTCCCCGAGGAAAACGATTTTGAAATGGAGCGGGTGCAACGGATCGACTAGCGCGTGCGCGGCTTCGGAAATATACGTGTGGTCGTCGCCCTGGACCGCCTGATGGAGAAACGGAATCCGGATCAGCAGCACGAGCGCGAGCGCAATCCACAGCCCGCGCTGACTCTGGTTTACGCGGGCTTCCATCGCAGCACCGGCTTGCGCGCGGCGGTCACCTCGTCGACGCGGCTGGTGCGGGTTCCGTGCGGCGCGGTCTTGACGATCTGCGGGTCGGTCTCGATCTCCTTGGCGATCGAAATCATCGCCTCGATGAACTGGTCGATCTCGCGCTTGCCTTCGGTCTCGGTCGGCTCGATCATCAGCGCGCCGTGAACGATCAGCGGGAAGCTGACCGTGTAGGGATGGAAGCCGTAATCGATCAGGCGCTTGGCGATATCGCCGGTGCGCACGCCGAGTTTGGCCTGGCGATCGTCGCTGAACACCACCTCATGCATGTTCGGCGAGGAGTACGGGAGCTCGTAGTAGGGCTCGAGCGCCTTGCGGATGTACACGGCATTGAGCACCGCATCCATGGTCGCGTTGCGGAGGCCGGGGCCGCCGTGGGCAAGGATATAGGCGAGCGCGCGGACCAGGACTCCGAAATTACCGTAGAAGGCCTTGACGCGGCCGATTGACTTCTTGCGCTTGTGGTCCCACGCCCATTTCTTGCCGGAGCGCTTGAGGCGCGGGGCGGGAAGAAACGGCTCGAGCGACTTCTTCACGGCGACCGGACCGGCGCCGGGGCCGCCGCCGCCATGCGGGGTCGAGAATGTCTTGTGCAGGTTCAGGTGCATCACGTCGACCCCGAAATCACCGGGCCTCGCGATGCCCACCAGCGCGTTCATGTTCGCGCCGTCCATATACAGCATCGCGCCCTTGGCGTGCAGAATCTCGGCCACGTGAATGATATTGTTTTCGAAGACGCCCAGAGTGTTCGGGTTCGTCACCATCAGGGCGGCGACATCTTCGTTGACGATGTGTTCCAGAGCGGCGACGTCGAGCACGCCGGTTTCGCTGGATTTGATGTTCTCGACGGCATAGCCGGCAATCGCGGCGGTGGCGGGGTTGGTGCCGTGCGCCGAATCGGGAATGAGAATCTTCTTGCGCGGATTGCCCCGTTGTTCCAGCAAGGCGCGAATCAGGAGAATCCCGGTGAGCTCGCCGTGAGCCCCGGCGGCGGGCTGGAGCGTCACGGCGTCCATGCCCGTGATCTCCGCGAGCGCCGATTCCATGCGCGCCATGATCTCCATGCAGCCTTGCGAGAGCGCCTCTGGCTGGTAGGGGTGGGCCCAGGCCAAACCCTCGATTCGCGCCACCAGCTCGTTGATCCGCGGGTTGTACTTCATGGTGCAGGAGCCCAGCGGGTACATGCCGAGATCGATCGCATGGTTCCACGTGGAGAGGCGCGTGAAATGGCGGATGGTTTCGACCTCGCTGACCTCCGGGAAGCCTTCGATTTCGCGGCGCACGTTATCCGCCCCGAGGGCCTCGGCGGCGTCGACCGGCGGAACGTCGAGTTCGGGAAGCTGGTACGCCTTCTTGCCGGGGGAACTGCGCTCGAACAGGAGCGCCTCGTTTTGCGAGAGATGGTTCCGGACTTTGGCGTTCATGCGAGCACCTCGACCGGTTCCTGCGTTTGACTGGGCAAGCCATGGGCCTGTCCCACCACGTCCATGTCGGCCCTCTTCGACATTTCCGTGGCGCACAGCAGCACGCAGTCGGAGAGCTCCGGGTAGAAACGTCCGAGCGGGAGGCCGCCCACGATCTTTTTCTTGAGCAAGGCTTTGTTGACGTCCTCGGGTTTCCCGGCGCGGGCCACGAATTCGTTGAAGAACCGGCCTGTGAAGCGCGGCGTCACTTTTCCGGCCAGATAATGAGCTTTCGCCAGGTTCTGTTCCGCCAGCTCGCGCAGGCCCTGCTTGCCATAGACCGTCATGAAGACGTTGGCCATCAGGGCGATCAGCGCCTGGTTCGTGCAGATGTTCGACGTGGCCTTTTCGCGGCGGATATGCTGCTCGCGCGTGGACAGAGTGAGGCAGAACGCGCGATTGCCTCGCGAATCGACCGTCTGGCCGACGAGGCGGCCGGGCATCTGCCGGATGAATTTTTCCTTGGTCGCCACGATGCCTGCGAAGGGGCCGCCGTAGCACGGCGAGATGGCGAACGATTGCAGTTCCCCCACGACGATATCCGCCTCGGCCGGAGGCTCGAGAATGCCGAGCGAGACGGCCTCCGTGAAGATGACGACCAGCAGCGCGCCGCGGCGATGGGCGATTTCAGCGGCGGCCTTCACCTGATCGACAATGCCGAAGAAGTTGGGGGACTGAACGATCACCGCGGCGGTGAGGTCGTCCATCTTCGCTTCGAGGTCTTCCAGGTCGATGGTTCCGGCTTCCGGCGCGTAGCCGAATTCGGCGACAGGCATCCCCTGGTATTTGGCGTACGTGCGAAGCACTTCGCGATACTCGGGATGCGCCGATTTCGCGATCAGGACACGGCCTTTGCCGGTCGCCCGTACGGCCATCATCGCGGCCTCCGGGACGGCGGTCGAGCCGTCGTACATCGAGGCATTGGCGACGTCCATGCCGGTGAGCTGGCAGATCATCGTCTGAAATTCGAAGATCGTGGTGAGGATGCCCTGCGCGATCTCGGCCTGGTACGGCGTGTACGAGGTGAGGAATTCGCCGCGCGAGACAACCGTGTCGACCATGACCGGCCGGTAGTGGTTATACACACCCGCCCCGAGGAAGGAGGCGTAGCCATTGGCATTCTCGGCGGCGCGGTCGCGGAAATACTGCACGATCTCGTATTCGGAGATCCCGGGCGCCAGATCGAGCGGGCGGTTCAAGCGGACGGCTTCGGGTAAGTGCGCGAAGAGCTCCTCCGGAGCATTCACGCCGCAGGCTTCCAACATCTGGCGGCGTTCAGATTCGGATTTGGGAAGGTAACGCAACTAAGTCTCGGCTCCTACGTAATCGCTGTATTCGGCTGCGGACATGAGCTTGCCGGCCTGGTCGGGCGCGGTGAGCTTGATCTTCATGATCCAGCCTTGGCCATATGGGTCCTCGTTGACTTTTTCAGGGGTCTCGGCGAGGGCTTGGTTCACTTCCATCACCTGGCCGGCGACGGGCGAGTAGATGTCGGAGACGGCCTTGACCGACTCGACGCTGCCGAAGGAGGCCGACTGCTCGAGTTGGGCCCCCGTCTTTGGCAGTTCGACGAAGACAATATCGCCGAGCTCCTCCTGCGCGTGATCCGTAATTCCAACGGTGCCGACGTCGCCTTCGACGCGGATCCATTCGTGGTCCTTCGTGTATCGAAGATTTTCTGGAACCATGATTATTTTGCTCGTTTGTAAAAGGGTGTTTCCACCGTGACCGCATCCACCGGCTGGTTGCGCACCATGATCTGGACCGTCTGGCCTGCCTGCGCGCGAGCCGCCGGGAGGTAGCAGAGGCCTATGTTCTTGCCCAGCGTCGGAGAGGGCGATCCGCTGGTCACCCATCCGGCTGGAGCGCCGTCGAGATAAACCTCGTAACCGTCCCGCCCGATGCCGCGCCCGCGCATCTCGAACCCGGCGAGACGGCGCGAGAGGCCCGCTTCCTTCTGTTTCAGGAGCGCGTCGCGGCCAACGAAGTCTCCCTTGTCGAACTTCACGATCCACCCGAGGCCGGCTTCCAACGGGGAGATCGAAGCATCGATTTCGTGGCCGTAGAGCGCCATTTTGGCCTCCAGGCGGAGAGTGTTACGGGCGCCGAGACCGCAAGGCTTGATCCCGAATTCGGCGCCGGCCTGCATCAGCTCATTCCAGACGCGCTCGGCCTCGGAAGGCGCGACGTACAACTCGAACCCATCTTCACCGGTGTAGCCGGTATGCGCGATGCGCGCCGGGATGCCGCACGCTTCGCCGTCGGCGAACCAGTAGTACTTGATGCCGGCGAGATCGACCGGGGTCAGCTTTTGGACGGTATCACGGGCCTTCGGACCCTGCACGGCAAGCTGCGCGTAGCGGTCGCTGGAGAATTCGGCCTCGGCGTCGAAGCGATTGTGCGATCGGATATGCTCGAAATCCTTCTCCTGGTTGGCGGCGTTGACGCAAAGAAAATAGTGGTCGTCAGCCACCTTGTGCACCAGGATATCGTCGACGAAGCCGCCGTGTTCGTAGAGCAGGCCCGAGTAGTGAACCTGCCCCAGGTTGAGCTTCCCGGCTGCGTTGGTCGTGACGTAATCGACGAGGCGGGCAGCTTCCGGGCCGCGAATATCGATCTCTCCCATGTGGCTGACATCGAAGAGGCCGACGGCGTTGCGGACCACGTTGTGCTCGTCGATGATCCCGGAATACTGCACGGGCATATCCCAGCCGCCGAAATCGACCATGCGCGCGCCGAGCGAGCGATGGACAGAGTTCAGCGGCGTCGTGCGAAGCGGAGGCGCCGTTGGCATGAAGATTCAGGCTAACAGCACCGAAAAGGGGGTGTCAAACAGGACTGCGCGACGGACCCGATCGCGCGTGGAGATCAAGGGGTTCATTCGGTGGCAGGCAGCGAACCCGCCACCGAAGCAAAGGAGTTATGCGCCGAGCGCGATGGCCGGCTTCACCATTACGGGTTGGAAGAAACGCGGGGCGTGAAAGGGTTGGAATCGGTAGCCAATCCCGAAGATGGTCTCAATGTACTGGTCGGCATAAGCGCCGAGCTTTTTGCGAAGACGCCGGATATGCACGTCGAGCGTGCGCGTGCGGATTTCCGAGCCATAACCCCAGACGCGCATGAGCAGCGCCTCGCGCGGAATGATCTCGCCCGCGTGCTGCACCAGGAGGGCGAGCAGGTCGTACTCTTTGCGGGTCAAGACCATGCGTTGCGAATCGAGGATGACAAACTGCTGGTCGAAGTCCATCGAGAGATGCTCATCCCGATATGCCGGCGCGTGATTCACGTTGATCGGAAACGTTCCCATTGAAGCTCTCCTTGTTGCGTCTATTGCAATCCTACGGGGGGTCGGTTGGGAGGTGATGGTCAAAGTGTAAAAACTTTGTAAAAAGGGCCGCGAGGGGGTTGCGTAACCGCAGCCGGCCGTCACCTGCTGGCGGAGTTCCCCGGAGGCCGGGTGGCCCGCGCCGAAAGCGGAGTGTTCCCTCCCGCTTCCTGTGTGACATAATGAAAATCTTTCGCGAACCCCGCTCGGTTGCGTTCGGAGTTTCCCTGGGATGGCCGTGGCGCCGATTCCTTGCGGAAGGAGAACAACCTCAATGCGCAATACATTCAGCAGGCGGGCCGCGATGCTCGGAGCGGCTGTGCTGCCGGTCCTCCGCATCGCGAAAGGGCAAGCCAGGCCCAGAAACATCGTGATCTCGAGCTCCAACGGCGTTCGCGCGTGCGCGAAGGCGATGGAGGTCATTCGGAGCGGCGGCGACACGCTGGACGCGGTGATTGCGGGCGTGAATATCCAGGAGCTCGATCCGAACGACACGAGCGTCGGGTATGGCGGACTGCCGAACGAAGATGGCGTAGTGGAACTCGACGCGAGTTGTATGCACGGTCCGACGCGTCGCGGAGGATCGGTGGCGGCGATCCGCGGCATCAAGACGCCGTCGAAGATCGCGCAGTTGGTGCTGCGCGAGACCGACCACATGATGCTGGCCGGCGAGGGCGCGCTGCGCTTCGCCAAGGATTACGGGTACAAGGAAGAGGATCTGCTGACTGAGCGGTCGCGGATGGCGTGGCTGGCGTGGAAGCGCGAGATGCGCGACCGCAACGGACACACGAATTGGGAGTCCGGCGTCAGCGGTCCGCCGCCGGGCGACAAGCGGGTGGAACTGAAGAAACTCTTTCCGCACATGGACGACGAGTTGATCGCGTGGGCATTCGACGTCGCATCGCGGCCGCCCACTGGGACGATCAATTGCATCGCCTTGAACGAAAAAGGCGAGATGTCGGCCACCACGACGACGAGCGGACTGGCGTGGAAGATCGCGGGACGTGTGGGAGATTCGCCGATCATCGGAGGCGGCTTGTGGCTCGATCAGGACGTCGGAGGAGCTGGATCGACCGGGCGCGGCGAGGAGAATCTGCGCGTTGCCGGGGCCCACACTTGTGTCGAGAACCTGCGGCGCGGAATGTCGGCCAAGGAAGCCGCCCTCGACACACTGAAGCGGGTTGCGAGAAATTTTGATAATGACGAGAAACGGCTGGCCGCGATCGATTTGAATTTCTACGTTCTGCGCAAGGATGGGGATTGCTGTGGAGCGGCATTGTGGAACAAGCGATCGGCAGCGGATCGAAACGCCGCGCAGTTTGCCATATGCCGCGACGGCGCGCAGAGTCATCTGGAGAATTCGGTGTTTTTGTTGGAGCGGAAGTAGCGGCGTCCACGGAAACACAGATTTTGGTGGAGATGGCGGGGAGGATTGTTTACAATGAAACAAATTCCCGCTTTCCGCATCGAATCGGTGTAGTCGAATCCTGGGAAACTAAGAGAGATGTTGCAGAGCAGGGAATTTTGCTGGGTGTTGTTGTATTCCTGATGCGAAATAAAACAACTTTAACCGTGCCGGGACGCTGGTAGAACCATGTCCCAAATCTTTCATCACAGCACCAACACGTTCGCCCGAATCACGATTTTCGGAGCAATATTCATTTTGGGTTTTGTGGCCTGGGCTTTCTCCGAGCTGGACCGCGGAAGCTATTCGACACGTGTGACCCAGGCACGCGAACAGCCGGTGCCGTTCAGCCACGCCCACCACGTCGGCGGTCTGGGAGTGGATTGCCGGTATTGCCATACGACGGTGGAGACTTCCAGCTTCGCCAACATCCCGCCCACCAAGACTTGCATGAATTGTCACTCGCAGATCTGGAACACCAGTCCGACGCTTGAACCGGTGCGGGCGAGTTTTCGAACCGGCGAGTCGATCAAATGGACGCGGGTCCACGACCTGCCGGATTTCGTCTATTTCAATCACAGCATTCACGTAAATAAGGGAGTCGGATGCGAGACCTGCCATGGGCGCGTGGATAAGATGCCGCTGATGCGGCAGGAGAACACGCTACAGATGGAGTGGTGTCTCAACTGCCACCGGCATCCGGAGAAGTACGTAAGACCGCGCGAGTTCGTGACCTCCATGGGATATCAACCGGCGGGCGACCAGGAAGAGATCGGGCGCCGCCTCATCGACGAGTACGGCATCCAATCCGCGCGCGCCCTTACCAGCTGCAATACTTGCCACCGATGAGCGAAGAACATAATCAGTTAGACCTGGCCGCCGTACGCGCGCGGCTGGATGGCGCTCGCGGGCGCGATTACTGGCGCAGCCTCGAAGAGCTGGCTGCGGCGCCGGAGTTTCGCGATCTGCTCGAGCGTGAGTTTCCGCAACAGGCGATCGGCTGGAGCGAGGATGAAGACCGCGTCGAGGGCCGGCGCAATTTCCTGAAGTTGATGGGGGCGTCCCTGGCGCTCGCGGGCTTGAGCGCGTGCACACGCCAGCCGACCGAGCACATCATGCCGTACATCCGCCAGCCGGAAGATCTGATCCCGGGGCGGCCTTTGTTCTATGCCACGGCGATGACGCTGAGCGGTGTTGCCAGCGGGGTCCTGGCGGAAAGTCACGAAGGGCGCCCTACGAAGCTGGAAGGGAATCCCGAACATCCGGCGACTTTGGGCGCGTGCGATATCTTTTCGCAGGCTTCCGTGCTGCAGCTTTACGATCCCGACCGGTCGCAGTCGTTACTCTTCAACGGCGAAATCCGGGGATGGGGCGATTTCCTCGGCAGCCTCCGGTCGTCCCTGGCGCAGCAGCGCGCGATTGGCGGGGCGGGGATTCGCATCCTCACCGAAACCGTGACCTCGCCGACGATGGCGGCGCAGTTCGCCGCCATTCAAAAGCTCTACCCCCAGGCGAAGTGGCATCAGTGGGAGCCCGCGGGAGCACACTCGGCGCGGGCCGGTGCGAGGCAGGCGTTCGGCGCGCCCGTCAACACCTATTACAACCTCGGCAACGCTAAAGTGGTGGTGGCGCTCGACTCCGATTTCCTGGGGTCGGGGCCCGCCAGCCTGCGCTACGCGCGCCAGTTCGCAGCGCGGCGGCGGGTGCGCGGCAGCCAGACCGAGATGAACCGGCTGTACGCCATCGAGCCGACCCCGACGCCGACGGGAGCGAAAGCGGATCATCGCCTGCCGTTGCGCGCGGGTGATGTCGAGGAGTTTGCGTGGGCGCTGGCGACCGCGCTGGGCGCGGCCAACGGCCCCAAACAGGGCGAGAATCACGATATCTACAAGTGGATCGGCGCGATCGCGCGCGATCTCTCGAACAACAAGGGCGCGAGCCTGGTGATCGCGGGCGATCAGCAGCCTCCGATCGTGCACGCCCTGGCGCACGTCATGAACGCGACGCTCGGAAACGCCGGCAAGACGGTGTTCTACACCGATCCCATCGAGGCGAATCCGGTCGATCAGCTGGCTTCCCTTCAGGATCTGGTGAAGGACCTCGACGCGGGCGCGGTGGAATTGCTCCTCGTCCTCGGCGGCAATCCCGTGTTCACGGCGCCGGTCGAGTTGGGAATGCGCGACCGGATCCAGAAGGCGCGGCTGCGGGCCCACCTCAGCCTTTTCGACGATGAGACGTCGGCCGCATGCCAATGGCACCTGCCGGAGGCGCACTACCTCGAAACCTGGGGCGACGCCCGCGCCTTCGACGGCACGGCGACAATTCAACAGCCGCTGATCCAGCCCTTGTACGGAGGGCGTTCCGGATACCAGGTGCTGCAAATGCTCACCGAGAATCCGGAGACGACTCCATACGACCTGGTGAAGGGGTATTGGGCCACCCAACACAAGGGCGCCGACTTCGAGGCGTGGTGGCGGCGCACGGTGCACGACGGGATCGTCCCCGGCACGGCGTTGCCGGCGCGCACTCCGGCAATTCAGGGAGGGGCGCTGGCGACCCAGGCGCAACACCGGCGGCTGGAAGGCAAGCTGGAGGTGATCTTCCGGCCCGACCCGACGATTTACGACGGACGGTTTGCCAACAACGGGTGGCTGCAGGAACTGCCGAAACCCATCACCAAGCTCACGTGGGACAATGCCGCGATCATGAGCCCGGCCACCGCGCATCGCTTGGGCGTGGCCAGCGAAGACATGGTCGAGCTGACCTATGAGGGACGGTCTTTGCGCGCTCCGGTGTGGGTGCAGCCCGGACAAGTGAACGGGGCCGTAACGCTGCATCTGGGATACGGCCGCACGCGCGCGGGTCGCGCCGGCACCGGGATGGGCTTCAATCCCTACGGTCTGCGCATGGCCAAAGCGCTGTGGCACGACGTGGGACTCGACGCGAAGAAGACCTCTGGCGGATATCTCTTCGCCCATACGCAACTGCAACAGGTGCTGGACACGCGGCGGCACATCGTCCACGCGGGGAATATCGAAGAGTACCGGAAGAATCCGGAGTCCGTGCACGAAGGCGCCGAAGTACCACCGCGCGAGCTCACGATGTATCCCGAGTGGAAGTACGAAGGGTATGCGTGGGGCATGGCGATCGACATGACGGCGTGCACCGGCTGTAGCGCGTGCGTGGTCGGTTGCCAGGCGGAGAATAATATCCCCGTGGTCGGCAAAGACCAGGTGCGGCGCAGCCGCATGATGCACTGGCTCCGCGTCGACACCTATTACAACGGGGACCCCAACGATCCCTCCATTTCCAATCAGCCGGTGCCGTGCATGCACTGCGAAACGGCGCCGTGCGAGCTGGTCTGTCCGGTGCAGGCTACGACACACAGCTCGGAAGGGCTGAACGACATGGTCTATAACCGCTGCGTGGGGACGCGGTATTGCTCCAATAACTGCCCCTACAAGGTGCGGCGGTTCAATTTTTATCTGTACTCGGATTATGAGACGCCGAGTTTGAAACTGCTGCACAATCCCGACGTCACGGTGCGCAGCCGCGGCGTCATGGAGAAGTGCACATACTGCGTGCAGCGCATCAACGCCGCCAAAATCGACGCCGAGAAGCAGGACCGCAAGGTGCGCGACGGCGAGATTCAGACGGCGTGCCAGGCAGCCTGCCCGACGGAAGCGATTATCTTCGGCGACATCAACGACCCCAACAGCCGGGTGTCCCAAATGAAGGCGGAGAAACTGAATTACGGGCTGTTGGCGGAATTGAACACCCGGCCGCGGACGACGTACCTGGCGGAGCTGCGAAATCCGAATCCGGAGGTTGAGGGGTAGCGCCATGGCCGATAGACCTGATGTAATCGACAAACCGCCATCACGCGAAATTATCGCTCCGGGGTACACGTTCGGCACCGTCACGGACCAGATTGCGACGGTCGTGCTGACCAGGAAGACGCCGCTGTTCTGGTTCGCCGGCGTGACTGTCGGGCTCGGTCTGCTGTTCCTGTTTCTGCTTTCGGTCGCGATGCTCCTGGCGAAGGGCGTGGGCATCTGGGGCATTCGCGTGCCGGTAATGTGGGGCTTCGCCATCACGAACTTCGTGTGGTGGATCGGTATCGGCCATGCGGGCACCCTGATCTCGGCGATTCTGCTGCTGCTGAATCAAGCATGGCGCAACTCGATCAACCGGTTCGCGGAGGCCATGACGCTCTTCGCGGTGGCCTGTGCGGGCATGTTCCCGGTTCTCCACCTGGGACGTCCCTGG
This sequence comes from uncultured Solibacteraceae bacterium, assembly GCA_964608645.1. Taxonomy (GTDB): domain Bacteria; phylum Acidobacteriota; class Terriglobia; order Bryobacterales; family Bryobacteraceae; genus CAZSQK01. Next base: position 18,070 of record CAZSQK010000067.1, on the reverse strand, counting down.
CTCGCCTATTGGCTGTTTCCCTATCCCAACACCATGGGAGTGGAGCCGAACTTCCGCAGCCCGCTCGTCTGGGACGTTTTCGCGGTCTCGACCTATGCGACGGTGTCCGCGCTCTTCTGGTATGTGGGGCTGATGCCCGACCTGGCAACCCTGCGCGATCGCACCACGAGCCGGTTCGCGCGCTTCGCATATGGCTTTCTCGCGATGGGCTGGCGCGGCTCGGCGCGGCATTGGAGTGTTTACGAAACCGCGTCGCTGCTCCTCGCCGGTCTGGCGACGCCGCTGGTGCTTTCGGTCCACACGGTCGTCAGCTTCGACTTCACGATCGCGATCGTCCCGGGCTGGCACAGCACGTTCTTCCCCCCGTACTTCGTGGCGGGCGCGATTTATTCGGGCTTCGCGATGGTGCTGGCGCTCGCGATTCCGCTGCGTTCGGTGTATGGCCTGCAGGGGCTCATCACCGACAAGCACCTCGACAATTCGGCGAAGGTGATGCTCGCGACCGGGCTCATCGTCGGCTATGCGTACATGCTGGAGTCCTTCACGGCATGGTACAGCGGCAATGTGTATGAAGCGGCGTCGATCTGGAACCGCATGACCGGACCGTACGCCGTGCCTTACTGGGCGCTGATTTCGTGCAACATCATCGCGCCCCAGATGCTGTGGTTCAAACGCGTGCGCAGCAGCCCGGTCCTCCTGTTCATCTCCTCGATCATCGTGCTGGTGGGTATGTGGCTGGAACGGTACGTGATCATCGTAAGCAGCCTGGCGCAGGATTATCTCCCGTCGTCGTGGTCGAACTTCCATGCGACGCGGTGGGATTGGGCCACCTACCTGGGCACCATCGGGCTGTTTTTGTTCCTCTTCTTCCTGTTCATTCGACTGCTCCCCATGATTTCGATCTTTGAAGTCCGGACACTCCTGCCGCAGGCCAAAGTGGAGGAGGAGGCGCCGGTTGAATAAGCCGATTTACGGCCTCATGGCCGAGTTCGATAATCCGACCGCGCTCGTGAATGCGGCGCGGGCGGCGCGCGAGAAGGGCTATCGCAAGCTGGACGCCTACTCGCCGTTCCCCATCGAGGAGCTCAGCGACGCGCTCCACCTGCATAAGAACCGCCTGCCCCTGATCGTGCTGATCGGAGGCATCTCCGGCGCCATTCTCGGCTACCTGTTGCAGTATTACGTGACGGTCTGGTATTTCCCGATCAACATCGCGGGGCGGCCCCTGCATAGCTGGCCGGCATACATCGTCATCACGTTCGAGACGACGATTCTGGTTTCGGCGCTGTCGTGCGTGCTTGGTTTGTTCGCGCTGTGCGGCCTGCCGATGCCGTACCATCCGGCGTTCAACGTGCCGCGCTTCGCGCTGGCGTCGCGCAACCGGTTTTTCCTGTGCATCGAATCGCGCGACCCGCTGTTCGATCACGACGAAACGTGCAATTTCCTGGAAACGCTGGATCCGCGGGAGGTGTCGGAAGTTGCGCACTGAGGTTATGTTTTCAAGATCCGGGTCGCGGCTGGCGTTCTTCGGGGCGCTGCTCGTATTAGGCGCCGGCTGCCGGCAGGATATGCACGATCAGCCGAAGTACATTCCCCTGCGGCCGTCCGAGTTCTTTTCGGATGGACGGTCGAGCCGGCCATTGATCGAAGGGACCGTGGCGCGCGGGCATTTGAATGACGACACGGCGCTGTTCACGGGCAAGGGGGCGGATGGCAAGGCGCTCGACACGTTCCCGTTCGCCGTCACGAAGGATGTCATTCTACGCGGACAGCAGCGGTACAACATCTACTGCACGCCGTGCCACGACCGGCTCGGGAACGGCGACGGAATGATCGTGCGCCGCGGATATCGTAAGCCGCCCTCGTACCACATCGACCGGCTGCGGCAGGTCCCGAATGGATACATCTACGACGTGATTACCAATGGATTCGGCGCCATGCCGGACTATGCGGCGCAAATCGACCCGCAGGACCGGTGGGCCATCGTCGCCTATGTGCGCGCGCTGCAACTGAGCCAGAATGCGTCGATTGGCGACGTCCCCGCCGATGCGCGCGGCCGGCTTTCGGAGGGAGGCGCGCGATGACGGCGCAGGCGCTCGATTTCAGAATTCCGGCCGCGCTGGCGCAGGAAATGCGGCAGTGGCGGACCCGCGCGTTGCTGGCCGGCGGTGTGGGGGCCGTGCTCCTCTTTGCCGGACTGTTCGTAGACCCGTTCCAGTTTTATCGCTCCTATCTCTGGGCGTACGTGTTTTGTCTGGGCATCGCGTCGGGGTCGATGGCATGGCTGATGCTGCAATACGTCACCGGCGGCGCATGGGGAGTCGTCATCCGGAAGCCCGCGGAAGCCGCGGCGCGGACCATGCCACTTCTGGCGCTGATGTTCCTCCCGATCCTCATCGGGATTCCTAATCTCTACGAATGGTCGCACCCCGACAAGGTGCGTCTCGACGAAGTGCTGCGGCACAAGCAGCCGTATTTGAACGTGCCGTTCTTCATTGGCCGCGCGGCGCTGTATCTGGCGGGTTGGAACCTGCTCTCGTGGCTGCTCAACAAGTGGTCGGCGCGCGAGGACCGCGATGGCGGAGCTGCGCCGCACGGAAGACTGGCGGCCATCAGCGCGCCCGGGCTGATCTTCTGGGCGTTTACCATCACGTTCATGTCGATCGACTGGCTGCTCTCGCTGAACCCCCACTGGTTCTCGACGATCTTCGGCCTGCTCGTGATCGCCGGACAAGGCCTCTCTTCGATGGCGTTCCTCATTGCGCTGATGGTCGCCCTGGCGGCGCGCGAACCCATGAGCGATGTGCTGACGCACCGCCATCTGCACGATCTCGGGAAATTCCTGCTGGCTTTGGTGATGGTATGGGCGTACTTTTCGTACTCGCAGTTCCTCATCATCTGGGCGGGGAATCTGCCGGAGGAAATTCCCTGGTACCTGGAGCGCCTGCGCGGCGGCTGGCAGTATTTCGCGCTGCTGCTGGTGCTCGGCCATTTCGCCCTGCCATTCGCGCTGCTGTTATCGCGCGACATTAAACGCAATTTCAAGCTCCTGCGGACCGTCGCGATTTTCATTCTCTTCATGCGGCTCGTGGACTTGTACTGGGTGGTCGCGCCGGAGTATCGCAAGGGCGGCTTCGGGATCAGTTGGATGGATCTTGTCGCGCCGGTGGGACTGTTCGGCCTTTGGCTGGCGTACTTCTTCCGGCAACTCGAGAAGCAGCCGCTGATGCCGGCGAACGATCCTCATCTGTTGGAGGCTTTGGAGCATGGCCGTGAATAGACACGAACACTCCGGTCCCGGTCCGCTCCCCGATCTCAGCGTCCCGGAAAACCGCTTCGAGCATCGCGACGTCAACGTGTGGGCGGTGTACAAGTTCGGCATCGGGCTGGCGGTTTTGTGCGTGGTTTCGGTGGGCCTGCTGTTCGGGCTCTACCGCTACTTCATTTCGCTCGAGGGCGGGGCGGTGCCGCGCGAGCAGGTCAACGTCGACGCGCGCCGGCTCCCTCCACTGCCGCGCCTCCAGTCGGCGCCGATCGCCGATTTGAAAGACATGCGCGCCGCCGAGGATCAGATTCTGAACGGATACGGATGGGTCGATCAGGCCCACGGCGTCACACGCATCCCCATCGACCGGGCCATCGATCTTCTGGCGCAGCGTGGGCTGCCGGCGCGTCCGCAAGGCGCGCAGCAGGCCCCGCCACGCGATATCACCTTACCGACTGAAAGCGGCCTCGGAGCCAAGATGCAGCAACCTGGCGGTCCGCTCGCCGGAGAGCTTAAGTGAGACGCGCCCTGGTCGTTTTGTCGATGGCTGCCGCGGCGGCGTTCGGCCAGCCGGGGCAACCCGCCCCCGCCCTGGCGTCGCGCAGCATGCAGGACAGCAATCTGAAGACCCAGCTTCCCGCCGGGTTGCAGGGAGTCGGCATCGAACAGAAACTCGATCAACAGCTTCCCCTGCAATTGACCTTCAAGGACGAGTACGGCCGCGACGTTCGCCTCGGGCAGTATTTCGAGTCGAAAAAGCCCGTTGTGCTGGCCTTGGTCTATTACCGCTGCCCCATGTTGTGCACACAGATTCTGAGCGGCCTCGAAAGCAGCCTGAAAGTGGTCTCCCTCAACCCCGGTCAGGACTTCGAGGTGGTGAGCGTCAGCTTCGACCCCAAAGACACGCCGGAGATCGCCGCCGGCAAGAAGCAGATGTACCTCAAGCGCTACGGCCGTCCCAACACTGCCAACGGCTGGCACTTCCTGACGGGAGACGCGGCGAACATCAAGGCGCTGACCGATGCCGCCGGGTACCACTACCGCTACGACCCGAAGACCGACCAGTTCGCCCACGCCAGCGGCATCATGATCGTGACGCCGGACGGACGGCTCTCGAAGTACTTCTACGGCGTCGAATATTCGCCGCGCGATGTCCGCCTGGGACTGGTAGAGGCGTCGCAGAACAAAATCGGCAACCCGGTCGACGCGCTCCTGCTCTTCTGTTTTCACTATGACCCGGCCACCGGCAAATACGGAGCCGTGGCCATGAATATGGTCCGTTTCGGGGGGGCGTCCTTCGTGTTGATCGGCGGAACGTTCCTTCTCATCATGTTCCGCCGCGACTTCCGCGCGGACAAAAAATCGCTTGCATCCCGCGGAGGCGGGTCGAATCGTCGCAATGGGTAAGCTAGGCTTATTTCCGGAACAGGCCTCTACGTTCGCGCCGGACGTGGACCACCTGACGTATTTCCTGCTGGCCGTGTCGGTGTTCTTCACGGTCCTCATCTTCACCGCGATCTTCGTGTTCGCGATCAAGTACCGCCGCCGCTCCGAACAGGAGCTGCCGGCCGTCCAGCATACCGGTCTTGCGCTGGAGATCGTGTGGTCGGTGATTCCCTTCGGTCTCACCATGGTGATGTTCTCCTGGGGCGCGAGCATCCTGGTCAAAGAAAGCCGGCCGCCCGGAAACGCTATGCAGATCTATGTGGTCGGCAAGCAGTGGATGTGGAAGGCGCAACATATGGAAGGACGGCGCGAGATCAATGAGCTGCACGTGCCGATGGGCCGTCCGGTAAAACTCACCATGACGTCCGAGGACGTCATCCACAGCTTCTACATGCCCGCCTTCCGCATCAAGCTCGACGTGGTGCCGGGACGCTATGGCGAGCTGTGGTTCGAGCCGACCAAGCCCGGCAAGTATCATCTCTTCTGCGCCGAATATTGCGGCACGAAGCACTCGGGAATGATCGGGTGGATCTACGTAATGGAGCCGCAGGATTACCAGGCATGGCTCAGCGGAGGCTCCTCCCAGGATTCGCTGGCGCAGACCGGGCAAAAGTTGTTCGAAGATCTGGCGTGCACCAACTGCCACAAGGCCGACGGCTCGGGCCGGTGTCCGACGCTCGTCGGCCTGTTCGGCAAGAAGGTGCAACTTGCCGACGGAAGAACGGTGACGGCGGACGAACAATACATCCGTGAATCGATCCTCCAGCCGAGCGCGAAAGTGGTCGCCGGCTTCCAGCCCGTCATGCCGACGTTTCAGGGTCTGGTGACGGAGGAAGGGATTCTGCAATTGGTCGAATATATTAAGTCGCTCGGTCCGAAGCCGGCGAATGGCCCGGCGCCGGAGACGCCGGGGTTTGCCGGCTCGACGCCGAAGGATCGTTAGACATTATGATTACCGCGGCAGCACAAGAGAGAGAGCATTACTTAAATGCCAGCTACGGCATCAAGTCGTGGCTGCTGACCAAAGACCACAAACGCATCGGCCTGCTGTATCTGGCGACGGTCACGCTGTTCTTCTTCCTGGGCGGCGCCTTCGCCACCCTGATTCGCATCGAGCTCCTGACACCGCAGGGCGACCTCGTTTCCGCGGACACGTACAACAAGCTGTTCACCATGCACGGCGTGGCGATGGTGTTCTTCTTCCTCATTCCCGCCATCCCCGCCACCCTCGGCAATTTCTTCCTGCCGATGATGATCGGCGCGCGCGACCTGGCGTTTCCTAAAATCAACCTGCTGAGCTGGTACCTGCTCGTGGTCGGCGGCCTGCTGAGCCTCGCCGCCATGCTGGCGGGCGGAGTCGACACCGGCTGGACGTTTTACACGCCCCTGAGCACGTCGTATTCGAATTCCTGGGTAATTCTGACGGCGCTCGGCATCTTCGTCGCCGGTTTCTCCTCGATCCTGACTGGACTGAATTTCATCGTGACCGTGCATCGCATGCGCGCCCCGGGAATGACATGGTTCCGTCTGCCGTTGTTCGTGTGGTCGACATACGCCACCAGCGTCATTCAGGTGCTGGCGACGCCCGTGATCGCCGTGACCATCGTGCTGCTGTTCTGCGAGCGCGTCTTCCACATCGGGATCTTCGATCCGACCCTGGGCGGCGACCCGGTGCTGTTCCAGCATATGTTCTGGTTCTATTCGCACCCCGCCGTGTACATCATGGTCCTGCCGGCCATGGGCGTGATCAGCGAACTGGTCTCGGTGTACTCCCGTAAGCCGGTCTTCGGCTACGGCTTCGTGGCGTTCTCGAGCATCGCCATTGCGGTGCTGGGCTTCCTGGTCTGGGGACATCACCTCTTCGTCAGCACACAGTCGGTATATGCCGGGATGGTGTTCTCGTTCCTCAGTTACTTCGTCGCCATCCCGTCGGCGATCAAGGTGTTCAACTGGACGGCGACGTTATATAAGGGGTCCATCACCTACGACACGCCGATGCTGTACGCCTTCGGCTTCATCGGGCTGTTCACCATCGGCGGCCTCACGGGACTCTTCGTCGCGTCGCTCGGCTTCGACGTCCACGTGCACGACACCTACTTCGTCGTCGCCCACTTCCACTACATCATGGTCGGCGGGACCATCATGGCGTACCTCGGCGGTCTGCACTATTGGTGGCCGAAGATGACCGGGCGCATGTACCCGGAAGGGTGGGCGAAGCTTTCCGCGCTCATCATCTTCCTCGGCTTCAATCTGACGTTCTTCCCGCAATTCATCCTCGGCTACCTCGGGATGCCGCGCCGCTACCATGTGTACCCGGAGGAGTTCCAGGTGCTGCACGTGCTCTCGACCGCAGGCGCGTCGGTGCTCGCCGTCGGTTACCTCATGCCGATGGTGTACTTCATCTGGTCGCTGCGCTACGGACAGGTGGCGGGCGCGAATCCCTGGGGCGCCACCGGCCTCGAGTGGCGCGTTTCCTCGCCGCCGCCCAAGCACAACTTCGAGGAGACGCCGGTCGTCACCGCCGAAGCCTACGATTACAGCGCGGTAATGGAGGAGGGAGTCGAAGTTGGCTGATCACGCTCACGTGGAGACGTTCGCGCTTCGCGAACAGTTCGACACCGCCGCCCAGCAGAAGGACGCCTCGACGCTGGGGATGTGGATCTTCCTCATCACCGAAATCATGTTTTTCGGCGGGATGTTCCTGGCGTACACGATTTACCGGTCGGCGTACCCGAACGTCTTCGCCGTGGCCAGCTCCAGCCTGAATGTGTACATCGGCGCCGCCAACACGGTGGTGCTGCTCTGCAGCAGTCTGACGATGGTGCTGGCGGTGCGCGCCTCACAGCTCGGCCAGCGCAAGGCGATCGTCATGTTCCTCATCCTCACCCTGATTCTCGGGTTCGTCTTCCTGGGCGTCAAAGCCTATGAGTGGAACGAGAAGTTCGAGGAGCACCACATCCCCGGTCACTCCTTCCACCTCGAAGGTCTCGCGCCGGAGTTGCAGGGCCAGGCGCAATTGTTCTTCTCTCTGTACTTCGTGATGACGGGACTGCACGCGCTGCACATGGTGATCGGGGCGGGTATTATGTTCGTGCTGACCAGGCAGGCGTGGAAGGGCAAATTCACGCCCGACTACATGACTCCGGTCGACGTCGGCGGGCTGTACTGGCACTTCGTCGATATCGTCTGGATCTTCCTGTTCCCGCTGTTGTATCTGATCGATCGCCACCTGGGGAAATAGCATGAGCGAACACGTCGATAGCGCCAAGAGTTACCTGCTGGTCTTCGCGGCGTTGATTATTCTGACCATCGTGACCACGGCCGTGGCATTCGTGGATCTGGGGGCGTTCAGCGTCGTGGCGGCCCTCGCGATCGCGGTTTGCAAAGCGCTGCTGGTGTCCCTCTTCTTTATGCACGTGCGGCACAGCAGCGCGCTAACGAAGGTCGTGCTGGTGGCCGCATTGCTATGGCTGGCGATCATGATCGGCTTTACGCTGACGGACTTCGCGACGCGCGGGTGGTTCGGCGTTCCGGGCCGGTAAATCCCGTATCTTTCGCCTGATCGCGAGTAGCTCCAATCCCCCGTCGAGCGTGCCTTTCTATATGGCCGTGATCGTTTCGAGTTCCATCTCCGATTCCGGCTCGACGATCGGCGGCAACGTCGTGAAGATCGTCGTCGTCAAGACCGATTCCGGGTACGATTCGAACCCCGGTCATTCCGGGACGGGAACCGTCGTCGCGGCCGTGGCGCAGTAGCCTCGCGCTACTTCCGCTTCAGATACGCGATTAATTCCGCGGGGTCGTCGCTGATAATGGCGTCGACCTTCGCGGCGATCAGCTTGTCCCAATCGGCCGGGGCGTTGGCGGTCCACGGCACAACTTGCACCCCCGCCGCATGCGCCGCGGCGACCTTCTCCGGCGTCACCAGGTGGAACTCCGGCGAGACGATCTCCGCATTGGCGGCGTCCTTCGCAATCTCGGCGAACGGGCGCTTGTCCGATTCGGTAAGCGCCGAGAGGCGGATCGCCGGCGCCAGCCTGCGCATCGCCACCAGCGTCCGGAAATCGAACGATTGCAGGATGATTCGCTTTTCCAGCTTGTGCTCGCGAATCTTCGCCAGCACGAGCCTAGCGAACTCGTCGGGCGTGGGCGTGTACTCGGGGTGTTCCGGAAAGCTCTTCGTCTCGATGTTGTAGTCGAACGTCCCGCGGGCGGCAAGGCGGAAAACGTCGTCCAGAGTCGGCATGCGCGTCCCCGGGACCGTCTGTTGGCTGGCGAAATGCGGGTTGCGCACGGCCCCGCAGTCCCATTCGCGAACCCGGGCGAGGGTCAACTGGTGGATTACCGCATTCGCCTGCGGCCCGCTGCAGACGGGCGGTTCGAGGATCGGATCGTGAGAAATGACGATGACGTTGTCTTTCGTCACGGCCATGTCCATCTCGAGCGCATCCACCCCCTGTTGAATGGCGTATTCGAAGGCTGGTAGGGTATTCTCCGGCCGCCGGGCTCGAGCGCCGCGATGACCATGCACGAGCACGCGCGGCGCTCCGGCGGCGCACAACGCGAGACAACAAAGCGATAGAATGCGAAGCACAGGGGACATCGCACTTTAGTATATGGCTGCGCTGTGCCACACGTTGTAAACGGGAGGTTTCCATGACGAAACTCGCAAAGCTCATCCCTCTATCTGCTCTCCTCGCGACGGCCGGGCTCCTGCTGGCGCAGTTCGAAACAGCCGAGGTCCTCGGCACGGTGCGGGACGCGTCGGGCGGCGCTGTGCCTAAGGCGTCGGTCACGCTGATCAACCAGGACACCAATATTCAGATGCGCGCCGCCACCGACGACAACGGGAGCTACGGCTTCTTTAATGTCCGCGTCGGACGCTATACCGTCACGGTCGAACACGCGGGCTTCTCCAAGGCGAGCGCCACCGATATCGCGGTCAACGTCAACGCCCGCCAGCGCGTCGATCTGACCATGCAGGTCGGGGCAGTCACGGAGTCCGTCCAGGTCACGGGGGCCGCCGCGGCGCTTGAGACGGATTCGAGCGAGCACGGGCAGGTGATCAACACCCGGCAGATTGTCGAGCTCCCGTTGAACGGCCGCAACTATTCTGACTTGGCGCTGCTCGCGACCAACGTCCACCGCTCCCCCATCGCGGCGCAGCCCACCACTCCCCGCGAGGGCGCATTCAACGTCAACGGCATGCGCAGCACGTATAACAACTTCCTGCTCGACGGCGTCGACAACAACGCCTACTCCACCAGCAACCAGGGCTTCTCCAACCAGGTCGCGAATCCATCGCCCGACGCCGTCGCCGAGTTCAAAGTCATCACCAGCAATTTCAGCGCCGAGTATGGCCGCGTCGGCGGCGCCGTCGTGAACGTCGTCATGCGCTCCGGGACGAATCAACTGCACGGAACGCTGTACGAGTTCCTGCGCAACACCGATCTGAACGCCGTCGGCTACTTCAAGCCGAACGGAGGCGTGAAGCCGCCGCTCCAGCGGAATCAGTTCGGCGGCACGGTCGGCGGCCCGATCGTGCGCAACAAGGTCTTCTTCTTCGGCGATTACGAAGGCTTCCGCAACATCCAGAAGGTTCTCAGTTTCGACACCATTCCGAACGCGACGGACCGCTCGGGCGTCCTGCCGGTCGCGGTGGTGAACCCGCTGAACGGCGCTGTCTACAACGCGGGCGCGCCGGTCGCGATGACCTCCTTCGCGCGCCGCGTTCTCAACGACCTGCCCGCGCCGAATGGCCCCGCCCGCTCCAACAACTTTCAGCAGCTCATCATCAATCCGCGCGACTATGCCGACAAGTACGACGCGAAAATCGATGCCCAGGTCAACGCCCGGATGAGCACGTTCCTGCGCTTCAGCCAGCGCAAGGATAATCAGTACTATCAGCCGAGCCTCAGCGGCCCGTCCGGCGGCGACGGCAATGGCTACGTGCGCGTCCTCGACCAGGCCGCCTCGTTCGGGTACACGTGGACCGTGACGCCGTCGTCGATCCTCGAGGCCCGACTCGGCTTCACTCATATCGTCGCCGGCAAGCAGCCGCCATTCCTCGGCGGCGCGAGCATGCAGGATCTCTACGGCGTGCCGGGGCTGCCCACGTTTTCCCAGCTCACCGGCGGCCTCAACACGCAGAACATCGGCGGCTTCAACGGCATGGGCCGCCAGGCGACGAATCCGCAATTCCAGAACCCCACCACCTGGGATCCCAAGGTCAACTACTCGATGATCCGCGGACGGCACGCCCTCAAGGCCGGCGCCGAGATGCAGATCGTGCACACGCAAGTGATGGACATTAACCCGGTGTATGGGCTCCAGTCCTATAGCGGGCAGTTCAGCAAGCCCACGTGCGCCCAGTTGGGCCAGGCCGCCGGATGCGCGATTGCCAACGACACGGCCAGCTACAATCTTGCCGACTTCATGTTCGGCCTGCCCAGCCAGATCCAGCTCGCCAACTGGCTGGTTGGCAATTACCGGCAGCGGCTCTACTTCCTCTACCTTCAGGACGACTTCCGCGTCAATTCGAAGCTCACGCTCAATCTCGGCATGCGTTGGGAATACGCCTCCCCGCGGTGGGAGCGCGACAATGTCCTGTCGAATTTCGACCCGGCCACCAACTCCATGGTGAAGGCGCGCGACGGCGGCATCGCCGATCGCGCGCTCGTCAACCCCGACCACAAGGATTGGGCGCCCCGGCTGGGCTTCGCCTTCACCGTAAATCCCAAGACGGTCTTTCGCGGCGGATATGGAGTCAGCTATGTCTTCCTCAACCGCCTCGGCAGCGCCGACGAGCTCGGCATCAACGGTCCGCAGGTGGTGATCGGCACCTTGAACCAGACCCCGCTGCTCGCCAATGGCCAGCCGAATCCGGCCTTCATCACCACCCAGGCGGGGTTCCCGTCGACTCTCGCCAACCCCGCGAGCTTCAACCCCGTCAACGCGAACGTCGCCTACATTCCGAGGAACACGCGCTGGCCCTACGTGCAGACGTGGTTCGCGTCGATCCAGCGCGAGCTCACGAAGTCGTGGGTGGTCGAGTTGTCTTACACGGGCAACCACGGCGTGCGCTTGCCGATCATCGCCGACTACAACGAAGCGTTGCCGAACGCGCCCGGCGGCTCGCTGGGCGTCCAGCCGCGGCGGCCGAACCAGAGCTTCGGCGCCATCACCTGGGTCGATCCCGCCGGCTTCAGTAGCTACAACGGCCTGTCGGCGCGCGTGGAGCATCGCTTCAGCGCGGGGCTATACCTGCTGAATTCCTTCACCTGGTCCAAGGCGCTGGGCAACTCCGAGCAGGCGCTCGAGACGATCCCCGGACAGACCGCCGCGAACGCGCAGAACATCTACAATCTCTCGGCCGAGCGCGGACCCTCCAGCTTCGACGTCAAGCTCATGAACGTCACCAGCCTCGTGTGGCAAGCGCCGTTTGGAAAGGGCCGCAAGTTCGCATCGAACATGCATCCGGTGGTCAATGGGATTCTCGGCGGCTGGGAGTTGAACACCATCCACACGGCCAATACCGGGCTGCCCGTGAACGTAGTCTATACGCCCTCAGCCGCCAACGATGGCACCGGACGGATCCCCGACTATCGCGGCTTGGCCGTGCAGCGCCCTAATCTCGTTGGCGACCCCGCTGGAGCGAGCGGCGCCGCCCGCATCGACCAGTACTTCAACAAGGCGGCCTTCGCCATCCCCGCGGCCAACGCGCCCTTTGGCAATCTCAGCCGCAACGCGTTCCGCACGCCGAATTTCTGGCAGTGGGATCTTGGAGTCAATAAGGATTTCCCGATCCCCGCGCGCGAAGGAATGGCGCTGCAGTTCCGGTCGGAGTTCTTCAACGTCCTGAACCACACCAACTTTGTCGCCCCGACGGCGGATATCACCAGCGCCGCGTTCGGAACGATCCGCGCGACCTATATCCCGCGTCAGATCCAGTTCGCGCTCAAACTCATGTTTTGAGGACGAACACCGATGATCCGGCGTCGCGGCCGCCGTCATGACGCCCACACCGGCCCGAGGTCCGCATTGATAAGCTGATCTCTTGACACCAACCCGTGAACCCGCCCTGGTCCGCGGCTTCGGACTCCTCCAGGCCACGGCGCTCAACATGAGCAACATGGTGGGCGTCGGACCGTTTATCACGATCCCCCTCATCATCGCTTCCATGGGCGGCCCGCAGTGTATGCTCGGCTGGCTGCTCGGCGCGGTCCTCGCGCTCTGCGACGGGCTGGTCTGGAGCGAATTGGCGGCCGCTCTCCCCGGCACCGGCGGCTCCTACTTCTACCTCCGCGAGATCTTCCGCAAGACCTCGCTCGGCGGCATCCTGCCCTTCCTCTTCATCTGGCAGTTCGTCTTCAGCGGCCCCCTCGAGATCGCCTCCGGGTCCATCGGCTTCGCCCAATATGTCGGCTATTTCTGGCGCGGGATGACCCCGGGCGGCGCGCGAGCCGTCGCCATCGGCGTGGGCGCCGTCGCCACCGCGCTTCTCTACCGCCGCATCACGGCCATCGGCAGGCTGACAGTCGTGCTCTGGATCGGCATGCTGGCAACCGTGCTCTGGATTATTGCCGGCGGACTCCTCCATTTCCAGGCCGCCGTCGCCTTCGACTTTCCCCCGAACGCCTTCCGCTTCTCGACCGGCTTCGCCGCGGGACTCGGCTCGGCGATGCTCATCGCGATGTACGATTTCATGGGCTACTACGACGTCTGCTACGTGGCGGGCGAGGTGCGCAGCCCCGAGCGCACTCTGCCGCGCTCCATCCTCATTTCGGTCGTGCTTGTGGCGGCGATCTATGCCGCCATGAACCTGAGTATCATCGCGGTGCTGCCGTGGCGCGAGGCGGTGCAGTCCAAGTTCATCGCGTCGCAGTTCATCGAGCGCCTCTACGGTGCGCGCGCCGCGTCCGCGGTCACCTTGCTCGTGCTCTGGACGGCGTTCGCGTCGGTCTTCGCGCTGCTCTTTGGCTACAGCCGCATTCCCTTCGCGGCCGCCGTCAACGGACACTTCTTCCGCTTCTTCGCGAAATTGCACCCCACCGGCCGCTTCCCGCACATCTCCGTGCTCGTGCTGGGAGGTCTGTCGATGCTGGCCAGCCTGTTCACGCTCGACGAGGTGATCTCGGCCCTCTTGACCTCGCGCATCCTCGTGCAGTTCCTGACGCAGATCGTCGCCTTGCACTACATGCGCCAACACCGTGTCGACATCGCCCGCCCGTTCCGCATGTGGCTGTATCCCGCGCCCAGCGCCATTGCGTTCGCCGGCTGGAGTTATATCTTTCTGACGTCCGGATGGCGCTATATCGGCTTCGGCCTCCTGACGTTGGTTCTCGGCGCCGGCGCATATCTGTTGTGGATCAGAACGGCCGGGCGCCGCTCGTAGAGTCGCAATCCGCACGCAATGCGGAGATCGCGATCACGGCTTGGCGAAAAAGAACAGCCGGGAGTTTTTGGGCTTGAGGAATCTCCAGAGATCCTCCGGCGCTTGCGACGGTCTCCCAAACATCGCCGGTCGGCCCATGTTCTTGGGGTCTGACATGAAGAAGAATAAGCGCTTCGGGGGTTGATGCGTCAGGTACTCCTTCGTGGCGGCGGCCCCTGAGGCTGGCTGCGCCCCCGCTTGCGGCTGGGCATTTGCTGGCATCCCCCACTGCCCCAGAACGGCCAGAACCAAAACTAGCGTCATTCGCATGGCTTGTCTCCTCTTCTGTACTCACTGAGCTAAGCGCATCGTTAACGGTCGTGTCCGCAACAGAATACGTGACCGCACTTCTGAAACGTGTACTAAGCATACCCCTATCGACGTTCGGCTGTGGGGGCTTAAGAAAGAGAGCGTCCGCGCAAGTAGCGTTGAATTGAAATAGCCGAACCGCACGCCCTCGGCAACGACGCGATACGGCGAAGTGGCGCGATGAAAAGTAGGGAAGAATTCCGCCCTTCGAATCGTCCGAGATGGAGATTGGGAATCAGATGCGGGACAAGGTTGGGTATTCTCTGGTAACGCTCGCGGCCGCAATAATGGTATGGAACTTGTGCCTGATATTCTTGGTGGCGCCCGACGAAGCATCGCAAGGTATGATATACCGCCTGCTCTACTTCCACGTCCCGGCATGGTGGACGGCGTTTCTCGCGGTCGCCCTCTCTGGCGTATTCAGCGCCCTATTCCTCATCAGGAAAGATCTACGCTATGACGCTATTGCGGTTTCTGTCACAGAGGTCGCGGTCGTATTCCTGATCATGGGGATCACATTGGGCTCGATCTGGGCCCGCATCATTTGGGGAATCTGGTGGGCATGGGACCCGCGGCTCACATCCGCGCTGATCTGCGTCCTGCTGTATTCCGGCTACTTGATGCTGCGCCGTTCGATGGAGGAACCAGCGCAAAGAGCGCGGATCTCGGCTGTGTTCTCGCTATTCGCTTTTATCGATGTGCCTATCGTTTGGTTTTCGATCCGCTGGTGGCGCACACAGCACCCGCAGCCTATGCAACTCGCGCCGGAGATGTGGCACGCTCTGTTGTGGAACTGGTTGGGATTCGCTCTGCTGGCTGCGGCGCTGACACGGATCCGTCTTGATCAGGAGGAAGCGGAACGCAGAGTGCGATCAATGCGGCGTTTCGCGGCGATTTCTTTTGGAGATTAGTTCATGGATAGCCGAAACTTCGTCTTCATGTTTTACGGCTTCACGGCGGCGTGGCTGATCGTCTTCGCATACCTATTTACGTTGCTGAGACGTTCTAACCGTATTCGCGATGAATTGAGCCGTTACGAAGCGATGCTAGAACTCCCAAAGCCCCGTTGAGGTGCGGTGGACCGGTTTGAACTCGACCGTATGTCGACGCCATTTTGGCCATTCGCTGCAAAGTGCGTCTTTTCCGATCACTTTGCGGAAACTTGGTCCGGCCCCATCTACACCGCATGGAGCGCCGCGGTCAACACGAGGCCGACTGCATCTTCACCAGCCTGCAAATGGGCAGCACCTTCACTTCGAAGCTGCCCAAGTTCCCACCTTGGCCATGCGTGTGGCCGAGCTGGCAGATCGTAGCGGTATGGGCCAGTGTGTTCGTGGGCAACGCGGAAAGGTGCAGTCTGACGCAACGTTCATCTGCGGCTAAATATTTCAGCTTCTCGCATACCCCAGCGCGATCACCTTTCCCTCCGCCTCCGAGTACACCGAGGAAGTGATCTCCGCTTCTTTCCCGTCCACCGTCACCTTTGTGCCCGCCGCCACCGCGTCAGACCCCGGCAGCTCGACCCTCCGCAGATGCTTGTTGACATGCCCACGCGCCCGGATCCGCTCCACGATCTCCTGTCCCAGATAACACCCCTTATTGAAACTCACCGCGTGCATCTGCCCGGTCTCCTGCGGCAATGAAGTCTCGAGAATGTCCTCCCCGTAACGCGGTTTGCCGTTCTCGATGCGCACGATGCGCGCGTCGTCGCCTGTCGCCGCCTTCACCCCCGCCGCTTCCAGTTGCCGAATCACCCCCGCCTTCTCCTCAGGGGAACAATAGATCCGGTAACCCGCCTGTCCCGTCACCGTGAACGGCGCGGTCGTGAAGCCCTCCGGTGGCGGTGGCGCCGACGGCCCCTCGACCCCGATCGCCTCGGTCGCCTCCGTCACGTCTTCCAACTCCACCTGGTCCGCCACCTTGTATTTCAGGATGTGGAGCCGGACCTTATCCCGCAGTTCCGGCTCGGTGTCGAGCAGGAAGTCGTCCGCGCGGCAGAGAAGATTGACGTCCCCGACGATGCGTCCCTGCGGAGTGAGTACGAACGCGTAGCAGGAATCGCCCGGGGCCATCTTCTTGACCTCGTTAGTGGTGAGGTTGTGGAGAAAACGGGCCCGGTCCCGGCCGCGGGCTGCGATGCGGCCGCGCGCCGATAGATCGAGCCACGCCGCGCCGTGCCGCAGCGCCTGGTAGCCGTGTGTCATTCTTCCAGTTTAGAAGATGCGCCGCAGATAAGCCGAAATGGCCAGAATGATGAGACCGGAGATCAGCGTCCCGGTCATCATCCGCGCGCGGCGCGGATTTTTCGGCTGCGTGATCAGCATCGCCACCGCGAAAACGTGTAACACCAGCATCAGCTTGATGCCGAGAAACATGTGGTACCGCGGTGTGTGTCCGGGGTTGGTGAGCAGATTGTAGGTCCCCGAAACCACCAGCCCCAAAATGGCCGTCATCACGAGCGGCCGGTAACCGGCGGCGGCCTTTTCGCCAAAAGCCTCGCGCGCGTCCGGAGCCAGCGCCGCGAACGACGACGTCATCACCAGACGCCCGTAAATCATTCCGCCGACGAGGGTCGCCATCGACGCGAAGTGAAGCCACCGCATGAGCACGAAGAGCACGTCAGCCATACCGTGAGTATACAATCGGCTGTATGATTCACGAGATTCTTCCCGTCGGCGCCTTGCAGTGCAACTGCTCGGTGTTCGGCGATGAGGAGACGCGGGAGGGGCTCGTCGTCGACCCCGGCGATGAGATCGAAGACGTCCTCAACATCGTGCGCAAACACGGCTTGACCGTGAAAGCCATCGTCATCACGCACGCCCACATCGACCACATCGGCGGGGCGCAAAAAATGAAGCAGGCCACCGGCGCCCCGGTCTACATGAACGCCAACGACACCGCCCTGCAAAAGATGCTGGACGTGCAGGCGGCGTGGCTCGGCATGCGGCCGCCCGAGCCCGTCCAGATCGACAGTGAGGCCAGGGATGGCGGCCGCCTCCTCGTCGGAGCCAGCGAGGTCCACATCTTCCACACGCCCGGTCACACGCAGGGCAGTATCAGTCTCTGGCTGCCGTCCGAGGGCAAACTCGTCGCGGGCGACACGCTCTTTCGCGACAGCATCGGCCGCACGGACCTGCCGGGCGGAGATGGCCGGCAGATCCTGCGTTCGATTCACGAGAAGCTGATGCCGCTACCCGATGAAACCGTCGTCATTCCGGGACACGGACCCAATACCACGATCGGGCGCGAAAAGCAGTTCAATCCGTTCCTGGCGGGACGGGCCTGATCCGCACACGCTGCCCATGCCCTCTACCCAGCGCCTGAAGTAGTAGGCTTGCTCCATATCCGCATTCTTTACGGCATCATGGCGGCCCGCTTCTTCTCCCGCCGTTTCTTCTCCTGCGCCTCTTCGTTCAGCAGCGCTTCTTTCGTTTTTGCCCTCAATTACGCCTCCTGTAATATTGGTTGGGCTTACCGGGCGTGGGAAGGTTGCTGCCGACCTGAGCCCCACCCGCATGCGCCTTGGTCAACGCCGTGGTGAGGGTAATGCCGGTGCCGGAGACCTGTGCGCCGGCCGCGTGCGCCAAAGTGAGCGGTTTGGAGACGCTGATTGTGGC
>CAZSQK010000066.1:0-46026 GCA_964608645.1 uncultured Solibacteraceae bacterium | reverse complement strand
AAGGCTCCGACACCTATATGTCGTTCTACCTGTACATGGCCGAGGCGCCGAAGGACCGCGACAACTTCTTTTATTGGGAGGGGACACCGCCGCCGCGATACGACAACGTCATGACCTGGTGGGTCGAGCCCAAGGAGGGCGGCGGGGCGCTGATCAAGTACGGCACGGGGAACCTCGGCCGTAACGGCACGCATTGGCAGGCGGACTTCACGACGGGCAAATGGCATCAGTTGGCGATGCACATCCATTGGTCGGAGGATCCGGAGAAAGGAAACACGCGACTATGGTTCGACGGAGTTCTGGTTCTGGATAAGAAACTGAAGACCAAGGGCCCCGAGACGGTATATTTCTGCCAGCCCGGCATTCATCGAAGTCCGCACCGTCCTTCGGTGGACACCATCTATTTCGACAATTTTATCCTCGCGGACTCCCTGGAGGATGTCTTGAACGGAAAGGCGGGCGCGGCTGCCGGCAAAGCGGCGAAATGATCGTGGAGGCTTGGAATTTCCGGATCGGGCGGTTCCCGGCGCTGCTACGATAAGGAATGTTTCCGTCCAAGCGAAAGCTCAAGATTGCCGGGATGACGGCGTCATCTGTCGCTCTGCTGTTGCAGATCACAGCGGCGACAAGTCCGGCGCAACCCAACGATGCCGCTCTGATTGCCAAAGCGAAGAGTATTCACAGCCGCGTCCTCAAGCTCGACACGCACAACGATATCGAGCCCGCGAACTTCACGGCGGATTGCAATTACACCATGCGTCTCACGACGCAGGTCAACCTGCCGAAGATGATCGAAGGCGGCATGGACGTAACGTTCATGATCGTTTATGTCGGACAAGGCCCGCTCACACCGGAAGGGTTTGACGGCGCGTACCGGCAGGCGGTCGCGAAGTTCGACGCCATTCATCGGTTGACGGAGCAGATCGCGCCGGATCGCATCGGCCTGGCGTTGACGCCCGCCGACGTTCTCGCCTTGCACAAGAAGGGTCTTCGAATTGCCGTCATTGGTGTCGAGAACGGATACCCCATTGGAACCGACCTCAAGAGGGTGAAGGAGTTCTATGACCGGGGCGGCCGGTACATGTCTCTGGCGCACAATGGCAACAGTCAGCTCGCCGATTCCAATACGGGAGAGGCTCAGGGCTACCTTTACAACAACGGGTTGTCGCCCCTGGGCCGCGAAGTCATCGCCGAGATGAATCGGCTGGGCATGATGGTCGATCTGTCGCATCCCTCGAAAGGCGCGAATATGGAAGCGATGCGGCTCTCTCAGGCTCCGGTGATCGCATCGCATTCCGGAGTGCGCGCGCTCGCCAACGTCAGCCGGAACATGGATGACGAGCAGTTGCTGGCTCTGAAAAAGAATGGCGGCGTGATTCAGATCGTGGGGTTCGCGTCATATGTCAAGACCGACTCGAAAGAACGCACCGACGCCCTCGCGAAGCTGCGGGAAGAGTCCGGACTGGCCTCGCAGGGAGGCGGACGAGGCGGGTTCGGCGGAGGGGCGGGAGGTCGTGGCCGCGGCGCCGCTGCCGAAGGCGCTGCGGCGAATTCGGCTCGGGCATGCCCGGTAGAGAGCGCCGACGCTCCGGCCCCCCAGGGTCGCAGGGGTGGCGGCGGCGGCCGGGGGCGCGGAAATGCGGGTCTCGATACCCTTTCACCGGAGCGGCGCGCGGAATACGACAAACGGCTGGCTGAGATTGACGCGAAGTTCCCGCCCGCGGGCCGAGCCAACGTGAAGGACTTCGTGAATCACATCGACTACGCCGTGAAGCTGATCGGGATCGATCACGTTGGAATTTCGTCGGACTTCGATGGCGGCGGTGGAATCGACGGCTGGAACAGCGCGGCGGAAGCATTGAACGTCACGGTGGAACTGGTTCGGCGCGGCTACACGGAACAACAGATCGGAAAGCTCTGGAGCGGCAATCTGCTGCGAGTTTGGGGAGAAGTCGAAAAGGCGTCACAGAAACTGCGGCAGAAACGGGGCTGAAGCATCGGGGATCATGGGTATATACTAGCCGCAACTGCGAGGAAGAACCATGCATGTTCCAACCCTACGTCGCGCGTTTTTGACCCGTTCGATCGCGCTTGCGGCGTCCGCTCTGTGCGCGACGCCGCAAGCGGCGCTGGCCGCTGGAGAAGTCAAACGCAGGTCCGGTGTCAAGCTCAAGCTGGCTCTCAACTCCTACTCGTTCAATCGTCCGCTGGTGGCGCAGCAGATGACACTCGAGGACGTGATCGATTATTGCGCGGCGCATGACATCGACGGCCTCGACGCCACGGGCTATTACTTCCCCGGCTATCCCAAAGTCCCCGGCGACGACTATCTGTACAACCTGAAACGCAAGGCCTATGTCAATGGCGTCTCCATCAGTGGCACGGGCGTCCGCAACGATTTCACTTTGGCGGACCCGGCGGCGCGCAAAGCGCAGATCGACCTGGTCAAGGAGTGGATCGTCGCCGCCGAAAAGATGGGCGCATCCTTCATTCGGGTCTTCTCCGGGCCCTCGATTCCGAAGAATTACAAGTTCGATCAAGTGCTCGAATGGATGGTCCCGGCCTTCCGGGAATGCGCCGAGTATGGCAAGCAGCACGGCGTCATCATCGGCCTGCAGCACCACGACGACTTCCTGAAGACCGCGGACGAGACGATCCGCGTCGTGAAGGCGGTCAATTCGGAGTGGTTCAGCGTCGTCCTCGATGTCGGCAGTCTGCGGCAGGGCGATCCGTACGCGGAGATTGAAAAACTACTGCCCTATGCCTGCACCTGGCAAATCAAAGAACAGGTGTACATCAAGGGAGAGGCCGCGCCGATCGATCTCGCCAAGATCCGGGCCATTATCGAGAAAGTCGGATACCGCGGCTTCCTGCCGATCGAGGCGCTCGGCCAAGGCGACCCCAAGACGATCGTCACGGCTTTCTTCGACAAAGTTCGCAAAGCCATGTCGTGAGCCGTAAGAAGATTGCGTCCACTCTGCCCCGGACTCCCCGGGGCCGAACTCAGGGTTTGCGCGACGGGAAACTCTCCCTTCGAACAATGCCCGCAGCCTCGCGGATCACCACCAGTTGATCGGCGGCGACATCTTCGATCGTCTCCCGCAGGCCATTCGGCCAGCGAATCTCGATGGCGGCCTTGGTTTCGGCCCCCAACCCGAAATGGAGTCTGCGGTCGTTGACGGAGAGGTACGACGATTGCGCCAGCACGGCCTGCGCCTGCCGGCGCTCACCATAGGTCACCACGACCGTGGCGCCGATCGCGCTACGATTCGATTTCACGCCTTCCAGCCGCACCTTCAGCCAGTGACCCGTTCCGCTGACGTCGTTGCGCAGAAGCGAAGGCGGCTCGTTGATGTTCATGATGAGCACATCGATATCGCCGTCGTTATCGAAGTCGCCGAACGCGGCGCCGCGGCTGGAGTGGACCTCCTTCATCGCCGGGCCGGCCTGATCCAGCAGCTCTTCGAATTTCCCGCCACCGAGATTCCGAAACACGACACTCGGGGTCTTGAACGGCGAGTCGGGTTCGTGGGGCTCGACCTCCGGGTAGACCATCCCGGTCGTGAAGAAGATGTCGGGCAGCCCGTCATTGTCGAGGTCCTGTATCGCCGCCCCCCATCCAACGAAGCGAGTCTCCACGGCCAGGCCTGCCCGCGTCGTCACATCGCGAAACGCGCCCTTCCCGTTGTTTTTGTAGAGGGCATGGGTGTCGGCGCTGAAGTGGGTTTTGAAGATGTCGAGATGACCGTCGTTGTCGAAATCGCCGATTCCGAGCCCCATGCCTCCCTGCTCGCGCCCGTCCTCGTTGAGCGCGACTCCGGCCTCGAGGCCGCGCTCGGTGAATGTGCCGTCGTGGTTGTTCCGGAAGAACAGGCTCGGAGAGGTGTCGCAGGCGACGTAGATATCGGGCCAGCCGTCGCCGTCGAAATCGGCGGCGGTCGCGGTCAAGGCATAGTTAGGCTTGACGCCGAGAATGCCGGCCTGCTCGCTCACATCGGTGAATGTGCCGTCGCCGTTGTTGTGGTAGAGGCGATGCCGCTCCTGGGCCACGCCATTGGGACCGCAGAATACGGGAACGCCATTGCGGACACACATCGGATCTTTGCCGCGAATTGGAATCTTGTCCGGGTCGAAAACCAGATAGTGCGCCACGAAGAGATCGAGCCGGCCGTCGCGGTCATAGTCGATCCAGGTGCAACCCGTGCCGAAGCGCGCGCCGTCGTGCAATAGCCCCGCTTCCTTCGTGACATCCCGGAACGTGCCATCTCCCTGGTTATGGAACAGGAGGTTCTGTCCCCAGCAGGTAATGAAGAGGTCGTCGAATCCGTCGTTGTCGTAGTCGCCGACCGTGATCCCCGCGGCCCAGACACTCCGTCCCAGACCGGAACGCGCGGTCACGTCGCGGAAGGTCCCGTCGCGATTATTGTGATACAGCCTGATCGTCGCGTCCGGAGGCGTGGGACCGGTTCGGCGGCGGCCCGTCAGCATGACGATATCCATCCAGCCGTCATTATCGTAATCGAAAAATGCCGCGCCGCATCCCATGGATTCGAGGATGTAGTCGGCCTTGCCTTCATCTCCGTAGATCACGGGAGCGCGCAGTCCCGCCGCCGCCGCGATGTTGGTGAATTTGGCGTGGAATGGAAGTCCCGAAGGCTTGCCGCGCGGCTGCGGCGCGACCCCGCGTGATGCCATGCCGCCATACCGCTGCCCGCGCGCCGCGCCCGCCAGCGCGGGCAGAGTCAGAATCTGGCGGCGAGACCACACTTGGTGTTGAGGATATCACGGGCTCCCGGCCGACCCGATACAATCGGGAGTGTGAAGCGGCGTCTCGCAACGCTTATCGCGACCTTCGCCGCCTTGTGCGCGGCGGCGGACCTCACTCCCGGCGTGCGCGAAGCGGCCGCGGCCCTGCAACGCGGGGAGTTCTCCGTAGCCGAGACGAAGCTGCGCGCCGAGTTGAAGCTTCATCCGAACGACGCCGAAGCGATGAGCCTGCTCGGTGTCGCGCTGGACAACCAGAAGAAGTTCCCGGAGGCGAAGAGCTTGCACCAGCGCGCCATCGCAGAGGCTCCTCAATCGGCGCGCGCGTTCGACAACTACGGAAATCACCTGCTGTTCACCGGCGACCAGAGAGGCGCACGCGAGGCGTTCCAGAAAGCGCTCGCCATCGACCGCACCGATCGCTACGCCAATCTGCAACTGGCGCAGATCGCCTTGGCCGCGAAGGACACTCGCGGAGCGCTGGTTTACCTCGATCAACTGCCCGCGGCGCAGCGCGACGATTCGGATGCGGCGGTCTTGCGGCTGGCTGCGCTCGAAACCGGCGGGGCGCGTGAAGAGGCGGAGGCGGTCTTCCAGCGCCTCCTGGCCGGGAGTCAAAAGGATGCGGCGCTCAGCGGCTCCCTGGGGTGGACGCTGGCGCAAGCGGGTCTTTATGAACGCGCCGAGGCGTTCCTGACCCAGGCGCTGGCTCTCGAACCGTCGAATTTCCGCGTGCTGTACGACCTGGGTGTCGTAGCCCTGTATGCGCAGCGCTACGAACGAGCGCGCGATCTCCTCCAAACGGCTGTCCGGCAGCAGCCCGAAAATGTCGACGCGCTCTACAGTCTCGCTTTCGTCTACAGCCGGCTCAAACAGCCCGAACCCGCCTTGCGCCTGCTCGCGCAGGCCACGCGCCTCGCGCCCAAACGCGCCGACGTGGTCCGGTTGATTGCGGTCACGACGGGCGAACTTTCGGCGGACGAGGATTCCGCCGCCGCCTGGGACCGCTATCTCGAACTCGTCCCCAACGACGACACCGCGCGCCGCGAACGCGGCTTCGCGCGCACGCACATTCGCCAGTTCGACACCGGCATGGCGGATCTCGAGTGGTACATCAAGCGCCATCCCGACGACCCGCTCGGGTACTACCAGCTCGGACTGGCGCAAAGCACCAGCGACCCCACGAAGGGCATCGAGAGCCTGAACAAAGCGCTGTCGCTGAAGCCCGACTTTATTGCCGCGCGCGCGGCGCGGGGAGCGCTCCATTACGTGCAAGGCAATCCCGAGGCAGCGGTTCCCGATCTGGAAGCCGCCGTTGCCGGGGAACCCTCGAACGGGCTCATCCTCGACCGCCTCGGGCAAGCCTACCGCGCGCTCGACCGGCTGGCCGACTCCGTCCGGGTGTTACGCCGCGCCGCCGACC
Source organism: uncultured Solibacteraceae bacterium (assembly GCA_964608645.1). Lineage (GTDB taxonomy): Bacteria > Acidobacteriota > Terriglobia > Bryobacterales > Bryobacteraceae > CAZSQK01. The sequence continues at coordinate 39,839 of CAZSQK010000066.1, read as the reverse complement.
TGGCGCCGGGCGAGTCGACTGTGGTGCTGCACCTGGCGAGCGCGCTCGCGGAAGCCGGAAAAGAGGGTGAATCCGAGATCCTGATGGGCCGATACCGCCAGATGCGTCCGCCCCAGGCGCCCAAGGACCTGATGCGGTACCTGAGTCTCACCCCCGAACAGCAACGCGCCGATTATCGGGCGCGCGTGGAGAAGGCCGTGGACGAGCACCCGGAGGATGCGATCGCCCAGTTGCACTATCTGAAACTGTCGCTGGAGGAGGGTCAGCTCGACCGGGCCGCCGCGGCCGCCCGCGCGATCGCAAATCTCAAGACGAGCGCTGCCGTGATGGCCGATGCGGGACGCGCCCTGCTGGAAGCGCGACAGTACACGCTTGCGCGGGAATTGCTGGAAAATGCCGCGGCGTCCGATCCGTCTTCCGGCCTCGAACTCGATATTGCCATCGGCGTCTTTCGAACCAGCGGCGCCGCCGATGGACTGCGGCAACTGGAGCGCGTTCCCTCGCAGCGCCGTGACGCCGCGTATCACCTGGCGCGCGCCCAAATGCTGGACGCGGCAGGCAAAGCCGACGAAGCGGTGGCGGCATTGAATCGGGCGATCGGCGCTGCGCCGAAGGACGCCGACTTGTATTGGCAGGCGTCCGTTCTGCTGTCGCGTAACGAGCGTGGCGCCAGCGCCATCGAGCTGCTTTCCAAGGCCGAGCAAGCGATGCCGCAGGAGCCGCAGATTCGGGTGATGCGCGCCGCGCTGCTCGAACTGGCGGGGCAAACCGAGGAGGCGACGCAGGAGTTGGATACGGTGCAGCGCCGTTGGCCGGAGCTGGCCGCGGTTTGGGTGGCGCGCGGCATGATCCATGCGGCCCACGCGCGGTACGAGGAGGCGAGCCAGGCGCTGCAGACCGCGGTCTCGCTCGGCGCCCACAGCCCGGAAACGCTGGCTCATTTCGCGGACAGCATTCTGCGCGCGGCGCCCACGCGCATCCCTGAGGCGGAATCCGCGATCCAGCGGGCTTTGCGGGCTGCGCCGGACGATCCATGGGTGCAGAATCTCGCCGCGCAACTCCGCAAGACTGACGCCGTCAAACCGGTCGATGCGCCCGACCCGCGGCGGCTGTTCCAGTCACGTCGCCCCAGGGACTGGTAACCCCGTCCGATGACGCGCCGCAAAATCCTGACAGTGCCGGTTCTCGCCGCCGCGGCCCGCGCGCAGCGCTTCGGCGGGATGGCATCGCGCGGAGTGGCGCCCGTGCCCCGTGGCAAGTCCTCAGGCCTGCCCTTCCACGCCAAATTCACCGACGTCGCGGCCGCGGCAGGGCTGCGCGCTCCCGTGATCTACGGAGACGAAGGCAAGGCCGACTATATCCTCGAATCCATGGGATGCGGCGCGGCATTTTTCGATTACGACAATGACGGCTGGATCGACATCGTCATGCTGACGGGCCGCCGCCGAACCGGTCCCACACCCGCCGACGCGACCATCAGGCTGTACCACAACAATCGCGATGGGACCTTTCGCGATGTGACCGCCGGCTCGGGTCTGGGGCGCAGCGTCTGGGCCGCCGGCATCACGGTCGGGGATTACGACAACGACGGATTCGACGACCTCTTCATCACCTGCTGGGGACAGAACATCCTGTTCCATAACGAAGGGAACGGCACGTTCCGCGATGTCACGAAGGAAGCTGGACTGTTGCACGAAGGCGTGCGATACGGCACGGGCTGCACCTGGATCGACTACGACCGTGACGGACGGCTCGATCTCTTCGTCGCGCATTACGTCGGCTTCGATATGGCGAAGATCCAGCCTCGCGGAAAAAATCCGGCGTGCAATTGGAGGGGCGTGCCGGTCTATTGCGGTCCGCAGGGCCTTCCCCGCGAGCATTGCCGTCTGTACCACAACAACGGCGGCGGGACCTTCACCGACGTCAGCGAGCGCGCCGGCATTGCGGGTCATGGCGGCTACGGCCTGACCGCGGTGGCCGCCGATTTCGACGGCGATGGCTGGCCCGATATTTATGTCGCCTGCGATAGTGTGCCCAGTCTCCTGTTTCGCAATAACCACGATGGCACGTTCAGCGAGCGCGGCCTGGAGACCGGAGTGGCGCTCAACGAGGATGGCAAGGAGCAGGCGGGCATGGGATTGGGGATCGGCGATTTCGACACCGACGGGAGCCTGGATATCTTCAAAACGCATTTCAGCGAGGATACGAATATCCTGTACCGCAACAATGGCAGGGGCACGTTCCGCGACGTGACTACGCGCGCGGGTCTCGGGGTCGAGACGCGCTTTGTGGGGTGGGGAGCGGCGATCCAGGACCTCGATAACGACGGGTTGCCCGACATCTTTTTCACCACCGGGATGGTCTCGCCGGAAGTCGAGAAGTCCCTGCCCGATGCCCCCTATAAGACACCCAACGTCGTATTTCGCAATCTGGGTGGTGGACGCTTTGAAGAATTGCTGGAGGAGGCCGGACCGGCGATGAAGCAACTGCATTCCAGCCGCGGCGCGGCCTTCGGCGATTTCGATAACGACGGCGATATCGACGTGCTCATCATGAACATGAACGAGCCGCCGTCCCTCTTGCGCAATGACGCGCGCGGCGCCGGTCACTGGCTCAAGGTGCTGCTCGAGGGCGTGGAATCGAATCGCAGCGCCATCGGCGCCAGCGTCGTTGTGAGCTATGGCGATCGCAGGCAGGCGCAGGCCGTGCTGGCACAAAGTTCGTACCTTTCCGTGAACGATCGCAGGCTGCACTTCGGGCTGGGGTCTGAACAAAAAGCGGAGATCGAGATCCGTTGGCCGAATGGCAGGGTGGAGAGGCTGACGAACGTGTCGGCGGATCGCCTGGTAGTCGTTCGCGAGGGTGCAGGGGTCGTCCGGACCGTGACTTTTACCCGCTAGCCCGGGCCCTTTGGAAAGCCACCGCGCGCCGGGGGAGATCCCCATGAAAGTGCTCTATTCAAGCAACTTGGTGGCCGCGCGACGAACGGAAGGCAGAGAGTAAATTCTGAATGAAGGCGCTTGCATTCAGGATGCTTCTCTGATATCGTTACGACCCAGTGGGAGGGGACACCAGGGAATGCAACCACGCAGACTTGCCCTATTGAGCGCTCTGTTCGTACTCGGGACGATTGCCAGCTTAGCGCAAACTGTTTCCAGTTCGATTCTGGGAATTGTCGTCGATCCGGCCGGCAGCGTCGTGCCGGGGGCCGAAATCAGGCTCACCAACGTGGGCACTGCCGCCTCGCAGAACACAGTGTCCGACGCGGGCGGGTTTTTCCGCGTCACCAACATCTTTGCCGGATCCTATTCCGTGACGGTCCAGGCGAAGGGCTTCAAGGTTCTCACGGTTAGCAATATTGAGCTCGGCACCAGCGAAGCGCGTGATTTGGGCAAAGTCGTGCTGGCTTTGGGCAACGTCACCGAGTCGATCAGTGTAACCGGGGAAGTCGCCGCGGTGCAGACGGCCACCAGCGAACGATCCGCCACAGTGCAGTCCGAGGAGTTGAACACCGTAGCGATCAAGGGACGCGACCTGATGAGCTACATGAGACTGCTGCCGGGCGTGCTCGACACGAGCACGGGGCGGGATGCGGCCGGCGGCAGCGTCCTTGGCGGACTGACGTTTAGCGGCAACCCGGGCGTGACCGGGATGTCGGTGGATGGCGCGACCGATATCGACACCGGCTGCCGCAGCTGTTTCGCGCATTTTGAGCCGAACATCGATTCCATTGCCGAAGTCAAAGTGCTGGTCTCGAACTTCTCGGCGGAAAACGGGCGCAATGCCGGCGCGACAATCAGCATCGTGACCAAGGGCGGCACTCAGCAGTTCCACGGCAGCGGATGGTGGACGCACCGCCACGAACAGTTCAACGCCAACCGGTTTTTCAACAATCAAACCGGTGTGCCGCTCCCGCGCTACCGCTACAATATCGCCGGCTTCAGTTTGGGCGGGCCGGTCTACATTCCAAAGCTGTTCAATACGGAGAAGACCAAGGTGTTCTTCTTCGCGTCACAGGAATATACCCGGCAGCTGGTGAATTTCAACACGCAGTACCAGAGCATGCCCACCGCGCTCGAGCGCGCCGGCGATTTCTCGCAGAGCATCCTGCAGTCTGGCTCGTTGATCACCATCAAGGACCCGGACAACAACGGCAGTCCATTTCCGGGCAACAAGATTCCCGCTAACCGCATCAATGGGTGGGGTCTGTCGCTGTTGAACTTCTTCCCGCTGCCGAATGCGTTCTTTGCTCCCGGCACGGCTCAGTTCCAGGCGGACAATTTCCAGGCATCCGGATCGGGCGCGCACCCGCGGCGCAACGACATCGTGCGTATCGATGTGAATGCCACCAGTAAATTGAACGGCTATTTCCGCTACGGCCATGACTTCGATACCCAGGACCAGCTCTTCAAGGGGATTTCGTTCTTGAAAGGCATCCAGCAGCACCCCAATCCGGGAACGGGATTCGTGGGCACGGTGAATTATACGTTTAGCCCGACGCTGGTCAACCAGGCGACGTACAACTGGAGCTACAACTATTTCGCCTATTTCGCGGCGAACCCCGCGGAGATTGCGCGCTCACTGGCCAACGGCGCGCCGGGCACGCCCCAGTCCGGGCAGCCCCTTCCCAGCCTGCTTCCATTGCATCCGGTCGGGCCCGGCCCCGGCGGTGACCTGCTGTCGGGTCCGTGCCAGTGCTCCAATGGGTACGGAAGCTTCCTCCCCAACATGAATTTCGGCGGCATCCCGCCTAACGCTCCGAACTATGCGCCCGGCGATATCGACTACATCAATACCAATCGGATCCGCCAGTTCTCCGACAACCTGACGTGGATCAAGAACGGCCACACGATCAAAGCTGGAATTTACATCGAGCGTAACCGCAAGCTGCAGCCGGGCGATATCAACTATATCGGGTCGTATGCCTTCGGACAGAACAACAGTAATCCGCTCGACTCGGGCGATGGTTTCTCCAACGCTCTACTGGGGAACTTCTCCACCTACGCAGAGAAGACCGGACACTTCGTTTATGACGTGTATTACTGGAACATCGAGTTCTTCGCTCAGGACGACTGGAAGATCAACAAGCGCCTGACGCTGAACTACGGCGCCCGGTTCTATAACGCCACGCCGCAGATCGACAAGAATAAGGAATTTGCATACTTCGATCCCAAGAAGTTCTCTCTTTCGGCGGTGCCCCGTATCTACGAGCCGTACTGCCAGAATGGGGTCAATCCGTGCACCGGCACAAACCGCGTGGGAAGAGATCCCGGAACCGGGAAGATCGTGCCGGCAGCCCTCATCGGCCTGTACGTTCCCAATACAGGCAATGTGGCGAATGGCATGGTGACCGCTGGGGAGAACGGCGTCCCCTATGAAACATACACCAATGCGCCGATTCTCGTGGCGCCGCGCATCGGTTTTGCCTTGGATGTGTTCGGTAATGGAAAGACCGCTCTCCGCGGCGGCTTCGGCGTATTCTACGACCGCCTGGACGGTAACCAGGTTTACGGCATGTCCGGACAGCCGCCCGTTGGATACACATTCACCGCCTACTATGGCAACATCGGCCAGATCGCTTCGCTGCAAGGATTATTTGGACCGCAGAACATCACGCAATGGACCGGCCACACACCGATCCCGCAGACGCGGAATGCCAGCTTGACCATCCAGCACAATATCGGGTTCGGCACGGTGATCGACGTTGGGTATCAGGGCACTTTCGGATTGCACCAGCAACTCCGTCAGAACCTGAACCCCATTCCTCTGTATGCAAGCTTTGGCCCATTTGCGGACCGGACGCAGCCCCTGACCGCCACTGGACAGCCGGCGCGTTTGCCGGCGGCGCTCTCCCGCTCCATCTATCCCGGTATAGGGGACGTCAACCTGGCGGTGTTCTCCGGGAAGTCCCGTTATGACGGGCTGCAAATCTCGGTTCGTCACAGAATGCAACACGGACTGATCTTCGGCGGTAGTTATGCCTTGTCGCATGCGTTCAGTCTCAGCGGCATCGATCCCCTGGTGGGCGACAACTGGAAGCGGAATTATGGACCGGCGGGATTCGACCGCCGGCATATCGCCTCGATATACTACGCCTACGACTTGCCGAAGGTGGGCAAGAAGCTCACGAACAGCAAGGTTGTGAGCGCCATCGTAGATGGCTGGAATATTTCGGGTATTACCGGAATTGTGTCCGGTTCGCCGTTCACTCCGAGCTTCAGCACCACGAACAGCGTGGACTTCACCGGAACTCCGACCAGCGGCTCGCGGATCGACGTGGTTGGCAATCCGTACGCGGACGTCCCGGCGGGCACGCCCGGGCTGCCGCACGGTGTCCGGTATTTCAATCCGGCGGCATTCTCTGTGCCGGCCATCGGATCGTTCGGAAACGCCGGCGTCAATATCATGTACGGCCCCGGGTACATCAATCACGACGTGACCCTGGCGCGCAAGATCGCGCTTGGCGAACGGCGCGAATTCCAGTTGAAACTGGAGGCGTTCAACGTCCTGAACCACGTGCAGTTCACCGGCGTGAACTCGGGTTTCACCTTCCAGCCCTGCACCTTGGGCTCGACAACCGATTGCATCTCCACCCCGTCCGGCCCATTCCGAAACACCAACGCGAACATCGGCGCGCTCACGGGCGAGCGCGGGCCGCGCATCCTGTCGCTGGAGATGAGATTCCAGTTCTGAGATAGGAATCACTGCCCGAGACTGCGCAACACCTGAAGCGCCGCGGCCCTCGCGTCCGTATCCGGACCCTGGGCCGCGAGTTTCAGATGCTCGATGGCCCCCGTCCGATTTCCGGTCCGTGCCAGCGCAACACCTAATTCATAGTGTGCGCGGCCGGAATCCGGCTTCAGCCGGATAGCGGCCTCCAATTCCCGGATTCCGCCCAGCGAATCGCCGCTCGCCAGGAGCAGTTGCCCCAGCAGCAGCCGGGCGGCTGCCAGTTCGGGATCGCCCTCCACGGCTGCCTTCACCTGGTAAGTGGCTTCCGGGAGTTGCGCGCGCGATGCCAATAACGCCGCTAGTTTCGCCCGGTACTCCGCGGTCGCGGGGTTGATCCTCACCGCCTCACGGAACTCCCGCTCGGCAGCCGGCGCGTTGCCCGTCGCCATCAAGAGCGATCCCAGATAATTGCGGGCATCCGCTAGGTCCGGATCGATCTTCACAGCTGCTTCCAGAGACGCACGGCCCTCGGTGGCTTTGTCCTGCTGCCAAAGGACCCAGCCGAGCAGCGTCAGAACCGCGGGATCGTCGGCCCGCAGGGCCTTCGCGCGCCGCAACGCGGTTTCAGCCTTCACCCATTGACCGGATTCCATCAACGCGCTCCCCAGTTGCAGCCAAACGATCTCGGACGCCGGCGCACGCCGGGTGGCTTCTTCGAAACAGGGAATGGCTTTGGCGAGATCTCCCGCTGCCCGGTAGCCCTCGCCCAGACCGGCATAGAAGCCCGCTTGCCCCGGACGGTGCTTTTCGATCAATGCGGAAAGCTGCCGCAAGCCAGCCTCGAGATTGCTCCGATCCTTAATCTGCGCCAGCGCGAGATACATTTCCATTTCGGGAGTCTGCGCCGGCGTTTCCGGATAGTACAGCGAGACTGCGCCGCGATACGAATTCGCGGACGTCTCATGCTTCTCCGCCTTGTCCGCGAGCGGATCGTCCGCGGGCTTCTGGCGCACGATCTTGTGGTCGGTCATCACGATGTGCACCGCGTCGTCGGTGCGCCGCTTCGCCATATGGCAGCCGATGCAGTCCGCCTGCGCCTGGTGACCGGCCGCCTGAGGCGCGGCGTGACAGCCTTGGCAAACGCTGTTGTAGCGGCGCGCCGCCGCTTCGCCCCGAGGGATGTCGTGCGGGTTGTGGCATGACGTGCAGCGCAACTTACCTGCGCTCTTCAGAAAGCACTGCGAAGCCCGCAACCGATAAGCGGCGTGCGCGACCTCAAAGTCCTCGTTCTTGGCCGGCGCCCGGTCGAAGTCCAGCCGGAAATCTCCCAAGGGCTGCCCTGGAATGTACTCGAAAGGCCCGTGATTCAATCGTGGCATCGCATGGGGCAGCAGCCGGCTGGTGGTTTCCAGATGGCATTGCAGGCACACCTCGAGTTCCCGGTCGGCGCTCAGCCTGGCGGGATTGACAATCGCCGCGCGAATCTCGCCGCGTGTGGCGCCTGCGCCGGCCATGGCGGCGTGGCGCGCTCCGGGTCCATGGCATCGCTGGCAATCGATGCCCTCCGGCAGGGGAACCGTATAACGCGCCTCCGCTCCCGTTTCGCGTTGCGACGCCGGAATCCGGGGGTAAGCGTTGTGGCAGGACATGCACTCGAAATGGATCGCCCGCGTGGACCCCTGATAATCCAGCCGGTCGTAACCCGGATTCATCGCCCAGTAGCCGCCTTTCTCCGCATACCATCCCAAGGGCAACTGCTGGAGGGTATGGCGCGCTGTCAGGTGCAGGAAGGTCAGCGCGTGGTTGCCGGAGCCAAGCACGTAATCGATCTGCTTCTCCTCGACATTGGTGTCCCTACCGTCGAATCCGATCTGCCACCGGCGTTGGTAGAATTTTCCGCCGCGCTCGAACGTTTCGAAGTACGTGTGCGATGCGCTATGGAAGAAAGGCCGGTTGTTCTTGACTGCCTCCGGCATGTTCTGAGGCGTCGCGCGGTAGAACGAGCGGGCCATGCCGGTCTTCTTGTAGGTCTCGGCAATTCCCTGGTGGCACTGGGAGCAAACCGCCGGATCGACGTAACTGTTCTGGGAAACGCTCTTCGTCGCCGGCGCCGCGCCGCTCGGGCTTTGCGCGGGCGCGCACAGCGCCAGCATGATTGCTACCGGCAATAAAACATAGAATCGCGGGCGATTCGCGCGCCTCGGCATGGCTGGAATTGTCGCACGACCCGCGCGGAGCCGACAACGACTGTAAACGCTTGCCGAGGCGTCCCGGACGCTATATGATGATTCGGACAGAGGTTCCGTCCCGCCAACCGAGGATCCATGAAACTGAAATTCGAGAGTTGCGTCCCGATAGTGACTATCACCCTGCTGGCCGGTGCGAGCGTAATCAGCGCTCAGCCCCCCGGGGGCCGTGGTGGCGGTGGCGGCGGTGGCCGCGTCGGCCGGTTCAAGATCTACTCTGCCGAAGCGGTCAATCGCGGTCTTACGGCCTATAATTCCACCTGCGGCTACTGCCACGGCGCCCGCGGCAAGGGCGGCCAGGCCGGTCCCGACCTCATCGTGTCCAATGTCACCCTTCACGACGAAGATGGAGTGCAACTGGCGAATCACGTTCGCGGGGCACAACACTCGAAAGTCGCCAAAGTCGAGGTTACGGACAGCCAGATGGCTGATATCGCCGCCTATCTGCACTCACGCGTGGTCTACGCCTCGGGCCGCGGCGACGTGCGCATTGCCGAGGTGCTCGTCGGCGATCCCAAGGCCGGCGAGCAATATTTCAATGGCGGCGGGGGTTGCAACAAATGCCACTCGCCGGCCGGCAACCTCAAGGGCGTCGGCGCGAAGTACGACGTCGCCACTCTGCAGGATCGCCTGGTCATGCCGCGCGCCGGCCGCGGCGGCTTCGGCCGCGGCGCGTCCGAGCTTGCGCCTTTCGCGACGGTGACGCTGCCATCCGGCGAGACTATTAAGGGAGCCCCGGTGCGCGTCACGGATTTCGACGTGGTGATTCGTCTAACCGATGGATCGACCAGGACCTGGGCCCGCAATCGGGGCGTCCCGAAAGTCGAGATCACCGATCCCCTGCAGGCGCACATCGATATTATGACGCGCCTGTCCGATCGGGACATGCACAACCTTACCGCATACCTGGCGACACTGAAATGAGGACCGGAATGAAACGGAACGTGCTCTCGTCGATTGTTCTGTATGCGGCATCGGCCGCAGCCCTGTGCGCCCAAACTCTGCCGCCCGACGCGATTGTGCATCCAAAGGCCGATAGTTGGCCTACCTTTCACGGCGACTATTCCGGCCGGCATTACAGCCCGCTGAAAGAAATCAATGCGGACAACGTGCACAATCTGACTCTGGCCTGGGTCAATCAGATCAACATGACTCCGGGCGCGAATATCGGCGGTCCCGGACCCGAGCCTTCCGGCGCCGGCTTTGCCAACACGAGATGCGCGCCGCTGCTGGTGGACGGCGTCCTCTACATCACGGAGCCGAACACGGTGCTCGCCATCGATGCGCGCAACGGCCGGGAGATCTGGAAGTATACCTGGCGTGGCTTGCCCGCCTTCGCGCTCGGCAATCGCGGCGTGGGTATTTACGGCGACTGGCTGTTCTTCGAGACCTACGATAACCACTTGGTTTCACTGGACATCAAGACGGGCAAGGAGCGCTGGAACAAACAACTCGCCGATGTGAAACGCGACTACTTCTCCTCCGTCGCGCCGATCGTCGTCGGCAATCACGTGATTGTCGGGGTGGGCGGCGATTTCCTCGACGTGCCGAACTTCGCCGAGGCCAGAGACCCCGAAACCGGCGAAGTGCAGTGGCATTTCTGGACCACCGCTCACGAAGGCGATCCCGGCTTTAAGACATGGCCCAACAAGTCGGCCGTGGAACACGGTGGCGGCGGCATCTGGTATCCATCGACCTACGATCCCGAACTGAACCTCCTCTACCTTCCCGTCGGCAACGCCAATCCTGTCATGGCCGGGCAAAGCCGCGAGGGCGATAACCTCTATACCGCTTCGGTGGTGGCTGTGAATCCGGACACCGGGAAGATGGTATGGTATTTCCAGTTTTCCCCGCACGACACGCACGATTGGGACGCCGCCCAGACGCCCGTTCTCCTGGATGGCGTTGTGGATGGCAAGCCGCGCAAGCTGCTGGCGCAGGCGTATCGCGGCGGATTGTTCTACGTCCTGGACCGGACAAACGGAAAGAGCATCCTCACGGCGCCTTTCGTTGAGGGCCTCAATTGGTACAAAGGCATCGCTCCCAACGGTCAGCCCATTCGCGATCCGATGAAGGAGCCGCAAGTCGCCGGTGCTCTGACTTCGCCGAATTCGAACGGAGCGACCGGATGGCCGAATCCGGCCTTCAACCCGGATACGGGTCTGTTTTACGTGGGAACGTCGCAGTCCTACACCATCTTTTACAAAACCGACACCGACCCGCAGCCCGAAGGCTATTCGGGCGCCGAGCGGGGCGGGGGAACCATCAAGACCGAGTTGCGCGCGATCGACTACAAGACGGGAAAGATCGCGTGGAAGCACGCGACCAATACTGGCGCTCAGAGTCTCCTGACGACTGCCGGTAATCTGTTGTTCGGGAGCGATGGCTCAGGAAACTTCATTGCATTCGACGCGCGCAACGGCGAGCCGTTGTGGCACGCGGGTCTCATTTCGAACCCGAGCAACGCTCCGATTACGTACATGCTCGACGGACATCAATACGTAGTCGTCGCCGGTGGAGCGAACCTGTACGCATTCCGGCTCCAGTGAGGGGGCCGCCGATTCCGGGCCGCCCCCGTCCTTATTAGGCCAGACTAAACCAGGTAGGGTGATTACTTCTTAACGCTGGGGCTATCGTCGGCCTTCAGATCGCCGATGGCATACTGGACGCCGGCCAGCACGTGCTCCAGCATCGGTTTGATGGCATAGATGCGCTCGTTGTGGCCGTGCGCTTCGTAGAAGACGCGGCCCCTGCCTTCACGACGGATCCAGCTCAAACTGTAGTCGTGATCGGCGCGCGGGAAATCTTCTTTGGCTTTGTCCGCATCGCTCATCTTGTCATAGTCGATGCTGGTCAGGATGTGGAGGTTCGAGCGAGACCAGACCTCCATCCCGAACGTGTAGGTCTCGTCGTGAATGTCGAACTCCTTGCCATCGAACATCTGAGTGACGGGGCTCTTCGGGTCGTCGATCTTCACGGTGATCAGCTGGGGATCCAGCCAGTGGTACTTGAAGAAACCGCCGATCATCGTGTTGAACTCGGGCCAGGTTCCCGCCTGGGGATCGCGCCCCGGCCGTCCGGTTTGCGGCCCGCCATTCCCCCGTCCAGCGCCGCCGCCGGGATTGGGCGGCAGCACGGAAGCGAATCGCGCGGTGAAATCGGCCTGATTGACCTTGCCGGCGTGGGCCGTGTCCAGTTTGTCGAACCACGTATCGGCCAGCGCGTTCAGTTCTTCGCGGCTGAGTTTCCGGTCGCCGTTTGTGTCCCCCGCCATCATCATCTGCATTGCCAGCTGCGTGCCGGGTCCGCGCCCGCCGCCGAAGCCCGAAGCCGGCGCGCCCATTGCCGGCGCATTCTTCGCCTCGTGGTAGGAATCGGACGCCGCGTGGATGCCGGCGAGTCCCTTGCCTGAGCGGACGAAGTCCAGCAGCGCCTTCTTTCGCGCCGCGGTGGCCGCGGGGTCGTTGGGATCGTCGAGAAATGCTCCGGTGGTGTTGTTCAGAAAGACCAGGTCGTATTGCTTGAGGTTGTCGGCGGTGATCGCGGCGGGATCGTAGGTTACCGTCGCGGTCCAGGCGCCGGTCTTCGCGCCCAACTCCTCCAGAGTCTTCCCGGCGAGCGGGATGCAGGAATGGACAAAACCCGCGGCCTTATTGAGCACCAGGATCTTGCGTGGACGCGCCGGCTTGGCGTATGCCTTATCCGGCAGGGCGGCCATCATATTCTGCACGTCTTCGGGCTTGGGCGTCGTCGGCTGTGCGCCGCGGCCTGCGCCGGGCGGCGGGGCCGCCGGTTGCGGAAACGCGGCGTTGAGCGCCGCCGCAAGCTGCTCCTGCGTCGCGGCGCCGGTCTGGCCCGTGTCGCTGGTGGAAAACCATTTCGCGAAAGCGGCCCGCAGTTCCTCACGGCTCACCGTCCCGTCCTTATCGGCGTCGGCCGCATTGAAGACGTTCAGCGCCGATCCTCCCCGGCCGCCGCCGCGCCCGCCCGGGGCCGGCTGCTGCGCCTGCATCGTCAACATGCCCGCGCACAATGCGGCGCAAGCGCCGGCGGCTAACGTAACTTTCCAGTTCATCATTCTCACGATGGCTCCCTCTTCTGCTTACCGCTTCATCTCCCAACCCTTACGGATGTAAGGCTTGAGGTATTTGTTTGCTTCTTCGCTGTTGCTGAAACGGCGGTTCTTGCCGTTCCACATCAGCTTCCCGGGCACGCGCAACGCGATCGCGCCCAACGCCAGCCATTGAATATACCTGGTGGCCACGCCGAATTCGGAGACGCCCGGCGCGCCGCCCTTACACGATGTTCGTTCACCGGCGTCTTCCTCAAGGATGCAGCCCATGAAACTGTAGCAGAAGGCGCAGCCCCAGGGAATCAGGTTACGCGGTGGGTCAGCCTAACGTCGCGACCCGGTCCGGCGCGAGCAGATACGGCGATACAACGCCGGGCAGATTCGACAGCGGAAGAACATCGTCCGGCACGTCGAATCGCAACACCGAGCGCATGAAATCGCGGCGCGAAAGGCATCGGGCTAGACACTCCGGGTAGCTGCTCGCCAATTCGGCGCGGAGGTCCGGCCCGGCAAGCACGAAGGTGTCCTCCATTCGCGTCGAGACGAATACGGGGTGCGACGGAATCACGTCCGATTGGATCGCCATCCCGGATTGCAGTTCGACACGGGACCCGGGAAAAAACGGCGTGCTGAGCCACTCGTCGAGGTGGATCAGGTGTCCTGGATTGAGTTTGACATGAAACGGGTCGTCCGGCAGCAATTCCCGCATTCGGGCCTCGATTTCCCCTCCCAGTGCGCCGATCCGCAACATTGAGAACCACTCGCCCATGGCGAAAACACATGGCCCGACAAACTCTTCGAAGTATCCTTGGGGCGCCTCCGATTCGCTCGCGGCTACCCACGCGCAGCGGCAGCAGTTGGCGCCGGCCAACCCGATGTTGGCCGAGAGGGGTTGGCCGCGCTGCACGACATTGCCGCTCGGACTCGCGAGGCTGATGCGATTGGGCCCCGTTTTGACGGTCCAGTGGCAGGAATGCGGCAGTCCGTTATACCCCATGTGTCCCGCCAGGTCGAAATCGGTCATTCCCGGCCGGATTGACCCGATCAACCGGCGCATCCCATTCGAGGCGACGATGTTGGTGTGCTCGAACGCCGCGATCTCGGCGGCCGAGCATCGGGCGCGCAATCCGGTCCCGGGATGGTGAAAAATGGCGCTCGCATTGATGACATGCGGGGCGATGCCGCGCAGCGTATCCACCAGGAATGCCGGAATCTCGATCGCGCGTTCGCCCAGGGGATGCTCACTCGACGAGAAGTACTTCCATCCGGCACATCCGGCCCGCGAATCCGGGCACAGCCCTTCGTCGCGAAAGATCTCCTCCAGTTGGCGCGAATGGTCCCGCGCGATGCCGAGCAGAGAGAACGGCTCGAACCTCTCGTGGCGCAAGCGCCCTTCCCGGAACAACGGGCTGATCGGAAGATACGATTCGCATTCGGCGCCGACGAGAATCAATGGCGTCCCTGCCGGCCGGAGGATCAGCACGGCTTCTTCAAACCGCGGATCGAATCCGGTGAGCCATGCCAGGTTGGCGGAATGCTCCCGGTCGCCGTACACAATCAGATGCGTGAGCCCGAGGCGGTCCATCGCGGTCCGCGTCCGCTGCAGCCGCTGCTCGTATTCGGCAACCGCAAAACGTGGGGGGACAGGGGGAGTCCCCGCGAACGCGGGAACTTCGACTTCCATGAGTTTCATTGCTCTCTCAGTCTAATGCGGCGGGCTGTGGCGGCAGGTTCGAGCAGATCTAGTACCCTACCTGCCTCGCGCGCGGTCGTCCCGGCTTTTGGGATGTCCTCTTCGTCTTCTTCGTCCAGGAAGAAGACAAGCCCTTCCCATATATGCAGTTCCGTCACGTTGGTCCCGACGGCTATCGGGGAGGGCGATGGGAACGCCTCGGTCGTGGGGCATGGTAGATTTGCCGTATGAGGTTCCCAGACCGGATCGAAGCCAAGACCACGGTGATGATGGGGAAGCTCTGTGTAAAGGGCACCCGTATTCCGGTCTACTTGCTGCTCGAAAAAATGGCGGCGGGAGAAAGCTCTGACAAGTTGCTCGACGCCTATCCCCAACTCACTGCCGAGGATCTGCGTGCCTGCCTCGAATACGCTGCGGCACTGGCAGCTGAGGAAATCGTGCTTTCCGAAGCGTGAGATTCCTGCTGGATGAGAATTTGTCGCCGCTCCACGCGCAGACGGTCCGCGACTTGGGCCGGGATGCCGTCTCGGTAGTGGAATTCGGTCTGTCCGGCGCTGACGACCCCGATGTGCGGGCGGCGGCGATCGAACAAGAACGCACACTTGTCACACTCGACGCCGATTTTTCCAACGTGCTCAGGTACCCGCCAGCCGGGACACCTGGTGTCGTGCGGCTCCGTCTCCATCCCGCGACGGAAGAGGCGATCGATGCGATGCTCCGAAGCGCGATTCCTCGCTTGGCGGATGTCAGCGTGAGCGGACGCCCGGCGTCTCTAACGGGCTTCTTTGGTGGCTTTGCCTTCTAAGATGGTTGTGTAACCGCCATTTTCGTCGGCCATTTCATACTTGGTTGTGTGCTGAGTCGGCGATAATATCGTGATTGTCGTTCTTCCTTTGACGGTTTTGCCCAACCACTTGTCTTCAACCATCCACGTCCAAGTATTTCCGTTAACCGTTCCTGTGCCGGTGCCCACGAGTCCGACACTGTTGGCGTAATAGGACGTGTAGACCTTCGCATGGCTGTCGTAGCCGATGATGGCGAGCCTCGTCCCTAATGGGCTTTCATTGCGGCTCTCGACATAGAATCCTCCCGGCCCAAATGTGGCTGTTTCGGTGCTGACAGTCTTACCGGCCCGCACAAACTCGTTGGCTCTAATCTCGCCTTCCACAGTCCATTTGCCAAGGAAGTACTCCAACTTCTTGTGTTCGGGACCAGGCTTGGGTGGCGTTGGCGGAGCTTGTGCGAGCAATAGTGATGTGAACCCGCAGATCAGAATGACGGCAACCGACGCTCGCTTGCTCATTTCGTGAATCCTCCTCAATGTGCGCAGAGTAGCAGCCGGGCCGGGACATGTCCCGAAGGATTTGTTAAGATTGGCCGAAATCTCAATGGCTAGCCGGGGAGTCTTTCACTTCGACGAGTTCGCGCTGGACGTGGGTGAGCGGCGGCTGCTGCGCGGCGCCGAAACCGTTCGCTTGTCACCGAAGGCCTACGATGTGCTGGCCGTGTTGGTGCGGCAGTCGGGGCGGTTGGTCACAAAGGACGAATTGCTGGCGCATGTTTGGCCCGAGTCGTCTGTCGAAGAAGGCATTCTCAATGTTCACGTGGCAGCGCTGCGCAAGGCGCTCGGCGACGACACGCGGCCTCCGGCCTACATCGAAACCGTCGTGCGGTCAGGATATCGCTTCATCGCTGCAGTCAGGTTTGATTCGACCGACGAGAAGCCATTAACACCGACCGCCGTGGCGCGTCCCGTCGAACTCTACGAGCTTGTCGGCCGCGGCCGGTCTCACCTGTTGTCGGGCTCGTACTTCGAGCTCCCTGCCGCCGTGGACGCTTTTCGTTCCGCGATCGAGATCGATCCGACCTATGCGCCGGCGCACGCCGGCTTGGCGCGCGCACGGTGCCAGCAAGCAGTGTTTCGCGCGGCGCCGTACCAGGAAGCGTTTGTAGAGGCGAAAGCGTCTGCTTTGCGCGCGCTGGCGATGGACAGCGGCTCGGCGGACGCGCAGGTTGCCCTTGGCACTGTCCTTTTTCTCAGCGAGTGGGACTGGACGGCGGCGGAGCGCAGCCTGCAACGTGCGCTCGAAATCAACCCCGATCACACCGAGGCGCTCCTGCAGTATGGGTCGCTGCAGGAGGCGCTCGGGCGGCTCGACGATGGGCTGCGCTGCAAGCAACAGGCGCTCGCGCGCGATCCGCGATCGCCCGGCGTTCTGGTGCAGATCGCCATCTCGTATTGGCATCAACGGAAGTACGACGACACGCTTGTCTGGGCTCGGCGGGCGCTGGAGGTGGACCCGAAGCATGTGCTGGCGTTCCAATTCATTAACCACGTCTATGTGAAGATCGGGGACGTCAATAGATTCGCGGCCTGGACCGTCAGTAAGACCATCGAGTTAGGCTTTTCCGAAGAGAGGGTGGCGGTGTTGAAGCAGGTCACTGCGGACATGCAGCACGTGTACGCGACGGCCGGCCTCTCCGGGGTGAGAAGATTCATGGTTGATCAGATCACGAACCCGCAACTGGACTTCGACATTTTGCTGAAGATGGCATTCTTCCGTGCCGTTCTGTATGGGGCGGCAGGCCGGCTCGATGAAGCGTTTGACTGCCTTGATCAGGCCATCGCGCACCGCGACCCAGCACTCGTTTACCTGGCGGTCGCACCGGATTGGGACAGCCTGCGTGATGATCCTCGGTTCGCGCGACGCCTGCGATTGATGGCGCTCCCTTCGGTTGCGCATTCCAACATCGTCAACGTGTAGGCTGGAACTGGCGAGCTAAGCTATTGGCTAGAGGAACGGGATTTAGATCTCCCCGCTCACTCCGCCCGCAACGCCTCCACCGGATTCACTGCCGCCGCCCGCCGGGCCGGCAGAAACGTAGCCGCCAGCGCCGCGATTGCCAGAATCCCCGCCACGAGACTCAGCGTCCCCACATCCCACGACCGCACTCCGAACAGCAGCCCCCGCATCGCCTCCGCCGCCGCGACCGCGCCCGCGAGGCCGATCGCGATCCCCAGCAGCGCCAGCCGCGCCCCTTCCCTCAGAATCAGCCCCCGCACTGCGCCCGGCTCCGCGCCCAACGCCATCCGGATCCCGATTTCGCGCGACCGCTGGCTCACCGAATACGCGATCACCCCGTACAGCCCGATCAGCCCCATCAACAGCGCCATCCCCGCAAATCCTCCCACCAGCCACGCTGCCGTCCGGTGCAGGTATGCCGACTGCGAGTCCTCAATCCGCGCCGTCATCGTCGCGCCCCGCATCGTCACGATGCTCGGGTCCGTCTCACGCACCAGCCGCGCCAGCGCCGGCGCCAGCGGCCCCTCCGATTCGGTCGTCCGCACCATCAACGTGAAGTAGTCGTCCGGCCCCTGGTTGAAGGCAGTGTAGAACACCGGCGGGATCGGCGCGTCCAGCGGCCCTTCCCGAATGTCTTCGACCACGCCCGCGATCTCGAACGACCGCCCGCCGATCGAAACGTACGCCACTTGCTTGCCCAACGGATCTTCCCCCGGAAAATACTGCTTCACGAATGCCTGGTTGATGATCGCCACTTGCGGGTGCGTCGCATCGTCGCTCTCCCGAAACGGCCGGCCCCGCACCACGCTGGCCCCGATCGTCGTGAAATAGCTCGTGCTCACGATTCGATGCGGCACGTCGTAGTGCTCCCCGTGCCAGGGGCGGCCCAGCACGCGAAGCCAGTTGGTATTCCCATTGCCACCGGACACCGGGGCGCCATTCGCCACCAGCCCCACCGACGTGACCCCCGGCAGCGCTTCCGCTCGCCGCATCACCCGCTCCGCCAGAGCCTGTGACTGCTCCGGCTTTCCGTAACTCGCATCCGGCGCCGAAACATCGATCATCACCAGATGCTCGGGCCGCAATCCCAGCGGCACATGTAGCAGCCGGTACAGGCTCTTGCCGAACAGACCCGCGCCCGAAAGCAGCACCACCGCCATCGCCAACTCCACCACCACCAGCTTCGAACCCAGCCTCCGCCACGCCATCCCCGACGATCCGCGGCTCGCCTCCGCCAGTCCCCCGCGCACCTCGCCCCACCAGATCCGCAAACTCGGCGGCAAAGCCAGCAGCACCGCCGCTCCAAGCGCGATCGCACCCGCCGCGCCCAAAACGCGGCCGTTCAACCCCAGATCCCGCAGATACGGCGCGCGCGTCATCATCTCCGGAGAGATCAGACCCTTCAGCAGCCGAATCCCCCAGTGAGCACTCGCCAGCCCCAGACCGCAACCGGTCCCCGCCAGCACCAGCGCTTCCGTCGTGAACTGTGCCGTCAATCGCGCCGACGAGGCCCCCAGCGCCGTCCGCACTGCGATCTCCCGCTGCCGGCCATCCGACCGCAATAGCAGCAGCCCCGCCACGTTCACCGCCGCAATCAGCAGCAGCAGTCCGGCGCCGCTCAGCAGCACCAGCAAGATCGGCCGGATATCGCCCACAATCGCTCCCGCCAGCGGAGCCACCGCCCCGCCTTGCGACCGGTTGCTGTCCGGATACTCGCGCTCCAGCTCCTTCGCGATCGCCGCCACATTCGCCCCCGCGGCCTGCACCGATACGCCGTCCCGCAGCCGCGCCACGCCGTAAAGATTATGGCAGCTTCTCCGCATTTCGCAGTTCCCGTGCGCGCGCATCGCGCTATAGAATTCCGCTTCGCCCGTGAGCGCGAAATGGAAGTCGCGCGGCAGCACCCCGATGATCACCGTCGGCGTATCGTCGAGGATCGCCACCCGGCCCAGAACATCGCGGCTGCCGCCGTACCGCTGCTGCCAGCTGGAATAGCTGATCAGCGCTGTCGGCGCCGCCGAAGGCAGGTCTTCGCCCTCCCGAAAGTCGCGCCCCAGCACCGGCGACACGCCGAGTGTGCGAAAGAACCCGTCCGAGATCCGCGCCGCGCGCACCGGTTCGCCGCCAGCCGGGGTCGTCAGAGTGAAGCCGTTGCTTTGATAAACGTCGAGCGACGCGAAGACCGCATTCCGCTTCTTCCAATCCAGGTAGTCGAGATACGAAAGGTTGCTTCGCGGAAAGACCCTGGTGGTCTCGTAGACCCCCACCAACCGCGCTTGGTCGCGATACGGCAGCGGCTTGATGAGGGCCGCGTCCACAAACGCAAAAATCGCCAAGCTGGCGCACATTCCCAGCGCCAGCACCCCAATCGCCGTGATGGTGAATCCCGGCGTCTTCCGGAGCTGTCGTAGCGAAAACCGCAGATCCCGCCGCAGACTTTCGAGCATGCCTGTTTAGACGCCCTCACCCGCCTTGCGATAGTGTGACAAAGTGGGGCAGTCCTTCAGCGTGCGCGCCGATTCAACCGGCGCCGCCGCTGAGCGGATGCCGACGGAATTCAATAGACGAGCGACATTCCAGGCCCCGGCCGCTGCCGAACCGGAAAACGGGCGACAAACCGGACTTGGGCCTCAGCGCTCAAACCAGCGCCGGCGCCATCCAGCCGCACCAGTTCGATGAGGACGCCGTTTTCGCTCAGAGTCCGCGTGCACCTGGATGTTTCTCAAAATGTTGTCGTCTCAGGAAGACGGCGACACATGAAAAACGGCGCCCAAGGCGCCCCAGATCATGCCGAGGACCGCGGCACGGTGGCCGAAATCGTTCCACAGCGCCCGTCGCTCCAAACACCTTCCTCATCCACCTTTTCGTCGGGGCAGATGCACGGGCACCCGGCCGTATGCTCGTCGTGCAACTCTCGGAAGACGGGCGGCGGTGCGCCCTGCGTTGATGAGGCTGCCGAGCACCTCCCATGCTTCGCCTGCTGGAGTCCAAATTTTGACCAGTTTTGGACTCCAAAAGGACTCCGCGTGACCTCTTCCGCTACGTGGAAGAGCGCGAGCATTTTCGTAGGTCTATGTTTTTTTGGGGTTTGTTTGGGTGGACCTGGTGAGATTCGAACTCACGACCTCTTCGATGCCATGGTTATGAGATCAATCACTTACGGACACTCTGACCAGAAACAAAAGACTTGCGCGTCGGGAATCTGGACGCCATTTGGACTCCGGTAACCTCTCCCACGTTCTTGGACTCCACTCGGACTCCGTATTTCGACGTTGATCCGACTGCGGCGTCCAGGCCCGGTGTGGTGCTCCACATGCCTCGCGCGCGGTCGCACGGCACCCTGGGATTGCCGGTGGCACGAAGAATCGGTGCAGCCTATACATATAGGAATTTTGTTGGCATCGTGCCGGTGATCAGCGCTACGAAGCCGGCCGCATTGGTCGGACTCGAATCCGATCCCGCGTGACAACGCAAAAAGTCCCATTGAGGTCTGGCTGTGATTTCACCAGTGCCAACGCGACGTCGGCGGCTTCTTCGGGAGATTCGGGAATCAGCCGAAACAGAACGACTCCGCTTCCGGCTGACAGACCTCTACGGAAAATGAGCTCGCCGAAATCCTTGTCGAAGGTCAGGAGGATTCTCTGGCCCTCCGAACAGAGGCCGGCCACTTCCTCATCCGCAATGCCGGGGCATTCCTCGGCCACCGAGAATATCTCCCAGCCAGCATTGCGCAGCGCCTCCAGGGCCGGACGCGGAAAATTCTCGTCGGCCAAGAATCTCATGCGGTCTTGAGCGGATAGACCTTTTCTTCTCGAAGGAGTTCGCTGGCGTAGGCCAGACAGGCCCGGATGTCCTCTTCGGAAAGGTGTGGGTAGCTAGTCAGGATCTGGGCGTGGCTCCAGCCTGCCGCGAGCAGTTCCACCACGAGTTCAACAGAGATTCGCGTGCCGCGCACGACCGGTTTCCCGGTCAGGATCTTCGGGTCAACGACAATGCGATCAGCCTGTGGCATGGAATCTCGTCTCCAAGAGGAACTCCTTACATCGTGAACCTTCGGCAGGCGCGAATGCAAGCCGGATTGACCCTGCTCTTTCTCAGCTAAAATTGCATCGATGGCTCAGCCCGACATCGACGCCCTCTTCGCTGAAACATTGCTGGGTGATTACGACGACGATAGACCGTGGGAAGCAGTTCACTCGTTACGTTGGATTGGAACGCGAGAGGTGTTCAACAAAGCAGCAGCATGGACAGAATCGGTCGAACCGCTTGAGCGTGCACGCGGCCTTGACATCATCGCACAGCTCGGGAAAACCGCGGAGCATCCGTCAAATAATTTTCCGCAAGAATCCTACGAGATTGCGATTAAGGTAGTGCAGCGGGAACGAGAGGTGACGCCCCTCAACTCGGCAATCTCGGCTTTAGGTCACATCGATGATCCCCGCGCGGTCCCGGTGATTGCTGGCTTCCATTCACATCCGAGTGAAACGATCAGGTTCACTGTTGCATGGTCCCTCGGCTGCTTTCCTAACGACCCGCTGAGCGTCCGCACCCTTCTCACGCTGATGGAGGACGCTGACGCCGACATTCGCGATTGGGCCACTTTCGGACTTGGAGTTCTTGGTGATCAGGATTCTTCAGAGATTCGAGAGGCGCTTTCTCGGAGGCTAAACGACGAAGACGTCGATGCCCGCGAGGAAGCGCTCGTTGGACTCGCGAAACGGCACGACACCCACATTCTGAGTCACCTGATCAATGAACTGGAGCAGACGACCATCACTGACCGCATAGTCGAAGCCGCCTACACTCTACTCGGCTTTGACAAGGACCAGGAAGAGTGGTCGCGCGAGGGCGCTGCGGGAGCGGTTCTCCGGTGCGGCTCTACAAGGATCCTGAGCTTCGGCTAATGATGGTGAGCCACTGAAGCGCACCGGCCCGCCAGTGAGATTCCTGAGTGGAGGCGTGTCAAGCGTTTTGTGTAAACGGCCTTTTTCCTTGCGCCGCAGGCTAATCTGGGCGGTGGAAAAGTGGAGTCCACAATTTGGACTCCACGAGGACTCCGGTGACCTCTCCCAGAGCATGGAAGCGCTCATGCCAAAACCGTATGTATTTGTTTTATTGGGTTTTGTTTTGGTGGACCTGGTGAGATTCGAACTCACGACCTCTTCCATGCCATGGAAGCGCGCTCCCAACTGCGCCACAGGCCCTCTCGGGTGGATGCCGGACGGCGTGTCCGTGTCTCCCAATATAACATCATCCGCCCGTCCGCGTTGACACACCGCTTTGCCCTCCACCTACAATGAAGAGGATGCCATTCAGGCGCCTTCCGGCCGCCCTACTCATGCTCTGCCTGATGACCTCGGGGCTTACCTCTTGCCTCGCGCGCAGCCGCGCCATCACCCGCAAGGGCGCCGGCGCCGCCAAGAACCCCAACCTCCTCGTCGCCAACCGCGAAACTCTCGTCAACGAAATCACCAGGCACTTCGACGCCATCCACGACTTCACCGCCACCGTCGACATGATCCCCGCCCTCGGCAGCGCCGAGAAAAGCAAAATCACCGAGTACAAGGACGTTCGCGCCTACATCCTCTTTCGCCAACCCACCGATATCCGCATCATCGGCCTCTACCCCGTGGTTCGCAATACGGCCTTCGACATGGTCTCCAATGGCCCCGATTTCAAGCTCTATGTGCCCTCCCGCAATCGCTTCATCACCGGCAAGAACGACATCATCAAACCATCCGCCAACAAGCTCGAGAATCTGCGCCCCACGCATTTCCTCGACGCCATGATCGTGCGTCCCATCGACCCCGCCGCCGACAAGCTGATGCTCGAGAATTTCACCGATGAGGACGAGGCCTTCTATATCCTCCACGTCGTCCACTCATCCGGCGCCGGCGAGTTGCGTCTGGTCCGCACCGTCTGGTTCAGCCGCATCGACCTCCAACTCGCCCGCCAACTCATTTTCGACGACTCCGGCAATATCCTCACCGACGCCCGCTACTCCGATTGGCGGTCCTACGACAATATCCGCTTTCCCAAACACGTCGAGATCAACCGCCCCCGCGACGAGTACGGCGTCGTGATCGACGTCGTCAAAATGGACATCAACAAGGGAGTGTCGGATGATAAATTTGTGTTGAAACAACCCCCAGGCAGCACTTTGCAAGTGGTCGGCCAGCCGGCAGCGGCGCCCACCGACGTCCCGAAGGAACCGGCGAAGTGATCAATAAGCTCGTATTGGAAAATCTCAAACACCGCCCCATGCGCAGCCTGCTCAGCGTTCTGCTGATTGGAGTGCCCGTCACCCTGATCCTCTGCCTGGTGGGGCTCAGCACCGGCATGCTGGAGGACTCGCAACGCCGCGCCCGCGGTGTCGGCGCCGACATTCTGGTCCGCGGATCGAATGCTTCGTCCGTTGTCACCTTCAGCGGCGCCACCATCAACGAAAAGATGGTCCCGTATTTCGAAAAGAACATCGCGCACGTGACGCTCGCCACCGGCGTGAACAATCACATGGTCGATTTTCCGGTCTTCGTCACCGGCGTCGACCTGCCGCAGTTCAATGCCATGAGCGGAGGCTTTACCTATCTCGAAGGCGGCCCCTTCCAGGGCGCCGACGACATCCTCGTCGATCGCTACTATGCTTCCGAAAAACACCTCCATGTCGGCAGCCCCCTCAAGCTTCTCAACCACGAGTGGCGCGTAGCCGGTGTGATCGAAGGCGGCAAACTCGCCCGCATCGTCGTCCCCCTGCCGACCCTGCAAGTGCTCGACAGCGTCACCGGCAAGTTGAACCAGATCTACCTCAAGCTGGACAATCCGGCCAACACGGACGCGGTTGTGAAAGAAATTCGCGACAAGGTCCCCGGCCTCGTGGTCAACACCATGGAGGAAATCACCGCCGCGTACAACGTGAGCAATTTCCGCGGCGTCCGCGAGTTCATCTGGGTCATCATGGGAATCGGCGTGGTGATCGGGTTCTTCGTAGTCTGCCTCTCGATGTATATGGCGGTCCTGCAGCGCACGCGCGAGATCGGCATCCTCAAGTCCCTCGGCGCCTCCAAGGGCTTTATCCTCCGCATCATCGTCACGGAAGCCGTCGCGCTCGGCATCGGCGGCACGCTGATCGGCATCCTCCTGAGCTACGGCGCCTACCATCTGATTCGCGCCCTGGTGCCCGCTTCCATCCCCATGATTATCGTGAAATCGTGGTGGCCGATCGCCGGCCTTGTCACCCTCACCGGCGCCGTGCTGGGCGCGCTGTACCCCGGCCTCAGCGCCGCCCGCCAGGACCCCATCGAGGCGCTGTCCTATGAATAACGGCGCCATCATCGAGACACGCGACCTGCGCAAAACCTACCAGGTCGGAAAAGTGCAAGTGCAGGCGCTCCGCGGCGTCGAACTGACCGTCCCGGCCGGCGAGTTCCTGTCGATTGTCGGCCCTTCCGGCTCCGGCAAATCGACCCTCTTCCACATCATCGGCGGTCTCACTCCGCCCACCTCCGGTGAAGTGCGCGTCGGCGGTGAAGACCTCACCCAAATGACCGACGCCGGACGCACCTGTCTGCGCAAACAGACCGTCGCTTTCGTGTTTCAGAAGTTCAACCTGCTGCCGAACCTCACCGCCCGCGACAATATCGCCGTGGCGCGCTATATCTCGGGCCGCGACGGCCAGGCCGACCCGCAATTCGACGAAATCCTGCGCCTGCTGGGAATCGCGCAACGCCTCGACCACAAGCCGAATGCGTTATCGGGAGGGGAACAGCAACGCGTCGCGATCGCCCGCGCCGTCGTGAACCGTCCGGCCATTCTCCTCGCAGATGAGCCCACCGGCAATCTCGACACCGAGAACTCGAAAGCCGTGTTGGAAGTCCTGCGCGACCTGAATGGGCGGCTCGGCCAGACCATCCTGATGATCACCCACAACCCGGAAGCCGCCGCCTATGGGCATCGCACCGTCAACATGCGCGACGGGCGAATCGTCTGACCGGCTGTTTTACGCCTGCCGGGCCAACGCCAGCTTTTGCTGCCTGAGCCACTGCAGACGGACCTGGTGTTCCTGGTAGAGGGTGCCGAAACCAGCCCAGAAGTATCCGAACACGAAGAGCGCCAGGAAGGGGATGGAGAAGAAATTGTACGTCTGAATGGCGAACGCGACCATTCCCAGGAAGTACGCGCCAAACCCGATTTCCACGTAGGGCAGCCAGCCGCTGCGCCGCCGGTATTTCTTGACCTCGAGATTCACCGGACGGTCGCCAATGGCGTATTTCGGGGTCCGCGCGAATGCCGTCTCCACGCCGAACAGCGCCTCCAGCACGGCCCGCGTATTGATGATCGTCAGCCCGACCCCCACCGCCATCAGCATCGGCAGCATCAGGATCGTCCGCTTCCACGTCTTCGGGTATAACTCGCGCTGCGCCAGCACGTAGAACAGGGAAATCGACCAGAACGACGCCGCAATCAGCGGCAGGTCGAGGAACACCATCTCGAGCCAGCCCATGTAAAACCGGATGATCATCACCGGCAGCATCAGCGCCGAGACCACGATCATCAGCGGGTAGGAGATATTCGGCGTCAGATGCATGAACGCCTCGGCCTTCACCCGTTTGGGAATGTCGGCCTTGAGGATCGCCGGGAGCAACTTCTTGGCGACCTGGGTGAGACCCTTGGCCCAGCGCGATTGCTGCACCTGGAAGCCGTGCATCTCCACCGGCAGCTCCGACGGGCAATCGAGCCCCGGCAGGTACACGAATCGCCAGCCCTTCAACTGGGCGCGATAGCTCAGGTCGGAATCCTCCGTGAGCGTGTCGTGCTGCCAGCCGCCGGCGTCGTCGATCATCTTGCGCCGCAGAATCCCCGCCGTGCCGTTGAAGTTGAAGAACAGGCCGGAGGTGGACCGCGCGCCGTGTTCCAGAATGAAGTGGCCGTCCAACAGGATCGCTTCCACCTCCGTCAGGAAGTTGTAGTCGCGATTCAGGTAGCTCCACCGCGTCTGCACGACCCCCACCGTCGGATCGGCGAAAAAGTGGATGGTGCGCGTCAGAAAATCGGGCGGAGGGCAGAAGTCCGCGTCGAAGATCGCCACCACCTCGCCGATTGCCGTTTGCAGTCCTTCCTGCAGCGCTCCCGCTTTGAAGCCGTGACGGTTCGACCGATGGTGATACTCGATCGGATGTCCCATATTGCGATAGCGCTCGCAAAGCGCCTCCGCGAACGGCGCCGTGTCGTCCGTCGAATCGTCCAGCACCTGGATCTGCAGCAGCTCCTTGGGATATTCGATCTTGACGACTTCTTCGATCAACCGCTCGACGACGTAACGCTCGTTATACAGAGGGAGCTGAATGGTCACCGGCGGCAGTTGATCGAAGCGCTTCGGAGGCTCGCCCGTCGCGTTCTTTCGATACTTGAAATACGTCCGGATCACGTCGTACCGGTGCAAGCCGTACACGGAGAGCACGGCCAGCACGGTGAAATACGGAATCAGCATGGCCCAATCGAACCAGGCCAGGTGATGGATTCCGGCGAAGGTGTCGTCGAACAGGCCGCGCACCAGCCGGTCCGCAGCGGATTTCGAGGCCAGCGCCAACAGTAATATCGCGGGCATAAACAGTGCCCGTCCTGCCGGAGGCGCAGGCCGGGAATAGGTTGATCGGCGTCTTAAATGGTAACAAATCCGAACGGGCTCTGTGGGTTAGCCCAAATCCTCGGATGGGCGGCCTGTCTGGATTTTTGTTCGAAAGAGATGAAGCGGCGGTGTGCCGGCGCGATGCCCGCACACCGCCGAAGAGGAGGTGGCCCGGATGATCTGCCCCGCCTCCCGTGAGACCGAATCGCCTGCCCGCCGCGAATTCGATAGTCGCTATCCGCCCGCGCCAAGAAACGCGAACTTCCGTTCCCGCTTCGCCGCGGGCAACCCCGTCAATTTGGCCGTCATGACCCCCACCGCCGCGGCCGCCGCCGAATCGAGGCGCATCGTTCGAATCTCGTCCGAATAGGCCGGCTCGATATCGTCGCCCAGAGGGATCGCGCCATAGACGGGGCAATCCATCGACCGTTCCAGTTCCGAAATCGACCGCCCGCCCCTGCGCCGCGTGCGGTTGACGGCCAGCCGCACCCGGTCAGCCCCGGCGGTGGCGCGGTTCAGGCCGCGGACCACCTGTTTGGTCATGCGTAATGCCGCTGCGTCCTCGGTCGTGACGACAACCAGTTGATCGAGCGACTGCGCCAATCCGTACATCGCTGGCGCCATGCCATGACCGAGGTCGAGGATCGTGAAATCGTAGTGCGACCGCCAGAAATGCAGCAGAAACTGAAAGGTTCGCTCGTTCCCGCTGTACTCCCACGGGTCGCTGCTCGCCGCCAGCACGTCCAGGCCGTCGGGGCCGTCCGCCACCAGCGCCTTCCAAAGCGTCAGATCCAGTCCCTGCCGATGCTCCAGCGCCTCCGAGAGAGTATGGCGGAAACTGCTCCGCAGATACATCGCGCACAGACCGGCGCACGGATCGAGATCGGCCACCAGAACTTCTCGTTTCGCCTCCCGGCGGAGGTGAAGGGCCGCCCAGCAGGCCAACGTCGTGGCGCCGCAGCCCCCTTTGCCCGACACGAAACCGATCACCGAGCCGGCCGGCTGATCTCCCCCACGCTCGCCCATGCCGGCTCCCGCGATACCCGCCAGCACGGCCCGAAACTCGTCGCCGAATGGCGGATACAGATACTCGTCGGCTCCGGCCCGCATTGCGTCCAGAATCGAGTCCGGCGATGCGCAGTCGTTGACCACCACAATCCGCGGCGCGCCCGGAGACTCGGCCACGCGGCGGATTGCTTCGCCGAGGTCCACCGGCGGCCGGGTCGGTCCCAGAAGCAACACGTCCGGCTGCGCGCGGGCGACTCCCGCCACCAGTTCCCCGATGTCACGAATTGCCGACAGGTCGCTCACTACCCCCACTGGCGCGTCGCGCAAAGCGTCGTAGATCTGGTCCCGTAAGTGTGGCTCCGCGATCGCCATCGCGGCCGATGCGGAATATTCGTTCGTCGTCGGTCGCATACCTGTTTCACCCTTCCGGCTCCCCTCGGGTCTCCCTGGCCGCATTCGCTTCTCCCCTAACCGGTTAGGGAGAATGCCAGCCCCCCGCTCCCGCCCTTGTCTTCGGCGCGATGACGGTCATGGAGTTGACTTCCAGGGCTGTCCGGACGCAATTCCCCATGATTTCGACATGGCGCACGGTGACGGCGCATTCCAGTAAGCGCGGTGAACGCCCGTGCGAGACCGGCAGCTCTACATCCACGACAATGGCCAGTCCCGGACGGAGCGATAGAGCCGTGGCATTCGGCTCGACCCGCACCAGCAGGACGTCCCTCGCCAACTCTTCCGTCATTCCCGGCAGCATCGCTCCCAGCGAGACCGGCGACCGAAGCGTGCAAGGCAACGCGACGCGGGCTGTGATCGGCTCGTTCATCCGCAACTCCAATTTAGAAGAAATCCTGTCCCCGCGAAATACCATACTTAGATGGGGGTAAAACAGGACATATCGATTTTCTGTTAAGCGCGGGACCAAGGCGGTAAGGGTTATCCCGGCACAACCCGCCTGTCTATGTGCGTCTTGACGTTCTGGTTGGCCGCTTGCATCTTCGCTGGACAATGCAGCCTTGAGCGCCGCACGTTAGCGAAGCTGAGGGTCAGGTCAATGGAAACGAGCACACAGGGAACCGCGAAAAGAATCAGGGTGATGGTGGCGACGGAAGAGCCGGCATTGGCGCTTGGCGCGGCTTGGTTGCTGGCGTCCGCCGGAGAATTCGAACTGACGAAGAGTCCTGCGACTTATACCGAGGTGGTCCCGATGGTGGCCCAGGAGGCGCCCGACTTACTGCTGCTCGACATGGCGCCCGAGGTCACGCCCGCCCTGTTCACCGTCGTGCGTCAGGCCGCCCCCGCGTGCCGCATCGTCCTCTGGGCTCGATCGCTCAGCGACGAGCTGACCTTCCATGCGGCGCAGAACGGGATCGCCGGTATCGTGCGCCGCAATTTGTCCAACGAACAATTCCTGAACCAATTACGCGCCGTAACGCGCGGAGCGGCCGGGTTCGAACGGCCGGCCAGGGACCGGTCGACCACAATCGCGCTGACGCCGCGCGAGAGCCAGATCGTCGGTCTCCTCGCCCAGGGACTCAAGAACAAAGAGATTGCAAGCTGTTTGGGACTGAGTGAAGGGACTGTCAAGAGTTACCTCGTGCAACTCTTCCGCAAGGTCGGCGCGCGCGACCGTTTCGAGCTGGCGGTGCTCGGGTTGAAGAACACCTATTGCGGCGAAGCGTTCTGGGACGGACAACACAGCTTTGTCAGCCAGCCGGAAGCGGACCGCGCGCGCCCGGTGCTCCGTTCGCTCGTTCTGATCGAGCCGGCGCGCCGCCGTGGATACCCCGAGCAAACCCAAAAAGCGGCCGGAGGCGACAGATGAGGAGGGCTGCCGCGTGTCTTCGCGCCGGCGCCGCCCGAGTTTGTGTGTGAAAGCTACACGGCATGCGTCATTTCGACAGGTCGGCCATTTACTCCAGTTGTTCCAGCTCTCCTTCGAGCATCGCCACATGCTCCTCCTCCTCGGCGGCCAGTTCCTCGCAGAGATCCTTCTCCAGCCCAGCCGGCAGACTGCGGGCCAATTTGCGGAAGTGATCGAACGTGCGCCGCTCCATTTCCAGTGCCGCCTGGTACAAGTCCGCGACTCCGCCCGCCACGCTGATCCCGCGAAACAGCCAGTTCGAGAGCAGCGTGTCCTCATTCGCGGACAACTCGACCACCTCCCGATCCAGGTGCGCGTGGTACTTCTCCTCGAGTTCGTGCAAGTGGTCGAGCTCCGCCTCGTACAACCGTTCCAATACCGCGCGCTGCTCCGCCGACGCCGCCTTATCGCGCGCCAGTTTGTAAAAGTGGAACGAGTTCAGCTCGAACTGCACCGCGTCCCGAATCGCCTGGAAGCGCATCGAATCGCCGAGTTGGCGGTTCTGGATCAGATCCAGCTCGCCGCCGCACAGGAAGCACTTGCCATAGGGGATGGCGAAGCCGCTGGTCAATTTGAAACAGCTCTTGCACCGCCAGGTGTAGCGGACCTGCGCGCAGCAGATCTCGTCCTCTTCCACCACCCGCCGGCACTTCGGACATGAAGACGGCATCTCAATTTCCTCCCGCGGCGACCAGGTCGCCTTCCGGCGCGAGCACGCCCATGTGCTCGAGCATGCCCCGCGCCGCCCGCCGTCCCGCGCCCATCGCCAGAATGACGGTGGCGGCGCCCGTGACGATATCGCCGCCGGCAAACACCCCCGGAATCGACGTCATATTCGTGCGTTCGTCGACTTCGATGTACCCCCACCGGTTGACCGCCAGCCCTGGAGTGGTCTGCGCGATGATCGGGTTGGCGGTCGTGCCCAGCGCATAGATCACCGTGTCGACGTCGAGCAGCGTTTCCGATCCCTCGACCGGCACGGGACGGCGCCGTCCCGACGAGTCGGGCTCCCCCAACTCCATCTTCTGCACTCGCATTCCCGTGACCCAGCCCGCCGCATTGCCGACGATTTCGACCGGCGCCGTCAGCCACAGGAATTCGATGCCTTCTTCAATCGCATGCTCGAGCTCCTCGACCCGCGCCGGCGATTCGCGCCGCGACCGCCGGTAGACCACCGTCACCTGCTCCGCTCCCATGCGCTTCGCCACACGGCACGAATCCATGGCCGTATTGCCCGCGCCCACGACCGCCACGCGTTTGCCCAAGCCGACCGGCGTGTCGTAAATCGGCTGCCGGTGCCCGCGCATCAGGTTTACGCGGGTCAGGAACTCGTTCGCCGAAAATACGCCGTTGAACGCCTCGCCGGGGATTCCCGCGAACTTGGGCGAACCCGCCCCGGTTCCGACAAACGCCGCGTGATACCCCATATCGGTCAGGAGCTGCGGAATCGTGAACAGCTTGCCGATGATCGTATCGAGCCGGATCTCGACACCCAGCTTCTTCAGGTTCTCGATCTCCGCGTCAATGATGACGTCCGGCAGGCGGAACTCCGGAATTCCGTACTTGAGCACGCCGCCCGCGACGTGCAGCGCCTCGAAAATCGTGACCTTGACGCCGTTGCGCGCCAGGTCGCCGGCGCACGCCAGCCCGGACGGCCCCGAGCCGATAATCGCGGCCTTCTTTTGCGCCGGCTCGATTCGCGGGGCCTCGTCCCAACCGCGGCCCATCGCGCAATCGGCTACGAACCGCTCCAGCCGGCCGATCGCCACCGGCTTGAACTTCGCCCCCACCACGCAGGTCGCCTCGCATTGCGATTCCTGCGGGCACACCCGCCCGCAGACCGCGGGTAACGCGTTCGACGACTTCAGAATCTGGTAGGACAGCTTGAAATCGCGGTGCTGGATCGCGGCGATGAAACCGGGTATGTCGATGCTCACCGGGCAGCCCGGCACGCAGCGCGGCTTCTTGCAGCGCAGGCACCTCTCCGCCTCGTGCAGCGCGCCTTCCAGATCGAGCCCCAGCGACACCTCGTTGAAATTGTGAATGCGTTCGGCCGCCGGCTGGTGCGGCATCGGCGCGCGCTCCGGCGGTATCGTCTTGATGTTCTTCGGCACGCGCGGACCCGGCGGTATCGGGATCGCCGCCGGCAGTTCACAGGTCGATGTCAGCCCCCCATTCGACTCCGGAGCGGCCTTCAGACTCGCCAGTTTGGCCGACTCCGCGCGGAATCGCTCCAGCGCCGCCTTCTCCTCGCGCTCGAAACGTTTCTGGCGCAACGAGAGTTCGTCGAAGTTGACCAGGTGCCCGTCGAAATCGGCCCCGTCGACGCACGCGAACTTCATCTTCCCGCCCACCGTCACCCGGCAGGAGCCGCACATTCCCGTGCCATCCACCATGATCGAATTGAGACTGACGATCGTCGGGATGCCGAACGGCCGCGTCGTCTCGCAGCACGCCTTCATCATGGGAATCGGACCGATCGCCACCACCTCCCGGACATCCTTTTCCGTGCTCAGGATTTCGGCCAGCGCGTGTGTGACGAATCCCTTGCGCCCGTAGCTACCGTCGTCCGTGGTGACGATCAGGTCATCGCTCTGGTCCCGGAACTGATCCTCCCAGAACACGAGGTCCCGGTTGCGGAATCCCACAATCGAAATCGTGCGATTGCCCTGCTGTTTGTACTCGCGCAGTTGCGGATAGATGGGCGCCACTCCCAAACCGCCGCCGACCAGCACCACGGAGCCTTCCAGGTTGCGGATATGGCTCGGCAGACCCAGTGGACCGATGAAGTCCAGGATCCCGTCGCCCTCTCGCAACGTCATCATTTCAAAGGTGGTCTTCCCCACCGCCTGGATCACCACCGTGACCGTTCCTTGCCGCGCATTGAAGTCGGCCACGGTCAGCGGAATTCGTTCCCCATGCTCGTCGACACGAGCCATGACGAAATGTCCGGGACGCGCTGCCCGCGCCACGTCCGGCGCGCTCACGTCCCAGAGAAAGGTCGTCGGACCGAATTGTTTCCTACGAGTGATGAGAAACACTACACTCCCTCCGGAAGGCATATAGTAGCAGAATTTGAGAGACTACTACCCGAATCTCTGTTAACCCGGAGCTTTGCTACAATCCAGCAGCCGGGGATCGGAGAGAAAGCGCAAAATGAGATCGATCGTCATCGGCCTCGCCTTGACCGTCGCCGCCACGGCGCAAGTGTCCTGGAAGGACGCTCTGCGCCAGCCCGCCGCGTGGTATGGCGGCGCCGAAGCCGTGCGAATCGCCGGCAACCTCCTCCAGTATCAACAGGAGGCAGGGGGCTGGGACAAGAATATCGACATGACCCTGCCGCCGGATCCGCGGGCAACCGCCGGTCACGCGACCATCGACAATGGCGCCACCTACACCCAAATGGAGTACCTGGCGCGCGTGCATCTTGCCACCGGGCAGGAGCGCTTCGCCGCCTCGTTCCGCCGCGGGTTCGAATACCTCCTGAAAGCTCAATACCCGAATGGCGGCTGGCCCCAGTTCTACCCCTTGCGGGACGGCTACTGGAGCCACATCACATTTAATGACGACGCGATGATCGGCGTGATGAATCTGTTGCGCGCCATTGCCCGCGGCGAGTCCGCATACCGGTTCCTCGGCGATGACGATCGCGCGCGGGCGCAACGCGCCGTCGCCAAAGGGATCGAGTGCATCCTCAAGACGCAGGTGGTGCAGAACGGCAAACTCACGGTCTGGTGCGCCCAGCACGACGAGCGCACCCTGGCGCCGGCTAAGGCGCGCGCCTATGAATTGCCGTCTCTCAGCGGCAGCGAGAGCGTCGGCGTGGTGCGATTTCTGATGGGTATGGAACGGCCGTCGCCGGAAGTGGTGAGGGCCGTCAAAGCGGCGGCCGCATGGTTTGAGGCCTCGAAGATCAATGGAATCCGCGTGGTGGAGCGGCCGGTCCCGGGCACGCCGAAGGGGATCGATCGCGTTGTCGTGGACGATCCTGCGGCGCCCCCGCTGTGGGCCCGCTTCTATGAACTCGGAACGAACCGGCCGATCTTCTGCGGCCGCGACAGTGTCGTAAAATACAGCCTCGCGGAGATCGAGTACGAGCGCCGCAACGGCTATCGCTGGTATGTGGAGGCGCCGGCGAAGCTCTTGCGTGAATACGCGGACTGGATCGCAAAGATGTGAGAAACCCTCCTTGACAATCGCGTCCGGCGGGAGGATATTGTCATTTGGAGACGGTCGGTTGGCCGTACTCCAGGCCTTTTTCTCCGGAAAAAGGCTTCGCGATCCCCCTCAGAGGGGGAGCCACTTAGAAGGAGGAAGTGCATAGAACCAGTCCACAACTTGGGCGGCTTCCGGCTTCCTCGGCTGGCTGGCTGCGAGTCCTGACGCGCCGGATGTATCGATGTGGCGCCGCGGTCTTGGCTACCGCTGTCACTATGGCTTGCAACCGGTGAATTCCAAGAGGTACGGCGGCCGCCCTTTCCGTTTCTATGCGCTCCCGAATCCGGGCCATTCCCGCGCATTGCGTTAAACTCTTTTTGTGAACGCGGTCGAGTTCCAGGCGGTCTCCAAGAGTTACGCGATCTACGACCAGCCGGGCGACCGGCTGAAGGAACTCCTGTCTTTCAATCGCCTCAAGCGCCACAAGGACTTCTGGGCCCTTCACGACGTCACGTTTCACGTCAAGCCGGGCGAGACCTTTTGTATTGTCGGCGAGAACGGTTCCGGGAAAAGCACGCTCCTGCAGATCGTCGCCGGGATTCTCCAGCCCACCTCCGGCGCGGCGGCCATCAATGGACGTGTCTCGGCCCTGCTCGAATTGGGCGCCGGCTTCAATCCGGAGTTCTCCGGACGGGATAATGTCTATTTGAACGGATCGATTCTGGGCCTGACCACCCGCCAGATCGACGAGCGCTACTCCGACATCGCAGCCTTCGCTGAGATCGGCGACTTCATTCACCAGCCGGTCAAGACCTATTCGAGCGGCATGGTGGTGCGGCTTGCCTTCGCCGTGGCGATCAATGTGGATCCGGAGATTCTGCTCGTCGATGAAGCTCTCGCGGTCGGCGATATTTATTTCCGCCAGCGCTGCATGCGCAAGGTCCACGAACTGCGCCAGCGCGGGGTCACGATTCTCTTCGTCTCGCATGCCGTCAGCGACGTGAAGGCCATCGGCGATCGCGTCCTTTGGCTCGATCGCGGGCGCATCGTCGAGATGGGCGAACCCGAATACGTGATCTCCCGGTATCTCGCCGCCATGACCGAGAAGGACTCGGTTTATCTTCACCACAAAGCCGAGGCTCACGAGAAGCAGCGGCGCGCAACCGTGCTGCCGCCCGAGATTGTCGACACCATCCCCAATATCGACCATCGCTACGGCGACGGGCGCTCCGAGGTCATGGGAATCGCCGTCCTCGACGAACAAGGCCGGCGCCTGCACATGCTCGAGCCCTCTTCCCGCATCGTCGTCCGGATCAGCGTGCGCGCCAAGGATGAGGTCGCCATGCCGATGGTCGGCTTCATGCTGCGGAACCAGTTGGGAATCGACTTTTCGGGCACCAATACGGCGCGCGAGGGGTACGAACTGCCGCCGATGCAGGCAGGCGACATCTACACCGTCGATTTCCACGTCGACTTGCCCGAGTTGTACCCGGCGTCGTTTTCGTTTTCACCGGCGATCGCGGATGGCACTCTGGCAGCCTATACGATGTGCGATTGGATCGACAACGCCATCTCGTTGCAGATGTGCCGATCCAACGATCAGGTGTACGGTTACCTGCGGATGCCGTGCCGCGTGGAAGTCAATGCGCGGATGAGCGAGGCGGCGGCGCCGCTCCTGGAGACCCGGCTTGGCTGAGTTCACTGGCGAGCGTGTCATTCCCGGTCAGGTGGACGTGGACCTCCTCAATGAGCACCTGGCGCGCTACACCTTCGCCGCGCGCCTCGCCAGGGGAAAGCGCGTGCTCGACGCCGGCTGCGGCGCCGGCTACGGCTCGGCGGAGATGGCGCACGTCGCGCAGACCGTGATCGGCATCGATAGCGCCGCGGAGGCCGTCGAGTTCGCCCGCGAAAATTACCGCCTGCCGAACCTGCAATTCGAGCAGGCTTCTTGCACGTCGCTGCCGCACCAGGACTCCAGTTTCGATCTCGTGGTCGGCTTCGAGGTGATCGAGCATCTCGAAAACTGGCGCGACTTTCTGCGCGAAGTGCGCCGCGTGCTGGCGCCCAACGGGCAGTTCATCGTCTCCACGCCGAATAAGGCTTATTACACCGAA
Source organism: uncultured Solibacteraceae bacterium (assembly GCA_964608645.1). Taxonomy (GTDB): domain Bacteria; phylum Acidobacteriota; class Terriglobia; order Bryobacterales; family Bryobacteraceae; genus CAZSQK01. Next base: position 3,586 of record CAZSQK010000066.1, on the reverse strand, counting down.
TCCCGCGGGGCTGACGGCGCCAACCCTTTCCACGTGCACGAATTCGACTTCGAGGAGTTCCGCGGCGAGTTGAAAGCGATCTTCCCCTACGTGTCGCTGTATCTGGAGAATCACGTCGCCGGCATGACTTTCCAGCCGCATGAACCCGGCAACACCGTCGAAGTGCGGGTGGATGCGGGCGATCCCGCGCCCCACGATTCGCACTTCTTCGTGGCGGTCTGCGCGCACCGGCCTCAAGTGGGGAATCCCACGTTCGTCTACGTCCCGCGCGCGGCGAACATTCTGCGGGAGCGCGAGCGCCACATCAGCCTGCTGGAACACGAGCTCTCGGCGAAGGACGAATGGCTTCAGAAGTCATTGTCCCAGCATGCCGACCTCATGGAAAAGTTCCGCGTGCTCCAGGGCGATATGGAGCGCAGCAACCAGTGGGCGGCCACCTTGAACGAGGAGATCGCCGAGCGCCGCGCGCGCATTACCGAACTGCAGGAGGAAATGGCCCGGGAACAGGAGAGCGGCCGCCAGATGGCTGCCGCATACGACGCCAAGATCGCCGAATTGGAAGAGGATATCCGCGCCAAAACACAATGGGCGCACGACGTCGAGGCGCGCCTCACCGCCGAGGTGAAAAAGCAGACCGCCGACCTCCTGGCGGCCGTCGACGCGCTCCATCGCACGGAGAAAGACCTGGAGGAGCGCACGGCTTGGGCGTTTCGCCTGCAAGAGGAGGCGAGCGCGCTGGCGCAGCAGTTGGCGATCGTCCGCGCTTCCCGATGGGTGAAGTTGGGCCGCAAGGTCGGGCTCGGACCCGTCCTGTCCAGTTGACATGGATTTGCTGAAGCGTTTCCTCAAAGCCCTCCCGTGGATGCTGCTTTCCCCGTTCTTGATGCTGCTGGCGGCGGTCGCCCTGGCGCTCACCGACCTCGCCTGGAAATGCGCGGGACGCGCCCATGGCCCGACCCCCGCTCTCCCTGCCGCGCCGCTCAAAGCGTCGGTGGTCATTCCCAACTGGAACGGCAAAGACCTCCTCGAAAAATATCTGCCGTCGGTCATCGAAGCCATGGGGGACAACGAGGTAATCGTCGTCGACAACGGCTCCACCGATGGCAGCGCTGCCTTCGTCCGCGAGCGGTTCCCCTCCGTCAAGGTCCTGGCGCTCGAAAAGAATCTGGGCTTCGGCGGCGGTTCGAATGCAGGATTCCGGGCCTCCGCCAACGACATCGTCATCCTCCTGAATAGCGACATGCGCGTCGCGCCTGATTTCTTGGACCCGCTCCTCGAAGGTTTCCGCGATCCCGCGGTCTTCGCCGTGTCCTGCCAGATTTTCTTCAGCGATCCCGCCAGGATTCGCGAAGAAACGGGGCTCACGCAGGGCTGGTGGCAGGACGGCGGCCTGCGTGTGCGCCATCGGATCGATCCCGCCGTCGATGACCTCTACCCGTGCTTCTACGGCGGAGGTGGATCCTGCGCCTTCGACCGCCGGAAATTCCTCGAATTGGGAGGCTTCGACCCGCTGCTCGAGCCGTTCTACCTGGAGGATACGGACCTCGGCTATCTCGCCTGGAAACGAGGGTGGAAAGTGCTGTACCAGCCGCGCAGCGTGGTGTATCACGAGCACCGTGGAACCATCGGCAGGAAATTCGACGAGGCATACATCCAGGCAGTCCTGAAAAAGAACTACCTGCTCTTCTGCTGGAAAAACATCCACGAGTGGCGCCGCCTCGCTCCGCATTTCTGCTTCGCCTGGGCCGGCGCCCTGCTCGCCGTGATCTTCGGGGAAATGCCGGGCCGCCCCAACTTCGCCGGCATTCTCCGGGCATTTCGACAGTTGCCGCAGGCCATTCGCTCCCGCTGGCGCGCCCACGGGCTGGCGAGCATCGGCGACACCGAAGCCTTCCGGCGCCCGCTCGGCGGGTACTACCGCGACCGCTTCCACGCCATGGAGCCCGCGCCCGAACGCCTGCGCGTGCTCTTCGTCTCGCCGTATCCGATCTGCCCGCCGGTGCACGGCGGGGGCGTCTTCATGTACCAGACGCTCCTCACCCTCGCCACCCTGGCCGAAACCCATGTGGTCGAGTTGCTCGATTGGCCGTGGCAGGAGAAGGACAATGAAGAGCTGCGCCAATTCTGCGCGTCCGCCGAGTGGCTGGTGCGTCCTTCGAGCGACATCCCGCGCGCGACCTCGCTCCTGCCCCGCGCCGTCGAAGAGTTTGCCAACGCCGACCTCGATTGGCTCATCCACCGGCAGATCTTCCAGAAGAAGATCGATGTGGTGCAACTGGATTACGCGCCGCTCGCGCAATACCGCGGCGAATATCGCCGCATTGCACAGGCGCTGTTCGAGCACGACGTCTATTTCCAGTCGATCAGCCGCGGTCTGGGACGCTCGCCCGGTGTATTCGACGGAATGAAAGCGCGCGTGGAGTACCTCCGCGCCCTGCGCTACGAACTGCGCACGCTGCCCGTCTTCGAGCAGGTCCAGGTCTGCACGAAAGCGAATCGCGACTACCTGCTATCGTTCCGCCCGGATCTCGCGCCGCGGCTGCGCGCAGGCCTGCGCGCCGGCGTCGACACATCGCGCTACGACTTTCGCACTGCCGGGCGCGATCCTTTGACGATGCTCTTTGTCGGCAGCTTCCGCCACGATCCCAACCGCTTTGCGGTGGATTGGTTCGTCAACCACGTCCTGTCTCTGATTCTGGCCAGACAACCGTCGGCGAAGTTAGTCGTGGCCGGTTCCGACCCGCCGCCGAATCACGCGTATTCCGACTTCTCAGGCGCGCTCCAGATGCTCGGCTATGTGGACGATGTCCGCGAGCCGCTCGGGCGATATGCGGTATTCATCTGCCCGATTCTGAGCGGCTCCGGAGTGCGAGTGAAATTGCTGGAAGCCTATGCGGCGGGGATTCCCGTGGTCTCGACCCATGTGGGCGCCGAGGGTCTGGCAGGGAAAGACGGAGAGTTTTGCGCCCTGGCCGACGATCCGCAGGGTTTCGCCGACCGTGTCCTCGCGCTATTCGAAAATCCCCAGGCGGCGGCCGAAATGGCGGCGCGCGCCCGGGCCGAAGTCGAAGCCAATTGGGACATGGCCGCGATTACGCACAAGCTCGTCGACAGCTACCGCGAGATGGTCCGCGAAAAACGGGCGCCCCTGGAGCAGCCGGGGGATCGCCGATGACCGAGTCGCCGGATAAGCCGGGGCCGGCCTCTTCGGTTTCGTCTACTTCTTCGGCGGGGCCGGTGGGGGCGGCGGAGTCGCGGCCGGCGGAGTCGCGGCCGGCGGTGTTGCGGCCGGCGGTGTTGCGGCTGCCGGAGCCGCCGCGGGGGGCGGAGTCGCTGCCGGTGCCGCCGCGGGCGGAGGAGTCGTCGGAGCCGGCGCCGGCTTCGCTGGAGCGGCGTCCTTCTTCTTCTTCGGCTCTTTCTTCTTTTTGGGGGTCGGCTCCTTCTTCGGCTTCGGGGCCGGAGTCGGCTTCGCCGCGGGTGGAGGCTTCGGCGCCGGGACCGGTTTCACCTTCTTGGGAGTTGGCTCCTTCTTCGGTGTCGCGGCCGGAACGGGTTTCGCCGCCGCGGGAGGAGTCGCAGGCGGTGG
>CAZSQK010000065.1:0-46053 GCA_964608645.1 uncultured Solibacteraceae bacterium | reverse complement strand
GCGGCGGAGGCCGAGGCGCCGGCGGACGCGGCGCGGCGGGAGCAACCGCCGCCGGCGCGGGGGCTGCGACGCCTCCTCCACCGGGCATGCAGACGCCTTACGACGTGACCGGCTGGACGCTGCCAATCCAGATGGGCGTCGAGATTGTGACGGTGGCCGAGCCGGTTTCGCAGGCCACGCGGAGCTCGCTGCGCAAGCTGGAGCGCATCGATCCGATCGTGGGCAAGGTGGACGGAGCGGGTCCGGTATTCGCGTTCTCGCACAATACGAATGCGTCGCTGCGGGCGGTGAACGAGTTGCTCGCGGCCGGGGCGAAGGTCAGTTTCGCGAAAACCGAAGCGACAATTTATGCGGCGGGCGAAGCCTCCGCGATCCTGCGCAAGACAGGGGTCGACGCGACTTCCGTGAAAGAAGCGGCGAATGCCTGGGCCGTGAAGAAGCCGCGCATCGCGCTGTACGAGCCGTGGCAGGGCAATATCGACGAGGGGTGGACGCGGTGGATCCTGGAACAGTTCGAATTTCCGTTTACCCGGGTGAATAACCCGGAGGTGGAGGCCGGGCATCTGCGGGACCGGTACGACGTAATCGTCTTCGCCGAGATGGGCGCCCGGCAGATCATGGACGGAATGCAGGCGGGTTCCGTGCCGGGACAATATGCCGGCGGGGTTGGCGAAACGGGGGCGCAGGCCCTACGGGACTTTGTCGACCAGGGCGGGACAGTAGTCGCGCTCGGCAACGCAAGCCTGTTTGCGATCGAGCAGTTCCACCTGGCGGTGACGAACGCGGTCGGGGGGCTTACGTCACAACAGTTCTTCTGTTCGGGCGCGCTGCTGCGGACGGAGATCAAGGAGCCGAACCACCCGGTGGTGGCGGGGCTGCCCGCCATGCCGGCGGTGATGTTCGAGCGTAATCCGGTGTTCGAGACCGGGACGGCTTTCCGCGGCAAGGTTCTCGCGAGCTATATCAAGGATCGCAATCCGCTGGTGAGCGGATTCCTGCTCGGCGCCGACCGGATTCAGGGCAAGGCCGCGGCCATCGACGCGAATTTCGGGCAGGGTCACGTGATCCTGCTGGGATTCCGGCCGCAGTGGCGGGGGCAGTCGCACGGGACGTACAAGTTCCTGTTCAACGCGCTGTTCTACAACCCGTCGATGGCGGAGGCTGCGCCACAGCGCGAGGGCGGCCGCGGCGGCGGTGGCGGTGGGGGCGGCGCCGGACAAGGGGCGTGGCGGCGCGAGGCGGAGTCGGTGAAGGGCGAGTTGTCGAAGCTGGTCGACCTGAATCGCGCTTACTTCACGGCGCGGGGGCCGCGGGCGGCGGAGGACGGCAAGGCGCTGGAGACCGCACTCGACGCGTTCCAGCGCGATCGACTGCCGGTGCTGGACGATCTGCGGGCGCAGGTGGAAGATGCCGCGACGGCGCGCAGCGATGCGGCGTTTTCGGCGCAGTTGCGGAAGTTTGCGGTGGATCTGCGGACCAAGGACTTGAGCGCTTCGAAGTTGGAGGATCTGTTGGAACAGTACAAGCTGGCGGTGCTGCCGTGAGGGTGATGGGCTTAATGCGCGGTTGTCTGGCCCTCCTCGCAGCGGCGATCGGGGTTGCTCAGGTTCCTACGCCGGAATCGGTGCTGGGATATAAGCCGGGGGCGGATTTCAAGCTCGCGACGTATGACGATGCGCTGGGGTATTTCCGAAAGGTGGCGGCGTCGTCGGACCGAATCAAGCTGGTGAATACCGGCAAGACCACGCAGGGGCGCGAGTGGTTCATCGCGTTCATTTCGGACGCGGCGAACCTGGCGCAGCTCGAGCATTACAAGGATGTCTCGCGGCGCCTGGCAGTGGCGCGCGGGATTACGGACGAACAGGCGCGCGTCTTGTCGCGCGACATGAAGCCGATCATCCATATCGATGGGGGGCTGCACGCGAGCGAGGTGGCGAACCACCAGCACACCATCCAACTCGGGTACGACCTGGTGGCGAGAGAGGAGCCGGAATACAAGGCGATCCGGCAGAACCTGATCGTCGAATTATGGTTCTCCATCAATCCCGACGGGCAGAACATCGTGGCGAACTGGTATCGGGAGAATGTGGGGACTCCGTACGAGGTCAGCCCGCTGCCGGTGCTCTACCAGGAGTATGTGGGGCACGACAATAATCGCGACGGGTACATGCTGAACATGATCGAGTCGCGCCTGATCACGAAGGCGACGCTCGACACGCAGCCGCTGATTTTCTACACGCAGCACCAGAGCGCGCCGTTCCCCGGGCGCATTTATCTGCCGCCCTACGCCGATCCGATCTCCGGGAATATGCACCCGCTGATGCTGCGGTGGCTCAGCCTGATCGGCACGACCATCGCGACACATCTGGACGACCACGGGTTGCCGGGGTCGATGCACCAGGAGTCTTTCGACGTGTGGTACCCGGGATACATCGACAATATCGGGAATTTCCGTCACACGCTGTCGTTCTTCACGGAGACGGCGCTGTACCGCTACGCGACGCCGCACTTTTATACGGTCGACGAGTTCCCGTCGTCGAGGCAGACGCTGGGGACCGAGATGCTGTATTCGAGCCCATGGAAGGGCGGCTGGTGGCGCCTGGCGGACGCGTGCGCCTATATGTACGGCGCGGATATGGCAGTGCTCGACATGGCGGTGAAGTATCGCGAACAGTTGCAGTACAACAAATACCGCGCGGCGCGCGACACGATCGAGAAGTATACGAAAGAGCCGCCGTTCGCTTACCAGATCCCGCGCGAGCAGCACGATGCGCCGACCGCGGCGCTGCTGCTGGAGCGTCTGATGCTGCATGGCATCGAGGTCCACCAGTCGGCGAATCCGGACGCGTGGGTGATTCTGATGGATCAGCCGTTCGCGGGAATGGTAAAGGAGCTGTTCGAGCCGCAGACGTACCCGACGCTGTCACAGCGTCCGTACGATGTGACGGGCTGGACGCTGCCTTATCAGATGGGGGTCGAGGCGCACGCCATGACGACGCCGTTGACGAAGCAGTTCCGCGACTCTCTGCGCGCGGTGAAGGCGATCGACGATCTGGCGGCGCCGTTCAACCACGGGGCCAATGCCAGCTTTCACGCGGTGAACGAGATTCTGGCGGCAAAAGGCGCGGTGTCGTTCGCCGGCGAGACCATCACGGCATCGGGAATCGACAAAGGGAAGCTCGACGCAATCCTCAAGGAGAACCGGCTGCATGCGGGCGGCGCGGGAGAAGCGGGCAGGCTGGTGAAAGCGGCGCGGGTAGGGCTGTACCGGTCGTGGGTCGCGAGCATCGACGAGGGGTGGACGCGCTGGATCCTCGAGCAGTACCAGTTTCCATTCAAGAGCCTGTACAACGCCGACATTCGCGGCGGCCATCTGCGCGCGCGCTATGACGCGATCATCATTCCCGACATGAGCGAGCGGGCAATCATCGACGGACAGCGGCCGGGGACGATTCCGGAGCGGTACGCGGGCGGGATCGGCGAGGAGGGAGTGCAGGAACTGCGCGATTTCGTAAATGCGGGCGGCACGCTCATCACGTTCAATAACGCTTCGCTATTCGCCATCAATCAGCTCGGACTGCCTGTGGAAAACGCGTTGGCGGGATTAACCCCGGCGCAATTCCTCTGTTCGGGATGCCTGCTGACGACGCACGTGGAGGACGCCAAGAGCCCGCTCACGGCAGGGCTCACGGCGGACACGGTCGTGATGTTCGAGCGGGGGCCGGCGTTCAACACGAAGGCCGGATTCAAGGGAACGGTGCTGGCGCGCTACCCGCGCGACCGGTCTCCGCTGATGAGCGGCTATCTCGCGGGGGCGGATCGTCTGCAAGGGAAGATTGCGGCGCTGTCGGCGGAAGCCGGCAAGGGCCGGGTCCTGCTGCTGGGGTTCAAGCCGCAGTGGCGGGGACAATCGCACGCCGGGTACAAATTCTTCTTTAATGCGCTGTATGTGACGGAGTAGGGTTACGTCTTGATCTTGCCGCCGCTCCATCGCGCGATGGTCTTGGCCAGGCTGGACAATTCGAGCGGCTTGGCCAGGTAATCGGACATCCCGGCGGCCAGGCAGACTTCGCGGTCGCCCTGCATCGCGCTGGCGGTGACGGCGACGATGGGAACCGCGCGGCCGGCCGGCCAGAGGGCTTGCATGCGGCGGGCGGTTTCCAGGCCGTCCATGCCGGGCATCTGCCAGTCCATCAGAATCAGGTCATAGTCCCTCGCCGCCACCATTTCGAGAGCCTCCGCGCCGCTGGATGCCATCTCACAGGTGCAGCCGAGGCGTGCCAGCATCAACTGCACGAGCTTCTGATTGACGACGTTGTCCTCCACCACCAACACCCGCGCACCGATCGACAGATCGGTGAAGGGAACTTGCGAGGGAGGGCTGGGAACGGCCGCGTTGGAAGAGGGCAGGGAGAGTTCCAACACGAAGGTCGAACCGCTGCCCGGATCGGAAGCGACATCGATGCGGCCGCCCATGAGATGCGCGAGCTTCTGGCTGATCGCGAGTCCGAGGCCGGAGCCGCCGAACTTCCCGGCGCGCCCGTTTTGCGCCTGGGTGAAGACATCGAACAGCCGCGGAATATCGTCGGACGCGATACCGAGGCCCGTGTCCTTAACCTCGTACCGCAGGGACACGAGCCCAGGGGGCTGGGGGGCGGAAATCAGGCGGAGGGCAACGGCGCCGTGCTCGGTGAATTTGACGGCATTGCCGACCAGGTTGGCGAGAATCTGACGCAGCCGCAGAGCATCCCCAACGGCGTGGGGAATGGGGGCAGAGGGCTCTTCGATGTGGAGTTCGAGCCCCTTTTCCAGCGCGCCGGCCCGAAACAGATGCGCTACTTCGCGCAATACGGCGGCAGGGTCGAAAGGCTCGAGCGCCAGTTTCATTTTGCCGGCTTCGACCTTCGCCAAATCAAGGATGTCGTTGATCAGCTCCAGCAGGGCCTTCCCGGATTGGCGGATTGTCTCGGCATAATCGTGCTGCTCGGTGGAAAGCGGGGTCCGCACCATCAGCTCGGCCATGCCGAGGATGCCGTTCATGGGTGTGCGGATCTCGTGACTCATGTTGGCGAGGAAGACCGACTTGGCGCGGTTCGCACTCTCCGACGCGGCGCGGGCGCGGCGCAGGCGCACCTGCTGCACGAACAAAAGAGCCAAACCGACGACGAGCACGAATACAAGGACACGCAGCCACTTCTCGTTGCGCCGGGCCTCCGTATATTCGTAGACGGTGGACGCCTGCCCCGAAGTAACCAGGTCCCAGTTCAAGGTGATGGTGGCGAAGCGCCCATCGCGGGTCATGCCGCCGATGACGTCCCGCAAGGCGTCGGCGGCCTGCACGGCGGCGCGATCGCCGACCGCGGCGCCGACTCCCAGCCAGAGCACGGAATCGGTCAGCGTGTTCAGAATCAGCCGCTGGCGCTGGCAGGCGGGCGGGCGGGCCATCAACAGGCCGTCGCCGATCCCTTCGGCGACTACGGCCGCTTCGACATCGCCGCGGCAGGCCGCCTCCATTGCCTCCACCTGCGACTTGGTCACGACGGGCGCCGCGCCGGGCATCCGGCGATCCATCCATGCCGCCGAAACGGCGCCGAATCCGCGCGCGACGCGCATGCCGGACCAGTTGTGGGGCAAGGCGAAACCCTCACGGGTAACCACCCAGTAGGTCAAGCGGAGGTAGGGCTCGCTGATATAAATATTGTCGCGGCGCTCCGGCCGTTGAATGATCAGCGGCCAGAGGTCGACCCTGTGCGCGGCAAACGCCTTATCCGGGCCTTCCGGCGCAAGGATCCAATCGAGCTGGATGCCCGCGCGGCCGGCGGCCTCGCGCACCGCCTCGGGAATGGGTCCGGCCGGCCTGTTACCGGCGTCCAGCAATTGGCCGGGCGGCGAATACTGGTAGCCCATCCGGAAAACGCGGCCGTGGGTCCGGTCGTGGAACCACCACCAGGCTCCTCCGGCGATCCCTACGGCAGGAGCAAGTGCGCCGTATCGGGCCGCCGTCTTCCAGTTTGCCGTAAAGGCCATACTTGCTATCTATTTCGCCGGTTTCAACCGTTGCGCGACGGCAGCCGCCGCTTCCGTGACCGCGACGTCGCTCGCCTGCCGCGTCTTGCGATCGACGAGTTCGACCATGCCAGAGGCTAATTTCTTGCCGACCACGATGCGGAACGGAATGCCGATCAGGTCCGCATCTTTAAATTTTACGCCGGGACGCTCGTCGCGATCGTCGAGAATGGCGTCGAGGCCGAGCGCGAGGGCGTCCTTGTAGATCGTGCGCGCGGCTTCAGCCTGGGCGGCGTCCGCGTTATTGGCGGGTGTGACCACCACCTGAAAAGGGGCAATCGAAGGCGGCAGGATCATGCCGTCTTTGTCGTGATACAGCTCGATCGCGGCGGAGAGAATGCGCTCGATGCCGATGCCGTAGGAGCCCATGATGGGAGTCACTTCCTTGCCGTCGGAGTTCAGAACACGCAGACCCATCGACTCCGAATACTTGTATCCCAGCTTGAAAATGTGTCCGATCTCGACGGTCTTGCGGACGTCGAGCGCCGCGCCGCACCGGATGCATTGGTCGCCGGGAGCGACCTGGCGGAGGTCATGAACTTCGGCCTGGAAATCCTCGCCGAGGGTCACGTTGCGGAGGTGGTAGTCGTCGCGGTTGGCGCCGGCGATCATGTTGCGGCGGCCGACCAGAGACTGGTCGGCGAGGATCGTCAGTTTGGTCACGCCGACGGGCCCCAGAGAGCCGCCTTCGGCGCCGAACCATTCCCTGATTTCGGCGGGGTGCGCGGGACGGAATTCGGGGTCGCCCGCGACGGCGGCGAACTTGGTCTCGCTGAGCTGGTGGTCGCCGCGCAGCAGCACCAGAAAGGGCTTGGCATCGGCGACCAGCACGAGACTCTTCATTTGCGACGTTTCGGGCAGCCCGGTGAAGCCGGCGACCTCGGCGATGGTCTTGCGGCCGGGGGTGTGGAACGGCTCCGGCGCGAGATCGCCATCCGGATCGGCGGCGGCGGGCTGCGACGGTGTAGCGGAGGCTTTTTCCAGGTTGGCGGAGTAGCCGCAGCTCTTGCAGATCGCGACCAGATCCTCGCCGGCGTCGGACGCCACCATGAATTCGTGCGACTGGCTGCCGCCCATAGCGCCGGAGTGCGCTTCCACCACCGTATACTCGAGGCCGCAGCGCTCGAAGATCGCACAGTAGGCGCGGTAATGCTTGTCATAGGCGGCATCGAGGCCCGCCTGGTCCATGTCGAAGGTGTACGAATCCTTCATGATGAACTGGCGAACCCGCAGCAGGCCGGACTTGGGGCGCGGCTCATCGCGGAACTTGGTCTGTATCTGATACCAGATCTGCGGTAACTGTTTGTAGCTGCGGAGCTCGCCACGGGCGATGACGGTCATCACTTCCTCGTGGGTCATGCCGAGGCAAAGGTCGCGCTGGAACCGGTCCTTGAGGCGAAACATGTTGTCGCCCATAATGTCCCAACGGCCGGATTCCTGCCAGACTTCGGCGGGGTTCAACGCGGGCAGCAGCATTTCCTGCCCGCCGATGGCGTCCATCTCCTCGCGCACGATCTGCTGTATCTTGAGCAGCGAGCGCTGCGCCAGAAACAGATAGTTGTAGATGCCCGCCGAGAGCTGGCGGATATAGCCGGCGCGCAGCAGCAATTGATGGCTGGCGACTTCGGCCTCGGCCGGATTCTCGCGTAAGGTGGGGATGAATAACTTGCTCCAAAACATAGGCTTGTCGAAGGGAAGCCTCAATTCTAGCATTGCGCGGCGTGGATTCCGCCCATAGTCGCATTTTGGGCGAGCGCCGATGCCGCAATGCTAAAATTGAGAATTCTCCCAGTATGAAGATTGCCATTGCCGCGGATCATGCCGGTTTTGCCCTCAAAGAGAGACTGCGGGTGAAGCTGGAGGAGGCGGGCCACGAAGTGGAAGACTTTGGGACCGCGTCGACGGACTCGTGCGATTATCCGGATTACGCGCAGCGGGTCGCGCGCGAAGTCGGACAAGGACGGTCGGACCGCGGAATTCTGGTCTGCTCGACAGGCATCGGAATGGCGATGGCGGCGAATAAGGTGGCCGGCGTGCGGGCCGCGCCGGCGCAGTCGGAGGATGAAGTGCGGCTGACGCGCGAGCACAACGACGCCAATGTGTTGACGCTGGGCGCGCGGTATCTTGACGAGGATCGCGCGGCGGGATTGATCGGGCTGTTTCTGACGACGGAATTCTCCGGCGGGCGGCATGCCCGGCGAGTGGCGAAGATCGCGCAGTTAGAGCAGGCGGAGCCGGCGGAGTAGTCGATTCACTTCCGCGGGGAGGCAACGGTCGCGGAGAAAAGCGCGGGGGGCTGAACATATGACGGCAGCGGAGAGAATGCGGCGGGGATTAGCCGAGGTCGATCCCGAGATCTTCGAGGCGATCCAGCACGAGGCGGAGCGGCAGCACTCGCAGCTCGAGCTGATCGCGAGCGAGAACTTCACGTCCGAGGCGATCCTCGAGGCCACCGGCAGCGTCTTCACGAATAAGTACGCGGAAGGATATCCGGGCAAGCGATATTACGGCGGCTGCGAATATGCGGACATCGTCGAGAACCTGGCGCGGGAGCGGGCGAAGAAGTTGTTCGGCGCGGAGTACGTGAACGTGCAGCCGCATTCGGGGTCGCAGGCGAACCAGGCGGCGTACGCGGCGGTGCTGCAGGCCGGCGACACGATTATGGGATTGAACCTGGCGCACGGCGGGCATCTCACGCACGGGCACCAGCTCAACTTCTCCGGCAAGACGTACAAGGTCGTTCCGTACAGCGTGCGCAAAGAGGACGAGCGCATCGATTACGACGAGGTGCAGCGGCTGGCCGAAGAACACAAGCCGCGCATGATCATCACCGGCGCAAGCGCGTACCCGCGGATCATCGACTTTGCGCGTTTTCGCCAGATTGCGGACTCGGTGGGCGCGCTTTTCCTGGTGGATATGGCGCACATCTCGGGGCTAGTCGCGGCGGGGCTGCATCCGAATCCCTGCGAGCACGCCGACATCGTGACCAGCACGACGCACAAGACGCTGCGCGGGCCGCGCGCCGGCATTATCCTGGCAAAGGAGAAATTCGCCAAGGATATCGATAAGACGGTCTTCCCGGGAACGCAGGGAGGTCCGCTGGTGCACGTGGTGGCGGCGAAGGCGGTCTGCTTCCTGGAAGCGATGCAGCCGGAGTTCGTGGAATATCAGAAGCAAGTGGTCGCTAATGCCCGCGCGCTGGCGCAAGGCCTGGTGGACGAGGGCTTCCGGGTGGTCTCGGGCGGCACCGACACTCACCTGCTGCTGCTGGACGTGTTCTCGAAGGGGGTTCGCGGGAAGGAAGCGGAGCAGGCGCTCGACCGGGCGCGGATCACGGTGAACAAGAATGCGATTCCGTTCGACACCAATCCACCGATGAATCCGAGCGGCATCCGGCTCGGCTCGCCGGCGGTGACGACGCGCGGCTTCCGCGAGACGGAAATGCGGGAAGTCGGCGCATTGATCGCCGAGGTGCTCCATCATATTGCCGACGAGCAGGCGATCGCAGGGGTGCGGCAGAAGGTCGGCGCACTGACCGCGCGATTCCCGCTGTACACCTGGAAACTCGACGCCGTCCGGGCGTAGGAATGGCGCTCCACATCGCGATCGACGCCCGCCGCATTCGGGATTTCGGAATCGGAACGTATATCCGCAGCCTCGTGCATGCGTTGGGCGCGATCGACAAGGCCAACCAATACACCCTGGTGACGCGCGCGGCGGATGTGCGGCTGCTGGCGGGGTTGCCGGAAAATTTCCGCTCGGCGGTATATGGCCGGAACGATCACAGCGCGCTCGATCACCTCATGTTTCCGTTGTACCTGCGCGGCTTGCGCCCGGACCTCGTCCACATTCCCCTCAATCGGGTTCCTTTGCTCATGATTCATCCCTACGTGGTGACCATCCATGACATGGCGAACCTGTTTTTCGACGAGGAGCCCGGCAATTTCCGCATGCAGCTGCGGCGGTTTCGTTTCCGGCGCGGGCTGACGGGGGCGAACCGGGTGATCGCGGTCTCGGACGCGACGCGTCGGGACGTCGAAAACTTAATGGGAGTTGCGCCGGAGCGGATCCGGCGCGTCTACAATGCGCCGGATCCCGGCTTCAGCGGCGGCGACGCGGCGCGCAATGCGGATGAGAAGCAGCGCATCATGGAGCGCTACCAGATCAACTATCCGTATCTGCTGTACGCGGGCAACATCCGGCGCCACAAGAACGTGCCGCGCCTGGTGGAGGCCTTCGCCGTGGCGCGGGAGCAACTGGAGTCGCATCCGGTTTACAAAGATCTGCGGCTGGTGATCATTGGAGACACGATTTCGCAGCACCCGGCGGTGCGTCAGACCGTCATCAAGAGCCGCGTGGAGCACGTGGTGCGGTTCCTGGGCTTCGTCCCCTTCGAGACGCTCCGCTGTTTCTACGAATCGGCCGCCGCGTTTGTGTTCCCATCGCGGTATGAAGGCTTCGGGTTGCCGCCGCTCGAAGCGATGGCCTGCGGGGCTCCGGTGGTGGCGTCGAACGTGAGCTCCCTCCCGGAAGTGGTGGGCGATGCGGCGTTCCTGGTGAATCCGGAGAACGTCTTCGACATCGCGCGCGGGATCCGCGACGTGCTGCTCGACGAGGCTCTGCGCGAGGACCTGATCCGCCGCGGCAGGCGCCAGGCCGCGCGATTCAGCTGGGAGCGGACCGCCCGCCAGGTGCTGGATATTTATCTGGAAGCGGCGACTGAAAGATAAGCCTCGTGGTTTACATTAGATGGAGCGGTCACTTCCACTTCAAGGGGCAATCGGTCTTGCGTCACATTATTTTGGCGGTCATGGTCCTGGGCTGTAGCCCGGCGCTCCTGCTCGGCCAGGGGAATTACGAAGTGCAGGTCTATGGCTCCGAACTGGTCCCGCCCGGGGCCACCATGGTGGAGATCCATTCGAACTTCACCGCGAGCGGCACGAAGGGCGTGATCGACGGTGTGCTGCCTACCAATCATGCCGTGCACGAGACGCTCGAGATTACGCACGGGTTCAATGAATGGTTCGAAACCGGCTTCTACCAATTCACCAGCATCCAGCCGGACGGCAGCTGGATGTGGGTCGGCACGCATATCCGGCCGCGCGCGGCAGTGCCGGAACGATACAAATTACCGGTCGGGCTGAGCCTCTCGATGGAATTCGGCTATCAGCGGCCCAACTTCTCGCCGGACACCTGGACGTGGGAGATCCGGCCGATCGTCGATAAGAAAATCGGCAAATTCTATATGGGATTCAATCCCACCTTCGAGAAATCGTTTCACGGCCCGAGCCGGAGCTTGGGATACGAGTTCTCGCCGAACGTCAAGTTCAGCTACGATCTGCTGAAGAAGGTGACGGTCGGGATGGAGTATTACGGAGCGATGGGGCCGATCACGGGCTTCGACCCCCTGCGCGAACAACAGCAGCAATTCCTGCCGGCGGTCGACATCGACTTCGGACCGAATTGGGAGTTCAACTTCGGTGTCGGCGTCGGCGTGACACAGGCGACGGATCATCTGCTGGTCAAGGCGATTCTGGGTTACCGGTTCGGCAGCAAGAAGATCTAGCGCCGGGACCTTATGCGGTCTTGGCGGTGTCGGCGGACTGGATCAAGCTGAGATCGAGCTCGATTTTTAGCTCGTCGCCCACCAGCAGACCGCCGGTTTCCAGCGCCGCATTCCATGTCAGTCCGAAATCGCTGCGCTTAATCTTCGTCGTGGCCGAAGCGCCCGTGCGGAGGTTGCCCCATGGATCCTTACTCTCGGGTCCAGGTCCTTCCACCCGCAACGTGACCGGCCGTGTGACGCCGTGAATCGTCAACTCGCCGGCGAGTTTGTGCTCGCCGTCTCCTTCAGCCTCGACGCCGGTGCTGCGGAAGGTGATCTTGGGGAACTTCTCGACGTCGAGGAAGTCAGCGCTGCGGAGGTGGGCATCGCGCTGATCGTCGTTAGTGGTGATGCTGGCGGCGTCGATTTCGGCCTGGACGCTCGACGCGGACGGATTCTCGCGATCGAAGACCACCGTGCCCGTGACCTTCTTGAAGCCACCGCGAACGTTGGTGATCATCATATGGCGAACCGTGAATTGCGCGCCCGAATGGGCGGGATCGATCGTGTATGTCGTTTTCATGTGCTTTGCCTCTCTATTGCTGTAAAGATGTCGTGATAACAACTATTTAACCTGCGAACCAGGTTAGGGCTCGCGTAATGCCTCCAACGTGTCGATCAGTTCTTTCAGGTCGGATTGGCCGACGCGGCCGATCCGCTGCTTGAAGAACCGCTGCAGGGGCGCGTCGATACGCTTCACCAAGTCGATGCCGTGATCGGTGATACGGGTAATCACGACCCGGCGATCCTCCCGATCGCGCTCGCGACGGATGAGGCCCTGCGTTTCCATGCGATCGAGCAACCGCGTGACGTCGGGATCGGCCGTCAGCATCCGCTCCATCGCCTGCGAGCAGGTGACGCCAGCCTCGCCCGCTCCGGCCAGGATGCGGAGCATGTTGTACTGCGTAGGGGTGAGCCGGAAATCCTTCAGCAGTTCCGCGAGTTCCCGGCCCAGCGACTCGTAGGTGCGCCCGAGGTTGAGAAACGCCTCTTCTTCCAGGGATTGGAAGGGTTTGGTCTGCCGGATTTCTTTTGCCAGCTTGCCGCTCACAGACCCATATTAGCTTGATAGAAAGATATTGTCAAGAGGAATTCTTTTTATCGAGGGAGTAGGGCGGAGGCGGCGGGCGGATTGCGTTAAAATGGACTTCGTCCAGGCCGGGATAGCTCAGTTGGTAGAGCACCGCACTTGTAATGCGGATGTCGCGAGTTCGATTCTCGCTCCCGGCTCCACTCCTCCCGTTCCTCGCCGCTTCTCGATTTGCTCGAGCAACCGGCGCACCTGGAATCGACATCATCCCGACGCGGCCCGGAAGGTATTGACACGGGCCCGATGTAGTGGTACAAGTTGTACCATGACACGACGTACCGAACCCGGGGCTCGTGTTCGGACGCCGCTCACCGAACTGGAAAACGAAGTGATGCGGGCGGTCTGGGATGCGGGAACGGGCACGGTGGAGGCTGTCTATCGAATCGTGTCCGCCAAGCGCCAACTCAAGGAGACCACGGTTCGAACATTGCTCCGCCGGCTCGAGCAGAAAGGCTATCTGACGCATGAAGAAGTTGGCCGGGCATATGTTTACCGCGCGGCGGAACCCGCCCGGAGCGTGGCCGGCCGCGCGGTGCGTCAGATCATCGACCGCTTCTGCCAGGGGTCCGTGGAGGAGTTGGTAAGCGGCATGGTAGATGCTAACGTTTTGAGCAGCCATGAACTGGATCGTCTGGAAGAGTTTGTCCGAAGCCGAAAGCGAGGCGGCGAATAGATGCCACTTCTTCCGATCGAACTTGCCATCAAAGCGGTGCTCATTGCAGCGGGCACCGCGGCCGTATTGCGGATTCTGAGTGTCAAGACGGCGGCGGCGCGTCATGCCGCATGGGCTGGCGTGATGTTGGTCATGCTGCTGCTACCACTCTGTGCGCTGTGGGGACCGAAAGTATCCGTGCGCCTGTTACCGGCGCTTCCCGAGCACACTGCGACTCCCGCCGTTGCCACGGCTGAGGCGTCTCCGTACCTGACGCATGCTGAGACCCCGGCGCTCCCCCGCCCACAGCCGCGGTGGAATTGGATCACCGGCCTGCTTGCGGTCTATCTGGTTGGCGTGGCCGTATTCCTGACGCGCCTTACCTTGGGCACGTTGCAAGCGCGGGGTCTGGTTCGCCAGGCCCTGCGCCGCGACGGCAAGTTATTCTCCGGCGTCTGCGGCGTCCCCATCACGGTAGGGTGGCTCCGTCCTGTGATGGTCTTGCCGGCAAACTGGCCGGAGTGGCCGGCAGAGCAACTCGACGCGGTGTTGATGCACGAGCGGGAGCATGCGCGCCGGCGCGATCCTCTTTTTCAGTGGCTCGCTCTGCTGAACCGGGCGGTTTTCTGGTTCCATCCGCTCTCGTGGTGGCTGGAGAAGCGGATTGCGGCCCTGGCGGAGGAGGCTTGCGATGCCGCGGTCTTGGCGCACGGCCACG
Organism: uncultured Solibacteraceae bacterium; assembly: GCA_964608645.1. Classification (GTDB taxonomy): domain Bacteria; phylum Acidobacteriota; class Terriglobia; order Bryobacterales; family Bryobacteraceae; genus CAZSQK01. The sequence goes on along the minus strand of CAZSQK010000065.1, from coordinate 31,922 downwards.
ACCCGCGCGACTACTCCAGGTATCTGATCGAGATGGCGCGTTCCGTGTCTCGCCGTGGCGTCCGCATCCAGGTTTGGGGGATGGCGATGGCGGGCGGTTCCCTGGAAGGACGCATCCGGCGGATCCTCGAAGGCGGCCCGCTGCCCCAGGTGTCCCGCCCACGTCTGGCGATCGCCTTCATGGCTTGCGCGGCCACCTCGGGCGCGTTTGCGACCGGCGCCCTCGACCGTCAGCGTCCTGCCCGCCAAGCGGAGCGGACAGCGCCACCCGCGCAGTTCCAATCCGCGTCGCCGAATCCGGCGCCCGCCAATCCCGCGCGGCGTCCGCTGCTGGCCCAAATCCAGCGGCAGACGACCACCGGGATGTCCATCGCGGATGCGCCGGGCGTCAATGTATCCGGCGCCGATCGCCTTCTCCACCGCGACGCGCTGGAATACCCCGCGGAAGCGCGCGCCAAGGGAATCGAAGGCGTGGTCGTCCTCGATCTGACGCTGGCTCCCGACGGGACCCTAGCGGACGCCGCCGTGATCAGCGGCCCGCTGGAGCTTCGCGGAAGCGCGCTCTCTTCCATCTTGAAATGGCACTTCAGCAAGGAAGCCGCTACTCGTCAGCAGGTGACCGTGCAGTTCAGCCTTCCCGCGCGAGGGCCCGCCGGCGCGTTTCCCGCCGGGCCCATCCAGGATTTATCCACGCCCGAGACTCTGACCATGCTGTCCATTCGCGGGCTGCCCACCGAGGCGGCCGAAGGACTGCGCCGGAAGCTGCAACTTCAGGAAGGACAGCTTATCGATCGTGCCGCCCTGGAGCGCGCACGGTCGGTCGCGCTCGAATTCAACAATCGCCTCTCGGTGACGCTGGCCAGGACGATGGCGGAAGCGAATCCCGGCGAGGCGCGCAAGAGCGGAGTCGCGCTCATGATCGCGCTTCCACCTGCCGTTGCCGGCTACAACCTGACCGATGTCCCCAGAAGGTTGCACGTCGACATTCAAGGTCTTCCTCCCGAGGCAGCCGCGGAACTTCGCCAGCGGCTCGCTCTACGGGAAGGAGAGATTCTCGATCATGCGGCCGTGGTCAAGGAACTGGAGCGAATCCACCAGATCGTCCATGAGTTCGACCCGCATCTCAGCGACAGCCGTGCGACGGCGAGAGCGCCGCGCCGCGACGCCGGCGGGGCGCTGATCCCGCCTGACGTCATCGATATGACGCTCATCATCTCGCCAGGGGCGTCCGACTCCCCGCTCGTTCAGTACTCCAGAATCGGGCGTCCGCAGGGGGACCCTTTGGAAAACTTCCCCATCAAGCTGCACATCGACATCCAGGGTCTCGCACCCGAGGCGACGGCTGAGTTGCGCCGGCGACTAGCGGTGCGCGAGGGGGAAACCCTCGATTCCGCGGCGTTCAAAGCAACTCTCACGCGCCTCCGCCAGGTCATCAAGGAGTTCGACCCGCGCCTCACAGATGAAGTCAACTTCGACTTCCCGCCCCGCAAATTCGCGGCGGACGGTAGACCGATCCCGTGGGACAGCGCCGACGCCACCGTGGTGATCAAGGCGCATTGACCGAGCGGTAGTATACTGGCCCAATCCGAGGAGATGGGATGGACGACCTTCGACCTGCCAGCCTGCTGACCCGCCGCGCGGCGTTGATGCTGAGTATCGCAGCCTCACAAATGTCGGGGCAGTCCGGCGACAAAGCCAAGGGCCGTCCCGTGATTCATTTTGAGATTGGCTGCACGGATCGCGCCAAAACAGGGCAGTTTTTGTCGGACCTGTTCGGGTGGAAGATACAGGATAGCGGGCCGGCGACGAACATCGACACGGCAAGCCAGGAAGGGCTCGCGGGACACCTCACGTCCCTGGGGCACGAGCCGTTCCACTACACCATGTTCTACGTCGACGTGGAGGACGTGAAGGCTTCGTTGGCGAAGGCCGTGCAGTTGGGCGGAAAGGTTTTGGTCGGGCCGGTCACCATTCCGACGGGGACGTTCGCGTGGTTCGCCGATCCGGAGGGGAATGCGGTCGGACTGTTGCGGCCGGCACGATAGATTCAGCCGCAGTGTTCCACGAGAAGCGCGAGCACGCGATCGTGTCCCATCTTTTGCGCCCAGGCTCTGGGCGTCGCCCAAGGCTCGGCGTCCGGCTCCACGGGATCCGCCCCACGCTCCAGCAGCAGTTCCACCAATTCCATCCGGCTCCACCGGCACGCCCAACCCAAGGGCGTGCCCTTGAGCAGGTTGTCGCGGACGTCGAGCCGGGCGCCAGCGTCGAGGAGCATCGTCGCGAACGCCATCCGCTCCGCGGCTGTCACATGGTCGCGCGATCCTGCCAGGCTATGCAGGATGGTCAGGCCGAACTGACCGTGGTCTTGTTCTCGTCCGCGGATATTCGGATCGCAACGGCTCAACAGCAGACGGAAGCACTCCAGGTACGTGCCGCGGTCCCACTCCGGGTTGGCCCAATGTCCATCGCCGTGATTCCAGACCCGGAGCGGCTGCTCGAGAACAGGGAACCACCTCGGGTCATCGCGGCGCCAGTCCACGATTTCGAGCGCCATCCGCACAATCTCCGGATCCCCGCCACACGCGCCTGCCCAAAGTAGTTCTTCAGCCAGTGGCTTGCCGGCGAACATTCCATCCGGCGGAGCGGCGGCTCCGCCGGCAAGCAACCGCCTCGCCAGTTCGGCCTGGCGATATAGCCCAGCCAGGGTCCCATTCGGGCGGCCGCCGTAGCGTTGCAGCAGTTCAACCATCTTCCAGTCACGCCGGCCATACGCCTGGTAAAGCGGGGTTCCGCTCGCATACACGCTCGCATTGGGGTCCGCGCCGCGGCGGAGCAGGAGTTCCGCCATCTCGTGTTTGCCCGATGACGCGCAGTGCCACAGCGGCATCCCCCACGTGAAGACGACCTCGTGACCGCCTGCCTCCCCGAATCGCGTCCGCTCGTCCGGGTCGAATCCGAAGTCCAAGAGCATGTCCAGTATCTCCGGCCGATTGTGGCTTGCTGCAATTCGCAGGAGCCCGCCCGTATCCTCGATGGCATTCACCAGAACGCCGGCTGCGTGCCGTGCCTGCAGCCAGTCGGCTTCGCCGAGAGCCACAGCGGCGGGTGCCGTCATTTCGGCGCCCCTCCCGAGCAGCAGGGCGGCGGTGTCCGCGAATCGTCCGGACGTGTCGGATCCGGAGAAGTGTGCAGCCAGATCCAACGGCGTAAGATCGTGCCATCCTCGGGGCGCCACGTCACTGCCGTGGTCCAGGATCCATGCCACCATACGAACGTTCAGTCTCTTCGCAGCCACATGCAGCGGCGCCCAGCCCATGAGAGCGTGGCGGGTTCGAATCAGCGCCGGCTGCCCCTCCATCGCCGCAATCGACTTCTCGTTATGGCCAGACGCAATCGCGTGGAAGAGCTCTTCGGTCGGGGGCACGCCGGCGATGCCGCTCTTCGCCTCCCGGTGGCGCTGTTCCTCCTCAACGATGATCGCGACGATCTCGTCATACCCGCGCTCAGAGGCAATCGTCAGTGCGCTCGTCGCATCGCGATGCGGATAGACACCTTCGCGGGCATTCGCGCCGGATTCCATCAGCACGCGCACAATTTCCGGCGCCCGATGAAGAACGGCGTGGTGCAACACCTGGAGATTGTCGGCCGACATGTGCGCCAATTCCGGACGGACCTTCAGCATGGCGCGCACCTGGGCGACGTCGTTACCGCGGACGGCGTTGACCAGTCGTTCGACTGTGATGCCGTCCACGTGCGCCTTGAGCTTGGGCCAACTTTCAAATCCATACGCGCGCGCCAGGGCAAACTGGGCGTCGTGCAGCGCGAAAGCGGCCAGATCCGCGTCGCGGATGTGCGCTGTCACTTCCGAGACGGCATCCGGCTCCCGGGCGGTGACCGCTTCCAGAAGTTCTTTTGCCTGCCGCTTGAGTTGATTGAGGTCCGGCCGCGCCGAAAGGAAACGGGTGGGCAGACTCGTCTTCACAATGAGCTCCTTTTCCGGCTGCGCCCTCAGGCCAGCCGCCGCGCCCGGTGTCCGCTCATTCGGGCAGAAAAGAGTTCATTGAACCAACCACACTGAGTATTCGACACAGGAGGACTCGGTCCTTTCCGCGGACTCGGGGGCGCCCTGTCGCGCCAAATACATCTTATCTCAACGGGAAGCCCGGTCGGGCAGGATGGAGCGGGGTACGGGAGTCGAACCCGTCTAAATCAGCTTGGAAGGCTGACGCCCGACCGCTAGGCCAACCCCGCTCGCTTCGGTCGTATCCTATTCTAGCAGAGTGGACTTGCGATGACTGATCTTCCCGTGCTCAACGCGCTGATCTTTGCCTGCCTGGGCATCGGCGTCTTCGTGGTGGCGTTCGCCGCCCTGGCGAAAGTCGCGCCTTTCAACGTATGGAAGGAGGTCGTAGAGGAGCGAAATGTGGCGGCGGCGATCCTGGCGGGCGCGGTGGCCCTGGGACTGTGCTGGATCATCGCGGCGACGATGCACTGAGGCTGTGATAACCTCGAAATCTATGCTGTTCGAGTCCGACAAGGTGATGTTCGAGATCTATCGCGAAACCGAGTATACGGGGCGGTACCGGGTCGTCTATTTTACGGAGTTGCAGGATCACAACAAGGAGACGGAAATCAACCACGCGCTGGCGGGAGAGCATTTCTTCGACGGCTTCATCAAGAATTTCAAGAAGGACGAGGCGAAGGAAATCATCAACGAGCTTCTCGGCCGGCTGAACAACGGCGAACGCGTGCAACCACAGGACGTGGAAAGCGCGCTCGGCGAGCATATGGCCTGAGGCGTCCCGTGCGCATTATTCGGTATCCCAGCATTTCGGAGCATCAATTTCTCGGCTGCACCGCCGCATTCGTCGACTCTCTCTTCGGCGAGCTGCACTCGGCGGCGATTGCCCTGCGGCGGCTCGAGGGCAAGGGTAAGGGCGACGCCTTCGCGTACGAAATGTCGCTCGACACGCACCGCTATGGCGCGCTCATTGTGCTGGACCGGTGGAATTCCGTGGTCGGAACCTTTGGACCGCACCTCCAGTTGTCGCAGCGGCCGGGAATCGTCGACGACGCGGCGGCGCGTATCGCAGCCGCGGAGCAGATTCTGAATCGCGTGAACCAGTTGATCGACGGCTCCGAGAATTACGGCTCGGAGCTCGTCGAAGCCTGCGTCACGGCGTTTCAGGCGCTGAAGACGACCTTCAACGAAGAGCGCGCGGCGGCGGAGCAGTGGGCGCAACTCGGTCCGATGCAGCCCGAAGAGTACCGCGAGGCGCGGCGTATTTTTCTCGAGGACCTGGCGGCCCGTTAGCCCTGCCCGGCGGGCTATTTCGACAGCGCCTTGAGTTTCTCGTCGAACATCGAGAAGGGCATTGCGCCCACCATCACTTCGCCATCCACTCCCTCGGGGGTGCTCTTGCCCACGACGAACGTCGGAGTGCCGCCGACGCCGACCTTGCCCGCTTCCGCCACGTCCACCTGCACGGCGCTCTTGTATTTCTCGCTCGTCACGCAGGCGCGGAAGGCGTTAACATCCATCTTAAGATCCGCCGCGAAGCCGGCCAGGTGATCCAGATCGAGTTTGTCGGGATTGGCGCCCATCACGTCGCGGAGCTGCCAGTACTTGCCCTGCTCGATGGCGCAACGGGCGGCCTGCGCGGCGCGCAGCGCATTGGGATGGAAGTCGAGCGGCATGTCACGGCTGAAGAAACGCAGCTTGCCGGTGTCGATATAAGTCTTCTTCAGCTCGCCGAACGTGGCGACGTGAAAGCTCTGGCAGAAGGGGCATTGATAATCGGTAAATTCCACCACCGTGAGGGGCGCGGTCTTGACGCCGAGCATCTGGAAACCATCGAGATTCATTTTGGCGCGCGCCGGCGGGGCTTCCACAGCCGGCGCCTGGCCCCGCGTGGCTAACTGCTGGAGCAGGGCGGCCTGCTGTTGCAGCAGGAGCTTCATCTGCCGCAATTCATTGATGATCTCGTCCGCCTGTGTGCGGCTGATGCCGTCGTTCGGCTGCTGCGCGGCCAGAGGGAGCAGGAGCGCCAGCGGCAGAATCGCGCCGCAGGCATACGGGAAACACATTTTCATTTGGACTCGCTCTTCTCCAACAGGAGCATGTATTGCACGTTCTTGATGGTCTCTTTTTCCATCACGAGATGGAACTGATTGGCTTCGACTTCCTTGATCACATCCGGCATGTCGAGACGGATGTGCGTCATCGCGCGGCCGTTCGGCATGGCGTCCGGGCGTTTGTAATACTCGACGATCGCCAGCCTTCCCGAAGGCTTCAGGGCTTTCGAAATCGCGGCGAGCATCTTGTCCGGATAGTCGAAGTGGTGATAAACGTCTAGCGCCAGGACAAGGTCCACCTCTCCCGCCGGGAGCTGAGGGTCCGTCGCCGTGCCCTTCACAAACGTGACGTTACTCAGTTTGGCGGTCTGCGCCTGTTGCCGCGCGCCCTCCAGGAAATCGTCGAAGATATCCTCGGCAATCACCCGGCCTCCGGGACCGACCGCCCGGCTCAGGTACGGCAGCATGAAACCGATGCCGGTCCCCACGTCGGCCACCGTCATGCCGGCGGTTACGCCGATTTCCCTGACGAGTTTGCCGGGCTTCTGCACGTCGTCGCGCTCGGGATTGGCAAGGCCCTTGGCAACGGCCTGCCGCTGCTGCTCGGTCTGGTACCCCGAGTTCGCGGTCGTGGCCACCTGCGCGGAAAGAGCCGCGGCAAGCGCGCACACGGCAAATCCGGCGGCAATGGTTCTCATAAGGCAGTCTCCATCGGAAGCGCGAGCGGAGCCTCACGCATGAATTCGAGTCGCGCCATCTCATCGACGGCTTCGCGGATGGACTGTTCCGAAGTCTCTTCGACGGTGATGACGAAAGGTAGATCGTGCTTGGTGCTACAGGGCTCCTGCAGCACCGCTTCGAGGCTGATGTTCTTGGCCGCGAGGATGCCGGCGAGAGTGGCAATGATGCCGGGCCGGTCTTCGACGCGGAAGCGTAGATAGTAGGCGCGCTTCTGCCGGTTCACCGAGACGGGTCTGTACTCGCCGAGGCGCTCGTGAGCGAACGGCGAGACGCGTTCCGGACTGCCGCTGCGGATTTCGCGCGCGACGCGCATGAGGTCGCTGACCACCGCCACCCCTGTGGGATGGCCCGCGCCCCAGCCGTAATAGAAACTGTCCTCGCCAAATTGTCCCTTCACCCAGACGGCATTGTACGGGCCCTGCACTCCGGCGAGGATCGTGGAAGTGGGGATCAGCGCGGGCCGCACGAAAAGAATCAGGCCTTCGGAAGTCTGCCGGGCGCCGCAAACCAGCCGGACGGTGTGCTTTAGCTGGCGCGCGTACTCGAAATCCAGCGGCGTGATGCGCCGGATTCCTTCGACGAAAATATCGGACGGCGTGATCCGCTCGCCAAACGCCAGCGCGGCGAGCAGGACCAGCTTGGACCGGGCGTCGTATCCGTCGATATCGGCGCTGGGGTCGGCTTCGGCGTATCCGAGGCGCTGCGACTCGGCGACCAGGTCGGCCAGCGGGACACCCCGCTTCTCCATCTCGGTCAGGATGTAATTGCACGTGCCGTTGAGGATGCCATAGAGAGCCGTGACCCGGTCGCCCGAGATCCCCTCGCGGAGAACTGCATGGATCGGAATGCCGCCGCAGACGCTCGCCTCCATTGCGAGGTTGATGCCGGCGCGAATCGCGCGGTCCCAGATGTCAGAGCCGCAGGCCGCCATGATCTCCTTGTTGGCGGTGACGATCGACTTGCGATGGTCGATGGCGGAATTGATGATCTCGGCCGCGACCCCGGATCCGCCGACCAGCTCGGCGACAATGTGCACGTCGGGATGGGCAACGACCTCGCGCCAGTCCGCGGTGCGCAGCACGCCGCCGAGGGCGGCTGGGATCTGTTTCGACGCCACGGAACGACTGCAGACAGCGACGACTTTCAGCCGAAAACCCAGCTTGAGCGCGATCTGATCGGCATTTTGCGCCAGGATCGCCAGCGTGGCGGAGCCCACATTGCCCAGACCCACAATCCCGAGATTCACTTCCTCCATATGCCAGTAATGATAACAGGGGCCTGGACGAGGGCTACAGCCCGGGGCCAGGGCTTCACGGTCCCGGCGCCTATTTTCCGCTGGGGCGTATCATAAACTGGTAGGTCGCAAACGATGAAAGCTTGGTTGTATCGCGGCGCGCTGGTCGTGGTATTGGCGGTCGGTTGGATTGCATTCGGACAGGGCCGCGGGCAGCCGCGGGATGACGCCCAGTCCGACGGGGTATTGCCCAACGGAAAATCGCAGCGCGCGGAGATTCTGAAAGCCGAGCGCCTGCAGAACATCAAAGACGCGGCGCAATTGGCGGATCTGGCCAAAGAACTTCAGCAGGATATCGAGAAGAACGAATCCTACGTGCTATCGCTCGGGACGCTCAAGAAAACGGATGAGATCGAGAAATTGGTCAAACGGATTCGCGGCCGCATGCGCCATTTTTAGCTTGCTGGCGTGCCCGTCTGCCGCGGCGCAAACGCCGTCGATCGCACTGGTCGACGCCACCGATGCGGCGCAATGGCAGGCGTGGGCTAAGGAAACGGGCTGGCGCGTAATCACGGGCGCGCCGGCCGACAACCCGGATGCGCGCGTGCTGGCGCTCGCCTCGGCGGTCCGGGACGCCGTGAAATCGGGCGCCGACCCGGCGCGAATTTACATCGCGGGACGCGGCGCCGCAACCGCCGCCGTGTTCTATTCCATCTCGCGGATGCCCGATCTGTGGGCCGCCGGAATCGCCATCGAAGGCTCCCCGGAAGCCGCCATCGAGACCGATCGGATCTTCGCGGCGAACTTCACCAACGTGCCGGTGCTGTGGGCCACCAAGGACGCCGCCAACGAAGCGGCCGCGGCCAAGCTGAAGAGCGCCGGGCTCAATCTCGAATGGCGCGCCTCGGGTGGACTCTCGCCCGCATCCGCGTTCGAGTGGCTCGGGCAACACAAGCGCGACCCATTCCCGGGCGAAATCGACTGCGAAACCAACTCGCCGCAATTTGCGAGTTGCTACTGGATCCAAATGACGCAGTTCGACGCCGCCGAGCGCAATGACGTCCTGCCTTCGACACGGCTGCGGGGCGCGAAAACCCCATCGCTCGACCTCGGCGGTTTCGGGTTCAAACGCGACGAGGCGGGGCCTGGCCTGCTGGTCTCGTTCCTGCCGGACAAGTACACCGGTCCTCTGAAGATGGGCGACCGCATCGTAGCTCTCGACGGACGGCCCATCGAAAACGCCGCCGCCTACCTGGAGATGATGTCGCGGTACACGGAGGCGCGCCCGGCGGTGGCGGCGATTCTGCGCGGCAAGGAGCGCGTGCGCGTCGACACCTTCGTCGTGCTCCCCAAACGTGACACCAGTGTGACCGCGCGCGTGCAGGCGCAATATCTCGCTGCGGGGCGCGAAGTGCAAATCGTGAGCCGCACCGTCAAGGAAATGAAGGTGACGATTCCGCCGCATTGGGCGCAGGACAGCCGGCTGCTGTGGAATGGACTGGCGCTGGAGAAGATCGAGTCCGCGGGGTGCTTCGTGCTGACGGTGGAAAAGGAGTTGCTACGTGCCGCAAGATGCCAATAGGGTTTCGCGCAGGGTGTTTCTCGGAGCGGGCGCCGCGGCGGCCGCCATGGCCGACCAAGAGCTGCCGGCGGGATCGCCCGGCATCCGCAAGCTCGTCTCGACGGCCGATCTCGTATATGAAAAACCCGTGCCCAGGAGCGAGGAGGGCATTCCGGTCGGCAACGGGCGGATGGGCAGCCTGGTCTGGACATCCCCTGACCAATTGCGATTTCAGATCAATCGCGTCGACGTCTATGCCAACGACAGCGCCACTGACGCCTTCTTCGAGCGGCACAACGACTATTGCGGCGGATGCGCCTTCGTGGATATCGAATTCGACGACGACGTCTTTCCGGAGTCCGGGTTCCGCCAGCACCTCTCGGTATATGACGGGTTGCTGACGGTCAGCGGCCACGGCGCGACGGCGCAACTGCTCGGCTGGCCGGCGCAGGACGTGATGGCGGTCCAGGTGGACACCGCCGGCGGCGCTTCCGCCGCGATCCGCATGCTGCGGCACGACACCAAGTATTTCGGCGGCGAACTGGAGTCGTTCGCGCGCAATCATATCAAGCGGCTGCAGACGAGGAATCATACGGCGGATTCGCAGTTGTCGGTCCGCGGCGATCGGGTCGTGCTGACGCAGGACTTTCGCGAGGGCGCTTATTGTTGCAAGTCGGCCGTGGCGATCGGCATCGTGGGGCGCGACGGAAAGGTGAGGATCGCCAACGACACGGAGGCGCGGGTCGGGGCCAAAGTGGGCCGCGGCGCCTTCACGATCCTCATCGCCAGCGCCGCGACGTTCGACGCAAACGAGGACGTCGCGGGCGCCGCGCTACGGCAACTGGACGCCGCGGCGGCGAAGGGATGGACCGGCCTCGCGACGGAGACCTCGGACTGGTGGCACGAATTCTGGTCGCGCGGCCATGTGGCGATCGATAGCGCGGAGCCGGCCGCGGCGGTGATCCAGCAGAATTACTATTACTACCTGTACGTCATGGGATCGTCGTCGCGCGGGAAGTTTCCGCCGAAGTTCAACGGGATGATCTGGAACACGGACGGCGATCTGCGGACCTGGGGAGCGCAGCACTGGTATGCCAACCTGAGCTGCTACTACGAAGCGATCTTCGCGTCCAACCGGATGGAGCTGCTCGATCCGGTCTTCTCGATGTACGGCGGGATGTACGACGCCGCGGCCACCGCGGCTCGCCAGCAATGGGGCAGCCAGGGGATCTACATTCCGGAAACGTCCTATTTCAACGGCCTGGAGAGACTCCCCGATGAGATCGCTTCGGAAATGGGCGAACTGTACCTGCTGAAGAAGCCATGGGAGCAGCGCTCGGCGAAGTTCATGGAGTTCGCCCAGAACAAACATCCGCACTCCAGCCGCTGGAATTGGATCGTCAGCGGGAAGTATGAGAAAGGAAAGTGGTCGATCGCCGAGCGTGGCTCGGGGCCCTACGGGGCGGTCAATCACATCTTCGGCAGCACGGCGAAGATCGCCTATTACTTCTGGCGGCGGTATGAGTTCACGCAGGACCAGGGCTGGCTGCGCGAGCGCGCCTATCCGATGCTCAAAGGCGCCGTGGAGTTCTACCGGAACCACCCCAACGTCAGGAAGGGCGACGACGGCAAGTACCACATCCACTGGGCGAACAGCAATGAGAGTGTGTACGGCGCGCGCGATACAGACGAGGATCTCTCGGGGATGCGCGGCGTGACCGGCGCCTTGCTGCGGGCGGCTCGAATCTTGAACGCCGACGTCGAACAGCAGCCGGTGTGGCGCGAATTTCTCGAGAACCTCGCGCCGCTGCCGGTCAGCAGCGACCCGGACGCTCTGAAGCCCGATGACTACAACGGGCCGCGAGTCTTCGTGCGCGGGCGCAAGCCGGCGATCAAGGCGGGCGGACTGCTGCCCGACGGCAATAGCCTGCCGATGTGGCTCTTCGATCTCTGCAACCTGGAGAGCGGCGACTTGACCTTGGCGAATGCGACCTTCGATTCGTATTACCGGAACGGGATCGGACCCAACACCGCGGTCGGAGTGCTCTCCAAACTAGCCATCGCGGCCGCGCAACTCGGGCGCGTGGAGGCGGTGCGGTACCTTATACCCGCCCAGATCCAGGTGAAAAGCCCGGAGCGAGGCACGGCATATAAGAACGGCGGCGTGTTGGCCAATCGCATGACGCTGCGGGAAGGGCCGCAGGCGCTCGACGCGCAACGGCTCGGGCGCTCCTCGGAAGCGTTGCATCTGGCGCTGCTGCAAAGCAATCCGCCGGCGCCGGGCGCGGACCCCGTGCTTCGCGTCTTCGCCGCATGGCCCAAAGACTGGGACGCTTCCTTCCGGCTGTTGGCGCGCGGCGGCTTCCTCGTCGCAGCGTCCATGAAGAAGGGGCGCGTGGAATTTGTCGAGGTGGAATCCCTGGCGGGCGCGGAGTGCCGCCTGCGCAATCCCTGGGGCGACCGGGCAGTGGTGAATGGAAAGCCGATGGCCGGATCGCTCCTGACCTTTCCGACGCGCAAGGGCGAGCGCATCCGGGTGACGCCGGCATGACACGCTGCGCCTGGGCGCGCGGCGAAGACATGATCGCGTATCACGACCAGGAGTGGGGCGTGCCCCTGCACGACGACCGCGCGCTCTTCGAGTTCCTCATTCTGGAGGGCGCCCAGGCGGGACTGAGCTGGTCGACGATTCTGCGCAAGCGGGCAAACTACCGCGCGGCATTCGACGGTTTCGACCCCCGCAGAGTGGCGCGGTACGACAGCCGCAAAGTCGCGGCGCTGCTGGCGGACGCGGGAATCGTGCGCAACCGGCTCAAGATCGGCGCGGCGGTGGATAATGCCCGGGCATTCCTGGCGCTGCAAAAGGAATTCGGCAGCTTCGACACATACATTTGGCGGTTCGTCGAGGGCCGGCCGGTACAGAATCGTTGGCGAGGCGCGGGCGAAGTGCCGGCGAAGACCGCCGTCTCCGACGCCATGAGCAAAGACCTCACGAAGCGGGGCTTCCGGTTTGTGGGTTCGACCATCTGCTATGCGTTCATGCAGGCGACGGGGATGGTCAACGACCATTGGACCGGGTGCTTCCGGCACAAACAAGTGCGATGAAACGTTTGACGCGAGCCGAGGTCGAACGGCGCCTGATGCGGGCGCCAAAAAGCCCTCAGCGGGACGAGGCGTTTCGCAAAGCGATCCGGCAGATCCCGAAAGGGAAGGTGGCGACCTACGGTCAAGTAGCCGCCGCGGCCGGCTATCCACTCTATCACCGGCATGTCGCGGCGCTGCTGCGGCGAGGGCATGGCAACCTCCCCTGGCAACGCGTAATCGGCGCCGGCGGCGAGATCAAGTTGAAACACGAAGCCGGGCTCGAACAACGAATGCGTCTGGAGATGGAGGGGGTCCGCTTCATCGGAAAACGGGTGGATATCGCGAGCCATCTGCATCGATTCCGCACCTGGGAGTTCGACGAGCTTTAATTCGTTTTCCCGGGCTGTCGAAAGATCGGATTCGAAGTGGCTCCGCGCACAATGAAAGGGATCGGGCGCTTGTCGGAAACGCCGCTGCGCACGGCGCTCACTTGGAAATCCAGCGTACGGTCGTTGGCAATCGCGCCGCTGCCCGTGATCGTCCCCAGCTCGGGGAGAACCGCCTCCAGATTGTCGATGGCCAGTTTGTCGTCCTCGCTGGTGATCCTGGCGTTCCAATGGCTCAATTCGAGATCCCGGTTGAAATGGAGCATGTCCAGTCCGGTCACGCTCGATAATCGGTCTTCGAAATCGAAGCTCTCCAGCCGCAAATTATCGATATTGACCGAGCCGGTGGTCGAGAGGTGATCGAGCGGGCCCTGAAAGTGCAAATCGAGCACAATCACTCCCTTTTGCGCGGTGACGCCGGGCGGCAGTGGAATCGAGATCGCCGGCAGGAGGGCCGCGAAGGGCGCGACTGTCGCCCCGTTGGCAACGAAGGTCGCGTTCACGATCGTCTTGCCGTTGGATTCCGTATACTTCCCTTCCAAATGGGCGGAGCCTTTGGTGAGTTCCACATCGCAGCGGGTCAAATTACCGGTTTTCGACGCGAAGTCATGCTGCAGCGTAAATAGCAGGGTCAGCGGAGTGGTCGACGGCGCGGCGGAACGCGCGAGCTTGAGTTCAGCCGCTTGAATATTGCCGTTCGCGTGAAGCGTTCTGCCGTCCGAATCGAGAGTTCCGTCGAAAGAGATCCGTCCGGCGAGCCACGGCGCAATCGAAGCGGTCAGACGGGACTCGGCGATCGCGACCTTCCGGGCGTTGACCAGCACGTTCATCGGGAGAACGGGCTGTCCCCCCGCCCATCCCAGGGGGCCGGCTTTACCATTGAGCTTTAAGGAGCCGCCACCCACGACTGTTGCGGCGATCGAAAAAGTAAACTCCGCGGCGGTGGAAAGGTGCGGAGACGCGGCTTCGACGCCGCGCAGGACAAACGGCTCGTCCCCGCCGCCGGTGCGCACGTTGATCACGCCCCGTTTGATCCGCACACTCGGTCCCGAAGACTGGCCGGTCCCGGAATCGGCGGCCAGCAGCGCGTAGAAATTCCACTTGTCGGTGGAGTCGCGAACCAGGGTGATGCTAGGCCCCTCGAGGTCGATGGCGCGGATCTCCAGATCGCGGCCGAACAGGAGCGCCAGGCGGCCGATTCCCAGTCGCACTCGCGGGGCGCGCAGGAACGGAGCCGCACTGAAGGAAGGGTCGTCAGCCACGACGACGTCATCGGCGGCCAATCCGCCGAAGCCGAGGGTGAATTTCAGAGAGCCGATATGCACGGCGCGTCCCAGATCGCGCCCCAATGCCGCCTCCGCCGTCGGACGCAAGCGGTCCGCGCTCAAAAACAAAGGGAGAAGCAGGCAGAGAATCAGGACGGCTGCCGCGGCGGCCAAGAGGTTACGGAGGCGCAACACAGATCCACCGCGCCGCGTCTCCGCTGAGCGGCGCGGCGCCGGGCGCCGGGCTGAGGCTCCCTCGAGGATTTCATCCTGCTCAGTGCGGCGGCGTTTCAGCATAGCGTCGGACGGGAACGGTTTACGGTAGCGGCCACTTTCGAGTATAGCGAGCCGGGGCCGTAGAATGAAGACGTTGCGGCTGGGGGCAGGCCTGCGGTATGCTGGGAATTCGAATATCTTGTAAGGACTCGAATCAGCAAAGATGGCCAATACCTATTCCGCTCTCAAGCGGGTGCGTCAGACGGAACGGCGCACGGAATACAATCGCAAGAATAAGACTCGTCTGCGGCATCAGATCCGGGCGATGCGCCGGGCCATTACCGGCAAAGACGCGAAGGCGGCGGGGGAACTGCTCCCGGCGACGTTCTCGCTGATCGACCGCTCGGCGAAGAGCGGAATCATCAAGAAGAACACGGCAGCGCGGTACAAATCGAAGCTGCACGCGCGTGTCAAAGCGCTCAGCGCCTAGTCCGTCTTATCCCACCAGTTGCAGGATGAAGGGCTCCATGACGATGCGGCCGTCCGGCCGCGCGTCACGCAGCCCGCGGTCCGCCTCGCGCGCTCCAGTTGCGGCTGCGTGAACTTCGACACCGGGGCGCGATCCACACGGCAGACTACACGTATGACCCGCAGGATGCGCTGACCAGCGTCGCGGCGTGCAGAGCCGCGCGCGTACGGTAAGCAAGCGGCTCTCAGCATCCGTTAGAACGTAAGCTTGAGCGCAAACTGGACGACGCGCCAGCTTTCTCCGTTCTGGTTGGTGGTGGCGCTGCTGGCGGTCGAGAGGGTGACACAGCAGGCTTGCGCGAATACGCCGCTGGTGATGGCCGGGCTGCCCACGCTGGCATCACGCGGATTGCGGAAATTGGGATGGTTGAACGCGTTGAAGAACTCGGCGCGAAACACCATCTTGACGCGCTCCGTGAATTCGAAGCCCTTACTCACGCCGGCGTCGACGTTCCAATAGCTGGGACCCTGGAAGACGTTACGGCCGATGCCGAGGCCGCCGGGTTCGGGGAATGTGAACGCATCGGCGTTGGCGAAGAAGACCGGACCGAGCACGCCGGCCTTTTCCTGCAACTCGGCTACCGGCAGCGCCACTCCCGGTTTCAGGGCGGCGCGGCTCTGCGCGGTGTTATTCGCGGTCAGCACTCCGGACCGCACCGTGAAGGGCTCGCCCGATTGATACGTGAAGATGCCGTTGACGCTCCAGCCGCCGACCAGGTTGTTGAGCCCGCGCGAGGCGGCGCCGAACAGCGGCTTGCCTTTCCCTAACGGCAGCTCGTAAATTCCGGTCATGTTGAGCACGTGCCGTTGATCGAAGTCGCTACGCGCGCGCTCGTTGCGATAGTTGTGGCCGTCGGCGGGGGTGCGGGAACTGGTGGTGGTGAGGCCGCCGCCCACGGTGGATTGCACGGGATCGATCGACAGGTCGTCGATCGACTTGCTGAACGTGTAGGCGCCGTTGAGGAGCACGCCGGCGCGGTCGTACCGCTTGCGGAAGGTGAACTGCGCGGCGTGGTAATTGGAATCGCCGCCGTTATCGATCATGAGGATCTGGTTGAATTGCGGATTGGGCCGCAGCTTGGCGGCGAGCGTGGAGGCCTCCAGGCGGGAGGCGAAGTTGCCGGCGGCGTTCTGCGTAAGGTCGGTCGTGGTGGTGGACGAGTTGACGAACGCCTGGTTGGTGACGCCCTGCTGCAGGATGGGCACGGGCGCGGCGCCGGGGCACGCGCTGCCGGTGGCCAGCGTGCCATCGGGACGGCAGCCGCCACCCAGATTGAAGTTCCGCTCCATGGCCAGAAACGACGGCAGAATCGGTTTGGCGTCGATCTGGTTCACGTTCCACGAACGGTAGAGGCGCGTGCCGCGGCGTCCGACGTAGCCGGCGCTGACGGCATAGCCGCCCTTGAGCTCATGCTGCACCGTCAGGTTCCACATATGCACGGTAGGCATCATGAGATTCGGATCGAACACCCGGATGCCGGGCGCGTTGCTGGTGACCTGCGCCGGGGGAGTGAGGAACAGCGAGGGCTTGGCGGTGGGGGCGGGGATGGCGTTGGGGAAGCCCGCGCCGAGACGGAGATCGGGAACCGAGGCGCAACCCGGTGTGGTGACCAGAGCGCCGTTGGTTCCGCTGAACGCGTTGCTGCACGTGAAGGTCTGTCCGGGCACGCTGGCGGCCACGGAGGTCACCTGGAACGTGTTCACCGGGTCGAACGCGATGCCGTAGCCGGCGCGAATCACCGTCCGCTGCCCGCCGCCGGGCTCCCAGGCGACACCGAAGCGCGGCGCGAGCGCGCCCAGGTTGTTGTTTTTCCACCACCCGCCGGCGTGCGTGTAGGTGACGGGCCCCTGGCTGCCATCGATGTTCTTATCCGGGACGTAGACGCGCCCGCCGGCTTCCGTGGCGGGCGGGTTCACTTCCCAGCGGACGCCGTAATTGAACGTGAGATTGCGGCGCGCCTTCCACTCGTCCTGAAAATAGAAGTTGGATTGCTTGGCGCGTTGGCCCTGCACCCACACGTTCACGGTTTTGGGAGTAGAGAGGAACGGCGCGAACGTGTCGTGGCTCAAGTCGCCCATGAAGACCTCGGTGAGCCCGGCGGGAATGCCGAGGAGGTCGTTGATGGAGCCTTGCAGCCGGTTCAGATCGGTGGATGCGATGCCCGCGGCGGTGGATGTGCCCACCCCGGGCAGATTGAACCCGGACGGCGGCCGCGTCGTGCGCGAGAGGGAGATAGCCGGAGTGAGGCTGGTTCCGCCGACGTCGCCGCGCTGGTCGTTGTGCTGGTAAAAGCGGATATTGCCGCCGAAACGGAACACGTGCTTGCCCGTGATGAAGCTCATGTTCTCGATCACCTGGTAGGTGTTCACGGCGCGGTACGTGTGCGGGTTGGCGGTGTAATCGACGTCGGAGTTATTGAACGTGAAGCGCGGCGTATTGGGGAAGAGCGGATTGGCTTCGCCTTGTGTGAACAGGAACTGCCAGCGGGAAAAACCGAGCGTCAGCTCATTGACCAGCCGCGGCGAAAAGACGCTGCGGAACCCGACCGCGATATTGGTGGCGGGGCGGAAGACTTCGCCGCGCGGCGGGAAGCCCGGCAGAACCACCGGCCGGCTGTTGAGCGGATCGCCGTTCAGGGTGTCCTGCTCGCCTCCGAGGTAGCGGAAAAAGGCGGAGTGCTTATCGGTGAAATAGTGGTCGATGCGGCCCAGGTATTGCGGTCCGCGCACGCGGAAGGGCGTGTTCCATTGGTAGATGCCGGTGTTGAGGCCATCGCCGGCGGTGTAGGAATTGGGCGCGGGATAGGCGCCGAGCACGGCTTTGACGGCCGAATCGAGCCCCACCTTTTGCGGGTCGGCGGCGAAGATGTTGAAGCTGGCGACGCAGTTGGCGTCGGTGCTGGTGGCGCAGGCGCGAATGCCGGGCGCCAGCGCGCCCGTCCGTTGATCGACGAGCAGCGTCGTATTTTGCGTGATGCGCTGGCCATTGAGGGTCATGGGGCTGGAGGGACTGGCCACCCAGTAACGGTAGACGCCGCTCAGCGCCGTCGGCGTGTACAGGTTGACCGACGCGCCGAAGTCCTTGTCGATCGGGTCGGCGAAGTTGACCTTCTGGCCCTGCCAGCTTCCGAAGAAGAACGTCTTGTTGCGGCGGATGGGGCCGCCGATCTCGAAACCGTACTGGTTGAGCTGAATGATCGGTTTCGGCAGACCCTGCGCGTTCGAATAGAATTCCTGGGCGTTGAGCGCGGTGTTGCGGAAGAACTCGAAGAGCGATCCGTGGACCTGATTGGTGCCAGAGCGCGTCGCGATGGAGACGTTGGCGCCGGAATTGCGCCCTTCTTCGGCCGTCGGGTTGGAGGTTGTGACTTTGAACTCCTGGACGTTATCGGGGTGCAGGCGGAAGATGTTGCTGGTCGGGTTGGGATTGGTGCTCTCGTTGGCCTCGATGCCGTCAATGGTGACGTTCACCGCGGAGGCGCGCGCGCCGTTGACATTGACCGTATTGCCGGAGCGCTGCACCACACCCGGCTCGTACATGATCAGGTTGAGCGGATTGCGCCCGTTCAGCGGCAGGGTGACGACGGCTCGCTGTTCGACGACATTGCCCAGGGTGGCGGAGGAGGTTTGCAGAACCTCGCCGGCGGCGGACACCTCGACGCTCTCCGTGGCGGCGCCGATTTCCATCGCAAGGTCGACCACGACCGGCGTGTTCACCTGGACGACATTGCCGGTGCGGATGAGAGCGCGGAAGCCCGCGGCCTCGGCTTTGATGGTATAAGAGCCGACGGGAATGGCGGGAAAGGCGTAAACGCCGGCCTCGGTCGCGCTCTGCTTTTGCACCACGCCGGTGGCCTCGTTGGTGAGGATGACGCTGGCTCCCGGAATGACGGCGCCGGACGCATCGCGCACCGTGCCCGAGATCTGGGAGGTGGAAGTCTGCGCGGCGCACGACAGCGCCGACACGACGATCGCGAAGGATAAGAGAACAAAGCGAGAATTCATGGAGACCCCTTGGGCGTCTTTGTACCACATTCCGGTGGCCGGGAACAAGCAAATCAGATCGGATTAGGACTATTTCCGCGCCGACTGTCTTGCCAGCTCCGCGCGGAAGGCGGTCTCGCGTTCCGCGACATAGGCCTTGTAACCATCGGGATCGACGAACGGATTCGCGGCGCCGTCCTTCAGGCGGGGATACTTCCGCTCCAGGCCGTAGTAATTTCCGTGCGCGCCGAGAAACACGTCGCACGCCAGGCCCTTCAGTACGCGGAAGGTGCGCTCATAGTCCGCCGCGATATTCGGGTACAGCGGGTTGTTCACCAGCCGATAGCCGGGGTTCACGTTGGGGCTGCCGACGATCACGACGTTGTACGGTTTGCCGCCCGCCAGCGCCTTCATCGTCCAGGTGGTGCAACCCTTGGTGTGTCCGGGCGTGAGGTGTGCGGTCAGCACGGCCCCGCCGAGTCGCACCTCGTCGCCGTCGTGGAGAACGCGGTCGACCTTGACCGGCTTGTAGAGGCTCGACGGCGAGTTGCCGTACTGGAAATTGCCTTTCCCGCCGGCTTCGATCTCGGGCGCGTCGGCGTCCATCACCATGTGCGTGGCGCCGGTCAGTTCCTTGATCTGAAAGCTGCCCGCGCAGTGATCCCAGTGCGCATGGCTGATCAGCAGAATCTTGACGTCGCTGAAGCGGAAGCCGAGCTTCTCGACGCTGGCCTTGATCATGGGCACGGTGTTCTCGAGATTGCTGTTGATCAGGATATGACCCTGCGGCGTCGTGATGAGATAGGTGGCGAGACCGCGCGTCCCGACATAATACACATCGCCGATCACGCGATGCGGAGGGAATGGCTCCGACCACGCGGGGTCGCTTTGGGCGAAAACGGGAATGGCCAGGGCCAGGACGGCGAGGATGCGGATGAGCATGGTTCAGGCTTTCAGGTCGTGCAGGAATTGGTAGCTGGGCTGCAGCATCTCCATCGGCAGCTCGACGAAGTAGTTCGCGATTCCGCTTTTCTTGGCGGCGGCGAAGAGTTTTTTCCAATCGACCGCGCCTTTACCCACGGCGACCTGTTTCTTCTCCTCCGGCGCCCAATCCTGCAGGTGAAGCGAGAGAAACCGGCCGGAGTACTTCGCGAGGTACGTGGCGGCTTCGTACCCCAGGCTGACGACGGAGACCTGGAACTGCATCTTGACGAATTTCGGGTCGAGCTTGCCCATGATGTGGTCGTAGAGGAGGACGCCGTCGATCTTTTCGAACTCGCCGGCGTGGTTGTGGAAGCCGGTCTGCATGCCGGCCTTCCGCGTCTGCTCGCCGATCTTATTGAGCTCATCGCAGGCGCGCGCCCAGTCGGAGAGAGTGGCTTCGCGGCGCAGTCCGAAGGTGGCCAGGACCATTTGCTTGAGGCCGAGCTCTTTGGCGAAGGCGATCCGGTCGTCGAGATTGTTCTTCAGCTCGGCGAAGTTGTAGTGGCAGCTCTCGCAGCCCAGTCCGGTGGCCCTGATCAGATCGCGCAGCTCCCCCGCTTTGTATTGGAGCAGCGGGGCATAGCCGGCTTTCTCATAGCCGGGAGGCGAGCAGAGCTCGATGCGGCGGTACCCGATGGAGGCGAGCTGCCGCAGCGTCCCTTCGACATCTTTGCCGAGGGCCTCGCGAACCGGGTAGGTCTGGCATCCGATGGGCATGCCGAGCGGGTCGGCGGGCAGCCGCGAAGCGCCTAAGGCGAGGGCCCCGGCGCCGAGGAAGGACCGTCTGGAAAATGTGGGCATGTGATCTGCTCGTCTCTCTGACGCGCGATTCTACCACCTGTCGATCTACTTCACCACGACGCCGCCCTTCAGCTCGCTCTTGGATTCGACGGCGGCAAGCGGCATAGCGACCACCGGCGTGAAGACACGCAATCTGACGGCAGAAATCGGGGGTAGGGCAATCGCGGCGCCACGCGGGCGAATGCGGTGAAATTCGACAGTGAAGGAGGATGGCATGGGGCGGGGAAGACTTATGGAAGGTCGGGCGGCTGTTCGGAATCGGGATTGGGTTCGTTTGGTATGGCGGAGGCGCGCAGCAGGAAGAGGTTGTGGAGAGCGCGCTGATACATCATGTGGAGACGGGTTTCATAGCGGTGCATAAGGGCGAGGGGGCCGGGGCCGGCGGCGGCGGAAAATGCGGCGGTGATGCTGCCGAGCGCATCGTCGGCCGGGGCGCCGGTGATCTGGTCCTCGAGCAGGCGGGTTTCGATAGCCCAGGCGCGGCGGAGGCGCCAGTAAGCGGACATCATTTCCTCGATCATGCCGAACTCGATATCATCGGCCGGCTGGAAGCGGTTCTCATATTGGGCCAGTAAGGATTCGAAGACCTCCCTGGATTCCTCTTCGAGGACGGCGCACTTAGAGAGGAGCCCGTGACGGCGAGCGTTCTGCGAGGAGCGCTCCATTCCCTGCGGGGTAACCGGCCCACGGGAGCGGGCGCCATTGGCCCGCGACGACAGGATTTTTCTCAGCGAAGACATAGCTTGCCGATTCCACTCTTACCACACGACTTCCGCCTTCGCGGCGAACACCGTCCGTAACCAATTGAATCCATTGAGGAGAATTTTCGAAATCATATGTGACGGGCGCCGCAGCCGGCGCGGGCTGTTGAACTGCACGCGGCAGTGGGGAAAGTCAACAGTTACGGCGGCGAAGGCGATTCATCACGCGATGCACACGCCGGACAGCCTGACGCTGGTGGTGACGCCGAGCGCGCGGCAGAGCGGCGAGTTTCTGCGAAAGGCGGCGCGGTTCGCGCGTCAATTGAAGATCCGGCCGAGAGGAGACGGGGACAACGAGATCTCGCTGGCGCTGCCGAATGGAGCGCGGATCGTGGGGTTGCCGGGGACGGAGGCGACGGTGCGCGGGTTCTCGGCGGTGTCGCTGCTGCTGGTGGACGAGGCGTCGCGGGTGAGCGAGGAGATGTACCTGGCGATCCGGCCGATGCTGGCGGTGAGCGACGGGGCGTTGTGGCTGATGAGCACACCGTTCGGGAAGCGGGGGTTCTTTTACGAGGCGTGGGTGAATGGGGGGCCGGAATGGGAGCGGATCCTCGCGGCGGCGACGGATTGTCCGCGGATTTCGGCGGCTTTCCTGAAGGAGGAGCGGGCAACGATGGGAGAACGATATTTCCGGCAGGAGTATCTGTGCGAGTTCGACGACTCGGTGAGCGGCGTCTTCGACCGGGAGATGGTGGAGCGGGCGATTACCGACGAGTTCGCGCCTCTGGAGATTTGAAGATATGGACCGGTACTTTGTGGGTGTGGACCTGGGACAGAGCCACGATTACTCGACGATGGCGGTGATCGAGCGGAAGGAGTTGCGGGGCGAGTGGGACGCGGGTGTTTGGGCCTGGAAGAAAGAGGTGGCGCTGCGGCTGCGTCACGTGGAGCGTATGGATTTGGGGACGCCGTATCCGCGGGTGGTGGAGCGGATCACGGAGGTAACGCGGTCGCGGGAGTTGGCGGGGCGATGCACGCTCGTGGTGGATGGGACAGGGGTAGGGCGGCCGGTGGTGGACTTACTGCGGGCGGCGCGTCCGGGCTGCACGATCATGGCGGTGACGGCGACCGGCGGGATGCAAGAGACGTCGGAGGGCGGTTATTACTGCGTGCCGAAGCGGGACTTGATCGTAGGTCTGCAGGTGTACCTGCAATGCGGCGAATTAGAGCTGGCGGCGGGGTTGCGGCACGGGACCGAGTTGATGGAGGAGATGGCGGGGATGCAAGTGCAGGTGTCGGACGCGGGCCGGGAACAATATGGGGCGCGGGGTCCGGGGCACGACGATTTAGTCTTTGCGGTAGCGCTGGGTTGTTGGGGGGTTAGGAAGTTACATCCGAAGCGGGAGGCGGGTTGGTGGGTCAATGAGAAAGTCCCGCCGGATTTGGGAAAGATTGTGCGGGGGATGTGAGGGGAGATCGCTGGCCACCGGCTATGTTGGCGCAGGAGCGGTAGTCCATGACTCCACCACTGGCGACATCTCCCACATGGGCGGTGGGGTCCTTCTTCCGGCGGCATGCTGCCCGCGAACGCCGAAAGATTGTATGTTTCTTGACAAATGGGTGCGTATAGCGGATTATGTCAAGAACATGTCCTAAATGTGTGGTGGCACGACCGCACTGGGAGCTGCTTCGAACGTTCGAAGCAATCGCAGGAAGAAGCGTCATGCGCACGTGTCATCGAACCAAATTCGCCTGGCCAAATCGAGTTGGACACTATCCGATTTGCCTCTGGCCCAGTTTCCCGACGAATTACTCCATCGCCACTCGTGATCCATCCTGAGGCAGCGTCGGGCCGCCACGACCATTCGAGGAGGCGATCCGGGCTTCAATCTCGGCGAGATGCCTCCAACCATATCAACGAAATCCGCAGTATCGGGAGCTCGGCACCACATGGGCGACATCCAGGACCAGCTCGCTCGATCAGCAGTTCAATCCTCGTCCGCAGGGCAATAAGGAGATCCAGTGACAAGAGCAATTCGCTTCCTCGGTTCCTTCAGCACGCCGGCTGCACTTTTTGCCCTCGTGATTACAATCGGCGCCTGTCTGCCGAGCACCCTTTCAGGCCAATGGACTTCGGGCAACGCCGGGTCGATTTACTATAACGGAAGCGTCGGCGTCGGGACAGGTGGCGCACCGGCGGCGACATTTCACGTGGCCGGGAAGACGATCTTGGGTGGAAGCACCAGCACTACTGGGCCCTATGGTCTCTCGATAGCTGACACAACGTCTGACTATACTCCCTTCAGCGCCAATTGGAATTATTCGCTTCTCCTCAATGCCGGCGGGACGAGTAGCATTGGATTTCATCACGCATCTAATTCGGTTGGCAGCATCCGCTACAATAGCCGGCTTTTCACTATCGGCGGTGACGACGGATGGGGCACGGCGAATGTTTCCATGCCTGGTTCGCTCGCTGTCGGCACACCCGGCGTACCAACGGGGCCCGTCGTTAATTTAAACGTCCAGCCGGGCGGAGCCATCCGGGTTGGGACAGCTTACATATCCGGCGGCGGGGGTTACGCCAACTTCGCGTCGAACGCATGGTACGACGGTGGAAGATGGAATATTCCGCTGAACAACGCCAGAGCCGGTCTCTGGCAGTTCGATGCCACCAATCCGGACCAGCTTTACTTTTTCCAAACGCAAACCCCGGGAGGCGCAGATTTCGCGCCGAGAATGATGATTGCGAGCGGCGGCAATGTCGGCATCGGAACGACTTCGCCTGCCTACAAACTGTCGGTCAACGGACCCATCCTCGCCAAGGAGGTAATCGTCAGCACAAGCTGGTCAGACTACGTCTTCGAGCCGACGTACCGGCTGACACCGTTGTCCCAAGTTGCCGTGTATATTCGCGAGAACCACCATTTGCCGGATATGCCATCCGCAGCCGAGGTTCAGGAAAAAGGCATCGGCCTGGGTGAAATTCAGTCCAAGCTGCTGGCGAAGATCGAGGGGCTGACGCTGCACGCGATCCGCCTGGAAGAGCAGAATCAGGCGCTCCAGGAGCGGATCAAGCGGCTTGAAGAGCGTAGATAGCACACCAAGAGGAGCGCCATGTTCCGTATTCTGCTTACGATCCTGAGCGTCACCGGCTTGTCGATCGCCCAGCCCGGCGCCGGCAGTATCCAAGGCACGGTCACCGATGCCGCCACGAAGAAACCAATCCCGCAAGCCATTGTCAGCGCGACGCGCACGACGTTGCCGCCGCTGCGCACGACGGTGCGGTCCGGCGTGGACGGGTCGTTCCTGATCGGCGGCCTGCCCGCTGGCAGTTATACGCTCTGCGCGCAAGCCGTAAGCGGCGCCTATCTCGATCCCTGCCTGTGGAACCTGCCGGTCCCCACCGTGACGCTGGCCGCGGGGCAGGAGTCGACCGGCGCCCTGCTCGCCGTGCCGTCGGGCTCGATCCTCAAGATCCATCTGGAGGATCCGCACAAGCTGCTGAACCAGAAGACCAAGACCGGCTATCTGCCGCATCTTTCCCTGGGGATTCACACGCCGCGGGGCTTCTATCCCGCGCACCTGGCCACGGCATCGGGCAGCGGGGCGGACTATCAGATGACGATCCCCCGCGACACGCCACTGGTCTTTTCGGTGCAGAGCTTCAGCTTGCAACTCGCCGATGCCAACGACGCGCCGCTGGCCGGCAATCGCAATCAGCAGGCGTTTCAGCACGCGTCGGGCAATCCCAATCCCCCGGGTTTCTCTTACAAGATCACGGGGGTGCTTCCGTAGCGGGGGGCAAAAAGGAAACGGTATGACCTGCGGAGCGACGGGATCGGGATCTTCCATTCGACCGGGAGGCAGCATGAACGGACGGGCGCGACTGGCTCGCGCGGTTTTCGCGGCGTGGGTGGGGCTCGGCTCGATCGGTTCGTTGCCGTTGTTCGGGCAGTCGGTGAATCTGCCGAATACGACCGTCACCTCCGGGAGCTTCTTGTATCAGGGAGATTCGGTGACGGCGGCGCAGGGATTCACGATCGGGGGAACGGCCAGCGTTTCGTTTAACGCGACCGGCAGCATTCACCTGGAGAACGGATTTCACGCGAGCGGCGGAGCGGTGTTTCACGCATACATCGGCGCGATTACCCCGGTGGCGCCCGCGAATGTCTCGGTGACGTCGAATGGGAATGCAGGGCCCGGGCTCACCTTCACGGCATCGTCGCCCTACGGTTTCCAGGATGTCGTCAGCTTTCACATGATTTTCAACTCCAGCCTGACGGCTGTGAACGGCTGCTACCTCTGGTACTGGTCGGACAGCAACTATGTAGCTCTGGCCAACGATGCGAATACGGCCTGGGTGGGAGGGGGGCTGCTGGGGTCCGCGGCAACGATCGGCAACAGTCAGTGCACGCTGGATCTGGCGCGCTCGTCGGCGTCGGGAGCGGGCACGAATCTGGCGTTGACGGTGGCGTTGACCGTTACGCCCAATGCGCAGTTCAGCGGATCGGGGAATCTGTATTTGGGAACCGACGAGTTGAACACGGGCATGTCCACGGGGTACCAGTTGATGGGGACGTGGGCGGCGGCTACGGTCTCGAGCAGCCCGTCCGGCCGGCAGACCGCGGTAGACGGCGTGGCCTGCACGGCGCCTTGCACCTATCCATGGATTCCAGGGTCTGGCCATACGGTGGGAGTGACGGTGTCGCCGCAAACGGGCGCAGCGGGGATTCGGTGGTCATACTCGGGCTGGTCGGATGGCGGCGCACAAACGCATCCGGTAACGGCGGCGTCAGGACCCTCGACGTATACGGCAACCTTCGACACGCAATACGAGTTGATCACAGGAGTGGGAACTTCCGGGGGAGGAAGCATCTCACCCGGAAGCGGCTGGTACAACAACGGCACGCAGGTGGCGGTCACGGCATCCGCAAATGCCGGCTACCAGTTCACAGGGTTTAGCGGTTCATTAACAGGCGGCTCGCCGGGCTACGTGATCATGAACTCCAACAAGAGCGTGACGGCGAACTTTACGCAGCAAACAGCGCCGGTCAGCTCCAGCCAGTCCACGGTCACCGCCAGTCCGCCCTCGGTGGTCGCCGACGGTGTGACCATATCGACGATCACGGTAACGCTGAAAAACGCGGCGGGCAGCCCAGTGAGCGGCAAGACGGTGACCCTGAGCCAGGGAGCGGGCCACTCGACCATCTCGGCCGCTAGCGGCGCGTCCAACGCGAGCGGTACTGTCACTTTCACCGTCAAAAGCACGACGGCGGAAAACGTCACCTACACCGCCACGGATACCACGGACTCGGTGGTGGTAGCGCAGACAGCCACCGTGAGCTTTACAGCAGTGGGGACGACACAGATCCCCTCAGCCAACCCACCCCTCACGGCTTCTGGAATACCTGGCTGGCTCCCGGCGTACCCCTCTCTTAATGCGCCCACAGTTGGAACTCTGGCTTTCGCACCGGCACAGGACTTCCAGATTGATCTGACCACCATTGGCTCTATTTCTGGAGCGACCGTTCAGGGGAACTCCGCCGTCTTGAATGTTCCCAACGTGTCCATCCCGTCGGGAGTCACCGTACGCGTCCGGGATTTCGACTACGTCGTGTTCAACGCGCCCGGAGACATCTTGGTAAATGGGAATCTCTTCACCGACGGCCCTCGCGTCGCTCTCGCCGCAACGGACATAACGATCTCCGGAGTTGTGGATGCGACCGGTAAGGCGGGCTCGCCGGGTGGACGTGGATCTACAGGAGGAAACGGCGGCGCGGGCGGAAACGGGGGCGACGGAGGCGGCGGAAACCTCGGAGCCGGCGGGGCCGGCTTCGGTGGCCAAGGTGGTCACGGCATCCCGGCTGACGGCGCCAACGGCTCTTTCGGCGCGGGCCCCCAGGATAGCCCGGGCAATCCTATTTTTGGCGAAGACGCCACCCCGCAACCATGCTCCACTCAAGGAGGCGGCGGAGGCTCAGCTGGCGGCAGCAACGCTACCAGGGGTGGCCAGGGAGGCGGGAGATGGCTCTGGACCAGTGGCAATGTCCGTCACAGCGCCGCTTACACTGCGCAGCCCGCCTTCGGCTCAGATCTGATTGGTTTGAGCCCCGCGGCCGCAGCCGGTGGTTCGGGCGGTGGTTCCGGATGCGCTGGAGGGAGGACGTTCACTGACGGGAACTTGTCCGACTGGGGCGGCGGGGGAGGCGGCGGCGGTGGCGGCGGCGGCGGCGGGGCTTTTCTGGCACAGGCTATCGGGACCCTCACCGTTAGCGGTACGATCAATGCGAACGGTGGAACTGGTGGAGACGGCGGTAATGGTGCCGCAAATTCAGCCAACGGTAACTACTTGGGAGGATTAGGTGGCGGCGCCGGGGCCGGAGGAGCGGGCGGGGATATACTCCTCTTCGCCACGAGAGTCCTGGTGACCGGCACTCTGCTTGCTAACGGTGGTGTAGGAGGTGTGGGGGGAATCGGTGGCGGTGGAGGCGCGCCAAACGGATACAACGGCGCAGGTGGTGGCGGAGGCCGCATCGCGGCGATTGCCGTCGAATCGATTACCGGGCTTACGGCGAGCCCTGGAACAGATGCTTCCGGGCAATCCGCAGGCACGCGGATCGTAGCTTCTGGCATGTTAACTATCGATGTAGATGTCGTCAATCAGGACGACCCTCACAACACTGCCGGGACCAGGATCGACCGGGCCGTGATACCGGTCGTTTATGGCGGATCGCAAAGCTCGACGTCGGACAAGCTACTACTGAGCTTGGCGGGGCCGCCGCTTCCAGGAGCGGTCTCCTATCGTTGGAGTGTCGCCGGACCAGGGTCTGAACACTACACACCGCCAGCGGCATCGGCTACTCTTGCAGGCTGGAATGTGGGGAACGTATACCCGCAAGCAGGAATGCTTACCTTCACTATCACGGTCACATTCGGCGGCGGCCGCACTCTGGGATTCCGCCGGTTCGTGGAAGTGGGCATTCGGACGGACGATGTCATTGTCGTTGGGTGGATTGACCCGGACAGAGTTCCGGGTACGGCAAGTTTGACAAAAGTTCGAGATGACATCGTCTCGATACTTCCTCCGGACGGCATTATCACTGATAGTCTTGCCTGTGCCAGGTTCATCGAGAACACAGCAGCCGGCCGAACTTCTTTCCCCGATCCAACCTCTTCCCTAGAAGAGCCTTTCAACGCTGATGAGAGAGCATATATCTTCAATTGGATGTTCTTCTGGTCAGCGAATCCACCGGCGCATCTGGGCTACCCGAGGACTGTCGTGCCGGGAGGCGACTTCCTCGATACCGCCGGCCTTGCGGCGGACGAAGGCAAGTTTGCGAATTTCAGAGGGTCTTCGACCAGCTACAAGCTATTGAATCGGTTTCAGGTAAAAATGCGCTATCTCCTGGATTCGGCCAACGGGGCGCCCGTGGTTAGCGCCACTACTGGCCAGGCGACCTTCAACGGCACACCAAACCCTCTACATGGACCCGGCGAGACCTATGTCGGCGGCACGATAGATCCGTGTCACACCGGGTTGCCGATTCCGGCCCAGTCGGGCCCGTTAAACGGAACCACGACGGCGGTGTCTTCCGGCAGGATATCGAGCATCAACGACGGAAGTCCCGACAATATCGCGGTTGCGGCGTTCAACACACTGGCCGGCAAGGATGTTGAGCCGAAAACGCCGGTGTTCTGGGAGGACATTGGCTCCCGGATCACCTTCGCCACTCAGTCCGGCGCGACTGCCGCCGAGGTGGTGGTACAGCCGTATCCGACGTACGACACTTTCGTGAACGGCAGGTACACCACTACCCACTATCAGGCGCCAGACCCAATGGGGCAATTCGTGCCGAATCCGTATCCATTCGGAACCGTCAGTTGCCCGGGCGCGTACGGCATCACACCAGGCGGCCGCTGTGGTAACGCCCAGCTACCAGCGGACGCCACAGCGCGTCAGCCGGATTTCATCAGATGGTAGCGAGACAGAGAACCAACACGAGGAGTTCACCATGCACTCAAGAAAGTCGCATAGCTGGATCAGCCAGTCGCTGGTAGTCGTCATATTCGCGGCGTTCTGTGCAGGCACCGAAGCCCAAACCCGCAATCCCGGCAAGCAGGTTTCGTCCGTCGCGGAACTGCTCGTACTTGCCGCGGATCCGAAGACGATCTTTGATGAAGTGCAGGTCTCCCGTTTCTTGGGCACGCTCTCTGACGCGGAGCGGCGTTCCGTGGAACACCAACTCATCGGCCTTCCGCATGAGGAGCTTATTGCCGGAATCCTGGTGGCCGTGTTGAAGATGCGCGACGAGGGCGCCGCGGAATTGATCGCGTCCCGCGTCTCAGGCTGGAAGCCAGGCACCCAGCTAAGGGCGCTCGAAATAGCGGGCATTGGACGGGGCCCGTTCCAGGTAATACCACGAACTCTGTTGCAGGATGCCTCTCATAATGCCGGGACTTCGGCGTTGGCCGGTTTCTCCGCGGGTGTGTTGGGCCGAGCTAGCCTTGTGTTGGCAAAGACCGGGAATCCGACTGATCTCCAGATGATCCAGAGCGTCGCGCATCTACGGCCGAAGTCTTGGGGGATCTGGATGGCATTGGCGTACGGAGACGGCATGAACGCCTCGCTCGCTGCCCTGGCGGAAACCGTATACCAGGACACAAGCGCCGACGTCCCACTGCGGGTCGCCGCTGCGACCGCATTGGAAGCCTTTGACGCCAAAGCTGGGGCTTATGCCATCGCACAAATTCAGTCGTATCTGGCGCAGTTCGGAAGTCAGGATGCCTTAACAATGGTGAGGGCTGCCAACAGAGCCACAGCCCCCGGGACCCACAGCCCGGCGCCGGAGGCGCTTCAACTTGCCACATTTACGAACAATATGTACATATTGAGCTCCCTACTAGTCTTGAAGTCCGACTCGGCGCGTCAATTGACGCTTCAGCAGCTCACCGTGAAGAATCAGGTTATCCGGATGTTCTGCGGAATTGTGGCAGCCCGGCGCTGGCCGGCGGACTTGCTGAAGGCCGGCCGGGCTCTCTTCACCGAACATGAGTACGCCGACCTGGCGGCCGTGATTGCGATTTACCGGCCCGAACAAGCCGCGGCTGCGGCCGCCGCCGCGCCAGCCGATAAACTCGCGACGGCTAAGTCCAGAATCATAGCTGGCGGACTTGGCGTCGCCCTCCTCGAGGCGGCGACGCTCAGCTACTTCTGAGGTGATCGGCCCACACGGCGACCGCGGTCATCTGCAGCGACAATCGCGAGGCGCGCCAGTCGCCCTCTCGCAAGTATCGACCGAGCGAGCCGCGGAGTCGCTGCCTGTCCAACGGCGTTCACCCCTGCCTGTGGAATCTGCCGGTCCCTACCGTGACGCTCGCCGCGGGGCAGAAGTCGGCCGGCGCCTTGTTCACCTTGCCGTCCGGCTCGATCCTCAAGATCCATATGGACGATCCGCACAAGCTGCTGAATCAGAAGACCAAGACCGGTTATCTGCCGCATCTTTCCCTGGGGATTCACACGCCGCGGGGGTTCTATCCCGCGCACCTGACAGCCGCATCGGGCAATGGGGCGGATTATCAAATGACGATCCCCCTCGACACTCCGCTGGTCTTCTCGGTGCAGAGCTTCAGCTTGCAACTCGCCGATGCCAACGACGCGCCGCTCGACGGCAATCGAAATCAGCAGGCGTTTCAGCATGCGTCGGGCAATGCCAACCCGCCGGGTTTCTTTTACAAGATCACGGGGGTGCTTCCGTAGCGCGGGCCGATGGCGGCCGGCAAAGAGGAAAAGCTATGACCTGCGGAGCGACGGGATCGGGATCTTCCATTCGACCGGGAGGCAGCATGAACGGACGTGCGCGACTGGCTCGCGCGGTTTTCGCGGCGTGGGTGTGGGTCGGCTGTATCAGGGAGATTCGGTGACGGCGGCGCAGGGATTCACGATCGGGGGAACGGCCAGCGTTTCGTTTAACGCGACCGGCAGCATTCACCTCGAGAACGGCTTTCACGCGAGCGGCGGAGCGGTGTTTCGCGCATATATCGGCGCGATCACCCCGGTGGCGCCCGCGAACGTCTCGGTGACGTGCGGGGTCCGGACTCACATTCACGGCATCGTCGCCTTACGGTTTCCAGGATGCCGTCAGCTTCCACATGATTTTCAACTCCAGCCTGACGGCGGTGAACGGCTGCTACCCATCTCTTTCGCGGAAGGGCGCCAATTGCGAGTCAGGAGATCCGTGGAAGTCGGCGTACGTTCGGATGACGTCATCCTGGTGGGCTGGATTGACCCTTACTCAGTACCGCTGAGCCTTCTAGTACTACTGTGTTATAAATTGTTGACACGGTTGGAGATGGCGCGGGTAGC
>CAZSQK010000064.1:0-46228 GCA_964608645.1 uncultured Solibacteraceae bacterium | reverse complement strand
GTCAATAGGACATTTCTACTTTGCGCAAATAGGACATTATCATTTTGCGGCGACAAAAAACAAATCAGGGTTGCGAACTTCCCGGCGGAGCACGAAACTGTAGAGGATGCCAGCCAAAGTTCGAAAAGTTGTTTTTCCTGCCGCGGGGCTCGGCACGCGATTTCTGCCCGCGACCAAAGCGCAGCCCAAAGAGATGCTGCCCATCGTCGACAAGCCGATTATTCAATACGGCGTCGAAGAATCCCTGCAATCGGGAATTCAGAACATCATCATCGTCACGGGCCGCGGCAAGTCCGCCATCGAGGACCATTTCGACGTCAGCTTCGAACTGGAATACCTGCTGGAATCGCGCCACAAGACGGAGTTGCTCCACATCGTGCACAGCATCTCCGACATGATCAACGTGTCGTATATCCGGCAGAAGGAGGCGCTGGGTCTCGGCCATGCCGTTCTGCGCGCGATGGAGCTCGTCGGCAACGAGCCGTTCGCGGTAGTGCTCGCCGACGACGTCATCGAAGCCGAAACTCCGTGTCTCAAACAGCTCCTCGACGTCTATAACTTTTTTTGCTCTCCCGTGCTGGCCGTCATGGAAGTGCCGCCCGAAAACATCTCCGCATACGGGTGCATCGACGCGGAGCCGGTCCATCACAACGGCTCCAACGATCGCGTCTATCGCATCCGCGATCTCGTCGAGAAACCGAAGGCTTCGGAAGCCCCGTCCAACCTCGCGATCATCGGGCGTTACGTGCTGATCCCCGAGATTTTCGATTCGCTGCAAGCCATCAACCCCGGCTCCGGCGGCGAGATTCAGTTGACCGACGCGCTCCGCCACCTGCTGCGCAGCCGCCCCATCTACGCCTACCGTTTCGAGGGCACGCGCTACGACGCCGGCGACAAACTCGGTTTTCTCAAGGCGACCGTCGAGTATGCGCTCCGCCGCCACGATCTCGGCGGTCCTTTCCGGGAGTACCTGAAGGGGCTAAAGTTGTAGGGGACGATTGCGCCCCATGATCCCCACCGCCTGCAAGGAACGGCTCGTCAAACTGCTCGGCCCGCGCGGTTACCTCGACCGCCCCGAGGACCTCACGCTCTACGAATACGACGGTGGTGTCGACAAGCACCGCCCGGATCTGGTCGTCTTCCCCAGGACAACCGCGGATGTCTCCGCCATCGTGCGCGCCGCGCACGAGTTCGGCATTCCCTTCGTCGGCCGCGGCGCCGGCACGGGGCTCTCCGGCGGCGCAATCCCCCTCGAGGGCGGGCTCATGATCGCTTTCGCTCGCATGAACCGAATCCTCGAGATCGACCTGGAAAACGAGCGCGCCGTCGTCCAGCCGGGGGTCGTGAACCTGGACATTACCCTTGCCGTGCAGGATAGCGGGTACTTCTACGCGCCCGATCCCTCCAGCCAGCGCGCCTGCACCATCGGGGGAAATGTCGCCGAGAACGCCGGCGGGCCGCATACCCTCGCCTACGGCGTCACCACCAACCATGTGCTCGGCGTGGAGCTGGTGCTTGCCGACGGCACAGTCGTCGAAACGGGGGGCAAGACGACCGACCTGCCCGGCTACGACCTCGTCGGGCTGCTGACCGGTTCGGAGGGCACCATGGCGCTGGTTACGAAAGTGACGGTGCGGCTGATGCGCAAACCGGAGCTCGTGAAGACCGCCCTGGCGATTTACGAATCCAACGAGGACGCCGGCCGCACCGTAGCCGAGATCACAGCGCGCGCGATCACCCCGGTCGCAGTGGAAATGCTCGACGGCGTCATGCTGCGCATGGTCGAGGAGGCCACCCACGCCGGCTATCCGATGGACGCCGCCGCCGTCCTGCTGATCGAGCTCGAAGGCATTCGCGAAGCCGTCGAGGAACAGGTGGAACAGGTGCGGCAAGCCTGCCTGCTATGCGGCGCCCGCGAGTTCCGCGTGGCGCGCACCGCCGAGGAGCGCGAGTTGCTTTGGAAGGGCCGCAAGAATGCTTTCGGCGCCGTCGGCCGCGTCAGCCCCACCTACTACGTGCAGGACGGCGTCGTGCCGCGGACGAAGATCGCCCCGACTCTCCATTTCATCGGCGAAATGGCGCTGAAATATGGCCTGATCATCAGCAACATCTTCCACGCGGGCGACGGCAACATGCACCCGATCATCCTCTTCAATCCGCGCAAGCCGGGAGAGTTGGAAGCGGCGCGCGCCTGCGGCGAGGCGATCCTGACCTACTGCATCGATGCCGGCGGCTCCATCACCGGCGAGCACGGCGTCGGCATGGAGAAAAACGAGCTGATGGCCAAGCTCTTCCCCCCGGAAACCCTGGAAGCGATCGGCAGATTGAAGCTTCTTTTCGACCCGGACGCCCGGCTCAACCCCGGCAAAGTCCTGCCGACCGGCCGCGGCTGCCTGGAAATCCGCCAGTCCCCCGGCGGCATGGTCCTGTAGCGCTACTGAGGCGCCCTACTGCCGCCGCCGCATCTCCGACCGGGCCTCGGCCTCGGCGGTCTTCGCCCGCTCCGTCTCCCGTTTGTCGTGCAGCTTCTTGCCCTTGGCGACGGCGAACTCACACTTGATCCGCCCGCCCTTCAGGTAAATCTTGGTCGGTATGAGCGACAACCCCTTCTCGCGGACGATTGCGTGGAGCTTATCGATCTCTCGCCGGTGCAGCAGCAGTTTGCGGTTGCGGATGGGCGGGTGATTCTCCCGATTGCCGTGCGAGTACTGACCGATATGGGCATTCACCAGCCAGGCTTCATTGCCCAGCACGTTGCAATAGGCTTCCTTGAGCTGGATCTTGCCGTCCTTGGCGGACTTCACCTCGGTGCCGGTCAGCACCATGCCGGCTTCGAAGCGGTCCATGAGGAAATAGTTGTGTCCCGCCTGGCGGTTGTCGCTCAGGATCTTGTGGGTCGCCTCTCGCTGTGCCAATTTTTCATCTCAACGCGCGGAAGCCCAATTGCGTCAATGAGTTTAGATGGCCGCCATCCGCGCAAACGCACTTCATCTTAACATAGGCCTTCGGGCGGGCCGGAAAAACACAGCAACATGTCATTTTTCAATCGTTTAACTGCGATAATCCTGACTGCACTCCTGGTCGGCCCGATGGTCCCGCTGGAGGCCCGCACCAAGAAGGGCGACAAGCACCTCGCCGACGGCCGCGCCCACGA
This sequence comes from uncultured Solibacteraceae bacterium, assembly GCA_964608645.1. Lineage (GTDB taxonomy): Bacteria > Acidobacteriota > Terriglobia > Bryobacterales > Bryobacteraceae > CAZSQK01. The sequence goes on along the minus strand of CAZSQK010000064.1, from coordinate 43,074 downwards.
AGCCAAGCGGGAATGGGACGGCGCCCTCGATTCCTACGAGAAAGCCCTTTCTGAGGACCCCTCCGAGCTGCTCTACCAGATGGCCGCCGAGAAGGCTCGCTTCCAGGCCGCGCAGAACCACGTCAACGAGGGTCTCCGCATGCGCTCCAAGGGGCTGCTCGGCGAGGCAATGCTCGAATTCCAAAAAGCTTACGCGATCAACCCGGGCTCCGCCGTCGCGCAGCAGGAACTTGCCCGGACCCAGGACATGATCCTCCGCGAGCGGAAGCGCGTAGCCGACACCGGGAAGGAATCCGAGCCGTCGCAGCGCGCTCTGACACCCGCCGACGAGATGAAGCGCCAGACCCGGGAGAAGATCGACCGGATTCTCCCCGCCCCGGAGTTGAAACCGCTCAACCCGGAACCGATCAAGAATCTGACGATTAACAACCAGCCGGTCAAAGTTCTGTTCGACACCATCGGTAAGGTCGCCGGCATCAACGTTCTCTGGGATCCCGAGTACCAGCAACCGCCCCGCAACAGCTTCACCATCAACTTTGAGAACGCCACTCTCGAGCAGGCCCTCGATTACATCGGAGTGCTCACCAAGTCCTATTGGAAACCGCTCTCCTCGAACACCATCTTCATCACCAACGACAATCCAAACAAGCGCCGCGATTATGCCGAGATGGTGGCGCAGACGTTCTACCTCACGAACGTGAGTTTGCCCCAGGAAATCCAGGAAATCGTCAACGCCGTCCGTTCGATCTCGGAACTGCAGCGCGTGGTAGCGTTCACGTCGCAGAACGCCATCATCGTCCGCGGCGAGGCGGACCAGGTGGCGCTGGCGGCGAAGATGATCCACGACCTGGACAAGCCCCGCGCCGAAGTCGTCGTCGATATCCTGGTCATGGAAGCGAGCACCGTGTTTCGCCGCCAGTTGACAGCGGCTCTGGCCCCCAACGGCTTGACCGTCCCCTTGAATTTCACGCCGCGGGCGGGACTTCGGGTCGTCACCGACGCGAAAACCACGACCCCGACGACTCCCACCACAACGACGACCGGCACGGGCGACACTACCACGACGGGGTCGACGACGACTACCGGCGGCGCCACCACCACCACGACCGGCGGCAGCACCGACATTCCGCTTTCGAATCTGAGCCACCTCGCGAGCTCTGACTTTTCGATGTCCCTGCCCAGCGCTCTCCTGCAATTGACCCTTGCCGACACGAAGACCAAGGTTCTGCAGGCCCCGCAGCTCCGCTCGGTAGACGGCGTGAAAGCCTCCCTCAAGATCGGCGAGCGGCAGCCGACCGCCACCGGCAGTTTCCAGCCGGGCATCGGCGGAGTGGGCATTAATCCCCTCGTCAACACCCAGTTCAACTTCATCGACGTCGGCGTCAACGTGGACCTGTTGCCGCACGTGCACGACAACGGCGACGTCTCCATGCACATCGAGCTCGATATTTCGACCGTGGCCGGCAAGGTGAATCTCGGCGGTATCGATCAGCCGATCATCGGCCAGCGCAAAGTGATTCACGACGTTCGCATGCACGATGGCGAAGTCAACCTCCTCGGCGGCCTGATCAATCAGCAGGACTCCAAACAGGTCACCGGCATCCCCGGCCTGTCCAGCATTCCATTGCTGCGGCGGCTGTTTTCCGGCGAGACCGTCGACCGCGAGCGTGGCGAGCTGATGATCGTGCTCATCCCCCACATCGTTCGTTCGCCCGAGATTACGGCGCAAAACCTCCGTGGAATCGCGGTCGGCAACCAGACTTCGATCAAGCTCGGCTACGCTCCCAAGCCCGCTGATGTGGTCAGTGGACCGGCCGCCGCCGTGGCGCTCCAGCCAGCGGCCGTCCCGGCTCCCAGTGCCATGCCGGCCGCCATGCCGCCATCGGGCACTCCGCCAGTGTCCGCGCCCGCGTTGAACCCTCCTGCGACCGCTCCCGCGCTGACGGCCCCGGCCGCGCCCATGACTCCCCCGGTCACTGCTCCGCCGCTGACGGCTCCGGCCACAGCGATGTCTCCACCGGTCACCGCTCCGCCGCCCGTCACCGGTCCTCCGATGACCGTCCCCGCAGCGGCCGCGCCCGAAACCATTCCGCCGGCCGGCAACGCGCGGGTCATATTCTCGCCGGCGCAGATCGAGACCCGGGTGGCCAGCCCCGTGTCCGTTGCCCTGGTGCTCGATGGAGGCGTGGATGTCGCTTCCGCGCCGATGCAGATTCAATACGATCCACGGATTCTCCAGTTGAAAGATGTGGTTCGGGGCGATTTCCTCTCCAGCGACGGCCAGCAACCGATCTTCACCAAGGACATTCCGCCCAATAGCGGAACCGCCGTCATTCAGTTGAATCGGCAGCCCGGCACGCCGGGGGTCAATGGCGGTGGGGTCCTCGTCACCCTGAACTTCCAGGCGGTGGCGCGTGGCATGGCGACCGTGACCATTCCCAATCTGATGGTTCGCAACTCGCAGGGACAGCCGGTCGCCAGCGGAAGCCCGCAATTCTCCATCCGGGTGCAGTAGTTATGCGGCGTAGCAAGCAAAAGGGACTGACGCTGGTCGAGCTGATCGTCGCATTCACCGTGCTGATGATCCTGACCAGCATGGCCGTGCCTCTGGCGCGCGCCCGGGTCCGCGTGGAACGCGAGCGCGAATTACGCGCCGCTTTGCGCGAGATGCACAATGCCATCGACAAGTATAAGGACTATTGCGACGCGTCCTTTTTCGGTCCGATGAAGGTCGGCACGAACTGCTGGCCCGAAACCCTCGAGCAGTTGGTGGAAGGCGTGAAGCTGGCCAACAGCCCCGACGGCAAGAAGATCAAGCTGCTGCGAAAGATCCCGCGCGATCCCTTCACCGGCCGTTACGATTGGGGGCTGCGCAGCGATCAGGACGATCCGAAGTCCACCAGCTGGGGTGGACAGAATGTGTTTGACGTTTACAGCAAGACGTATGAGAAGGCCCCCGATGGCAAACCATATGCCGATTGGTAACTACAACAACTCCACCCCCGCGCGCCCTCGCGTCGCGGTCCGGCGATGGCGTCCCCGCGGCTTCACCTTTGTGGAGCTGATGGTGGTGATCACCATCATCGTGATTCTCATCACGATGGCGATCCCGATCTACAACAACACCATCCGGCGCTCCAAGGAAACTGTCCTCAAACAGAACCTCTTCACCCTGCGCACGGTGATCGACAACTACACGTTCGACAAGCAGAAAGCTCCGCAAGCCTTGCAGGAGCTCGTCAGCGAAGGCTACCTGCGCGAAGTCCCTTACGACCCGATGACCGGCTCCAACACCACGTGGCGTACCATACCCGAAGATGCGGTGCAGAGTGTAAACCAATCAGAGCCGGGTATTTTCGATATCAAGAGCGGATCGGATAAAATGGGTCTTGATGGGACCCCTTACGCGGAGTGGTAAACGGCTTTTCCTCTTACTGCTCCTCACATTCACAATCAGCGCTACTTTCGCCCAAACACCGCCCTTCCTCGGTCAGTGTGCGGCCACATCCGTGCCGGCTCCGGTCCGCACCGAAGGCCTCACCGAACGACTGGGGGATATTCAAATTCAATGCTCCGGCTCTTCTTCCGGGGCGGTGTTGGCAGGCAACCTTACAGTCGCACTTCCGGTCAGCGTCACCAACCGGATCGGCTCCAATAACCTCGCTTCTGACACGCTTCTTTCGGTGGATTTCGGCAGTGGTTTTGTCGCTCTACCGGTGGCGGGTCAGGTTTCCGGCAACACCGTCTCCTTCAACGGCCTCAGCATTCCGGCCCCGGCCTCAGGCGTCTTCACGCTGCGCATCTCGAACCTGCGGGCGGCCGTCTATCAACTCGGCGCCCCCGCAGGCGCTCCGGTGCGGGCGCAACTTTCCTTCATCGGCACACAGATTCCGCTCAACCAGTCGGCGCTGACCGTGGGCGTCACTCAGACCGGTTTGTTCATGACGCTGTTCAACCGCGGCGCGATTACCTGCGCCGGGTCGCCGCTTCCCGACACCTCGTCGGCAGTCACCCTCTCCAGCCTCTTCGCCGCGGGCACGTTCTTCGCGACCACCCGCCTCACCGAAGGCTACAGTGGGGCCTTCCAGCCGCGCTCCGCGGGTGACGATTCGGGCACACGCTTCCTGCTCCAGTTCACCGGACTTCCGGCCGGATCCCGTATCTTCGTCCCCGACTACGTGGCGGGCTCCAGCGCCGCCACTCCGACCGCCGCCGGCGATATGGGCGTGCCCCGCTCGCCGGGCGTCTATGTCCCCGGCAGCAGCACGCTCCTGCTGGCGAGGGTTCCAGCCGCCGACAGCAACGGCGCCGGCGGTCTTGCCCTTGCGCCCCCCTCCGGAGCGGGCGCCATCGGCTTGGGCTCTGCCGGCGAAGTGACGCTGCCGGGCGGCAACGGCTATGTTGTCTATGAGGTGATCGACGCCCATCCCAACCTTCAGGAGAGCGTGCAGATCCCCGTTTTTGTCGGACTTCCGGTCGTCACCGAAGCCGCGACAGCGCAAGAGACGGTCTCCTTCGCCCCGTTCTCGAGTATCCAGTCGGCTTCCTCCAGCGCTCCGGTTCCGCGCTTCATGAGGCTGCCGGTGGCCCCGGATTGCCAGATCGTCGGCGATTGCGGCGCGAACTACTACCCGAGACTCGATGCCAGCACGGTCTCGCCGCAGGTCACCGCTGTAGCGGGTGGCTCGATGGTGGGATACTCCTACCCGATTCTGATCAACAATGCGGGCGGCGGCATCATGCCCTGGACCGCCACCGTGCAGTACACCAACGGATCCGGCTGGCTTCTCCTGAACGACACGTCCGGCGTCAATAACTTCAGCATCCGCATGAACGCCGATCCCAAAGCTCTGGCCGCCGGAACCTATCGGGCCACCGTGTTGATCGACGCCGGTCCCGCTGCCGGATCGGTCTCCATCCCGGTTACTTTGATCGTCACTCCGGCTCCGCCTGCTCCCTCCTCGGGCTCGGGTTCGGGCTCGGGCAGCGGCTCGGGTTCCGGCGGGGGGGCGCCTCCGGCCTCGCAGCCTCCGGTCACCATTACGCGCATCGTGAACGCCGCGACCTTCGATCCGACCCCGTTAGTGGCCGGATCGCTCGGCACCGTCATGGGAGCGAACCTCGCCGGCAAGGTGGTGTCGGTGACCTTCGATGGCGTCAATGCCGACCTGCTCTTTAGCGGCGCGACGCAGATCAACCTGCTCGTTCCGGCCGTCCTGCGCGGGAAGAACTCAGCCACGATGGTGGTGACGGTCGATGGCTCCAGCAGCGCGCCGCAGACCGTCATCCTGGCGCCCGCATGGCCGACGATCTTCGCGCATGGCGTGCTCAACCAGGACAACAGCGTCAACGGTCCGGACGCCGCCTCGGCGCCGGGTGGCATCCTGCAGATCTACGCGACCGGTATCCCCGACGGAGCCACGGTCTCGGTGCAGATCGCCGGACGAAAGGACCTCGTCCCGCTTTATGCGGGCGCGGCGCCGTCCGTTCCCGGCGTGCAGCAGGTGAACGTCGCCGTCCCGGACGGCGCGGGCACGTCGCCCACCAACCTGATCGTTTGCGCCACGACCGGCGGGCAACCGTTCTGCTCGCCGGCGTACACGCTGGCGGTGCGGGAGTGAGGAGGGGGGCCGGGCGCGCCAGTTGTGCCTGGCCCCTTCTTTTCCTCTCCGGATGTGGCTATGTAGGCGACCCTCTGCCGCCTCTGGCCAATGTCCCCGGGCATATCGGCGATGTCGCCGCCATCCAGCGCGGCGCCCGTATCATCGTCCATTTCACGCCGCCGGCTTTCACCACCGAACAGATCGCCATCAAGACACCGCTGCGGCTCGATCTGCGGATCGGGGCGGCGGTCGCGCCCTTTACCCCCGAAGGCTGGGCAGAAAAAGCCCGCGCCATTCCCGCCCCTGCCATTCACGGCGGCCTCGCCGAGTACGAAATTCCCGTCGCCGACTGGGCCGGTAAAGACATCACGATCGCCGCGCGCGCCATCGGCGCTAACGGCAAAGACAGCGGCTGGTCGAACTTCGTCAACCTGACGATCGTGCCCACTCCCCCGGCGCCCGCCGGCGTTCGCGCCGACGCCGTCCCCGATGGTGTGAAGCTCTCGTGGCAGGGGGAGCCAGGCGAATTTCATATCTTGCGCCGCGCCGGTGAGGAGAAGAGCTTCACCGCCGCCGCCACCGTCAAACAAAACGAGTGGATCGACCGCGCCGCCGAGACCGGTACCCCGTACACCTACCTGGTGCAGCGCATTGTGCCTGCGGGCGAGCGTGTCGCTGAAAGCGAACTCTCCGCTCCCATTTCGATTACGCCCCGCGATACGTTCCCACCCGCCGCGCCCACGGGCCTCCGCGCGATCGCCGCCGCGCAATCGATCGAGCTCACCTGGGAAGCCAACACCGAGCCCGACCTGGCCGGATATCGCATTTACCGCGCTGTCGGGGACGGCCCTTTCGAGAAACTCGCCGACATTTCCCAACTGCCGGCCTACTCCGACCGCGCGGTCGAAGCCGGCAAGACCTACCGCTATCAGCTCACCGCTCGCGATCAGGCCGGCAATGAAAGTCCCCGTTCCGCAACCGCGGCGGCAAGCCTGTAGGCTAGATGCTCGTGGCTCCAGGCGGAACCGTTGCGCCGCAGCGGTTTTTTAACAGAAATAAAGGACTTACACGCCAAAAACCGTTTTTTAAAACGGTTTTGCCGATTAGACTTCCAGCGTCTGATCGGCCGGCGCGCGGTCCTCTTGCGCTGCCCTGTCTCGCATTCTCCGAAAGAGCGTCACGCCCAACACGATGGCCGCGAGACTGATCCCCTCTCCCAGGCGGCGCGCGGACGAGCGTCCGAAACTCACCTCCACCCGATGCTCGCCGGCCGGCACGGCGACGTCAATCAGACCCGTGCCGGCGCCGGGCGCGATCTCGCCCGGCCGGCCGTCGATCCGCGCGCTCCAGCCCGGAAAATATGCGGTCGAAAGCCGCACCCGGCTGGCGCCCTTCCCGGTTACTTCGCCGACCCAGGAGAACGGTGTCCGCTCCACATCCCGCAATTGCGCGTCGCCATCGGCCACCCAGGCAGCCTTGGAATTGTAAGGCGGCACGGCCGGCATCCAACGCGGCGTAACCTCTCCCATCGTGGTCGTCTCGATTCCCCGTATCGCCAGGTCGCGCGGGCCCCAGAAAGCGAGATCGACCTCCGCCGTCCTGCCCGCGCGCAAGTGGCTCAGATTCGGCACGATCAGCAGCGCCATGGCCCCCGTGAGCGCCCAACCCCTTCCGCGCCGCAACGACGCGATCGCCGGCCCCAATGCCCCGGCCAGCATCGCAATGCACACCGTCACGATTCCCAACAGACGCCAGGGAAACAGGACATAGGGCAGCAGCGGCAAATGGTCCCAAAACCAGACCGCGTCCTGCAGCATGAGCCCGCAAAGCACAATCCCGGCGGCGGCGAAATAGCGGATCTGGCTCCGCTCGGCGAGCTTCGGCCGCCGCGAGATCCAGATCCATGCGGTCACCGCGATCAACACATGGCCCCAGCCCAGCGAAAACGACATTCCGTCGTTCGGCCCCGCCACCGAAAATCCATAGCCCCAGGCGGTCGAGAGCAGTTGCTGCACATACACCAGGTGCATCCCATACTCCCAGGCGCCGTGCAAGACCCGCTCCATCGCCACATCCTGCTTTTCCGCCAGCGCCGGCAGCCACGCCCCCGCGCCGATGCCGAGGCCGATCGCGAAGCCCGCGAACTGCGCCGCCAGCATGCGCCACGATCGCGCGCTCCATGCTGTGAGCGCCAGGAAGCCCAACAGAATCGGCGTAAACACCAGCGCCAGCGGGAAGTGGCAGAAGAGCAGCGCCGCGTAAGCCAGCGTGCCGAGCGCCAAATACCGCCGCCGGCCCCCCCGCGCGAACGCGCCGAAGCCGTACAGCGCCAGCGGGAATAGCGGAAACGCCGCGAACTCCTCCAGCGCCGACCGCACGAACAGATCGACCGCGAAATACGGCGCGTACAAGTAAGCCGCCGCCGCCAGCCACCCTCCGATGCCGCCGAAATAGAGGCGCCCCAGGTGGAACATGGCGAAGGCCGCCGCCACCACCAGCACGGCGCAGGCGAGATTCACCGCGGTGACGGCGTCCCACCCCGCCAGATACCAGAGTTCGGCGACCCAGCTAAATACGGGTGGATGAAACACAAAGAGGGGCTGTCCGTATCCGTGCCCCAGGTCAGGCGCCCAGCGCGGCAGAACGATGCCGTTGACTATGTTCTGATGGACCTCGATGAGGCGGGGAAAGTAGCAGAAGGCGTCGTGCCCCCAGATGATGCTGCTCGTAAACAGAGGAATGCAGATCGGCAGAGACAGCGCGAGCAATCCGTCGATCTCGGGAAGGCGTTGGGCCATGCCGTTCCACCGCTCCGCGAAGCGAGCGAACCAGGCTTCGGTCCGCCGCCGCGCACTGGCGAGGGCGCTCCACCGCTTCCCCATCGACATCAGCCCCACGACCAGCAGTCCGGCGACTGCCATCACGGGCTTGAACGGACCCGGAGCGTATCGAAACTCCACGTGATGGCTGCCGGGACCGAGCAAAACAGCCGGAAACCCGGGCGACAGCATGATGGCGGGCCGCTCCGTCCCATCGACGTATGCCTTCCAGTTCGGGTGCCACGTCATCTTGAACAGCGCATAGGCCGGTCGCAGGACCGTGAAGTCGGCCTGGTATCGATCGCCGTTTCGCTGCTCCCCCGCAATTTCTCCCGCGGAGGGCGCGGCCGATACGAGGACCGGGAACGGAGAGTCTTCCGGGATGCGCGGCGTCCCCGGGGTAACGCTCCCTCGCCAATCGAGAAGAAGATGCGTACGCTTCGCCGGCCAATCGCTCTGCAGCCACCGATCATTAATGTCATAGAAATTGCGCCGCGTCGTCTTCACCGCGGCCACCGCATCGACCAGGTCGAAGCTCCCTCCGCCCGGCGCTTCGAAAATCTGGAATCGGCCGAACCGTTCCCGCGGCGTGAGGAGGCCCGGCGGAAACTGCAGCAACCCGGCCGGAGCCACGACCGTGCGGATGTCGAACAGCCGGTATTGCGCGGCGGACGTATCGTTGAAGCGCACCATGATGTCGCCGGTCAGCGCCATCGAGTGGTACAGAAAAGAGAGCGCCGGAACCTGTGCTTCGCTGAGAAACGCATAGAACGGAACATCGCCGACCTTGAACGTGCCGCCCCAGGTGGCAGCCAGGCCCGCATAAGTCCGCCCGCCCCGATCCTTCGCTTTCGCGACCGCGGCCTCGAGATCCTGCCGCTCCGCCGCATACATGTCCAGGTTGTGCCGGCCCCATATCGCGTTATTGGCCAGATTCTGGGCCCTGTCCCGCACCATCGGATAGAGGAGCAGGCCGGAAAGAACGATCGCGGCGGCATAATGCCAGCGACACGAGAGTTCGCGCCATACCTCCGCCAACGCGACCCCCGCCAGCAGCGTCAGAAAGATCTGCGCGCCGCCGATCACGCGGTGCAGATGCATGTCCTCTGAGACGCCCAGCGCGGTCAGCAGCGGCCCCCAGAAGGGCCGGCCGAAATACATCAAGATCCATAGCGCCGCCCCGGAGACGAGGAAAGTATACGAGCCTTCTCCGCGCGTGCGGACCTGCTTCCAGACCACGATGGCCGCGCCCCCCAGAGCCAGCACCGTGAGCACCGGCAACCGGCCGTGGTCCAGCAATTCCCCCCGGAACAGCCGCGAAAGCGCCAGCCAGGCACCGAAGGAGTCCCATTTCCACACGGCCTCCCAACGGCTGTGGTTGATCAGCGGCGTATCGCGTAATAGGGGTAATAACTGAAACGCCGAAATCGCGAACGCCGCCGCGCCCATCGTCAGCAGCCGGCGCACGCGAATCCCGCGCGAGCTCTCCGCCGGCAGGACCGCCAGCAGCGCCAGACTGAGCGCGGCCATGTGCCCGTAAATCATGTGGCAGAGAAGCGTGAGCCCGACCAGCACCCCTGCCAGGATTACCCGGCGTCCCTCTCGAATGGCGCGGTATCCGAACCCGAGACTGAGCAGCAGAAAGTGCGTCGCCACCGCCTGCGGAAAAAGTCCGCTGCCAGCCCATGTGTAACTTCCAAACTCTACACCATAAAGGAAATTTGTGGAGATACACGGCGCCAGTATCGAGGCGGCTGCGGCGGTCAACGGAGGCAGGCGAAGCCCGCGCGCCGCGACAAAGAAGGTAAGCGGCAACAGAACCACCGAGAGGAAGCGCGCCCAAACGAACACGGTCATGAGCGAAACGCTCTTCCCCAGCGCAAAATAAATCCCCGCGACCAGCAGGTGAGACAGCGGCTGATAGGTCCGGATCACCGGGAATCCGAACGACCATTCGGCCGACCAGCAATCGAGCGGACTCTCGCCCGCCTGGACCGCTTGGACAATTCGCTCGATCAGCGTGTAGTGAAAGACATTGTCATTCAAATCGACACGGCTGATCGCCGTTTCCGGCCAGAGCGCCGCTGCGTTGGCGAGCACCGCGAGGGACAACAAAGTGATCGCGAGAGCTCTTTCGAGCGATGGTCTCATGGGAAGTGCCCAGTATACCAATCCGTTGGATGTCCAATTGCCGCCAGGAATCGGATCCAAGCCGCCTGACCTGCGAGGTAATTTCCAACTATCCAAAGTTATGGCACACCGGCGCCTTCAGGTTTCTGTTGTTAAGCGGCGCGTTTGCTGGTACGCTCACAATACGCCTTAACTTCGCCGGCCGAGCAAGAAATAGGCGGGTTGTAGGATCGGAGGGTCGTGTTGCACGGATGTAAGCTTCTGTTGGCATTGCTGGTCGTAGCCCCGGCGGGTTTCGCGACCTCCTATGCCGTCTCGGGCAACCTGGGCGCCGACGATTCGTTCTACTTGCTTCGGTACACCGTCCAGGTGGCTGGCACGGTGACCGTCACTACCACTTCCTACGACAACCTGAACGGCTTCTCACCCGTGCTTTCCCTCTTCGACACCAACGGGGCGTTCAAGTTTTCCGATAATGGCCGCGACAATCTGCCCGCCACGGGCGACGCATCCCTGCAATGGTTCTCGGATGCCTTGAGCGATTATCTGATCGTCGTGACCGAGTGGGACAACGTTTCGTTCGGGCCGGGCTTTAATTTTACGGACGGGTTCACCGAGCAAGGCGCCGGAAACTTCACGGCGGCGCCGCCGTTCAACGTGGGCTGTGCCGGCAACGCCTTCCTGGGCGATAGCTGCGAGCAGCGGTCGTCCGCCTGGGCCTTTACGATCTCGGCCGCCGACCCCCTGGGCTTGCAGGTGACTCCCGAACCCAGCTCCGGTGTTTTCCTGATAAGTGGCATCGTGCTACTCGCCGCCTGGAAGCGCCGCACCGTAACGCCGCATGGCGCCTGAAGTACGACGTTTCATTTGGCCTCAGGTAAGTGCCTGACTGTAATTCCCCTCGGATTTCGAAAGCTTTGAGGGTATCCGGTTTTTAACTTGTACCAGGCCGACTTTGGTGATAATCTCAGGGGACACTTTGAGCGAGTAGTTTCTCGACCCGTGTGCGGATAGAAGGGTTGGATTCACAGAAAGGTCGCATGGTTTTTCTGCACGGGCTACTGGCCCTCGGTGCGCCCGCCTGTTTTGCTTCCTCATTCGGTTTCTCGAGTCCCTATTCGTCCGGAGTCCACTCCGCCTTTCCTTTCTCCGCGGCGCGAACTAAGGGCCAGGTGTGGATGGGCATACGCCAGTGGGATCAGCATGGAAAGCGAGGGCGGGGATGAATCGGATGTTATTGCGCTCGGTATGCGCGGGCGCCGCTTTGATCGGGTTGCTGGTCCCGGCTTACGGACAGGATCCGACCGTTTCCGCCGACGCTTACATACAGAGCGGCACCAACGCGTCGCTGAACTTCGGTTCGCTGGCGAGCATGCTGGTCGGTCCCGGCACCGGGGCCACGCAGAATCGCGGCCTAGTCCAGTTCGATCTGTCCGGTCTGAGCGGAGTCTCGGGCAGCAATGTGCAAAAAGCCGTGTTGTGGCTTTACGTCAACCGCGTCACCGTGGCCGGCTCCATCGACGTTTCTGATGTGACAACGTCGTGGGGCGAGACCACCGTTACATGGATCTCGCCCCCGGGCTCCGGCGCGATTCTGGGCTCTATCCCGGTGACGACCTCCAATCAGTGGGTGGGACTCGACATTACGACAGAGGTCCAGGCTTGGCTTACGCTTCCGTCGAGTAACCATGGCGTGGAGTTGCAAGCGTTCGTCGCGCCCAACACGAGTGTGTCCGTTGACGCGAAGGAGAGCACCACCACCAGCCATCCGGCGCAATTGCAGATCGTTTTGAATGGCCCCGCAGGCGCGACCGGTCCGCAAGGCATCGCGGGACCGACGGGCGCCACCGGCGCCACCGGAGGAAACGGACCGGCTGGCGCCACCGGCGCGACCGGACCATCCGGCTCCGCAGGCCCCACGGGAGCAACCGGCGGGACCGGCTCCCCGGGTGCCACCGGCGCGACTGGACCATCTGGACCGTCGGGTCCTTCCGGAGGGACGGGATCGCCCGGCGCAACCGGTCCGTCCGGCCCCGCAGGTCCTACGGGCGGGACCGGCCCGGCAGGCGCGACCGGCGCCACAGGCCCATCCGGCTCCGCAGGTCCCACAGGCTCGACTGGCGCAACCGGCCCGGCGGGCTCGACCGGCGCCACAGGTCCATCCGGCTCCGCAGGTCCCACAGGCGCGACTGGCGCAACCGGCCCGGCAGGCTCGACCGGCGCTACGGGTCCATCCGGCCCCGCCGGTCCCACGGGGGCGACCGGCGCGACCGGAGTAGGTTTGACGGGCGCCACGGGTCCATCCGGCTCCGCGGGCCCCACCGGCGCGAGCGGCCCCAGCGGCAACACCGTTTTGAACGGCAACGGAGCCCCGTCCAACGCTCTCGGGGCTGACGGGGACTATTATGTCCGCAACGACACGAGCTGCCTGTACGGGCCTAAGTCTTCGGGCGCCTGGCCCGGCACGTGCATTTCCCTAATCGGCCCGAGCGGTGCGACCGGCCCAAGCGGGGCGTCCGGCCCAAGCGGTCCCACCGGCGCCACCGGCGCGACCGGCCCCAGCGGGCTTTCTGGCCCAAGCGGACCTTCCGGCGTGAGCGGTCCCAACGGTGCCACCGGCGCCACCGGCCCCAGCGGGCTTTCTGGTCCAAGCGGACCTTCCGGCGTGAGCGGCCCAAGCGGCCCCAGTGGGCTTTCTGGTCCAAGCGGACCTTCCGGCGCGAGCGGCAACCAGGGGCTTACCGGCGCCACGGGCGTGACCGGCGCCACGGGCGTGACCGGCGCAACCGGCGCCACGGGTGTGACCGGCGCAACCGGCGCCACCGGAGTCGGTCTCACCCTCCTCAGCCGGACTTCGCTGCTTACGACCAGCGCGGGGCCTTTCTGGTTCCAGCCGAATGGCTCGGCCGCCGGTACGACTAGCGAGACCACTACGAACGGCGCGGCTGGGGTTCCCCAGACTATGATTCCAGTAGCGTGCATCTTGCAGAACTTCAACGCGGTCCTGCAGTCGACGCCATCCAGCCAGTTGACCTTCACATTACGGGTCAGCGGCACAGCCGGGGACAATACGACTATGGCGAACTCCACCCTGGGGACATGCCAAATCGACACGAGCCACAAGACCTGTAATGTCAGTGTTCCTTCGGGAACGCAGTCCATCGTCGCGGACACGCTGATCGGCTTCCAGCTTTCGGCGGCTTCCAGTGGGACCTACGGTCCGTTTTACGTATCCGTGCAGTGTAAGTAATGGGCCCCGGCCGGCTCCGCGGTGCTTCGCGGACGCCGGCCAATCCAACGATGTCAAGAGAGGAGTCTTTGAATGCCCATATTGGGTGAGATCCGAATGTTTGGCGGCACTTATGCCCCTCGAGGCTGGGTGACGTGCGACGGCCAACTTCTGCCGATTTCTGCATACGAGGCGCTCTACGCCGTGATCGGAACCACGTTCGGTGGCGATGGACAGGCCACCTTCGGCGTGCCCGATTATCGCGGCCGGGCGCCGATGAACTGGGGCCAGGGAAAGGGGCTGAGCAATTATGCGATCGGTCAACCGTCAGGCGCGGAGCAGATTACGGTGCTCGTGACGCAGATGGCAACGCATAACCATACTCTGCAACTCCTGTGCAACGCGGATCCCGCGAAGACCACCTTGCGGAATGGGCTCAACGCATTTCCCGGCCCGACCAGCGCCCCTGCCTATGCCAATGCGGCCAGTGGCGTTATGGCCGCTCAACCGGGCGCCGGTGGGATTACGGGAGGCAGCCAGCCCCACGACAACATGCAGCCGTTTCTGACCGTCACCTTCATCATGGCGACAGAGGGCATTTTCCCGTCGCACAATTAGCCGCCGGGGAGAATCGAAAGGAGAGGATCATGTCACAAGGATTTATTGGTGAGATCCGGCTGTTCGCCGGGAATTTCGCTCCCAAGTCGTGGGCTCAATGCAACGGCCAGTTGCTGCCCATCAACCAGAACCAGGCGCTCTTCTCGATCCTGGGAACCTTTTACGGCGGCGACGGCGTCAGCACGTTCGCCCTACCCGATCTTCGCAGCAAGCTTCCCATCGGGACGGGATCGGGCGGCGGCCTGACGCCGCGAACCATAGGCCAGACGGGGGGGGTGGAGACCGTGAGCCTCGCCGTCAGCCAGTTGCCGCAACACTCTCATGTGCTGACGCCCGTCTGCAATAACGCGACGGCCGATGCGACCGATCCGACCGGGGCCTTTCCGGGTTACCCCGACCCTAACGTCGGCGGAAGCATGCCCCTTTACGCGTCCGCAGCCACCGGCAACACGCACATGTCGGCGGGCACAAGCGCCAACACGGGCGGAAACCAGCCGCACTCCAATCTGCAACCCGCGCTGGCTGTGACGTTCATCATTTGTACTCAAGGCTATTTCCCGAGCCGGAACTGAGGCGGTTCGCAAACTCTTTACGAAAGGAATCAATCCATGGAACCACTACTTGGCGAGATCCGCATGTTCGCCGGCAACTTTCCGCCGAAAGGCTGGGCCTTCTGTGATGGGCGGATCATCCCGATTTCGCAGAACACCGCATTGTTCGCGCTGCTCGGCACGTATTACGGAGGCAACGGCACCAGTACTTTTGCGCTCCCGAACCTGCAGGGCAGGACGCCTCTCCACCAGGGGCAGGGGCCTGGGCTGACAGATCGAACCCTCGGCGAGGACGGCGGCACGGAGACCGTGGCCCTGACCACTTCCGCGATGCCGGCGCATAACCACGCCGTTCAGTTCCCGGCCCAGACGGATTTCAGCAAGACGACCCAGTCGACGCCCGTAAATGGCGCCTTTTCCGCGGCCGATCCGAACAGCTCCAGCAGCGTCCCGCTGTACGCTTCGGCGTCCAACGCCACGGTAATGGGGACTTCGCCGAGCGGCGCCACCGGAAACGGGGTTCCGCACGAAAACATGCAGCCCTTTTTGGCCGTAAGTTTCATCATCGCCACAACGGGCATTTTCCCCGCCCGCGATTAAGGTCACGGCGGCGTGGCGGAGTTTCGGTCCCGGCGCGCCGCTTCCAGCCGCCGGTAGGCATCGCCGGCCCACCGGTCAGCCCACGTCCGCAAATCCATGCCGGCCTCCCGTTGCTTCGATTCGCTGTCTGGCGCAAACAGCGTCGACGGGAATTTGGCATGAAACCGGAGCGTGTGGCTCATTGCTTCGGCTTCGCCCGGCTGCCATTGACAGCGAAAATGAGAGGACACGATCGGCCACATGGCGCCCGGAAGCTCCGCATAGTTGACGCCGATCCCATCGCCAGCCTCGATCCGCTGCGCCGCGGCCGTTGCGATCATCCCGAGCAGCCGCGCCGCATATTCGTCGGGATGCATCGCCTGCGCCTCAGCCGGTGGAATCGGAAAGAACCCTCCGTTCGACACCCCCGGCGTGGCAAATGCAGGGCACGCCTTCGACAACGAAACCAGAACTTCCACAGGCTCCCGGTAGACGAAGATCCAGGGCGTCTCGGGAAATGCCAGGCGGATCAGCGGCAGCGCCAGCGCCTGCAACGCGCCGAATTTGACGAAGTACCGGGTCTCTCCGCCTCCACGCGGCTG
Source organism: uncultured Solibacteraceae bacterium (assembly GCA_964608645.1). GTDB lineage: Bacteria > Acidobacteriota > Terriglobia > Bryobacterales > Bryobacteraceae > CAZSQK01. The sequence goes on along the minus strand of CAZSQK010000064.1, from coordinate 26,943 downwards.
TCCGAGCGCCGTAATCAGAGAGCGAACCCACCGCACCAGCGACTCGACCCGCAGACCGCGCAGCCATGCCCCCGCCCAGATCAGTTCGTCCACGCAGGGGGCTTCCGAGACCACCACATTCGCCGGCGATGCCGCCAACATCCTGCTGATCAGCGTGGAGCCGCAACGCGAGAGGTGAAAGATGAATCCGCTGGGCGCGATGCCCGGATGGCTCGCCGCGCGCTCCTCCATGACTTCGATCGGCGTTACGTGATGGAATGTTGCCCGGAAAGGACGCTCCATGACAAAGCGGAGCGTAGCCTCGAAAAAGGGATCGACGAGGCGCTCGCCGCCGAAGTAGCACCACTCCACCATCGGCCCCTGCGCTTGCCAGTGGACCCGGACGGGCACCCATCCGTCGAGCGCCGGCCCGCTCACGGCAGCAACCCGGCAAGCCACGCGCGGCGCGCCTGCTGCATCGCCCATCGCGCCTCCGCCTCGCTCAGTTCGATGCCGCGCTCGCCCGCCAGCCGCGACGCCAGCGCCACGAACTCGCTCTCCTCGGCGGTAGAATCCAGAATCTGCTGCAGGTGGCGGTCCTGCAGGACCAGCGAACGAAACTCGGCAAACGAATCCAAACTCCACGCATTGTACCGTGAACCATGTTGACCGGCCTTCGTCTTCCATTTCATTTCGATATTTCCGCGCTGCGAGCCGATCTGTCGCAGGTCCAGCCCGGCGACTGGGCCCCGCACTACAACGATCGGGACTTCGGCGGCGTCTGGCGTGGCGCGGCTCTCCGCTCGCGCTCCGGCGCTGTCGGTGACCTGAACGCCGGCGCGCACGGCCTCGCCCCGTTTCGCGACACCCCCCTGCTCGATCGCTGTCCCTGTTTCCGCGAAGTCCTCGCCGCCTTTCCCTGTCCACTCAAGTCCGTCCGTCTGCTGGCCCTCGCCCCTGGATCGTTCATCCGCGAGCACTCCGATGACGCCCTCGATTTCGAGGACGGTCAGGTGCGCATCCACATCCCCCTCCAGACGAATCCCGGCGTCGAGTTTTACGTTCACGGCGAGCGGCTCCTGCTCGAAGAAGGCAGCGCCTACTACGTCAATGTCAACCTGCCGCATCGCGTCAACAACCGCGGCGCGGCGGAGCGGATCCACCTTGTGATCGACGCGGATGTGGACGACTGGCTCCGCGGCCTCTTCGCCCGCTCGCCCGGCATCCCGCGCATCGCGCCTCCCGCCCGCGGCGTCGACGCCTTCCGTGCGGCCGCCCTGACCGTCCCGGCGCTGCGCGATTCCCTCCGCGCCATCGGCAACCGCGCCGAGTTCACAGCGGCAGCCGTGCGGCTCGGCCGGGAGACCGGGTTCGAATTCCACGAAGGCGACGTCGACGCCGTGCTCGAAGGCAGCCCGCGCCCCGGCCCGCCCGGCGGCCTCCCCTGCGCCGTAGAAATCCGCGACGGCCGTCCGTACGTCACCTGGATCGATATCGGCGAGCGCCCGCTGTCCGAGCCCTTCTTCGAAGAAACCCTGCGCGCCTGCATGCGGAATCCCTACCTGCGCTTCAGCCGCCGCGAGGCGCCGCTCGACCCACCCGCCGCAACCCCAGCCCCGCCCGCCGGCTTCATCTTTCACATGTCGCGTTGCGGCTCCACGCTGGTGGCGCGGCTGTTCGCCGCCGCCGGTTATCGCGTGATCTCCGAAGCGCCTCCCATCGACGCCATCGTCCAGACCGGCGACGGCGCCGGGCTCCGGTCGATCGTAGAGGCGCTCGGCGCCGGCGTGCCGTACGTCGTCAAGCTCGATTCGTGGCACATCCACAACCTGCCGTTGATCCGCGAGACCTTTCCCTCCACGCCATGGATCTTCGTCTGCCGCGACCCCGCGGAGGTGCTCGCCTCCCATCGGCGGTTTCCCGGCCGCCAGTCTCTGCCCGGCGGGCTGGATCCGCGCGCGCTCGCCATGGCGGCGGATGACATTACGCGCGTGCCCCGCCGCGAATGGTTCGCCCGCGTGCTCGCCGCCATCTGCCGCTCGGCGGCGCGCCATCGCGCCGGCGGCCTCTTCGTCGACTACCGCGAACTGCCTGCCGCCGTTTGGACGTCGGTGGCGCCGCACTTCGGCCTGTCGCTGACCCGGGACCAGATCGCGCGCATGCGCGAGTGCGCGCAGTTCGATGCCAAGAGTCCCACGATCCGCTTCGTTCCCGGCACGCCGGACCAGCAGGCCGAGGGACAAGAGTCAAACGACCTGAGCGCCGAACTGGGCCTGGATCGCCTATACGCCGAACTGCACGCTCTCTCCGGCGCTCGAACGCACCCCCCGTCCCGGTGGTGAAATTTTTACGGCTCCCCTACAGCCAACCCTTCTGACGCGCGATCCGCGCCGCCTCCGTACGGTTCGACGCGCCCAGCTTGCTGATCGCTTCCGACAGGTAATTCCGCACGGTGCCCTCCGACAGGCTCAGCCGCTCCGCGATCTCCGCCCCCGTTGCGCCTTCCCCCGCATAGCGCAGCACCTGCCGCTCGCGATCCGTCAGCGGATCGGCGTCCGTCCACGCCTCCGCCGCCAATTCCGGATCGATCACACGCGCACCCGCCTTGATGCGCCGGATCGCATCCGCCAGCATCGACGACGGCGCGTCCTTCAGCAGATACCCCGAGACTCCCGCGTCCAGGGCGCGCCGCAGATACCCCGCGCGCGCGAACGTCGTCAGAATCGCCACCCGCACCGGCAGCCGCCGCCGCTGGATCTCCGCCGCCACCTCCAGCCCCGTCAACTCCGGCATCTCGATGTCGGTGAGCAGCACGTCTGGGAGCAGCCGTGCGGCCATCTCCAGCGCCTCGCGCCCGTTCTGCGCCTGCCCCGCGACTTCCAGGCCGGGGTCGATCGCCAGCAGCGCCGCCAGCGCCCCGCGCACCATCGCCTGGTCCTCCGCGATCACTACCCGGATCCTCATACGGGAACCCGTATCCGCAGCCGAGTGCCCGCCGAACCGTCGCGCTCCAGAGCGCCGCCCAGCGCGTCCACCCGCTGCCGCATGCCGCTCAGCCCGTTGCCTTCGGGGACGGCTCCGCCGCGTCCGTCGTCCGCGATCTCCAGTTCGCACCAGCGCCCGTGCTGCCGCAGCTCGACGCGGCAGACCCTCGCCTGCGCGTGCCGCACAACGTTCGTCACCGCTTCCCGTAACGCCATCGCGAACACCGTCTCCTGCGCCGGCGAAAGCCGCGGCCGCTCCACCGACGTCTCCAGCCGCACGCCCGCCGCTTCCAATGTCGCGCGCGCCTGCGCCAGTTCGCGCTCGATCCCGCCCGAGCGGTAACCCGTCACCGCCGCCCGCACCTGCGCCAGCGCCTCGCGCGAGATGCGCTCCACATCCCGAATCTCCGCCGCGGCGCGCGCCGCATCCGTCTCCGCCAGCTTCGACGCCAACTCGGATTTCAGCACGATCACCGATAGCGTGTGACCCAGCAGGTCGTGCAGGTCGCGCCCTATCCGCTCGCGCTCCGCGACTTTGGCCATCTGCTGCGCTTGGCCCTGCGCCGCCAGCAGCCGGTCGGTCAGGCGCTTCTTCTGATATTGGTGCGTGATCATGGCCCCGATGAGCGTCGGGAACACCAGCGCCGGAATCCACGCGTAGGGCGGCAATCGCAGCGCGATCGCTTCCGCCGCCGCGATTGCGACGATCGCCGCCAGGTAGCGGTAAGCGCGCGCCGGTTCGAAGATCTTGCCCGGCCATGCCGCCGCGTAAACGAAAAACACCGAAGCCGCGGCGTTCGTCGGAAGCAGGCCGACACCCAGCGCCAGGAATCCGCCGACGATCCACAGGATGCGCCGGTCGCGGATCCAATACCCGCCGAAGTACATCGCCAGCGCCGCCAGCGTCGCCGCCACCGTCAGCCCGCGATACCAGCCCGGCGTCGGAAACAGGAACGGCACGATCGCGAAGTAGGCGAGATAGATCAGATACCCGAACGGCGTCCAGTCCTGGTCTTTGGGGAGCAGCCGCATAGCCTGATTCTACCCGTACATCTTTTCGCGTTCGCGCGAGTTGCCGATCCACGCGATGCCCGCGAAGATGAAGCCGAAGCCCGCCAGCGCCCCGGCGTGTTCCGCCACCGTGCCCTGGATTGGGGCATGCAGCATCGCCAGCGCAATCTGGGCGAAGTGATAAGTCGGCAGGAACGGCGCAACGTGCTGGAGCGCTGCCGGCAGGAATTCGATGGGGATCCACAGCCCGGCGCAGAACGCCATCGGCATGTAGATCATGTTTACCGTCGCCGGCGCCGATTGCGGGCCCGCGAAACTGCCGATGGCAAGCCCCAGCGCGCAGAATGGAATCGCGCCCGCGATCAGCGCGCCGCCCAACCCCGCCCACTGCCCCGCCGACATCCGCACGTCTCCGAACATGGCGCCCAAGGTGAACAGCAGCGCCACCACGATCCCGCCGAACGCCAGCGAAACCAGCCCCTTCGCCACGAAGTACGCCGCCGGGGGCATCGGGCTGGCGCGTTTCACCTGCAGCCAGCCAAGCCCGCGCTCCACGGCCACTCCCACGCCGAAAGCGTATAGCGACGCTCCCACGACCGCGAACGCGCCGTACGTGGCAAGCAGATACCGGGCCATCGGCATCGGCGCGCCCTCCTGCGGTCCGCGCCCCATCGCCAGGCCGAAGAAACAGTAGAACATCAGCGGGAACATCACCGTCGAAAGCGAGTACGTCCGCATGCGAAGCAGCTTCAGGAACTCGCTCTTCGTCTCCATCCAGTAAACGCGCGTCATATCAGTTCACCTCCGCCTTCATTAATTCGAGGAACGCGTCCTCGAGCCCCGCCTGCGACGTTTGCGCCTTGATCTCCGCCGGACTGCCTTCGGCGACGATCCGTCCCTGATTGATCACCGCGATCCGGTTCGCCAGCGCGTCCGCCTCGTCGAGGTAGTGCGTCGTCAGCAGGACGCTGCCCCCGCTGGCGACGAAGGAACGGATGCGCCCCCACAGCGCGCGCCGCGCCTCCACGTCGAGCCCAACCGTGGGCTCATCGAGAAATAGCAGGTCGGGATTCCCGCAGAGCGCCAGCGCGAAGAGCACCCGCTGCTTCTGTCCTCCCGAGAGGTCGCCGAAAAGGCGATTCTCGATGCCGTTCAGACCCGCCGCTTCCATCGTCTCCGCCACCGGAAGGGGCTTCGCGTAATAGCAGGAGAACAGCTCGATATGCTCGCTCACCCGTAGCGTCTCCGGCACGCGGGCCACTTGCAACAGCGCGCCCCGCCGCAATTTCGCCTCCTGGCTGGTGGGCGCTTTGCCGAAGACCGACGCCGTGCCCGAGGTCGGCGAAGCCAGTCCCAGCAAAATCCGCACGGCAGTTGTCTTTCCCGCCCCATTGGGCCCCAGCAGCGCGACGACCTCGCCCCGTTCGATGGCAAGGTCCACCCCGCGCAACGCTTCGACCTCCCCGTACCGCTTCGTGACCCTCCTCAATTCCGCAACCGGCATGTCCTTGATCCCTCCATGAACATGTTGCGCCGGCTCCGGTTTCGGCAACAGTGGGGATTGTCAGCCTCCCGGTATGACATACGTCATGTGCGCCGCCAAACCGAAATGCGCGAAATATTCCCATTTCTCGGGGGTAGAAACACCTGAGTACCCGGGGAGTACGTACCTGCCTTTTATTCGTGTCGGAGTAGCCGCATACTCGCCTGTGTCGGCTGGCCTGTTCTACAAGGCCACGAGATGACAGACCGGGCCGGGGCGCATTGTTTCTCCTTGGTGCGCCCTGCCCCGAAACACAGGACACCTATGACACCATCCGAATCTTGTTTGACTCAGATCGCGCAACCCCCCGCTTATCGGCAGATGTTAACGGCTGTGGGCAATTTCTACTGCCGCTTCTTCCACCGTGCGATTTCCCGCCCGGTCCGGGGCAGGTACCATTGCTGGAAATGCCTGCGGCAGTTCGAGCTGGATTGGTAGGCGTTGGTTGTTGTTACAATCCGAACGCCTTGATCCCGGCTCCCGCGCCGCGCAGGTTCGCCAGCTTCATCTCCGAGTACTTCCGCGATAGCAGCACGCCGTCGGCGCCCGCCTTCAACGCCGCCACGACCGCGTCGCGCGTGCTGTCCGGCGAAGACTTGCTCTGGGCGGCGCCGGTCGGAATATCGATATCGATTCCGGGCCACAACTGGGTCTTTGTCCCGTTCAGAGCCTCCCGCGCGCGCTTCGCCTCGCGGTACACATAATCCGCCGACAGGCCCGCTTTGGGAATCTCCGCAAGCTTCTTTTCCTCTTTGTAATCGAGGACACGATAATGGAAATCCAGAAGCTCCTGTCCGGGCACGTCGCCGTACATCGTTCGTCCCACGCTCTGGATATAACTGGCCATCCGCTCGCCGCCGCAGTTGTGGTACATCACCATCTTCAGAAAATCGGAGTATTTCGTCAGTTCGGACAGATCCTGCTCCGCGCGATAGATCGGACTGAATGAGTTGTTGTGCCAGATATGCCAGCCCACTCCGATAGAAGGCTTGATCGATTTCACTTTGCTGTACATCGCGGCATACGTTTCGCGCAGACTATCCGTCCACAGCATCTCCCATGCCAGCAGTTCGGGATGCCGCAGCATCAGCCGCCACATTGTCACGTAATACCCATCCACCGGCCGTTTGCCCTGCCGTGACGCCTGCAGAAATTCGTTTAGCGCCTGGAACCCCGCCCGCGCCCGCGCCGGATCGATGCCGCGTTCTTTCGCCTTCCGCTCGCAGAACTGGCAGAAGCAGGTGGTGCGCGCGGCCCCGCCGCCTCCGCCGCCATGGCTCGCCCCGAGCGCGTTCGCGAACGCGCCCTGCCGCTCCGATCCCCACATGATCCCGTCGATCTCGTACGACCGCGCGTAGTCCTCCACCGAGCCCAGCAGCCAGTTGCGGTAGTTCGGATTGTTGAAGCAGAGCGTGGTGGCGTTGCTGCCGTCGAATCGTTTCTCCTGCGCCTGCGCGATGTTCGGAACGTTGGGTCCCCACACGTCCTCGAACCAGCAGATCGTCTTCATGCCCCGTTTCCGGGCTTCCGGCAGCACCGCCTCGAGCACGTCATAATCCCCGAAATCCGGTGCCCGGAACTGCTGGATGACGGTGTCCTTGTAATACTGCGAATGGACGCGCGTGTAGCTGCCGCCTTTGAACGTGTCGGTGTCGTACTGCTGCTTGCCATGGTCCGGCAGGGGCTGTCCCGGCACCTGCCGCCCCGCAATCCCGCGCCCGTAAGTGAACGTGGCGACAAACAGCGTGTTGACGGACGCCGCCTGCTGGAATAGGTCGAGCACCGGAGTCACGCCCTCATCGACAAACGATACGGCGCCCACCTGGATGCCGATCATCTTCGTGGCGGCCGGCGCCGCCTGAGAGCTTTGCGCCGCAGCGGAGGCCAACGCCCCCGCCACCGCGCCCTGTACGAAATCCCGTCGGTCTATCATTTGCAATTTCCCTCATTCCGCGACTGGTACTCTTGCCGGCAGATTCCCTTCGCCGGCAAAATCGCCCGCCCTCGCTCGCGCCGGGTGCGGAGCCACGACGGTGAACGGAGCAGCCGTCCGGCGAAGGAGAAAACCACGCGGTCAAGACACTAGAACATGAAGCGGAACCCGAACTGCAGGCTCCGCGCCGCGTTGCTCTGCCCGTTATCCCGGATGATCTTGCCGAAGTTGGTCGACGTCGGCGTCAGGTTCGGATCCGATGAGAACACCGGCGTGTTCAACGCGTTGAACGCTTCCATCCGGAACTGGCATGTCATGCCCTCGCGAATCCGCGTGTTCTTGATGATCGACGCGTCGTACGTCGTCGCCCAGCGGTCACGCAGGTTGCCCCAGCGCGCCGGCGTAGTCTGCAGCGTGTTCGGCGGCCGCACCCAGAACACCGGCTTCTCGCCCGGCAGCACGTTCCGCTCGACCCCGTTGGCGTCGATATACCCCGTCTTGAACAGACGGTCCCACGTCGGATTGTCCAGGTGCGGGTCGCCGATCACCCACACGCTGCTCGGGATCCCCATCGGCGCTCCCGATTGAAACACCGTGTTGTACAGCACCTGCCATCCGCCCACCAGCCGCTTCACCACCGCATTCCCCGAGTTCAGCAGCGGCTTGCCGGGCCCGAACGGAAGATCGTAGCTCGGTGCGAATGCCAGGCGCTGCGGACGGTCGAACGCCGTCAACACGCGTGTCGGCGCCGCGTCCTGTGCGTTCAGGTAGCTGGTCGCCTGAATATTCTTCGAGTTGGTGTAATTGGCGGTGAAGGTCAGGCCCTGCCGGTAGCGCTTCTGCACCGACACCTGCAGCGAGTTGTACCAGACCTTGCCTACGTTGGTGTCCGTGATCGTCACGCCCGTGAACTCCGGAAACGGCTTCATCAATTGGCTGCGCGCCACCGTCGCCCCGTTGATGGTCGTGCCCGGCAGCAGGTTCTGGAACGGGTTGGGCACCTGCGCGTTCAAATAGTTTGGATCGCCGCCCTTGGTAGAGTCGCCGAGCGCCAGTTGGGCCAGCGAAATCGAGTTGATCGAATTGCTGACCAGCGCCCCAATGGTGCGCGATCCCACGTAGGATGCTTCCACGTTGATCTGGCCCGGCAACTCCCTCTGGATCCCGAACGAGAACTGATGCACGTACGTGTTCCGCGACTCGGGATTCACGAACGTGATCCCCTGTCCGAGAAACGTGCTCAGTCCCGCGTCCGCGCCCGAAGGTTGAATCAGCCCCGTCGGGAACGGGTTCGAAATCGTGCTGAACGGGGTCCGCCCCGAATCCTGCGTCGCCACATACGGCGTGTTCTGGCTGAAACCGGATGTGATCCCGCTGTCGGTCGGCGCGATGTAGAAGATCGCCCAGCCTCCGCGCAGCACCGTCTTCGCATTGAGCTGGTATGCCGCCCCGATTCGCGGTTGCAGATTATTCAGGTCGCTGTTGAACGGCGACCGCGGCAGTCCGTTCTGGCCCACGAAGCCGATGCCCCCGTACACCTTCATGCCCGGAAACTTGCTCTGGTCGATCTGGCTCGAAATCGGATTGACCGTCGTCGTGAAAAAGTCGCGGTTGAGCCGGTTGAACCGCTCCGTCACCGGCGACGTGATATCCCACCGCATCCCGAGATTCAGTGTCAGCTTGCGCGACACCTTGATATCGTCCTGCACCCACGGCGCCGTGTAGACCCACTGGAAGAACGGATTGGCGGTGAACCCGGCAGAGCCCGATCCCGCATACCCGAGCAGCATCGACGCCATACCGTTGCCGCTCAACGCGTCCTGCGTCAGATAATCGGAGCGCGTGAAGCCCTGGTCGAAGCTCAGAATCGCGCGGTCCGCGTTGGGCCGGTACTGCGTGTATCGCGTCAGCCGGTAATCGAGCCCCGCCTTGATGGTCTGCTTGCCGCGGATCATCACCACGTTCGGCTGCACGCTGAGCACCGTGGTCGGCTCGAACGTGATATTGCCCGACGAATTGCCCAGCGTCGTCGCCCCCGCAATCGAAATGCTCGGCAGCAGGTTCCGCTTCGTCAACTGACTGACCACCGACGCCGGCCACCCCCATTGCGTAGCGTCGAAGCCGTAATCCGACGGCCCGATCTTCTCCGTCCAATACGACAGCGACGCGCGAATATTGAACAGCGTGCTCGCGTTGATCGTCGTCACCGAATCGACCACGCCGCCATTGCTGTACTTGCCGCCGTCGCGATGGTCGCCGCCGATCCCCGGAATCGCGTTCGAGGTGCGCACCTGGTTGAAGTTGCTCCACGACCAGCGCGCGTACATGCGCTCCTTGGGGCTGAAGTTGTGGTCCACGCGGGCCATCACGTTCTTGAAGTTGAAATTCGCGATATTGTCCCCGGAGTAGAAGTTGTTCTGCCAGTCCGGCGATCCCGCGGAGAGCGTGTTCGGCAGCGGATACAGGGCCAGAATCTTCTTGCTTACCGGGTTGATGCGGTCGCCGGGAATGAGGTTGCCCGGGAAGGCGGTCCGGATCCATTTCCCCGTGGCGTCGTTGCGGCCGGTCAATGGATCGTAAATGGTGATCAGGCGGTTGGAGTTGTCGCGGGTGTTCGAGAAGTCGCCATTGCGCTGCGCCTGTGTCGGCACGGAAGCGACCTTCTCCGACGGATACTCCTGGTCCTCGTGATATTGCTCGTAGGCGAAGAAGAAAAACGTCTTGTCCTTGCCGTTATAGACCTTAGGCACGCGAACAGGCCCGCCCAGCGTGAACCCGTACTGGTCGAGCCCGCTCGACGGCGTCGGATTGCCATGCGCGTTGTCGGAGAACGCCGCTGCGTTGAACCGCGCCCGCTTCAGGTATTCGTAGCCCGACCCGTGCCAGGCGTTCGTCCCGCTCTTCAGGGAGATGTTGATCGCGCCGCCGCCCGTATGCCCATACTGGGCGTCGTACGTGCTCGTCATGACCTTGAATTCCTGCACCGCGTCCACCGACGGCACATTCGCGACCGTGCTGACGCCGTTGTAAATCGTATTATTCGGCGCCCCGTCCAACAGGAACTCCACCGTGCTGCCGATGCCGCCGTTGATCGACCACGACCCGTCCGCGCTGTTGGAGAATGGCTTCTGATCGAGCGTCGTGCCGCTGGTATGCACGATGCCGTTCGAAAGCGCCGCCAGCATGATCGGATTGCGCGTGTTGATCGGCAGATCGACCACCTTCTTGTTGTCGATCAGCATCCCGCGGTCGGCCTTCTCCGCTTCGATCAGCGGCGCCTCCGCCGACACCGTGATCTTCTCGGTCTGCGACCCGACCTCCAATACCACCGGCAGCGTCCCCGATTCGTTCACGCTGAGCTGAATATTCTCGCGCTCCCAGGTTTTGAACCCGCTGATCGTCGCCACTAGCCGGTATTTCCCGGGGTCCAGGAACAGGAAGCGGTAAAGCCCCGCCTCGTTGGCGGAAGTCGACAACACGACTCCGGTCCCCGTGTTGGTCAGTTGCAAAGCCGTCCCAGGCACCACCGACCCCGACGTGTCGGATACGATGCCGCTCAGACTGGCGCGCGTTTCCTGCGCTCTGCCGAGGCTTCCCAGGACAAAAATGCTGAAAATAGCGGCGGCGAATCTCGTTCGAAGGACCATCACCCACATCCCCCTTAGCATCCGGATCATATCAACGGACATGGGTGTCGTCAATTCGACCGATGGGATGTTACAACTCGACCATCTCCCCCTCGGGAGACGCCGCGCATGGACCGGCCGCCGCCGTCCCATGCTCCGGCCGCACAATCCCGCGCCGTTTCACCCGCCCCAACAACCGCAGGATGTTGCCCCCCAGCACCAGCGCCTCGTCCCGCGGATTCAGCCCCAGCAGCCGGATCTTGTGCAGTTCAAGCCCCGGGTGAAGCCACGGACCGTCCGACCCGAAGATCACCTTATGCGGACCGGCCCGCCGCACCGCATCCACGATGTAATCGAAGCGTCGCACCCCCGCCGTGTCGGTGTACACATTGCGATACCGCACCAGTTGATCGACCACCTGCTGCTGCGCCCGCCAGTCGTCGCGGAAGCTGCCGAGGTGCGGAATGATGAAATCGACGTCCGGGTACTCGGTCGCCAGCATCTCGACCACGTGCGCCTGCCCTACCACGTCCACCAGCAGCGGCACGCCAAACGCCCGCGCCGTGTCACAGACCTCCCGCGTCGCCATCGCGTCGTGGCCGTGCAGCTTGATGCCACGGAAGCCGTAGCGCAGCACCGCCTCACCGACCATGTCGAAGATCCGGCCCGCATCGCGCTTGGCGTGCACGAACGCGAAGCCCAGCAGCCGCGGGTTGGCCGCCACGATCCGCGCCACCTCCCGATTGGCCCGGCGGTAGTCGCTGTGGAATGCCGCGAACACGATCGTGCGGTCGATTCCCGCGCTCCTGGCGCGTCGCAGGTACGCGCCCAGCGGAGCGGCCGTGTTCCACGGATCGGTCAGGATATCGCCGCGCCCGGCGTGACAGTGTGCGTCGACGATCATGCGGCAACCTCCGCCAGAAACGCGCGCGAGGTCTCGATCCCCGCGTAGAAGTTCTCCAGGGCAAACCTTTCGTTGGGCGCGTGCATGCGGTCGTCGGGCAGCGCGAACCCCATCAGCACCGGCGTCACCCCAAGCACGTCCTGGCAAAGCTGCGCCACGGGCAGTGTCCCGCCCGACCGCAGGAACGCCGGTTCCCGCCCGAAGCCTCGCCGGTACGCCGCCGCCGCCGCGCGAATCGCCGGATCGCCCCGTCCGATCGCCACCGGCTCCGCCGCCTTCTCCACCTTCACCCGGCACCGCGCCCCCGCCGGAAGCGACCGCTTGAAATGCGCCGCCACCAGCCGCGCGATCTCCCGCCAATCCTGATCGGGCACCAGCCGCAGGTTGAGCTTCACCGAGGCGCGCGCAGGAATCACCGCCTTGCCCCCTTCGCCCTGATACCCGCCCACGATGCCGTTCACCGTGATGCACGGGCGGATCGTCGCCCGCTCGTACAGCGAATATCCGGGCTCGCCCCAGCCCGACCGCGCGCCCGCGTTGCGCAGAAACTCCGCCCGTCCCGGCCCTGTCGCTTTCATGAAGCGGCGTCCTTCCGCCGTGACCGGCTGCGCCGCGTCGTAGAACCCCGCGACCGCTACCCGTCCCGCGCTATCGTGCAATCGCGCCACGCCCTCGCAAACCGCCTGCAGTGGATTGAGCACCGCGCCCCCGTACAGCCCCGAGTGCAAGTCGTGATCGAGCGACTCCACCTCCGCCTCGAGAGACAGGTCGCCGCGCATCGAGTATGTGATCCCGGGCTTCCCCCGCGCCGGCATCGGCATGTCGGAGATCACTGCGGCGTGGCACGCCAGATCGCGCCGCCGGCTTTCCAACAGCCGCCGCAGATGCGGGCTGCCGGCCTCCTCCTCGCCCTCCACGATCAGGCGCACGTTCGCCGGCAGCGAACCGCTCTCCTGCAACAGCGATTCCAGCGCCTTGATGTGCGCGAAGACCTGCCCCTTGTCGTCCGAAGCCCCGCGGCCGTACAGGTAGCCGTCGCGGACCTGCGGCTCGAAAGGCGGCGTCCGCCACTCCTTCAGCGGATCGGCCGGCTGCACGTCGTAATGGCCGTAAATGAGAATGGTGCGCCGCCGCGGATCGCGCATCCAATCCGCGTACACCACTGGCGGCCCGCCCGCCTCGAGCAGCTTGACATTCTCCAGTCCGATCTTCTGCACATGCCCGGCCAGCCAGCGCGCGCATGCTTGCAGATCGCCCGCGTGCTTGCGCTGCGATGCGATCCCCGGGAATCGAATGAACTCCTTCAGCTCCTCGATGAACCGCGGATTACGGCGCGTACTCATACGTGCCGCGCCTCATTCGCAAACGGTTCTGCTTGGCCGTCAGCGTCTGGCGCAGCCCCGGATTGGCGGTCTGCGGCGCGCTCAGCGGCGCGCTGAGACCCGGCGGCAGAGCCCCCCGGTGCCGGATATCGATCGCGCCGGTCGCCCGGAACGGCTCGGTCGACGACCGATTGGTCGTCACATTTCCGCTTGCCGACCGCCCCCGCGGCGTCCCCAGATTCTGATTCGCCTGGCGGATGCTGACCTGCTCCACGGTATCCAGCCGCGCGCCCATATTCTTGGCCCGCCGCATCGTGCCGATGTGCACCTGCCAGTCGGCGAGATTGCCGCCCCACCGTTGAATCTCCGTCAGGCGCTGATTGACCTCGCGTCCGATCGGATCGCCTTGCCCGTAATACTTGGTCGTCCCGATAGCGGGATTCTGCTGGATCGTATACAAACCCGGCTGCGGATAAGCGCCGGCTTGGAACCCCGCTGCCGGAAAGGGGCCCGCCCATGTGATCGTCGCCTGCATCCCCGGCCGGTCGACGTACTCCGCCAGGTCCTGCAGCGGCCCCATCCGGATCGCCACAATCGCATGCCGCGCCCCCGGCCGCGGCGCCGTCAACAGGTGATACGTGCGCCCGTCCACCCGCGTGTGAAAGACCGGGTAGAGGCGGCCTGTCTGCAAATCGTGAAACCGCCCGCTCCGCCTTGCATTGCTAGCCAGCTCTCCGAAGGTCACCCGCACCGTGTGCCGCATGTCGCCGCAGTAGTTCCGCCGCAGCAGCCCCCGGATGTCCCACCGCTCGGGCCGCAGCGCGAGCGTGGGAGCGATCCGGGCGGGCAGCTCCAGCCGGTGGCCGTCGCGCGTCGTCCACATGCGCCGTCACCTCGATCCCGCCGCCGCCCGCGCCTGCGAAGGGCACGAGAGCGGAATGCGCGTCGTGATGTGGTCCCACGACTGCACCCGGTTTTGCCCGGAGCGTTCCGCCGAACCCACCGCCTGCGCGCTTGTCAGCCATTCCTCCGCCGGCTCCGCGATGTCGTTGAGCAGCGTTTCGAACTGCGCCCGCGTGGTCTGCAGAATGTGCCCGCCGGCGAGCCAGCGCAGGATGTCGCGCCCCGTCACTGCCATCCGCTGCCGCGGCGACGTCGACAGCCGCTCGCCGAAGTAACGCACCAGGATTTCTTCCACCACGTCCCAGCCGTTGTCGGCGCCGAACTGCCGCTTCACGTCGTCCGAATCGAGGATCCGGTACGCCTCGTCGAGCAGTTGCATCACCTCCACGCGCAGCACGTTCAGATGCCCGTAGGAGGCCCACTTCAGATTGTTCCGCAGGTCCAGCCCGGCCCGCCGCACCATCGCGATCGACCCGAAGCTCGGGTCCTGCGCCCGCTCACGGATGACGTCCGAGATCCGTTTGTCGCGCCAGAACAGCGTCACCTGGTTGATGAAGTGCGAGAACATGCTGTGGAAGTCGCCGTTGCCGCGCGCCCCCGGCGCCAGCGTGGCGTTGCCATAGCCGAGAATCCGCTTGTACGCGGCCAGCCGGTCGCGCTGCGAATACCGTAGCACTTCGCGGCGGTCGAACTGGTACAGCGCGAACGCTCCTGGCCCGGCCGAAAGCCGCAGTGTGCCCGCGCGGAACAGCTCCTGCAGCTTGCGCACCGCGCGAAATATTCCCACGCGCTCGTGTTGATATATGTAATAGAGGTCGCCGACCGCGATGATGCGCTCGGAGGTGACCAGTTCGTCATACGGCACGACGCCCAGCGGCATCCTCGTCTTGCCGAACTCGGTGGCGGCTTCGGGGCCGAGCCCCACCAGTTGCGCCAGGCCCTTGTCGGCCGGCGGGGGAACTGCGGCTTGCGCGCTCTCCCAGCTCTCCAGCAGATCGTCCAGTTGTTTGATCACCGCCTCGCCCAACTGCGGGTTCTGGATCAGATCGCCCGAGAGCTTCTGCGTCACGGCCTCGCGTAGGCCGGAAATTCGATCGTATATGCCTTGATAATCGTTCTCGGTTGGCATCGTTTTTTCCCCTGCTGATTAGTTTGCCGCCGCCATCTGCTGGGGCGCGATGTTGGTCGCAAGATCCTGGACCTGACGCATGTAGGTCCGGAACTCTTGCAGCGTTTTGATGACCCCGGGGTGATTCAGATTGCGTGGCAAGCTGTTCCCGCCCTGGATCTCCCTGATCAAGGCGTCGATCGTCACGTCGATCTCTCCGGCCATCGGCGCCACGGCGTCGGCCCCCAGCCGGCCTCCGTCGTTCAACATCTGGGTCGCCTGCTCCCGCGTGAAATCCTCCCACCAGGAGAGAATGTCTTCCAGGTACAGCGTCTGGTTGCCGGGACCCGTAAACGACGCCGCCTGCCGCGCCGCCTCGTCGACATAGACGCGGTCCATCGCCGTGTTCACGTCCGCCAGCGTTTCATTGGCGGCAGCCAGCACGCGCGAGAGCTTCACCAGCAGCGTGCCCAGATCCCGGTCGAGCAGCTTCTGGCCGAGGAACTGGTTGTACGCGTCGCGCACATTCCGCAAGCTCTGCCGCACCGTCACCAGCCGCGTGAAATCCAGCTCCTGGTCGACCGTGTTGACAAAATCGGCCCGCAGCCCGAAAACCTGCGCCAGGTAATCGATGTAGCCCGCCGCTCGCTTCCCTCCCGGCAGCGGGATCCGGTCGTCGAACAACGAACGGAAGGACGTTTGCACGCGCGCGTCGATGGGCCCGGTGGTCCGCGCCAGTTCGTCGTCCAGGTTATCCAGGATGCGCAGCGTCACCGCCCGCGCCGAATTCGTCAGCTCTTCGTTGAAGGCCGGATCGAGCGGCGTGAATGCCTTGATGCTCTCCCGCGCCATCTTCAGGATCTGTGTGGCGAACGCCTGAATAGCCGCGTGCGCGCCCGTCAGGATGCCGCCCAGATCGCCCTCGCCGGCGTAGGGGCCCACGCGCCGCAGGATCGACGTGTGACCGTCCTTTTCCTGCACATCGAACGTCCGGTTCAACGCGACGGTCAACGTCTGGGCGTTATTCGGCACCCGTCCGAGCACCGACCGGATGGCGCCGTTGATCCGGCTGTCGAAGTTGGAGATCCCCGAACCCCCGCCCGAGCTCCCGCCGTCGACGTTTGAAATCGTCAGCGGGAAGGTGATCAGGTTCTCCACCTGCCGCTCGATTCCGGCCACCGGATCGGGCGCCGGAGGAGGATTGCCCCCGCCCGGACCGCCAATTCCCGCCGGCGGTCCGCCGGGCGCGCCGCCTTTGCGCGCCGCGCCCGCCCTGGCTGGCTGCGCGATAAACTGCTGTGCGGTTTGGAACGCCTTGGCCGCCGCTGCCACCGCCGGATCGTTTATCCCTTGCGTCACAGCCTGGAAGAACGCGTAGGCGTACCCGAGGACGGCCTCGGCCTCCTGCGGATCGGCCGCCGGAGCGTTGACGGCGTTGGTGAGCCTCACGCCTTCCGGCCGCAACAGGTTCAGGCACGGCTGCAGGTTGGCAAGCCCCCGGTCGTGGCACACTTGCACCGCGCCCACGAGCTGGTCCCACAAAATCGATAGACGTCTGATTCGCTCGTTCATTTGCCGCTCCTCCTCGATCCGGCTTCGCTCGCCGCCGCGGCGCGCGCCCTTGGCGGCGTGGCGAAAGATTCCAACGAGGGCGCCAAAGCTTCCAGTGCGCGCGCGATCGACCGCGCCCGCCGTAGAGCCCACTCGCGCTTCTCTTCCGCGATGTCGACGCTTCCGGAACACCACTCGCCATCGCTGCGCGCCTGCTCGTACAAGGGCTTCAGTTGGCCGCGCGCCGCCGGGATAATCTTCATCAGCTTCTCCACGCGAACGCGAAACCCATCCAGTTTTGCCGCGACCTCGCGCATTTCCTCTTCGAAACTGGCGGCCCGCAGTTTCACCAGCCGCTCCGGCGACAATGGCATTCGCTCCGGCAGAGCCCTGTAGGTGACCACCTCCGGGGCGGCGTCGTTCGGACGCTTTCGCACCAGGTCCGTTTGATTTTCCAGAACGTAATACCGCCCTTCCAGCATGGTTGCGTGCGAGAACGCCACGGCGGCGGCGGCCGCGGGAACTTCCAGCCAGCCGGCGCCATCGCTCCCCAGCACTTCAAGCAGGGTGAACTGCTCCGAAATCGCCGCGGCGATCGCCGTCAGCCCGGCGCCGTTCGAGTCTGTGACCTGGATCCGCCAGACCGGCTCAAACAGGATGTCCAGCACTTCCGCAATGTCGCTCCACTTGAGTTCGGTGTGGGCCGGATTCTGAATCCGGTATCGCCTCTCCCCTTGCTCGTCGTGATGCTGTTCCTGGCAGCGCACGATATGCATCTGCGTCTCGAGCGGCGCGACTCCGGTGGCGTCGGTGACGATCTCGCCAAGGTGCTTGTTGCCCTGATCGAAATACTGGAACTTGACCCCCGGCAGCGGATGGCCGAGTCGATCGACCGCCCGCAGGCTCTTCTTCTTATTATGGCTGGACATTTCCTCTCCTCCTTCGGATTGCGCCATGGGGCGCGCCATCAACACTAATTTCCCGGCCTCCGCAGGCGGTTCGCGGGGCGGACCGGCTCGCGTTCGAAACGTCAACTCGCTCGCCACGTCAGCCAGCCTCGAGTTCACTTGCGCTGCCGCCTGCCGGCACCGCTCGATGCCCTTCATGACAACCTGGCGCCAATCGGCCAATTTGGCTTCCTCCGCCACCCTCGCGATGTCGCGAACCGCATCGGGGGCCAGCAGCTTTTCCATGAACTGGTTGTGGAGCCCGACCCACAGTTTCTGGCACTCGTGCAACTGGCGGTTCGCGCGCTCCGGCTCATCGGGGACCTCTCTCAGAGACTTCCACGAGTCTTCGGCGAAGGCGATCGCCGACCGCAAACTGTCGGCGATCTCATCCGCCGTCTCCACCGAATCGCGCACCACGGGGTTTTCATAGCGATTCGGACCGTCCTCCCGCATCTGCGTATGCAACGCGTTGAACTCGTCGTGAAACAGCGACAAATCCTGCTGCAACTGTTCCAAGCTCCGTTCCGCCATGGACCTATCTCCTGCCCAGTTCCTTATAGAAGTTGGCGGCGATCACCCCCGGCCGCGCCAGCTTCCGCTCCATCGCGACCCGGGTCGCGCCGATCATGAACCGCGCCGGCGCAATTCCCGGATCCGTGCCGCGCGCCATCCGCGCCGCGGCCTCCTCCACCATGCGCTGCTCCTTCTGCGCGAACCGCAGCACCTCGGCCAGCGCCTTTCCGCCGAGCGCGTCGTACTTCGTGTAGCAGACCGTATTCACTACCACCGGAACCGCGTCCCGGAACGTCTTCAACACCACCGGCGGGATGGTCCCGATGCGCGGATGCGGATACATGCGGGTCCAGGCGCGTTCGAACTGGCGCGACTCGTCCTCGAACCCCATCCGCCGGAGCAATTCGATATTCAGGAACATGCGAATGTACGGCGTGGGATGCGGTCCCCCTGGGTTGAACGTCACTACCGTCTCCGGCGACCGCCCCACCACGTCCATCAGCGACGAGACGAATGCCGGGCCGCCTAACAACAATCCGCTGAGGTCCGCATAAGTCTCGCGATTCCACTGGGCCCACACGCGCGCCACCGCCCGCGGCATTCCCGCCCGCAACAACTGGCTCGCGATATTGCGCGGGATCACCTTGTGCAGCCCCAGCTCGTTCTGCAGATTGTGGCTGACTTCGTGCAGCATCGCCCCCAGAGTCCATGGATTCACCAGCCGGTGATACGGCAGTTGCACCAGGGGAAACGGATTGATCTGTTTGCCCAGCGCCGTCAGCGGAATGCCGCGGCGGAACGTCGCCGGCGAAAAACCGGTGCGCATGTAAGCGAACGGCCCAGGCGCCGGCACCGACTTCGCGATGCCCAGGTTCAGGTACACCTCCTGGTAGCAATCGAGGCCGATGCGGTCGCAGCCGAGCAGCCAGAAACCGTAAGGCGATTGCCGCTGCCCGAACAGCTCGAAGTAGAAGTCCCAGATCTTCTCGATCGAGCGCACCCGCTGATGCGCCCTCTCCTTGAGGAAGAGCGCGCGGTGGAGGTTGTCGGCCATCGGTGCTTCGATGGCCGGCAGCGTCGCCTGCCGCAGCAGCGACGATTGCCGCAGCAGGCCGTCGCGCAGCCGCACGATCAGGCGGTTGACCATTTCGAGGTGCCCGTCCGAAGGGGCCGCGGCGTCGGTTCCGAACTCGCCTTTGCGGAACGGGCGCAGTGCGGCGGCGTGCCGCGTCGCGTTGACGGTCTGCATCTCCAGCCACGCCGGCAGGACCGGCCGCGCCGGGGCCGCCGGCGTCTCCGGCGTCCGGCGCGGAACCTCGCTGGGCGGAATGATCGGTTCGAGAACTCTCGCCGCTGTGGCCATGGCCGCTCCCTTTATCGATTACCGGCAGCCGCAACGGCAGCCGCACCCGCAACCGCCCCCGCACGAACGCCGCGCCGGCCGCGCGCCGGCGGCATACCCGGGACGCGTCCAGCCGCCATACACCGGACGAACTCCCGCGGGTCCATAGGCCGTGACCACGGGAGCAGGCGGCGGCGCGCCCGGAGCGACGGCGTTTTGCACCCGCTGCGTCAGCGCCTGGCCCTGCCGGTAAATCCGCACCAGGCGCTGCGGATTGGCCAGCGTCCGCGTGGCTTGCTGCGCCAACGCGCGCGTGGCGAGTTGAGGCGTGATCGGGCGTCCCTGTTGCGCCTGCTGCACGATATTGCGCGTCGCCTGCTTCACCACGTTGGGCAGCGCCCGAATCAGCGGGCGCGTCCGCCGCGACCGGAACAGGTTGCCGGCGATGTTCTTGACGCCTTTCAACAACTGCGGCGCCCCCTTGGCCGCCATCTTGCCCAGCAGCGGCAGGCCTTTGGCCGCCAATCCGCCGATCGCCTTCGCCGCCAGCGGCACCAGGGGCGCAAGGAAGGCGAAGGCCTCCGCCTCCGTCTGCGCCTGCGAGGCGGAGCGCGCCAGTCCCGCCATGATCGCGTCCACCTCGGCTTCGTGCGCCGATTCATGCGCGAACTCATGCGCCGATTCGTGGCCGGCCTCATGACTGAATTCGTGGCTGAACTCGTGGGCGAACTCGTCCTCGTGGGCGCTTTCGTGCGCGAACTCGTGGGCGAATTCGTGGCTTAGCTCGGGATGCCCCTCATGCGCCAGCTCGTGCGCCAGTTCATGCGCCAGCTCGTGCGCGCTCTCGTGGCCGGCTTCATGACTGAATTCGTGGCTCAGCTCGTGAGCCAGCTCGTCCTCGGATTCGTACGCGAACGACGCCTCCGATTCGCCCAGCCCGCCCAGCCAGTCGTTGGCGGCCTGCGACGCGGTGTTCAGCACGGCGCGGCCCGCGTTAGCCGCAATCTTGCGCAGCGCCGGCGAAGCCATGGCGCGGCTCGCCAGCCCCGCCAGCGCGCCGAAAAACTGTTCGCTCTCGCGGTCGGCCTCGTGAGCGGTCTCATGGGCGCTTTCGTGCGCGCTCTCGCCCGCGATTTCGGATTCGAGTTCCTGGAGAAAATCTTCGTAAGTGGCCATGTTCGGTGATCCTCTTGTGTTGATCTGTAAATCGGACAGAGCGCGCGCGCCCCGCCTACATTGCGTACGCCTGCCGTTTGCGGTCGCGGACGATCGCCCGGCTGGCGCGCGCGTTCTTCTGAATTGCCACCGTGCAGCGGCGCGGGCTGCGCAGCACTTTGCGCGTCTGGTCCGCCATCACCCGGGCCGCCGCCCGCCGCGTCACCGGACGCCCCGTGGCAGCCTGGCGCCGCAGCACCTTCACCGACCGGCGAAACACCGTCGGCACCACCCGCACGGCCGGGCGAAGCCGCGGCTGCTTGCGGAGGAGACGCGTCAGGATCGTCACGCCCCGCACCATGCTCGGCAGCACCCGCCGTAAAGCGGCGCGATCCGCCTGAGACAGCACCGACATCGCCGCCGCGGCCGCCATCGCGTCCGCCTCGGCCTCGGTAGCCGCTTCCGACGCCACCGCCGCCATATACTCGCCCAGCGCTTCGTGGGCGCCGATCTCGCCCGATTCGTCCTCGCGATCCATCTCCCGGTCGGCTTCGCTCTCGCCCGACATTTCGTGCGAGAACTCGTCCTCGGACTCGCCCAGCATGCCCCCCACGGCCTTGCCGAGCATGCCGCCGAGCGGCCCTCCGACGGCGCTCATCACCATCGGCGCGGCGATCTTGGCGATGCCGCCGAGCATCGGCGCGGCCTTCTTGACGAAGCCCTTGGCGAGCTTGGCGATCTTGCCGAAGAACTGCTCCGATTCGTCTTCGTCCTCGAAGCTGAACTCGTGGCTCAACTCATGACTCAGCTCGTGGCCCGATTCGTGCGCCAGCTCGTGCGCGAGCTCGTGCCCGGCCTCGGGATGGCTCTCGTGCCCGAATTCGTGCGAAAGCTCGTCCTCGAAACTGCTCTCGCCCAACCCCAGCAGGCTGCCGGCGGCGTTGAGGAGGCCGCCCAGGAACTGCTCGTCTTCGTGGCTCTGCTCGTGGCTCATCTCATGGCCCATTTCGAGCGCCGAAAAATCCTCGCCCAGCGCCAACGCCAAATCACCGTTTCTCGAAGTTGCCATCATTCACCTCCTGGGAAAATAGCGACCTTCGAAAAATAAACTTGAAATGAATTTCAAACTAGTCGCACTTTGTGGTGAAGCCTCTCTGAGGTAGCGCCATTGTGTTAATGGGAATGGGGTAGCTGAATTGAGGGACAGACTTCCCGATTGCTTTCAGCCCCCGCCTTGCATACGATCATGGAAGCTCGAAATTAGTATTTGTTTGAAATCGCGCGCCATCATCCCGCGATTGAATATAAGGGGTAAACTATGGCGGGACGTTCTTCCCTTGCCAGGATTCCCGGCCCTGACGCGAAGCCTCCCGGGCCGTGGCCATCCCACGAGCCCGATGACGAGATCCGCCGGCTCGTAGCCCGCCTCGGCGAGTTGACAGCTGGGCAATCCGACCCCAGCCTCGATGCGGCTTTGTTGGATTTCGAGGTGGACGGCCTGCGTTGCGTTCTCACCAGGACGCCGCCTTCCGCCCGGACTGTCGTCCCGCTGAGTCCCCGCGAGCAGGAGATCGTCCGTATGGTCGCCGCCGGCTATCCGAATAAGGTGATCGCCGGTGTGCTCGATATCAGCGCCTGGACCGTTTGCACCCACCTGCGCCGTATCTTCGCCAAACTGCAAGTGACCTCCCGAGCCGCCATGATCGCCAAACTCTTCGACGACGGCCTCCTCAAAACCGGCCGCCGGTAGCGCAAGCCTCCGGCTTGCCATGCCAACATCCGGGTTGGCGCGGACGTTAGCCCAGCGCTGCAGACAGGCGAAATCGCGAGGCCGGGCTCGTGAACGGTCGAGTTGTGAGTGCGACGGAGTTCAAGGCCAAATGTCTCGCGTTGCTTGATGAGATCGACAAAAAAGGTGACACCATCACGGTCACCAAGCGGGGCCGGCTACTGTCGGTCCGGTTCGCAAAAAATCATGGGTGTCCCCCGAGGGGGCGTGGGCCGGCAAGGTGCGCGTCCCGGACGAAGATCTGACCGCGGACAGGTCCGGCCGTTGGGATGTCCTCCGTCGAAAGTCCAGGGCCTGACATTGTGACCCCTCGCCTGCTGTTGGACACTCATGTTGTCGTAGTTGGCTGGCGGAACCGAAGAAGCTCGCGAAGGATCAACTCCGCAGTTTGCGCAGCGCCGTACAGCGAGGAGAGCCGCTTGCCCTGAGCGCGATCACCTTGCTCGAGATCGCGGTCCTGTTCGGCGAAGGCGGCAGCCGGTTACGGCTCCCGGTTCGGGACCTCTTCGCCGCTCTCGATCCCGGCGCCGGCTTCTCCGTTGTTCCCTTTGACGTCGAGATCGCCCCGAGGTCGCTGTCTTGAGTGATGCGCTGCGTGATCCCGCGGACCGGGCTATCGTAGCAACCGCACGCGTTCACCGCCTCCGTCTCGTGACCTCCGATCAGCGGATCATTGACTCGAATCTTGTGCCAGTGGTCGTATAGTCATACCGCTGAAGTAACGCCCTCCCGCCCGCACGGACAAATTCAACAGACGCCGGTAGCGCAAGCCTCGGGCTTGCCTGGCCATCGAAGTCAGTGGAGAAGATCATGAATCGAGGACGTGTCCCTGCAAACCGGTTTTGGCACGTCAGCATTTCGCGGCAAGAGCAACATGTGGGGCGCTTCCCCAACGTTCAGCTTCGGCGCTCGCGAGAAATTGCCATTTATGTTGTGCTGTGTGGTGCACAACATAATGGTCATTCTTGCCGAGCGCCGAAGAGGGTGTTACCAACTGGCAATTCACCCCATGCCCAAGCATCTGAAACAACTCGACGGCATACGCGGAATCGCGATCTTGTGGGTAATCGCGTATGACTACCGCAATTTCTTACCGAAGGAGGAATTCACGGCTTGCCGCGGCTGATGGCATTGCCAGAGTGGTGCGGCGTCGACCTGTTCTTCGTCCTTTCAGGCTTCTTGATCACCCGAATCCTGCTCGATACCAAGGCTGCACCAACTATTTCCAGTCCTTCTACGCGCGGCGGATCTTGCGAATCTTCCCACTCTATTACGCGACGATTGCCGCGCTGTTCTTTAGGCCACGGTTGATTCAGCATTTTGCTCCCAAACAAGACCTGCCCGCGTACGTACTCTACGTGAGCAACTGGCCTCAATTCGTGTCGATCTCCGACCACGATCCCTGATCCATTTTGGTCGCTTGCAGTAGAGGAGCAGTTCTATTTTGTGTGGCCGCTTGTCGTCTGGGCTGTGGCCGAACGGAGGCTAAGGTGGGTTGTCGCCATCTCCATTCTTGCGGTCCCGATCATTCGCTGTGACCTGCCCCGCTCTCGCGGTGAACGTAGGCCGGTGGAAGTACTGGTGGCGAACTGTCTGGCTCATGGAAGGCGGCAGTTTGTGGAAGTCGCTCAGAACTTTCCCCAGGAGTGCCGGTATGTGCTGGAGATGCTGGGCGAGGTGTACCGATATGATGCCGAAGCGCGTGATGGCGGCCTGACAGCGGCGGAGCGGTTGCGGTTTCACCAGGAGCACAGTGGTCCGGTGATGGAGAAACTGCACGGCTGGCTAGAGGCGCAGTTCGCCGAGCGGAAGACAGAGCCCAACTCCGGCCTGGTAAGGCGGTCACCTATCTGTTGCGGCACTGGAAAGCCTTGACGACATTTCTGCGAGAAGCCGGCGCCCCCTTGGACAACAATGTTTGCGAACGCGCTCTCAAGCGGGCGGTGCTGCACCGGAAAAATGCGTTGTTATACCGGACGCTCCATGGGGCAGAGGTGGGCGACCTGTTCATGATGCTGATCCACACCTGCCAGTTGTGTGGCGCCAACTCGTTCGATTATCTGACCGAGCTTCAGCGCCACGTTCAGGAACTGGCGGCCAGCCCGGCGGAGTGGATGCCGTGGAACTATCGCGAGACACTGGCGCGGAGCTGAAGTGTCATAATTCGTGCGTGGCCGAAAAGGATCGAATGTGGCCGGGCAGACCGCCGCTTTCAAAATGGCCCTAAAACGGGCCTTGCAGCAGCCAATCTGGCCACGTTTTTGGCCAGGCACGCAGACTGATGAAAATGTTGCGGGCCGGCCTCTATGCACGGGTCTCCACCAATGACCAGCAGACTCTGACGATGCAGAATCGGGCGATGCGGGAATATGCGGCACGGCGCGGTTGGATGATCGTCCTGCAAGTCCGCGAAGTGAGCTCCGGGGCGGCATGGCGAGAAGCCCGTGAAAAACTACTGGAGGCCGCTCGTCGCCGGGAAATCGATCTGGTGCTCGTATGGCGCCTGGATCGTTGGGGCCGGTCGGTAACCGATCTGCTGGCAACACTCCAGGAACTGGAACATCTGGGTGTCGGGTTCGTTTCCCTGACCGAGGCGCTGGATCTGACTACCCCTGCGGGACGCGCCATGGCCGGCTGCTGGCGATCTTCGCGGAGTTTGAACGAGAGATTCTACGGGAACGAACTCGGGCTGGTCTGGCGCATGCGCGTGCCAGCTGGAGACGTCTGGGCCGGCCGGCAACTGCGGCCACGCACGTCGCGGAAATCCGGAAACTGCACGGTGCCGGTATCAGCAAATCCGAAATCGCCCGCCGCCTGAAGATGGGTCGCACCTCGGTGCGTCGATTTTAGGGTGGTCACCCCTATTTCTCGGAGAAATAGGTCGCTTGCATTTTCCAGAAGCATCTGGACCCGCGGCAGAATGAAAAGGAATGCTGCTGCAACCCCATCCGTGGCTCTGGAGAGCCATAGAAAATAGCCGTATGATTCGCGTTGCTTATCATGTTGTAAGGAGCGGTTAGTAGAACCGCACGACCATGGTATCCTCAACAGTTCTGTCCAATTGCTGAGCTGGCAAGTTGCCGGCCGCAGCAGCCGGCGGCGCGCGCGCGCGGCGCGCACGCGCTCTTCCCAGCTGGCTTTTAACGAAGGTCGATGAGATGACCGATCTTGTACTGCTGGATCAGACCTTTCCCGGAGGACGCCCGACCGCCTCCGGAAAACATATCCAATGGGACGTGCTTTTTATCCGGGTAAGACCGGCCACCGATACCAGCCGCTAGAAGCCGACGCAGCCTTGCCGAAAGCTCACGATTGAAAGGTCAGCAGGCGTACGGACTTGCGGCTGTAACCGAGGGTGAGCACAAAGAGCCGGGTGCGCCGGTATTTGCCGGTGGCGGGATCGCGCACCATGGGACCGGTCCCGTAATCGACCTGGCTTTCCTCGCCGGCGGCGGTCTGGATGACTGCACGAGCTTCGGGGGTCTGGCCAGCCTGCAACTGACGAGCGAAGCGCTTGACGCTCTGATAGGTACCGCCGAATCCGTGTATGTCCACCAAGTCCTGCCAGATGGCCTTGGCATTGCGCCCTTGGGACAGCGCCAACGCGATCGCATCCCGGAACAATTCGCAGGAACTGGCGGATGTATGGCCGGCTTGGATGGGCGCTACAGGCGCCGGTTGCGGCACGGCGTCGGGGGTCACCGGATCATCTGGACTGGCCGGTTTAGCCGGCTGGGTGTCGATTCCCACCTGGTCGGCGGCCGTTTCAGGGGCTGCGGAGTCGGGGGTCACCTCACCAGATGGACTGGCCGGTTTTGAAAGGGTCCGACGGCGGGGCGGTCGGAGTTCCACCCCGGCCTCCTTCAAACAGGTGGAGATTGTCTCCCGGCGGATGCCGGTTTCCCGTTCAATTCGCCGAGTGGTCTACCCCAGACGCCCTAAGGCAATGATTTGCTGTTTCCTGTCGTCGCTCAAGACATTGCTCACGACGACGGAGGATACCCTCCGTTCGCCCGGTTCAATGTCCTGGCTGGCGGCCTACAACTGGCCGGTTTTGAGGTGTCCCCCGAGGCTTTAGCCGCAAGATGGGCCGAAGTCAAGGGTGCGCAACCCCAAAAAACGATGAAATGCTTCACGCTGAGGTCCTTACCTCGCGGAGGAGAGCGACACTCTCCAAACCCACCCCGCAAGCCGGCTAGTACGCCCCGAAATCTTCGTGCTCTTCCAATCGCCGTTTCTTGGTTGACTGCCGGAATTGCCACCTCACTGAGGTGCATGTTGCCGATCATCAGAAAACGTCTTTTTTTGAGCATCATTCGGCAGGGCGTTG
>CAZSQK010000063.1:0-47800 GCA_964608645.1 uncultured Solibacteraceae bacterium | reverse complement strand
AGGCGCAATCCCCATCGGGCGGGCGCGGGATAGTCGGTAGGAAATTGCTGGCTTAATTGCGTTGAAAACATGTTCAGGCGTTCCTGCGCCTGAGCGATGGTAAGGCCCGGGCGTAACCGCCCCATGGCGCCCGGAATCATTCTTAGAGATCTCTGCGCGGGCACGGGCCAGGGAGGCGCACTAAATCCCGCAGCCATCCACACATCTACGTCACCGGCAAGCGACCGGCCAGGGTGTCTGAAGTCGGGCGGCATCACGCCAATGACGGTGTAGAGGTCGCCATCGACGCGGATTTGCTTACCAAGAGCCTTCGGATCTCCGCCGAACGTTCGCCGCCAGAAAGCGTCGCTGAGCACCACTCCTTCAACGAATCCCGGCTGGTCGTCGTTGGCGGTGTAGATGCGGCCCAGCTCGGGCCGCGCCGCCAGCATGGTGAAATAATTGGTGCTCGTCGCGAGCAGTTCGATGCGCTGCGGTTTTTCGCCCCCGGTGAGATTTCCGTCGGAGGGATATATGGCGGAGATGACCTCGAAAACATCGGATCGGTCGCGCAGGTCCCATAACTCCGGCGCCGAAATCCCAACGTCGCGGCTGTTCGACCCACGCAAGTCGTCGTAGATACGAACGAGCTGCTCGGGATGAGGGTAAGGCAACGGGCTCAGAAGGACTGCCTGGACTACGGTGAACACCGCCACATTCGCGCCGATGCCGAGCGCCAAGGTCAGTACGGCCGCAATCGCAAATCCGGGGCTTTTTCGCAACTTGCGTGCCGCGTAGCGACAATCGTTTCCTATGTTCTCCAGCCAGTTTGAAGGGGCCATAGCGGATCTCCCTGAGCGTCTAGTGGCTACATGTTAGCGAGTTCGCTCCGAAGGAGTACAGACACAGAAAGAAGAATTACAGACCGGTACAGTTGCCGCGTTCCCGGGTGGGATCAGCCCTGTGCCTGCCTCTCACAAAGGCGGCCTAAGGTCAGCAGCGCTCGATCGTGATTCTTCGTCCAGACGTGTCCGCAATTGATGCGAATGTAGTTTTTGTATCGGCCCGTCGCGGAAAAGAGGGCTCCCGGCGAGATGCTGATGCGCTCCGTCAAGGCGGCCCGATGCAGTTTAAGAGCGTCGATTTTCGGGGACAGTTCAATCCACAACATGTGACCGCCCGCAGGCCGGCTGATGCGGGCGCCCGCCGGAAAATACTCTGCGACGGCCTGCCGCATGTTTTCCGCCTGGCAAGCGAGCGTCGCACGCAACCGCCGCAAATGCCGGTCATAAACGCCAGACTCCAGAAACTCCGCCACCACCAACTGCGGCAGCGACGAGGCCGCCACGCTAGTGAACAGCTTTAGCCTCTCCACCTCTGCCCGGAACCGTCCTGCCAGCATCCAGCCGATACGGTATCCGGGCGATAGAGTTTTGGAGAACGACGAGCAGAGTAAAACGAGACCTTTACGATCAAACGACTTTGCCGTTAACGGACGGGCCGCCTCATAGGCGAGGTCCCCATACGAGTCGTCTTCTATGACCGCTACGTTTCTCCGGCTAGTTAAATCCACCAGCGCCCGCTTGGATTCATCCGGCAGAACGTATCCGAGAGGATCATGGCAGTTGGTCATTGTGATACACGCCTTGATTTTGTGCTTCCGAATGGCTCTCTCCAGGTGCTCCAGATCCATCCCCTCCTTAGGGTGCGTAGGAATCTCAATGGTCTTCATGTTGAGAGACGCGACGCTCCCCAAAATCGCAAAGTACATCGGGCTCTCGACAGCAATCACGTCACCGGGCTTTGCCACAGCGCGAAGACTCAGATTGATGGCCTCCAGGGCGCCGGCGGTGACGATGACGTCACGCGGCGCCACCTCGCAGCGGATGGCCAGGGAACGCCTGGCTATCTGCCGGCGGAGAGCCTCGACGCCCGGCGGTAGATCGTAATGTGCGCTGTGCGCCGGCAGCCGGCGCAGAAGTCCTCGCGCGATCAGATTCAGCCTTCGGTTCGGGAACAGCTCCGCGCCTGCGCATCCCGCGCTGAACGGAACGAATGCCGGATCGCCGGCTGACCGGATGACGTCTTCCAGCACGGCGTTGGGTCCCATGGCGATGGGCCGGCTTTGGAGCATCTCGGCCTGCGGCTCCGGGATCAGTTTTGCAAAAGGCGTGCGAATGTAGAAACCCGACTGTGGCCGCGCTTCCAGATAGCCCCGGTTTTCCAGCCACACATAGGCCTGCAGGGCGGTCGAGAGGCTGACGCCCTGTTCCCGGCTGAGCTTTCGGAGTGATGGCACGCGGTCCCCAGGCCTCAGAGCGCCGGTGGCGACCTGGCGAGTGAAAGCCTCCGCGATCCTGACGTAGAGCGGCGCGTCACTTCGCTTGCGACTCGGCATGGCTTTAAGCATAACAGCGCTGTGATCGAAGAACTGTTATGGTAATAAACTTCATGTTCTGACGCTGTACTCAAGAGCTGGCCTCAATCTATTCTGTGGATGTGTGGACCAACCGCTTCGGTAAGCCGCATGTTTTTGGCGGAGGCCTGCCGCCTCAATAGTGGCGCCAAACAGTTGGCCGTCCGCGAGGACACAAATTTGGAGGAGAGGCGAGTGTCAGTCTACGAGAGAATCGCTCAATTGGGGATCACGCTGCCCGAAGTGACTCCGCCGGTGGCAGCCTTCGTCCCTTTTGTCCGTAGCGGCAATCAGATCTTCGTGTCAGGTCATATTGCCAAGGAAGAAGGTAAGCCGTGGGTCGGGCAGCTTGGCCTGACGATCACCACGGAACTTGGAATCAGAGCCGCTCGGAGCGTCGCCATCGATTTGATGGCAACACTGAATCTTGCCGTCGGTGATCTGAACAACATCCGGCGAATCGTCAAGCTGATGTGCCTGGTGAACAGCGCGCCCACATTCACCGAGCAGCACCTTGTGGCCAATGGGGCGTCGGAACTGCTCGCCCAAGTGTTTGGAAAGGACGGTATACATGCCCGAAGCGCGTTTGGCGTAGCGCAAACGCCGTTCGGGTCCTGTGTGGAGATAGACCTGATCGCGGAGGTTCACGATCGGTGATCCAGACGCTGATCTGGTTGCGCACAGCTCCGATTCACGAAGGGCGGCGCCTGGACGGCTCTCTCTGCTCGAGAGCGCTTGGACTGGAGCCGCTCGGCCCGCTAGCCTGGGGGATGGGAATCTCATGCTACATCCAAGCGAATTCAGCTTAACCGACACGATCGCACTTCTCAGCCGCACACCGGCAGCCGTGAATGCGTTGCTCTGCGGATTGCCCGAGATTTGGGCGCGGCGCAACGAGGGAAACACTACGTGGAGCGCATTCGATGTGGTGGGCCACCTCATCTGGGCCGAGCGCACCGACTGGATGCCACGTGTGCGACTCATTCTGGAGACCGGCGAAGCCCGCCCCTTCGAACCCTTTGACCGCTTCGCGCAAATCAAGGAGAACGAAGGTAAATCGCTGGAGGAGATCTTAAACGAGTTCGGCCACATTCGGACCGAGAATCTGGTTTCGCTGCGATCGCTGAATTTGCAACAGGGAGATTTGGTCCGCCAAGGGAAGCATCCGGCCTTAGGGACGGTGACGCTGGCGCAACTTCTGGCCACCTGGGCCGTCCATGATCTTACGCACCTGCATCAGATATCCCGTGTCATGGCTCACCAATACCGCGAAGCCGTGGGGCCCTGGAGCGCCTATCTGGGCGTCTTGCAGTGCAACGGACATGGCGCGTCGTAATGATACCGTGAAGACCTTGATCGTCGGGATAGGAGCATTGGGCGGACTGATCGCAGTGCGCCTACGCGCAGCCGGCCTGCCGGTTTGGCTTGCGACGCGCGATGCGGAGCAGGCGGCCAGGCTGAGGGCCGCAGGTCTCAGGGTGACGGGAATGGGAGGCGCCGTTACTGTCCAGGCCACGGCGATCGCCCCTCTGGATGCCTACGGAGCCGATGACAAGTTTGAACTCGTCCTTCTGGCCACCAAGGCTCACGACGCGATCGAGGCGGCGCCCAGACTATCCATTCTCCTCGGACCGAATGCCACGCTCCTGCCGATCCAGAATGGTGGCGTTCCTCAGATGCTTGCGGAGCGATTGGGGAACTGCGTGCTTGGCGGGCTTTCGAACCTGGGCGCCACGATGGAGGCGCCGGGCATATACGAGCAGCGCAATGCGGGCCATCTGCTGATCGGAGAGCTTGCAGGAGGCGAAAGCGCACGAACCGAGCGGGTCCATCGCTGGCTTGAGCGCGCGGTAGAGGTCCGCGCGACAGGAAACCTCAAGGGGGCGGTGTGGTCGAAGCTGCTCGTGAACTGTTCGGTAACCACGATCGGCGCTATCGCCGGCGGCACCATGCGTGAATACATGGCCTCACCGTCAGGCAGCGAACTCTTCAACCGAACCTATGATGAAGCACTGAAGATGGCGCTGGCCACCGGTGCGCAACCGGAAACGATGCTTGTAGAGCCGATCCCGCCGGGATGGCGCGCTGACGGCATCGCGGGCGAGGGGCGGGGCGCCTGGATCGCCAAGATACTGACGGCCTACGGAGACGTCACTCCGTCCATGCTTCAGGACATCCGCCGTGGGAGAAGAACCGAAATCGAATTCATCAACGGGTATGTGGTAAAGATGGCTCGGCAATTCGGGCTGGACGCGCCTATGAACGCAGCCATTGTCGAAACGGTTCTTACAATCACAAGCGGCCGGCTCGCTCCGAATCCCGCGCTGCTGGCACAGGTGCTCCAGGCGCGCCCTCGTAAATGACACCGGAATGGCTCTGGAATACTCGAACGCTGACCGACGAACCCCACAATTGGCTTACTGAAACAGCCGCACCGGCCTGGGTTCTCTGTGTGCCTCGCCACAGCTAGGAGACAGGGCGTGCTCGAAAAAGCGAGGGTCATGAGAACGTCGAGCCGTTCGCCTGACCGGCCGCTGGTCCGATTGCACCCTTCGACTTCCCGTGCGATACTGTCCCCAATCCAAGTGCACAAACGAAAGGAGATATTAAGTGTGTTGGCTGCAGCGTAGAGCCTCTGATTTTAGGCCCGCGGAACCTGGAGTGTCGATTGGAAACCTCAGTTTCATTTCCAGTGTCCCTGTCTGCAGCGAATCTACGCTTTATATGCATTAGAAAGGAGTAGAAAATCATGCCCTTCCGACGATGCCTCATTTTGATTGCTGCCTGTTCAGCCGCGTTTGCCGCCACCACCTACACTGAAACGTGGAAAAGTGTGCCCGCTCAACTGACGGGTGACCTGTCTCCGTATATCGATCTCAATAAGGGAGTCTTGTACCTCAATGGCGCCGAGCCCTTACTCCGGATGACCATTGGCTGTAATTACGATTCCAATTCGCGCAAACCTGGCCCGCCGTCCGCCAAGAAAACACAACTGAAGGCGGGTACCTGCACGATGGGGACCAACAAAGACAAGACCGATTCTTGGGACGAGCTCGGCGACTCCTACTTCGTAATCCACCTGCTCCGATGGAAGGACGTCACGGTCGATGCCGCCGACAATTCCAAGGCGAGCCCCACGGTCGACTCCCAACACTGGTATGTGTATCACCACCAGAAGGTATGGTCCGATCAGGATTTCACGACTGCCAAACGGATTTTCGGCAAGCACCGCGTGTGGTTTCTGTATGTCCATATCAACAAGCCTGGCGGTCTGGCGTATTCCTCCATCTACGAGATCCAGACAACCAAAAAGATCCCTGCCTACCTCGATCACCTCATTCAGTTGGCCGGCTTGTTTGGAATTAAGGCGCCCGCGGCCGGTGGCGGAGGCGGCGGCATCAACGTATTCGGCGCTCAGGAATTCGAGATACCCTATGTGCCTTCCGATGTCAAGTTCACTCCACAACTTACCCTCGCCGCGCCCCCGCCGCCCGTTCCGGGCGCTCCCAAGCCACCGAATTTCGGGACCGTAGGCAGCGTGGTCAGCGGACCCACCGGCGAGACCTTCGACAACGAAGGCAAATACCGGGTCGACTTCAGCGTGGGAGTGCCTTTCACCAAGATCAGCCAATTGCAGTACTCCGATACCAACGGCGCCATTACGGCCGCCAAAGTCGACAAGCGCGAGATCTACGGCTTCTTCAACCTCTACCCCGTGCCGGTGGATCTGAAACGATCGGGATTCAGCAAGTTCCCCCATCTGGTCACCGGAGTTGCCATCGCCACGAATCCTCTGAAGAAGGGCTTTGTTGGCATCGGCTACGGCCCCGCGCTCGCCAATTTCTATATTGGCGCCATGATCAACACAGATCGCGCCCCCGCCGGCCTCGCCTGTGGGACCACTCCAACCCCAGCACAGAGCCAGGGAACGCTTTTCAACCGAACCTGCTTCAAGTTGGGCTTCGGACTCAACATGGGCGTTGGAGCCGTGGTGAACGCCCTGAAAGGCACGAAATAGGCTTTATGACTCGCATCACTAACTACACCACTATCCCGCAAGGACCCTCCCAGTGGTGTTGGGCGTGCGCCGGAACTGCTATCTCCCAGCACTATCCCGCGCCAAGGTACTCCCAGCCCTGCGACTTGGTCAACGATGAGCTCAAGCAGACAACCTGCTGCGTGGACGGCAACACGACGAGTTGCAACCAGCCCTGGTACCTCGACTCCACCTTGAAGCGCACCGGGAACTTCAGCTCCACCATGCCGCGCAGCCTCAGCCTCGCCGAAATTAAACAGGAGATTGATGCCGATCGCCCCGTCGGCGTTAGAATCGAGTGGGGAGACGGAAGCGGCCATTTCGTGGTGCTGGGCGGCTACGACGATACACTTCTCCCGGGCAGCGATGAAGTAGCCGTCTTCGATTCGTTGTACGGCGATGCGCCCGCCAACCTCGCCCAGTTCACCTCGGCCTACCTTGGCTCGGGCCGCTGGACGGATACGTATTTTACGATCTAGCGAAAGGCAAAGATTATGGCCATCATCGAACCCAGTCCTCCATCCGATTCTGTCCGCGAGTTGAACTCCGCCCTGCCTCGCGTTACCCGTTCCGCCGCCATCATGAGCAACGCGGTGCGCAGCGAAGCGCTCGCCCCTCCAGTGCCCCGCCATCCGCACCGCGTCTACATCCTGCTATTGCCCGAGATTCTTGCGGGCCGTGGCCTCGCCGCCGCGCGCCTCGTGGGCTGGCGATACATCCTCATGGAGGGCCCTCAGTCGGTCGCCGCCGCCGAAGTCAACACCAACGATACCGAAACGGAACATTCCTTCGCCCTGATACACGAGGGGCAAGGAAGCCGGTCCTTGGAGGTCCTGGCCGGCCTCGAGGCGCTGCCCCAGGTGCGGAATACCGACTATGAGCTCCGCTTGTTGCGCATTCCCGCCTTGATGACCGTCGCTCTCTGGCTGCATGCCGATCCCGGCGGCGCCGATATTCTCACCCCGCTCCCGCCGGCGAACCAGCACTTCGCTCAGGGGGAGGTGTACACCCAGTCCGTCTGGGAAGCAGCCATGCTCGATGCCGCCAGGCAGGAAGAAGCCTTGGCGCAGAGCCGCGGCATCCGGTCCGGACCACGCCCGCTGTATTAACGGTGACTGCCATGCGCCTCCCGGCCTTCGTTTTGTTCGTTTGCGTTCTACCGCTCGTCGCGCAAACCACATCGTCGATCCTTACTCCCACCGTTCCGATTCCGGCCGGCGCGTCCCCCTCGACATTCTCCACCTACATCCAGGTCAAGTCTCCGCATAACCAGAAGGACGGTCTGGAGATCGTTCCGCTCTGGAACGAAGAAATCAGGCCCAAGATCGCGCCCTCCACCCCCGAGAAGAAACACCAGACCGACTCCGACCAGTTCTGGTTGGTGAACTGGACCGTTTCGGGCATCGTTCCCACTCCGCCTCCCGTCTTCCCCATGCTCCTGATCTCCGGCCAGACCACCAGCTTCGCCCAGCTCACGCTGCAGGCCCGCCCAGTGGCCGATTTTACAGTTGTTCTCAAGCCGCCCGTCGCCTCGTGGTCCGTCGACAAGAATCCTCATACCTCGATGACCATCGACACCGCCCTGGGGGAACTGCACGCTGTCCAGCTTTCCCACTCCACCCTGATCAATCCCGATACCAACGAGCAGATGGGCGCCGACGCCTTCGCGCTTTCGCCCGATCCCGTCTGCGCCGTGGATTGGAAAAAACCCGCCGCCATTCCCGTCAAGGGCACACCCGCCACCGTCTACCTGTGCTTTAATCCAAGTCTGGAGCGCGTCGGCAAGTACCTCGGCCAGCTCTGGCTCACCTCCGAGGAAAAGCACGACTTTGCTTCCTTCCAGCTCACCGTCTTCGCAACTTCTTTCGGCCGGCAGCTCTTCGGCGCCGGCCTTATCCTCTTGGGAATTGTCCTGTTCTTTGTCGTTACGGTGCTCATCCGCCGGCGCTCCAATCGGCTCGCGGCGATGCTTCCGGCCGCCCGCCTCCTTGATGTTTGCGGCGTGTTGCAGACGCGGCTTGCAAAAATTGCGTCGGACACCGCGGTGGATTGGCCCGTGCAGAAGGATGCCAACATCAGCGGGACGCTCGCCTACGTCTCGGCCCAATTGCAGACGGCAAACCTCGACCGGCAGGGCTATCTGCCCACCGTGATCGGTAATCCCGCCTCCGTGCAGACGCTCGATCCCCAGTATCAATCGCTATTGCAACGCTTGGCAGCGCAGTTGGACGCTCTGACGCTGTTCATCAATGAGGGCCTCGGTTTGTGCGCCGATCGATGGCCGGCGGTCGTCGCGGCGCATGTCGAGCCAGCCGGCAAGACGGCCATGACCTCCATTGAGGGCCTCTTTCCATATTCCGGCCCGTCCGATGGCTTGCGACGGCAGCTCGCATCGATCGTCGTTGGCCTGGACAACGCGATTGCCACCGCTGTCGGCTCCGCAACCCGGTCCGGCGGCGCTGCAGCGCCGTCCCAGCTCACGCTCGATCAGATCAATGTGCAACTCCACGAGGCGGGTTGGCTGCTGTTTGGTGTCTGGGGATTTCTCACGCTTCTCGTGGGAGTTGCCGCACTGATCCTGGGGCACGACGGATTCGGGACCGGTCCGGACCTTCTTCGCTGTTTCCTGTGGGGTCTGGGTCTCCAGGCTGCAGGCTCCAGTCTCCAGCAGCTGGGCCCGACCGCCATCACCAATGCCTTCTCGCTGCAAATCTCTCGATGAGTGGTCGAAATCCCTGGAAGGCTGCTGGTGCCCGACCCTGTTCGGCGTGGATGGCAACAAAGAGGATCGTCGGGGCACGGTTCGTGGGTTGCCGCGCACGGCAGACGGAACCGCGCCGCACGAGCTCGGCGTTTTCGTCCGGTCGCGCGCTCAACTCGATAGCGCGCGCACAGCGATTTCGGCTACACGATCTCCGAGCGGTCCCATCCCGTTACCGTGATCTCGCGATCCCCTTCCTGTGAAGGAATCAGCCATACGCTCGGCGGGTCGATGCGGACCGCCGTCAACGGCACGCATCCTGTTGGATATCGCTCTCCGTGAAACGAATATCCGCAGTGCCGACTTTTCCGGCCGATTCCTCAATGGGCGGTGCTGAATCCCTCCGCGCCGGCGAGGGTGACCTCGATCTCTCCAAAAGAAGCGGAACATCGGCTCAGTCGGCAGCGTTAGGATCTTCAAGGCGCTCCCAATGACAAAACTCATTTCGATCCTTGCAGGTATTCTGGTCAGCTTCATCGGACAGGCAGCGGCCCAACACCCTCGGTCTCCCTCGTTCGAAGTGGCATCGGTCAAACGAAACGACACGACCGATCCTGGCCGCCAGGGCGCGCTCTTCCGCGATCAGGTCAACACGAGTACAGGACGCGTCGCGCTCCGAAACGTGACGCTAAAGACCTGTATCAAGTGGGCCTACGGTCTCCAGGACCCGCAAATCGCGGGACCCGGGTGGCTGGCCGCTGAGCGTTATGACATTCTGGCGAAGGCGAACGGACCCGCGTCCGAGGACCACCTCCGTCTAATGTTGCGAGCGCTGCTCGCCGAACGGTTTAAACTTGTCGCCCACATGGAGAGCAGGATCGTCTCCGCCGCCGTTTTGACCGTTGGAAAGAAGGGGCCAAATCTGCGTCAGTCCGAAACGGATGGCCTGGGCAGCCTGCAGTCGGCTAGGGGCCGTATCGTTGCCCAACGGACGACGATGACTGAGTTGGCCGCCGCCCTTTCCGATCCACTGCGGTTAGCGGTAGTGGACGCGACAGGCCTATCGGGCCGTTATGACTTCACGCTGGACTTCTCGGGCTTTGTGCCGCAAGATGGACAAACGCCTGACGAAATGAGCGCCACCATCTCCGTTGTGCGGCAGCAGCTTGGGCTTGAGCTTCAGTCGCGCAAACTCAGGATCGAGAGTCTCGTCGTGGATTCCGCTATGAGAATACCGGCAGAGGACTGATACGTCCCGCGGACACAACCGGACCTTGCCTTAGCACACCCACATCCCGCTGCATCTGTAGTTTAGGGCCTTCGATTCCGTCAAGCGCTACCAGTTTTATGGGGGTTTTGACGTCGCGGCCGTTAGTTGAATCGTCTACAGGCCAACATTGTGGGCAGTGTGATCACACATTGATCACACATTTTTTGGGTTGCCGGCGAACAAGATGCGCGCAGTGGAGACTTGAACGATGCTCCGACGCGAGGTTTAACCTCAGGCGCTCTCCCGCCCGGCCCGGTCGCCAGGCCAGACCGGGGAAGCTCTACAAAGTGGACCCGATCGGCTGAACGACGGCGACCTTACCTTGGGGACCCCGCGACTCCGTCCACCATAAGGACGCTGAGAACGCGAACCACCACATCACGGCAGGTAGGATGTCGCGCACACTTCTCGTTGATTCGAAGTACGCAGGACTTGATCCCAAGACCGCAAGACCGATGAAGGCGAGGATGGTTGCCATCACACACAGCGTGAGCGTTCGAAGCAAATCTCGGTAGCGAAGTTGCTTCATCCAGAAAGCGCGAACGACAAACCAATACGCCAGAGAGCCACAGACCGAGGCGGCTATGGCGTAGAACAAGACTCTGACGGAATCTCCTGGAGTCGAATCGCCGATGTCTCGAAGTTGAGGAACCAGCCGCACGATAACCGGCACAAGAGGAAACAAGGGCAAGGCTATCAGGCCAGAGAAGATTGCCCCAAAGTTGAAGCAGGCGGCAAGCGCCACAAAGGAAACGCTGCGGGCAATGTTCGGTCTGCGCCTGAGTGATAGCAGCACTGAACCTGCGTGAAAAGCGCCGGGCAATCCGAGAACCGCAAAATCTCGAATGTTGCTGACGGGTACCTGATCCAAAGCCCTTCCACTCAGGTGGAGTAGGAGTCCAGCCACGCTCAGGAGCAGAAAATGTCGCCGATATGCGATGGCCCTGTCCATTGTGTGCTAACACAGCGTAGCGCGGATGCTCACACCATTTTGGATGTCCGGGTTCCGGAAGTGCCCTGGCAACCTCAGGTCACATTGCGTCTCAACGGCCCGTCGTGCTGCAATCGGTCGAGTAGCCGAAATTCTACAGCATGACAAAAGAGAACGGTATCCACTTGGAGGTCATTTGGTTTGACCAGGACGTCATAGAGATCGTCCTGAGCTGCTCGAACGGACGTTTCTCAGGTCAGGCGGAGATCTACCTAGGCCACAGTGACCTGTCGGAGTTCGCGGACGGATTACGCGGATTTCCTCGGAACGTGAGTGATTCGCGTAACTTCGAACTTGGCACCTTCAATCCCAGGCACGCCGATGGAGGAATCAAGATGACCTTCATTTGCCCGGATTCCACGGGTCGCGCGGTCGTTGAAATCAGGCTTCGAGGTGACGCTTGCGAAGCGCTAGGCGAGCCAGAATCCGTTGCCCTTCGTATTCCAATCGAACCCGCGGGAATCGATTCATTTGTGGAGCAACTCGCGTCCGTCGACACGACAATCGGGGCGAGTGCGATGTTGTCCTTGGCGATTTAGCGATTTAGCGATGCGAGAGGCGCGCACGGTGAGCTAGAATGGCACCGTTGAAACCGAAGGTTCCCACAGTGAGGGCCGCGTTAACGATGCTGCCAAATAAGGTCCGCTATCCGAATCACGCTCGCTACATGCCTCACATCGTTCTAGGCGATCCATCGCAGCGACAGGCCATTATTGGGCCGAAAAATACGGTTGCCGAACGATATCTGGGAGTCTGGATTACCGATGCTCCTGAAGAGTTGATTCCGGGTCCCACCGTTGAAGTCAACTTTCAACTGATGTACTGGCCCGCGGAGTCCTACCGGGGAATCGCGCCCGGAGCGACATTTACGCTACGCGAGGGGCCGAACGTCGTCGGGTTCGGAAGCATTTTGTCCGAGATCGAAACACCTTTCAGTTAGCTCTCCGATTTTCGAATTGTCGTGCCGTTCTTGATCACACATTGATCACACGTAGGGTTCCGTAGGGGTTGTTGGCCGGCATAGATGGCCCGCCACCAACGCAGAATCAGCTACTTACGCCTGGATCGGACCACTTCGGACGACATGATTCGCGTTCGATTCCCGTTAGCGCTACCAACTCTTCATAGAGTTACGGGCAGCGCTCCACCACCGTCCACCACGCGTGATGCGAGCAATCCCAAGTACAATGACACCAATGGGCTGGAACCGGCACTGCGCCAGCCGCACATGACATCAGGGTTGTGGAGTGTCTTGCGCATGAAGGCTGTGGAGTTCGAGAGCAACGTGGGGCCGGGCGGCCAGATCGCCGTTCCGCCTGAGGTCGCGAGTGAGATTCCCACCGGCGAGCAACTCCGCGTCGTGATCATGTGGGGGGAGTCGGATTCCGGCCAGGGTTGGCGTGCTGCCGGCCGCGAGCGCTTCGACGCCGCGTATTCTACAGAGGACGTTGTCTACGAGCAATTGATGGATGACTCTGCGATTCGGTGAAGTTGTCCTGATTCGGATGCAGTTTCATCAGGCGGCCGGCGGCAAGGTGTGCCCGGCGCTGGTCCTGCTAGACACGGGCGACGACGATTTCGTGGCGAGCGCCCGTCACATCCCAATTGAGGCACGCCGACTACGACCTCACGCTCGACGGGTCTGGCCTAACTGAACTAACGTCCCCTAGCAGAACACGGCATCCCCGATCGAAAACAGCAGCGTTATCCCAGGACCTCCGAAATGACGCGCGCCGGCGCCACGCCGACTAGCGATTCGTCGCGGCCTTCATACAGGTACGTGTTCCGCTTGAAGTCGATCCCCAGCAGATGCTGGATCGTGGCGTGAATGTCGCTGTGCCCGACCTTCTCCCCGACGGCGGCATACCCCAACTCGTCCGTATCGCCGAAATCCATGCCCGGCTTCAGCCCGGCGCCGGCCATCCACATGCTGAACCCGAAGGGATTATGATCGCGGCCCGGATTGCCTGTATTCGATTGGATCGTCGGCAGCCGCCCAAACTCGCCGGACCAGACAACCAGCGTGTCCTTGAGCAATCCCCGCTGTTTCAAGTCCATGAGCAGCCCCGACATTCCCTGATCGATGCTCTGGCAGAGGCCGGGAAGCGCTCCCTTGATGTTGTTGTGCGTGTCCCAGCCCGCCCCGCCGCCGGTCCCGCTGGTGAGTTGCACGTAGCGCACGCCGCTCTCGATCAGCCTCCGGGCCAGCAGACAATTGCGGCTGAACGGCCCCGCCACCCGATCTTCGATGCCGTACATTCTCTTGGTGGCCTCGCTCTCATTCGATATGTCCGCCACCTTCATCGCTTCCATCTGCATGCGCGCGGCCAACTCATAGTTGGCGATGCGCGCTTCCAGATCCTGATCGAGCGGGTAAGCTCTCTTGTGTTTGCGGTTGAGCGCGCCCACCAGATCGAGGATCTGCCGCTGCTGCTCGGGGCTGACATCGTCGGGCCGCTTGATGTCGAAGATCGGCGCCTCCGGATCCGACTGCATCTTCGTGCCCGAATAGATCGGCGGCAGCCATGCCGATGAGTAGGCGCGCGTGTTGATCGTGCTCGGTCCGGCTTCCAGCACCATGAACGCGGGCAGATTCTGATTCTCCGTGCCCAGCGCATAACTCACCCACGACCCGATCGACGGAAATCCCGTGAAACCGCGGCCCGTGACGAACGTGAACTGCGCGGTGGAATGGTCGATGCGGTCGGTCGTCATCGACCGCACGAAGGTGACATCGTCCACCACCTTCGCAAAATACGGCAGCAGTTCGGAGACGGACCGTCCGCTCCGCCCGTGTTTCTGAAACTTCCACGGGCTCGCCATCACTTGCTGCGAGCCGTTCAGCTCGCGGCCCTTGATCTCGAACGGCGCCGGCTTGCCGTCGAATTGCAGCAGGCCCGGCTTGGGGTCGAACATGTCGATCGTGCTCGGACCGCCGCTGATATAGATAAAAATCACGTTCTTCGCCTTCGGGGCGAAATGCGGCTGCTTGGGAAGCAGATCGAACGCGCGGACGCCTTCCGCGCGCGCCGCCGGCGCCATCGCATGCAGCGCGAGCGCGCCAAAGCCGAGGCCCGCTTCCCTCAGCATCTCTCTACGGCTCCGAATTCGCTTCATCGTCTTACCCTCAAAAGCTGTACAGAAACTCGTTGGCGCCCATCATCGCCTGGAGGAACAGACGGAGACCCGTCTTCGGATCGCCTGCCGCCGCGACCGTCCGCTTTGCCAGCGCGAGGTCGTCGGCGTCCGGCTCGCGGAAATAGGCCGCCTCGTACGCCCGCGCCACCGCCCGCCCGATATCGCCATGGCTCTGCTCGAGCAACTGCGACGCGAATGCCGTTGCCGCGCGCGCCACGATGGCATTGTTCAACAGCGCCAGCGACTGCGCCGGCAGCGCCGAACGGAACCGCTCCGTCTGTTGATCCGACGTCATGTCCGGGCAGTCGAACGCGCGCAGGAATGACTGCGGCCGCGTCCGGCTGTAGGACAGATAAACGCTGCGGCGGTTTGCCGAAGGCTTCTTCAGGTCCTCGATCCACTGCCCGTCCGCGCCGCGCGTCAAGGGAATCTGACGGCCGCCCATTTCGTTGTTGAGCAGGCCGCTCACTTGCAGCATCGTGTCGCGGATACTCTCCGCTTCCAAACGCAGCGGCGCTTTCCGCCACAGCAGTTGGTTCGAAGGATCGCCGGCCATCTGCTCCGGTTGCTCGTCCGGCGCCTGACGGTATGCCTGCGACAACATGATCTGTTTCGTCAGCCACTTGATATCCCAGCCGTGCTCCACAAAACTGACCGCCAGCCAGTCCAGCAACTCGGGATGCGACGGCTTGGCGCCCTGCGCGCCGAAATCGTCCACCGAGCGGACGATCCCCTCTCCAAAATGGAACTGCCACACGCGATTCACAAACACGCGCGCGGTCAGTGGATTGTCGGGCTGCACGAGCCACTTCGCCAGCGCGAGCCGCCGGCCGGTGTGGAACCACTCGGGATGTTCCTTGGCATCCGGAAAGCGGAAGGGGTTCTTGGGATCGTCGAGCACGTAGGGCAATCCCGGTTCGACCTTAGCGCCGGGCGCGAGGTAGTTTCCGCGCTGCAGGATATACGTGGGCGAGGGCGATTTGGACACGTCCCAAACCGCCATCACGTAATTCGGATTGACCTTGGTCTCGGTCTTCTTGCGCTTCGCCGCCAGGTCCGCCTTCTGCGTCGCCAACTCGGGAAAACGCTTCTCTAAGTCTTCGTCCGAGACGAAATCCTTGGCCAGCGTGGTGTCGACATCCAGGTCCGGGTCGGAGGCGATCTCCTTGCGGATCTCGGCTCTGACTTCATCCGTCAGGTTCTTGCCGGCCTTCAGCTCGGCCCGGTAGCGTTGATAAATCGCGGCTAGCACCAGCTGTTCGCGGCGCAACGCCTTCGCGCCGCCGCTGGTCACTTCCTTGATCCAGGTGTCGCGCTGCGCGGCGTCGATATCGAGCACCATGCGGCTGGGCCATGGCCCGAATCCAATGCTGCCGGCCAGCCAGTTCTCCGGATCCCAGGTCGCCTGGTATGCGGCCATCAGTTTGTAGTAATCGCGCTGCAGGATCGGATCGAATTTATGATCGTGGCAGCGGGCGCACTGGACGCTCAAGCCCATCACCGCTTTGAGGCTCGTCTCCATCACCTTCTGCTGCGCGTCGAAATACTTGTCGACTTCGTAGATCGTCTGGTTGTCGGTGATATCCGCGGTCATCCGCAGGAAGCCGGTGGCGGTCACCGCTTCGGCCTGGTCCGGCCGTGGTTTGGTGAGCGGCTCGTAATTGACCAGTTGGTCGCCGGCAAGCTGCTCCACCAGAAACCGGTCGTAAGGCTTGTTCCTGTTGAAGGCGCTGATAACGTAATCGCGATATTTCCAGGCGGCGTCGCGGTCCCGGTCGGAGGCGTCGCCGACCGTATCCGAGTATCCGGCGATGTCGAGCCAGTGGCGGCCCCATTCCTCGCCGTAACGCGGCGACGCGAGTAATTCGTCGATCACCTTTTCGTATGCATTCGGGGACCGGTCGGCGGCGAATGCCTGCACTTGCGCCGCTGTGGGCAACAGCCCCGTGAGATCGAGATAGGCGCGGCGGATGAGCGTGGCGCGGCCTGCTTCGGCCCGCATCTTCCAGTGGTGCGCCTCGAGTTTTGCCAGAATGAACGCGTCGATGGGCGTCCTCACCTGCTCTGTATTCTTGACCGCCGGCGGGGCTGGCTTCACCGGTTTGCGGAACGACCACCACTGGCGGTCGGCGGGCTTGATTTTGGCGTTGTCGCGGGCTTCCAGCTCCGCCTCGTCGGCCGCCGCGGGAAAGCGCCCCTGCTCGATATAGGCGTGGATGAGCTGTTTCTCGGCCGGGCTCAGCTTGCCGCCCATCGGCATCTGCCCGCTCTCAATCAGCTTCC
Organism: uncultured Solibacteraceae bacterium; assembly: GCA_964608645.1. Lineage (GTDB taxonomy): Bacteria > Acidobacteriota > Terriglobia > Bryobacterales > Bryobacteraceae > CAZSQK01. The sequence goes on along the minus strand of CAZSQK010000063.1, from coordinate 30,986 downwards.
ACATCAGGCTGCGGTCGGGCTTGTTGGGCGCGATGGCCGGACCGCTTGCGCCGCCGGCCATCATACCGGCGAACGAGCTCAGGTCCAGCTTGGCCATCTTCTGCGTTTCGCCGTGGCAGGAGACGCAGTGCTTCTCGAGCACCGGCTGCACTTCGCTCTTGAACTGCGGAGCGCGCTGCGCCGCCGCCGGCATGGCCAGCATCAAAATGGCGAGGCTTTGTCCTCGGAACGGCACAGTTCCCCTCCTGTGGTTCACATTATTATATGCGGCGAGCGGGTAGAATGCTTACTGCGATGCGAACCGTGATTCTCCTTACCCTCGCCTGCGCGGCGCTGCCGGCCCAGGTCCGTCCCTTGCACACCCGCGATCTGACCCGCCTCAGCCAGGTGCAGATCGCCGACTATCTGAAGCGCCGGGACATCGTCTTCATCCCGGTAGGCGCCGTGGAGACGAACGGCGTTCTGCCCGGCGACCGCGATTACGTCTCGCCCCTGGCCTATGCCATGACCATGGCGGAAGAGACCGATTCGCTGTTTATGCCGGGGCTCATCTGGTCGTTTCCCGGCACGACGGTGGTTGCTCCGGCCACTATCTATATGACGCCGAGCGCCGGCACGGCGTATCTGAAGACGATCGCCAAGTCGCTCCTGCGGCAGGGTTTCCGGCGGCAGGTTTGGCTTTCGTCGGGACAGGGTCCCGCGCCGCTGACGGTCGGGACGCTCGTCCGCGAGTTCTTCGAGGAGACCCACGTGCCGATTCTGTACATCGATATGGACACGTACCTGCCGCGATTGAGCCTCCCGGCGGAGGCGCGTAGTCACCTGCTGTTTGGCGCTCACCTGATCGCCGGGCGGCTGGAAGATATTCCGCTGCAAGGCGACTACGGAACCAAGGAGTCGCAGCCCGCCGGACCGGTCCCGGAGAATGAAGGGCTGGCGGCGCTGGGAAAGCTGGGATTCTCCCGCAGCCTGACGCTTGGGTCGTGGATCCCCGACGTGATGGCGCACGGCGGCGGCCGCGGTCCGTCGCTGCCGGCGACCGCGGCGGAGCGCGACGACTGGGGCAGCAAGGGGAAACAGCAGATTCAGGCGATCGTGCGCAAGATGCAACTGAACGAAGCGATGGCCGCGCTACAAAAGCACGACCGGTTTACCAATGAGGTCCTGGTTCCGAAATTCGGCAAGATCCTGCCGCCCGTGCAGTGACCGCCCCGGGTTGCGAATGCCTCAGTACAGAATCCGCGTCCGGATCGTTCCCGGCACAGATTCCATCTGCCGCTTCAACTCCAGTGATTCCGACGGGTCGTCGCCTTCGATATCGATGACGACATAGCCGATCTTCGGATCCGTCTGGAGGTACTCGGCGGCGATGTTGATCTGCGACGCCGAGAAGATCGCGTTGATGGCGGAGAGCACGCCGGGCTGGTTGCAGTGGATGTGCAGCAGCCGGTGCTTGCCGGGATGCTCGGGCAGGGAGACCTCGGGAAAGTTCACGGCGCTGACCGTCGATCCGTTATTGCTGTATTTGATCAGCTTGGCCGCCACCTCGGCCCCGATGCTCTCCTGCGCCTCCTCCGTGCTGCCGCCGACGTGAGGCGTCAGCAGCACATTGTCGAACTCCCGCAGCGGCGAGAGGAACTCCTCCCCGGTTTTGGGCTCCACCGGAAAGACGTCGAGCGCGGCGCCGGAGAGACGCTTCTCGCGCAGAGCGGCGACCAGTGCGTCGATATCGATAATGGTTCCGCGCGCGGCGTTGATCAGGCGCGCTCCGGGCTTCATCCGCGCCAGTTCCTCCGCGCCGATCATGCAGTGAGTCTGCGGCGTCTCCGGGACATGCAGAGTCACTACATCCGAAGCCTCCAACAATTCGCCGAGAGCAGCTGTAGCGCGCGCGTTGCCGAGCGCCAGCTTTGCCTCGATATCGTAGTAGAGAACGCGCATGCCAAGGCCTTCCGCCAAAAGCCCCACCTGCGTTCCGATATGGCCGTAGCCCACGATCCCCAGCGTCTTGCCGCGAACTTCGTGCGATCCCGCCGCGTTTTTCAGCCACCCGCCGCGATGTGTGCTGGCATTGCGCAAGGGAACGCCCCGCAGCAGGAAAATCGTCTCGGCGATCACCAGTTCGGCGACGCTGCGGGTGTTGGAGAACGGGGCATTGAACACCGGGATTCCCCGCTCGCGCGCGGAATCGAGGTCGATCTGGTTGGTCCCGATGCAGAACGCGCCGACGCCGATCAGGCGATGCGCGGCTTCGAAAATGCCGGCAGTGAGCTCGGTGGCCGAACGGATGCCGATGAAGCACGCGCCCGCGATCGCCTCCCGGAGCTGCGCCGGCGGGAGCGATTTCGGATGATGTTCGATTTCGGTGTAACCGTCGGCGCGGAATGCGTCAATGGCGCTTGGATGGATCCCTTCGAGGAGCAGAATCTTGATCTTGTTCTTATCGAGCGAGGTTTTGGTCATTCCGTCGGGCTATAGTCACGATTATCCCACCTCGATCCGCACCGCCAGCTTGCCGCGGAGGGTGTTCATCATGATGCAGCCGCGATCGGCGATTTCCACGGCCTTTCCGAGCAGCTCCACATCGGCCCCCGCCGCGCTCACGCGTATTTCAAGGGCCTCGAAACGCGCGGGCGCGCCGCCGACTGTGCCGGTGACTTCCGCCCGCACGCCGGAGATCGGCAGTTCGCGCGCCCGGATCGCCGCCAGCAGATTGCTCATGAAACAGCCCCCCACAGACGCCAGAAACAACTCGCCGCCCATCGGACCCAGCCCGGAACCGCCCTTTTCCGGTGGCCGGTCGACCAATACCTGGTGGGCGCCCATCGTCGTCTCGGTGGTCGTCGGCGAGATCTGCCGCATCTCCACCCGAATCTCTCCCGCCATGACTATTGCCTCCTCTGCCGCTCGTCGAGCAATGGCTCGAGTTGTTGGGCGCCGGCCAGCGTCACCGTCTCCATCACCCGGATCGAAATCGGAATGTCGAGAATCGATCGTAGCGACTGCTTGCGTCCGTTCTGGTCGCGCAGTCGAAAGTCGGGAACGGTCTGGCCGGCGGCGCGGAGCAGGAACGCGGCCGTCGCAAGTCCGAACGCGGCGTGGCCGGATTTGAGGAGTCTCGTCACACAGCCCCTCCCAGAATCCCACATTTAGGCTCCAAATTCGGTCAATTTCGGGTCAAATTGACGCCAAAAACGACCAAAAATGGCAATTTTGGCCCACTTTGGGAGCGAAAATAGGCGCAAAAAGGCGCTCCGTCTAATGTCTTCCTCCGGGCCCGCCGATATGAGTTTCGGGTCCTGAAGGAGGATTCGGTCGATGTCTGCTCGGTTGATATTCGGATTCATCGCTCTTGCAGCGTTGTGGGCGGGAGGCGGTCTGGTGCTTGCCGCAAGACCCGGGCCGCTGGTTCTCGCCGGTGTGGCCGCGATCTGGCTGGCCGCGTCCGCCGCTGCCTATGCGTGGGTACGCCCCCAGTTGCGGCGATTGAGCACGATTTCGGCGGATTTGGCGGAAGCCGCCGACCAGATCGCGACGGCCTCCGCGCAACTCGCGTCGGCCAACCAGGTGCTGGCGCAGGGAATCTCCAAACAGGCTGCTTCGGTAAGCGAGGTCTCGGGCAGTAGCGAGCTGATGGCGTCCATCATGCGGCAAAGCGCGGAGAGCAGCAAGAGCGCGGGCAATCTCATGATGACCGCCGACGGGTTGGCGGCGGAGGTGACGCAGGACCTGGACGAGTTGTTGGTTTCGATGCAAGCAAGCGGCGCGGCGGCGGCGAAGATCGCGGGTGTCACGAAAGTGGTGGACGAGTTGGCGTTCCAAACCAACATCCTGTCTCTGAATGCCGCGGTGGAAGCGGCGCGGGCGGGCGAGTCGGGCGCGGGTTTCGCGGTGGTCGCCGACGAAGTCCGGAGCCTCGCGCAGCGGTCCGCGGAAGCGGCGCGGGATATCGCCGCGCTGGTCGAGGAATCCTCGGTCAAGACGAAGGAAGGCGCGTCCCGGCTCGACCGAGTCGCGGAAGCCATGCGGAGCCTGATCGGGCAAACCACTCAGGTGAAGGGTCTGGTGGACGAGTTGACGGTCAGCAATGAAGAGCTGGTGCGCGGAACGGACCAGATATCGGAGAGCATGCGGCAACTCGACACAATCGTGCAAACGGCCGCCTCGAGTTCTCAGGAAACGGCCGCAACGGGACAGGAGATGAGCGCCCAGGCCGCGACGATGCGGGATCTGGTCCTCGGGCTACAAACTATCGCGGGAACAGGGAGGAAAGACACATGGCAGTAAAAACGATCGATGCGCGCGGGCTGAAATGCCCCCAGCCGCAGCTCAAGATGCTCACCGAGAGCCACTCGATGAAGAAGGGCGACATTCTCGAGGTGGTGGCGGACTGCGCCACCTTCGAGACGGACGTGCGCGGGTGGTGCCAGCGCACGAAGAAGGCGCTTCTCTGGATGAGGAGCGAAGGAGCGGCCAAGCGCTGCCAGGTTCAGATCTAACGGAAGCGGAATGCGAGACAAGCCAAAAATCAGCGTGTACTGGGCCTCCTCGTGCGGAGGGTGCGAGATCGCGCTGGTGAATATCCATGAAAAGCTGCTCGAGGTAGACCGGCACTTCGAGTTCTTCTTCTGCCCCTGTCTCTTGGACACGAAAGTTCGCGACGTCGAGGCTCTGCCGGATGGGGCGATCGCGCTGACGCTGTTCAACGGCGCAATCCGCACTTCGGAGAACCTGGAGATGGCGGGCCTGATGCGCCGCAAATCGCGGCTCCTGATCGCATACGGAGCATGCGCATCGATGGGGTCGATTCCGGCCCTGAGCAACCTGTCGAGCCGTGAAGCTCACATGCGAACGATCTATGGCGGGGACGTGTGGCCGCAGCGCCGGACCTCAATTCCGGAGGGGGAGTTGGAGCTGCCCGAGTTTTTCGCTTCCGTCCAGTCTCTCGCCGAGGTCGTCGACGTGGACTATTCGATTCCCGGTTGTCCCCCGGAGCCCCGGCAGATTGCGGGTGTGATCGACGCACTGATCGAAGGCCGGCCGCTTCCGCCGAAGGGCAGCGTCCTGGGGGGAGGCGACGCGGCCGTTTGCCGGGAATGCGCCAGGGAGAGAAAAGACAAGCAAGTCACGCGGTTCTTTCGCCCCTATGAGGTGACCCCGGATCCAACGGTGTGCCTGCTGGATCAGGGGCTGGTGTGCATGGGAATTGCCACACGGGACGGTTGCGGGGCGTTGTGCCCCAAGGTCAACATGCCGTGCGCGGGCTGCTATGGGCCTCCGCAGGGCGTGGTCGATCAGGGCGCGAAGATGATTGCCGCCCTGGGTTCGATGCTGTCCGCCGGGGACTATAAGGGCATGGGCGAGCAGCAGGCGGCGGAGCGGGCGGACGCCGCCGCGGAGGCGCTACCGGATCCCGCGGGAACGTTCTACAAGTTCAGCCTGGCGGGCAGGAGGCCTCTGTGAAGCGGATCAGCATCAACCCGATCACGCGCCTGGAAGGGCATGGCAAGATCGAAATCTTCCTCGATGAGGCGGGCGATGTCGCGAATGCGTGCTTCCAGACGCCGGAACTCAGGGGATTCGAGCAGTTCTGCGTGGGCCGGCGCGCCGAGGATATGCCTGTCATTACGAGCCGGATCTGCGGAGTGTGCCCGGAAGCGCATCACCTGGCGTCCGTGAAGGCGCTCGATCAGGTCTTTGCCGCGCCGCCGCCTCCGGCGGCGGAAAAGATCCGCGAATTGCTCTACATGGCATTCTTCGTCACGGACCACACGACACATTTCTACGCTCTGGGAGGGCCGGACTTCATCGTGGGCCCGGACGCGCCACCGGCGGAGCGCAATTTGCTCGGAGTGGTGCGCAAGGTAGGGCTGGACGCCGGCAAGGCGGTGATCGAATGCCGCGCGCGCAATCATCACGTCATCGAAATGCTGGGAGGCCGGGGCATCCATCCCACGGCGGGGTTGCCGGGGGGGTGGAGCAAGGCGGTCACCGAGGAGGAGCGCGCCGAAATCGAAGGGGTCGCGCGGAAGAACATCGAGTTCGCTCTGTTCAGCCTCCGCGTGTTCCATGACCTGGTCTGGAAGAACTCCGTCTATCGCGAGTTGGTGGAGTCGGAGGTGTATTGCCACCGGACCTACTACATGGGGACGGTGGACGAGAGGAACCGGCCGAACTTCTACCGCGGGAAGATTCGTGTGGTCGACCCGCAGGGACAGGAGTTCGCGCGCTATGACGCGGCGAACTACGGCGAGCATATCGGCGAGCGTGTCGAATCATGGACCTACATGAAGTTCCCGTTTCTGCGGAAGATCGGTTGGCAGGGACTGGTGGAGGGCGCCGGCAGCGGAGTCTATTGCGCCACGCCGCTATCCCGGCTGAACGTCGCCGAAGGGATGTCGACGCAGCGGGCGCACGAGGAATTCGAGCGGTTCCATGCGTCGTTCGGAGGGAGCCCGGTGCATCACCGTCTCGCCACGCATTGGGCGCGGCTGATCGAACTCTTATACGCGGCCGAGCGGATGTTGGAGCTGGCGACGGATCCGGAGGTCACTTCTCCGGAGGTGCGGACGATGCCGGGCCGGGTGGAGGGCGAGGGCGTGGGGTGCGTCGAAGCGCCGCGCGGGACCCTGACTCACCACTACGAAACGGACCGCAACGGGCTCATCCGGAAGGTGAACCTGATTGTCGGCACGACCAATAACCACGCGGCAATCGCGATGTCCATCCGGAAGGCGGCGGAACATCTGATCCGGGCCGGACGGGTTGTAGAAGAAGGCCTGTTGAATCGAATTGAAATGGCGTTCCGGCTGTATGATCCATGCTTGTCCTGCGCGACGCATTCACTGCCCGGTTCGATGCCGCTGACCGTGACCGTGCGCAGCGCGGCGGGCGACCTCGTGCAGACGCTGCGGAGGGATGGGTGAGGACTGTCATTGTCGGGGTCGGCAACCCGGTGCTCACCGACGACGGGGTAGGGCTGCGGGTTGCACAGGAATTGGAGAGGCGGCTGGCCGGCCGCGGCGGGGTCGAGGTGCGGCAACGATGCGCGGGCGGATTGTCTCTGATGGAGGCCATGGCCGGATACGAGCGCGCCTTCCTCATCGACGCGATCGAGAGCGGGGCGGCCGCCGGGAGCATTCACGAAATGGACACCGGCGGTTTGCCGCGAACTCGAAACGCGTCCTCGTCGCACAACGGAAGCCTGCGGGCGGCGCTGGAAATGGCCCGGGAGGCCGGGTTGCGCATTCCCGGCGAAATTCGAGTGTGGGCCGTCGAGGCGGGCGATCTGACGACGTTCGGCGAACGGCTGACGCCGGAGGTTGAGCGCGCTGTGCCGATTGTAGTCGACGACATATTGAGGAACTTGGCTAATGAGGACAGGGATCTACTTCTGTAACTGCGGCTCCAACATCACCGAGCGAATCGATTTCGAGGCCGTCAGGAGGGAATTTGAGGAGCATCCCGACGTCGCCTACGTGACATCGGGCGATTTTCTCTGCTCGGAGGACGGACTGCAATGGTTCGAGGCCGATGTCGCCGGGAGACGCCCGGACCGCGTGGTAGTCGCGGCGTGTTCGCCGCGGGAGTACGAGCGGGCCTTTATGGGAGTGCTGGAAAGGGCGGGAATGAATCCGTACTTCCTGCAAATGGTGAATATCCGGGAACAGGTCGCTTGGGTGACGCCGGACATCGGGGAGGCGACACGGAAGGCGTGCGCGCAGATCCGCGGCGCCGTCGGACGGGTTGCGCGCCACGAAGCGTTACAAAAACAGGAACTCGAAATTTGCCCCGATGTGGTGGTCATCGGCGGCGGTCCTGCGGGGCTAAAAGCGGCATTGATGGTGGCCGAGGCAGGGCGCAAGGCGATCGTGGTGGAGAAGTCGCCGGCGATCGGCGGCCTGCCGGTCCTGTACGAGGAGTTATTCCCCAACCTCGAATGCGGCCCGTGCATGCTGGAACCAATGATGGGGGAAGCGTTGCACGGACGAGACGCGGCGAACCTGGAGATTCTGACGATGGCCCAGGTGACGGGCGTGACCGGATACTACGGGAACTTCACCGTGACGATCCGGCAATCGCCGCGATACGTCGACCTTGCACAGTGCATCGGCTGCGGGGAGTGTGTCCCGCCGTGCCCGGCGACGGCCCCGAATGAGTTCAATTTCCACTTAGACCGCCGCAAAGCGATCGCTACCGCATTTCCGGGCGCGCTTCCCAACACGCCTTTTCTCGACGCGGCCGTGTGCCGGCGAAGCGCCGGGGAGGACTGCACGTTGTGCCGCGACGCGTGCCCCGTCGCCGGGGCCATCCGGTACGAGGACACGGTCCGGACGATCGAGCGGAGGGCGGGGGCGATTGTAGTGGCCATCGGTGGGAACCTCTTCGATGCGCGGCGGCTGCCCGAACTCGGGTATGGGACCGTGCCCGGAGTTTACACCAGCCTTGAATTCGAGCGTATGGTTGCGTCGAATGGCCCAAGCGGCGGCGAACTCCACGCGGAGAGCGTCGCGATCGTACACTGCGCGGGCAGCATGGACGCGGCGGGCGCGCCCTATTGCTCCGGAGTCTGCTGCCAATATGCGTTCAAATTCAACCAACTGATCGCCAAGAAACTCCCCGAAGCGAAGATCCATCACTTTTATGAACAGTTGGTGATGCCTGGCAAAGAAGCGTTTGCGTTGTATCGCAAGGCCAGGGACAACCCGAACGCGTCGTTTCTCAGGACCAGGAGATTGCGCGTGACGGGGACGGAGGGAAAGGCGGCTGTCGAGTCCGACGCGGGGACGGTGATCGTGGACATGGTCGTGCTCTGCCCGCCGATGACCGGGTCCGCCGACAGCGAGCAGCTGAGCGGCTTACTGCGCGCGCCGCGGGATTCATTCGGTTTCTTCCAGGAATTGCACGGCCGGCTGGACGCCACGCGGAGCAAGATTCAGGGCATCTACCTCGCCGGGGCGTGCCAGGCGCCGATGGACATTCAGGGGGCTATGGGGCAGGGAACGGCGGCGGCAGGCTATATCCTGGCCGGACTGGTGGCCGGCCGCAAGCTGGAGATCGAGCCGATTACCGCGGCGGTGGACGAGGCGCGGTGCTCCCTTTGCCGGACCTGCGGGCTGGTGTGCCCGTACCAGGCGATCCGCTATCCCGATGACGCGAAGAGCGCTCAGGTAAATGCCCTGCTCTGTCACGGATGCGGCACGTGTGTGGCCGCATGTCCTTCCGGCGCCATGCAGGGGAATCATTTCACCGACGAACAGATACTGGCCGAGATGGAGGCGGTCCTGCAATGAGCCAAGACGCCGCATATGAGCCCAAGATTGTCGGCTTCCTGTGCAACTGGTGTTCGTACGCAGGGGCAGACAAGGCGGGCGCCGCGCAGATCAGCTACCCGCCGAACGTGCGCATCGTGCGCGTGATGTGCAGCGGGCGGGTGGACCCACAGTTCGTGCTGGAGGCATATCGGAATGGCGCCGACGGCGTGCTGATCCTCGCCTGCCATGCGGGGGACTGTCACTACCAGGAGGGCAACTACCGAGCGACGCAGCGGCATCGAATGCTGCTTCGGTTATTACGGCAATTCGGGATCGAGGACGAGCGCTGCCGGTTCGATTATGTGTCGGCAGGAGAAGGCGAGAAGTTCGTCCGCGTCGTGACGGAGATGGTGGAAAAGCTCCGGACCTTGGGGCCGCTTCGAAAATGGCGCCAGGCGAGTTAGCAGGCGCTGAATCGGGGCGGCCGGACGCATCGCGGCGTGTTGGCAGCGGCTGGACCGGCGGAACTACAGCGCGGCTCGGCGGCATTGAATGCTGCTTCGGTTGTTGCGGCAATTCGGGATCGAGGACGAGCGCTGCCGGTTCGACTGTGTGTCGGCAGGAGAAGGCGAGAAGTTCGTCCGCGTCGTGACGGAGATGGTGGAAAAGCTCCGGACCCTGGGGCCGCTTCGAAAATGGCGCCAGGCGAGTTAGCGGGCTGAATCGGGGCGGCCAGACGCATCGCGGCGTGTTGGCAGCGGCTGGACCTGCGGAACTACCGCGCGGCTCGGCGGCGTTGAATACTGCTTCGGTTATTACGGCAATTCGGGATCGAGGACGAGCGCTGCCCGTTCGGCTGTGTGTCGGCAGGAGAGGGCGAGAAGTTCGTCCGCGTCATGAGGGAGATGGTGGAAAAGCTCCGGACCCTGGGACCGCTTCGAAAATGGCGCCGGACGCATCACGGCGTGTTGTGCAGCGGCTGGACCTGCGGAACTACCGCGTGGCTCGGCGGCGCTGAATGCTGCTTCGGTTGTTGCGGCAATTCGGGTTCGAGAAGTCGAGAAATGCGTCGTCCGGTTTATTTCCGTTTCCATCGGCTGAGCGTGCGGCCGCTCCCGGAGGCACAGGTGAAGTCGGCGGGTCGCGGAGCTCCGGGGGCCGCGATGTTGAATACCGCTTCCTCGCCGTCCCAGCGAAATAGCCCAAGTGACAACGTTCCCTTTCCCTTTCCCGCCAGGTTCAGATAGTCCACTTCCATCGGCGAAGTCGACTCATGGAAGCGGATCCTGGCGTGCATCATCGTTTGGCCGCCGAACACCACCTTGGTCTCCACTCCCGATTGGGTCCGCGACCCGTACGGCAGATAGGCCTTCTCCAGCGGCTTGCCCGACGTGACCAGCTCCAGCGGCAGCCATTCGCCCTGCAGCTTCTCCAAGGTCGGGGTGATCGAAGTCTCGAAATCGCCGCTGGAAACGGGCGGGAGCGTCGTCTCGGGCTCCGGTGGGGGCGGCGTTCCACCATTCACTCCGGAAGGCCGGCCGCGATCCACACGCTCCAGTTCTTCCAGGGCGTGACCGCTGCCCGCCGAGGTGGCGAAACGCGTGGGCCGGCTCGACCCCACCAAGCCCAGACAGAGACGGAACCGGTCGCCGTCAAGCTCGAAGATTCCCTGGCAGCGGTTGCCGGCCTCCGGCCCTTCCACGAAATCGATATCGATGTGGTGCGGCGTGGTTTCCACGTCGATGGTAAAGATGCCCTCGTAGGTGGCCTCCGGCGACTCGGTGCGGAAGCGATCGCCATCGATCAGCAGGCTCGACTGGCCCAGCATCGAGGTCGGCACATCGTTGCCATCCAGCTGGAGCGAGCGGAAGCTCCACTTGCCCTCCATGTTGCGCAGACGGTCGACGTGCCGGGCCAGACCGGGCCATTGTTCGAAGCCGCTCTTTCGGGCGATGGCCGCCTGGGCATCGGCCAGACGGAAGCCGCGCTCACGCGCCTGCTTTTCGGAAAGCCGGGCCGCTTCCGGCAGGTATTCGATCATGGTGCGCGCGGCCTCCGCATCGCCCTCGCGCAGCTTCGCCAGCAGCGCTTTGGCCTGGGTGCGTAGGTGTTCAAGGTTGGGACGCGCGGGAAGGCGCCGTTTCATAGCAAGATTCCTCCAGTGTGAATGGAGGTGGGTTGAACCCTTTCCGGAAACGGAGGCTGCCTGTTCAGCCCCAACAATCATACCAAACGGTTACCAGAGGCGGAATTCCACCTCCACCTGGATCGGCGCCGAAACCGGCCGGCCATCCAGTTGCGCGGGTTTGAACCGCCATTGCTTCACGGCCTCGATCGCTTTCTCGTCCAAACCCAAGCCGAGGGCGCGCACCACCCTGAGGTCCTTCGCTGCGCCGGACTCGGTCACCACCAACGCCAACGCCACCACACCCTGATACTTCACCTTGCGAGCCTCGTCGGTGTATTCCGGCTCTTTCTTGAATAGCAGCCGGGGTGGTGTGGTGTAGGCGGGCGGTTGTGCCGCCCCGCGGCCGGGGCCCGATCCACCGGCGGGAGGCTGGTCGACGCCCGGATAGTAACCCGCGCGGAACTCCAATTTGGCATCCGGAACGTTACGCAGGCGGACATCGATCTTGCGGAACTCCCGCTCCCGCGCCGGAGCGGCGTAGTAACCCAGCGCATAGTAATCGCGAACACCCTCCGTCGAGCCTGCCAGCGGTGTCCATTCGAAGACCGCTATGTTCTGGGGGCTGCCGTTCTCCGTGAGGATGAAATCGGCCCTGGTGAGATTGGGAATGCTTCTTCCGTTGGCATCGCTTGCCACCAGATCCACCATCACCAGCGCCGACCGGGAACGCAGGTTCGGCAGCGGCTGTCCATCCGACTGCGGCGCAGCCACGATGCGGACCGGCGAGATGCCGAGCACCGCCAACGCTGCTGCCGCGGCGATCGCGATCCGGGCTGCTCCGGCACGGCCGCGCGGGCGGCGCTCGTCCAGCACCGATCGAATGCGGGTCGAAAGGTCGGCGCGGTTGGCCATGGCCAGCATCGGCGATTTTGCAGATATCGAGAGCCGCTGCGCGATGGACACCAACTGGCCGGCGTAGGCCGTAGCCTCCGACCGTGCGAGCACCGCGTCATCGCACGCCCGCTCCGCCTCGAGCACGAGCTGACGCCATGCCATCCACACCAACGGATGGAACCAGTACACGGCGCACATTGCGCGCGCGAGGCAATGCACCAGGTAATCGCGCCGCTCCACGTGTTCGAATTCGTGGACCAGGGCGCGGTCCAGATCGTCCCCACTCCACTGACGCGCCTCCATGGGGAGCACGATCGCGGATTGCACCAGCCCGCACGTCATCGGGCCGGGGATCGATTCGTGCAGCAGAATGCCCGATCGGGGCGCTTCCGCCCAAGGCAGCGCCGTACGGCGCAGGCGGCTCACCTGCCACATCCCGACTGCGATCGGCGCAAAGGCGAGGAGCGCGCCTGCCAGCCATACCCACAGCAGAACATCGGCGCCGCCGCGGACGGGTGCGACCCGTGTCCCGGGAGGCAGGATTGTGGAGCCGGCCGCCGTTCGCGCCGTTGCCCGCGGGGCCCGAGGCGTAGTCAGGCGCACTCGCAATTCCGGCCCCAGGGCGACAGACACCGGCAGTATCAGGAGCGCCGCGAAGACGGCCGCCAGCCAGGCATGCCTTACCGAAGCGCGGCGCGCCAGGCGGGCCGCGGCCAGACCGGCGACGGCGATCACCGTGGCCTTCACCAATATCCATGCAGCGAACGAGCCGTTCGCCGCCAGTAACAGACTCTGTATCGTGTCCCTCATGATTGCTTGCCTCTCTTCCGCTCCGAGCGGACCCGGTCGATCTCTGTGCGTAGCGCGTCGAGTTCCTCATCGGTCCACGACGCCTCGCTCACCAAGGCCGTCGTCATCTGCCGGAGCGACCCGCCGAAAAAGGTTTGGACCACCTGTTGCACCGCCGTCCGTTTGGCTGACGCAGGAGAAGCTGTGGCCGAGTACAAATACCGCAGCCCATCCTGCTGATGCTTCAGATAGCCCTTTTTTTCGAGACGCGCCAGCATGACCCGCACCGCCGAATCGCCCGGAGGATCGGCAAGACGCTCGCGGATTTCTTCCGCGGACGCCCGGTTCTCCAGTGCGAAGACGGCGTTCATGATTTCCCGTTCGCGGCGGGTCAGCCGCTCCGGTTCCGGTTTTGCCATATGCGACACCTGTCACATAATAGGCGCGACGATTGTCGCATGTCAAGAGGGTAGTGTCTGAAAGATTCAGACACTACCGTCAAGAGCCTAGCGGACGCCGAATCGAGGCGGCGCGGGCGCGTTGGCGATGTCGAGAGCGGCGTTGAACGCCAACTGGATGACCTTCTCCATCTTGGGGAAGTTCAGTTTCTCAATGGTGTCCGAAGGTTCGTGGTAGCCAGGGTGAAAGCCGCCAAACAGCCATAGAGCGGGGACGCCTGCCACGAGAAAGGGAAGGTGATCGCAGCGGAAGAGCGCGTTCAGCGTATGATCGCGATCGAACTTGGCGTCGAGGGTGAGACCGATCGGGCGATTCGCCCGTTCGACCGCCGCGACGAGATCGGCGCTGTAAGCGCCGCCGACAAGATTGAGGGAATTGCTCGTGTCCGCCGGGATGCGGAGCACGCCTTCGCTCTGCGGGATGTGCGCTTCGTCGCGGCCGATCATGTCCAGATTCAGCACGGCGCGCGTCGCGGACAAGGGACGCAACGGATGCGCGGTGTAATAGAAGGAGCCGAGCATGAGCTGCTCTTCGGACCCAAACACGATGAAGCACAGGCTGCGCTTCGGCCGCGCGTCCTGCGCCGCGAACAACCGCGCGAGTTCCATGACGGCGACGGTTCCGGACGCATTGTCGTTCGCGCCGGGATACACACGGCCGTTTTGCACACCGAGGTGGTCATGATGCGCGGTGATCAGGACGGTCTCGGAGCGCAGCGCCGGGTCACTGCCTTCGAGGAGGCCGACGGCGTTGAACGAGAGGGCGCGGCGCTGTTCGACGACGCCGGCGCGCAGCTCGACTACGGTGTCGGAAAGCGCCAGGGATTGAGGCTGCAGAGAACCTTCGATGGCGCGCTGCAGGGCGGCGGGATTGCGGGCGCCCAGCAGTTGTGCCAGGGCGCTATCGGAGATCGAGAACGCCGGGATTTGTTGCGGATCGTCCAGCGCCTGCGGCGGCGCGGAGGCGCGCAAGGGCTGCCCCTGGCCGGCGCCGAGGGGTGTCGCTTCGAGCAGGCCGGTATGGCGGCGGATGGGTTCGCTGGCGATCAGCACCGCCACCGCGCCGTGGCGCTGCGCGTTCATGATCTTGATCAAGCGCCCGGCATGCAGGGTCTGTCCCGTCCCGTTGAAGACCGACCGCGGGTCGTCTTCCTGCGGCTCATGATCGAACATCAGGACAATCTTGCCGGTGGCGTCGAGGCCGGCATAGTCGTCGTACGAGTATTCGGGGGCGGTGATTCCGTAACCCGCGAACACCACCGGCGCCTGGACGCGCACATCGCGGCTGAAGGCGCCGGCAAAGTCCGTGCCGGCCGTGAAGGCTTTGGAGGCCGCCGCTCGCCGCAGGGTCATGGCCCGCTTCGACGGGTCGGCCCGGTATCCGATCAGCGGGAATTCCTGGAGGTACGAGCCGGCCACCGGCTGCAAGCCCGTTCGTTGGAAATCGGCGGCAATAAAGCGGGCGGCGATCTCTGCCTGCGGGCTTAGCGACACGCGTCCGGCCAAGGCGTCGGACGTGAGGAATTCCAGGTCGGCCTGAAGCCGCGCGCGCCGCGGCCCGCCGCCGGGCGTCTGACACAGCAATCCTCCGGCGGCGCAAACGACGCCGAGTCCCGCGATCCAGTGACGCATTCGCCCATGTTAGCCGACCTCGGGCTACGCGGCGATGCGACATCCGGCGCTAGCGTGACGGCATTACGGGAGCCACTCGATGGACGTGGGCGGCGTGTTCTCGCACTGGGTGGATTCGGTGACTCCACCGGAGAGTTGGGCGCAGGCGCTGACCGTCGCCGTGCGCTGCGCTTCGATACGGCTTTGCGCGGAGCCCGTCCGGCAATCGCTGCGGCCGTTGAACGTGATGCAGACACGGCAACGGAACGGCTGCGAACGGAACGTCGAGATGGCCACGGTTGCGAGCACCACTACGGCGAGTAAGATGGCGATTCGCCCATGTTAGCCGACCTCGGGCTACGCGGCGATGCGACATCCGGCGCTAGCGTGACGGCATTACGGGAGCCACTCGATGGACGTGGGCGGCGTGTTCTCGCACTGGGTGGATTCGGTGACTCCACCGGAGAGTTGGGCGCAGGCGCTGACCGTCGCCGTGCGCTGCGCTTCGATACGGCTTTGCGCGGAGCCCGTCCGGCAATCGCTGCGGCCGTTGAACGTGATGCAGACACGGCAACGGAACGGCTGCGAACGGAACGTCGAGATGGCCACGGTTGCGAGCACCACCACGGCGAATAAGATGGCGATCCAGGTTGTCGGCTTCATGTTCCTCAATCGACCGTCGATTCCACTACCGGGCCGAACTTCTTCAGGATGTCGCGGATCCTGGCGCCGTCGCCGACCGCGATGATCTGAACGTTATCGTAAGGCACATATTTCCGGGCGACACGCTGCACATCGGCGGCCGTGACCGCCATCACCTTCTCCGGATAGGTGTCCCAATAGTCTTCAGGCAGCCCGAATTCGCGCTGCTGCATCCAATATCCGAGAACCGCGGCGGGACTCTCCAGGCGTAGCGCGAAATTCGCCACCAGGGTGCGCTTGGCGCCGTCGAGCTCGCCCTTGGGGACGATGACGTCGCGGATTTCCTTGAACTCTTTCAGCAGGTCGGCCAGCGCGGGCTCGGTGACCTCGGTGCGCACGGACATGCTGGAGCTGAAATGCTGCGTGGCGCGGGAGGCGCTGAATCCGGAGCTGACGCCGTAGGTGTAGCCCTTCTCCTCGCGGATGATGCGGAAGAGGCGCGCGGCCGGACCGGAGCCCAGCACCTGATTCATCACCATGCAGGCGATGTAATCGGGGCTGCCGCGCTCGATGGCGCGGTTGGCCAGCGTGAGATCGGTTTGCACCGAGCCGGGGCGCGACACGAGGTACACTCTCTTCTCCGCGATCGGCGGGGCGGCGGACAGCCTCACGGGATCGATTGGGCCGCCCTTCCATGCGCCGAGCGCCTTCTCCAATTTGGCCACCGCATCCTTCGCGGTGATGTCGCCGACGATTCCGGCAAGTTCGCCCGCGGGCACGTAGAACTTCCTGTAATGCTCGATGAGGCTGTCCCGTGTGAGCTTGTCGAGGGATTCGGCGGTGACGCGGGTCAAGCGGCGCGAATCGTTCGGATACAGAACGCCCATCAGCTTTTCGTTGGAGAGCGTTCCAGGATTGGTGCGCATCTGTTCGAGCTGGCTGCGCTGGCGGCCGCGCCACCGCTCGAATTCGTCCGCGGGGAAGGCAGGATGCAGCAACACGTCCGTGAGAATACCCAACGCGGCGTCGAAATTCCCGCTGAGCGCGCTGAGCGAGATCGTGCCGCCGGCGCCGGCCGGGGCCCCGCCGCCGCGCCCCCCGCCGCCTCCTCCCGCGCCAATGCTCAGGGTGGCCCCGATATCGGCGAGCGCTTCGGAGAGCTGGCGCGCCGAGCGGGTGGCGGTGCCCATCATCATCATGGCGGCGGTCGCCTCGGCGACGCCCGCCTGCGCCTCGGTGTCGCGCAGGCGAGAGGATGGGATGGAGATGGTCAGGTTGATCATGGGAGAGCGGTGACTCTCCAGAATGAGGAGGCGAATGCCGTTGCCGAGCTGCTTCTCGACGGGCCGCGGCAGCTTGACCTTCAGAACCTCGTTGGAGACCGGCGCCCTGTTGTAGCGGACCATGCCTCGAAAGGTCGCTTCCGGCTCCTGGGCCCAGACGGCGGCGGCCAGCGCGAGGGAAATCAGAATGGGCTTTGTCATGGCTGGTGTCCTCACTTCTGGCGTCCGCGCCCGCGTCCGCCGGCGCCGGGTTTGGGCATGGTGACAAAGACGACGCGGTTCGCGGTCAGCAGGTCGGCTCGCGCCGCCCGCTGGATATCGGCGCCGGTGACGGCGAGCTCCTGTTCGAGCTCGGTGTTTACACCGTTGGGATCGTTGTAGACGGCGGCAGCGTCGGCGAGCGCCTGCGCGCGGCTGAGGACGGTAAGGCGATTCTCGGCGCCGCGGCGGAGGCTCATCTGCACGCGTTGCAGCTCCTTCGCAGTGACCGGCTCGCCGTGGAGGCGGGCGATCTCCTCGGAGATCAGGCTCTCGACCTCCTGCGGCGTATGGCCGGGGCGCACCGTGGCGGAAATATGGAACATGCCGGGGCCGGCGCGGCGCTGCGCCGAACAGGAGACCTGCACCGCGACCTCCTTCTCCTGCACCAGCTTCTGGTAGAGGCGCGAGTTGTTGCCGCCACCGCCGCCGCCCCGTCCGCCGAAGCCGCCCCCGCCGGCCCCGAGGATCGAGGCCGCGACGGAAAGCGCGCGGGCGTCGGCATGGCCGGCCTCGGGCATGCGGTAGACGATATCGACTCGCGGCAGGCGCGCCAGGGGGTCTTCGAGAGTCCCGCGCCGCTCGGCGGTCTTGGCAGGCTCGGCAAGATCGACAGGCTTGGGCGGCTCCTGCCGTGGGATGGCGCCGAAATACTTCTTCACCTTGGCGAGGGTTTCCTTCGCGTCGAGGTCGCCGACGAGCGCGAGCACGGCGTTATTGGGAGCGTAGTAGGTCTTGAAAAACTGCTTCACGTCATCGACCGAGGCGGCGTCGAGATCCTCCATGGAGCCGATGACGGAGTGATGGTACGGGAAGTTATCGTAGACGAGCTCCTCGATCTTCTCGGATGTCTGCCCGTAGGCTTGATTGTCGCCGCGGAGGCGCCGTTCTTCTTTGACTGCCTGGCGCTGGTTTTCCAGGTTCTCGGGAGTGATGACGAGGCCGCGCATGCGGTCGGCTTCGAGGAAGAGACCGAGGTCGAGCTGGTTCTTCGGAAGAGTCTCGAAATAGGAGGTGCGGTCCGTATTGGTGGTGCCGTTGGAGCTGCCGCCGTTGGTGTAGATGAGGAAATCGAGCTCGCCGACGCCGACGTTTTCGGAGCCTTTGAACATCATGTGCTCGAACAGATGCGCGAAGCCGGTGCGGCCTTTGCGCTCGTCCTTGGAGCCGACTTTGTAGCTGACGCAGATGGCGTAAACGGGAGCGTAGTGGTCCTCGGCGATGAGCACGCGCAGGCCGTTGTCGAGCGTGGTGTCGGTGAATTTCAGCTTGGGAATGTCGGCGGCAAAGGCGCACACACCGGCGGCCAGCAAAGCGAGCAGTCTCATCGAACCTCCGTAGGGAACATGGTAACGCGAGTGGTCGCCGGCATATTGGCGTTGCGTCGCAACCGTTTTCAACATGGTCAGGCGGACTTGATTTCGGTCCAGATGCGGTCGCGCAGGCGCTGGCAGGCGGGGGGGAGGGTGCGCGGCCATTCGCCGCGCTCGAAGACCGCCGGGCCGGGGTACAGGACGGGGTGATCGCGGTCGGCCGCGGGCAGGAGTTCGCGGGCTGCGCCGTTGGCCGTCGCGGTCCGGGTCGACTCGACGATCCGCGCGGAGACCCGGGGCCGCAGGAGGTAATCGAGAAAGCGGTGGGCCAGAGCGATGCGATGGCTCTCGCGGAGAATCACGGCGCAATCGCAATAAAAGGGGAAGCCTTCGGCTGGGTACGCGAACGACAATTGACGCGCGGTGTCCATGGCCTGCGCGGCCGTAGTCGACCAGAGTTGCGCGGCCAGAACATCGCCGGAAACGAGTTGGTCGCGGGCTTCGGCGTTGAGATAAGCGCGGACCAGAGGCTTCTGCGCGATGGCCTCGCGTTCGGCGCGCTCCAGCTCGGCGGGGTTCGTGGCGCTGAAAGACAGGCCGAGCTTTTTCAGACAGGCGCCGAGCATGTCCTCGGGATCGTCGAGCATCGTCAGGCGGCCCTTGAGATTCGGGTTCCACAGATCGGCCCACCGCAGCGGCGCGGGCTGGACGGCGGCGGTGTAAACGATGCCGGTGCCGTTCCACATGTAGGGCACTCCCCATTCGAGTCCGGGGTCCCAGGCGGGCGCGCTGAAGCGCGGGTCGAGATTGACGAGGCCGGGCAAAAGGGCGCGATCGAGCGGCGCAAGGAGGCCGTAGTGGCGCATCGGCTCCAGGCGATTGTGGGTCGGGAAGACGATATCCCAGCCGGAATTGCCGCCGAGGACCTTCGCCAGCATCTCCTCGTTGCTCTCGTAGGTGGCATAGCGGACACGCACCCCGAACTCGGCTTCGAAGCTCGGGATGGTCTCGGGCGCGACATATGCCGACCAGTTGTAGACATTCAGGCGCGGGCGCAGATCGCGGGAGCAGCCGGCGAGTCCGGACAGGCCGAGGAAGAAGTGACGGCGATTCATATCTCGCGCACCCGTTCCGAGATCAGGATGAGGATTCCGAAGACGACCGTGATGAGCGCGGAAATGGCGTTGATGACGGGGCTGGCGCCGCGGCGCGCCATGGCATAGATGACCATGGGGAGGGTTTCGGAATCGACGCCGGCCACCATGCTGGTGATGACGTAATCGTCGAACGAGACGGTGAGGGCAAGGAGGGCCGCCGCGACGATGCCGGGCGCGAGGGCCGGCAGGGTGACACGCAGGAAGGCCTGCCACTCCGTGGCGCCGAGATCCATGGCCGCCTCTTCGAGATCGCGGCTCACGCCGCGGAGGCGCGCCGAGATCACGATGACGACGTAAGCGATCGAAAACGCCACGTGCGCCAGGACGACGGTGTAGATCCCGAGCTGCCAGTGAAACCAGCGGAAGGCCCATTGAAACAAGGCGAGCAGCGAGATCCCGGTGACGATTTCGGGCGTGACCAGGGAAAGATAGAGAGCGCCGGTGAGGACTCGCGAGCCGCGTTTCCAGAGGGCGTAGGCGCACATCGTGCCGATGACGGTGGAGATGGCGGTGGCCCAGAAGGCGATGATCACGCTGTTCCACGTTCCTTCGACGATTTGCGGATCGCGGAAAATGGCGCGGTACCAATCGAGCGAAAAGCGCTCCCAGACGGTGAAGCGGGAAGAATTGAAGCTGAACGCGGCCAGCGTCAGAAGAGGCAGGTGCAGGAACGCGTAGAAGGCGACGGCATACGCGGCGAGCCAGCGCTTCATACGAGCGGCTCACT
The DNA here is from genome assembly GCA_964608645.1 of uncultured Solibacteraceae bacterium. Lineage (GTDB taxonomy): Bacteria > Acidobacteriota > Terriglobia > Bryobacterales > Bryobacteraceae > CAZSQK01. Next base: position 10,472 of record CAZSQK010000063.1, on the reverse strand, counting down.
TTCGCGGCGCAGAAAGGCCCACAGGAGAAGCGTGACGATCGCCATGAGTGCGATGGACACGGCCGAGCCGAAGGGCCAATCGCGCGCCGTCGTGAACTGGTTTTGCACGAGGTTGCCGACGAGGACGGTGCGGCCGCCGCCCAGCAGGTCGGGGGTCAGGTAGGCGCCGAGACAAGGCACGAACACGAGGATCGATCCCGCTACGATGCCGGGCTTGGCGAGCGGCACGATGACGCGAAACACCGTGGTGAGCGGCCGCGCGCCGAGATCGGCCGCGGCTTCGACGAGCGACGGATCGAGCCGCTCCAGCGTCGCATAGATCGGCAGCACCATGAAGGGCACATAGCCGTAGACAAGGCCGAGCAAAACGGCGCCCTGGTTGTACAAGAGCGGCAAGGGCGCGTGGATGACGCCGATGGCCTGGAGAGCGGTATTGATCAGGCCGGTTTCGCGCAGGAGAAAGATCCAGGCGTAGGTGCGGACCAGGAAGCTCGTCCAGAAGGGCAGCATCACGAGCTGTAGATAGAGATTGCGGCGGCGCGTGGAGCGGGCGATGAATAGCGCCGCGGGAAAGGCGATGACGAGGCAAAGCGCGGTGGCGAGCGCGGCTGTGACGAAAGAGCGGAGGAGGATCGAGAGGTAGAGCGGGTCGAAGAGACGCTGGTAGTTTTCGAAGGTGGACGGCTGCTCGACTCCGCCGTACGGCCCGCGCGAAAGAAAGCTGTATGCCAGCACGATGGCGAACGGGGCGGCGAAGAGCGCGGCGAGCCACGTCCAGGCGGGAAGGAGGAACCAGCGGCGGAGGCTCACGGGAAGCTCATCTCATCGGCGGCATTCCAGGAGACGCGGACCGCGTCGCCGGGCTGGAAGGCGGCGGCCCCGCGCGACACCTGGGCCACGGCCGATTCGCCGCTCTCCATGCGAACGAAGATCTGCACACAATCGCCGAGGAAGGTCGAGCCCGTGACCACCGCGGGCGCGCCGCCGGCATCGGACGGGCGGTCGATGCGGGTGGATTCGGGGCGGACCCCGACGCCGCCGATCCAGTTGACAGCGCCCAGAAAACCGGCGACGAAGGCGGTGGCGGGGCGCAGGTACACGTCTTCGGGCGAGCCGATCTGTTCGACCAGGCCGCGATTCATGACGGCGATGCGGTCGGACATCGAAAGCGCCTCCTGCTGGTCGTGGGTGACGAGCAGGAAGGTGATGCCGACACGCCGCTGGAGCGCCTTCAGCTCGACGCGCATCTGCTTGCGCAGTTGCGGATCGAGCGCTGCGAGCGGCTCGTCGAGGAGGAGCACTTCGGGTTCGAGGACCACCGAACGGGCCAGGGCGACGCGCTGCCGTTCGCCGCCGGAGAGCTGCGCGGGCCGGCGATTTTCCTTGCCGGTGAGGCCGACGAGCTCGAGGGCGTCCTGGACGCGGCGGTCGATCCCGGCGGCGCGGCGGCGGCGCAGGCCGAACTCGATGTTCTGGCGCGCGGTGAGGTGGGGAAAGAGGGCGTAGCTCTGAAAGACGGTGCTGACATTGCGCTCGTACGGTTTGCGCTGGTTGACGATTTCGCCGTTGAGGAGAACCTCGCCGGAGGTGGGTTCTTCGAAGCCGGCGACCAGGCGGAGCGTGGTCGTCTTGCCGCAGCCGGAGGGGCCGACGAGGGAGAAGAAACTACCGCGCGGGATGGAGAGGGAGACGCCGTCGACAGCCCGCTGGCCGGGGAAGTGCTTGACGAGATTGCGGAGCTCCAGAATCGGACCCATGGATTCAAGGAAATGGTAGCGCAGGCGGGCGGGGCCGTTGGAGCGCGCGGCAAGGCGCGGTACGGTATAGTATTCGGCTGGCCGGGGGATCATGAATTCCTATTTGACGAAGAGCGCGGTGGTGGCCGCTTTGGGCGGGTTGCTGTTTGGGTTCGATACGGCCGTGATCTCCGGCACGACGGGCGCGCTGACCAGCGCGTACCATCTGAACCCGTTGATGCTCGGCGTGACGGTGTCCGCCGCGTTGTGGGGCACGATCCTCGGGGCCATGTTCGGCGGCATTCCGGGGGACCGGTACGGACGCCGCGCCAGCCTGCAGATCACCGGAGTGCTGTACCTGATCTCGGCGTTGGGCTGCGCCTTCGCATTCGACTGGAACAGTTTCGTGCTGGCGCGTTTTATCGGCGGTTTGGGGGTGGGCGCGTCCTCGGTGCTCGGGCCGATGTACATCGCCGAGATCGCGCCCGCGGCAAAGCGCGGGCGGCTGGTGGGATTCTTCCAATTCAACATCGTGTTCGGCATTCTGCTGGCTTACTTTTCGAACTACATGGTCGGCACCATGGGGTTGGGCGACGCGGAGTGGCGCTGGAAGCTGGGCATCTCGGCCGTTCCCGCGGCGCTGTTCTGCGGGCTGCTGTTCGGCATCCCGGAGAGCCCGCGCTGGCTCGCGCGCCGGGGCCGGATGCAGGAGGCGGAGGAGGTTTTGCGGAGGACGGGAGACGCGAATTACCGGCAGGATCTGCTGGAGATCGCGGCGTCGGTCGAGACGGACCATGGCTCGGCGGGTGAGTCGCTGTTCGCGCGGAAATACAAGTTCCCGATCTTCCTGGCGGTGTCGATCGGGATGTTCAATCAGCTCTCCGGCATCAACGCGGTGCTGTATTACCTGAACGACATTTTCGAGAAGGCGGGATTCACGAAGGTGTCGAGCGACCTGCAGGCGGTGGCGGTCGGCGCCACGAACCTGCTGTTCACGATGGTGGCGATGTCGGTGATCGACCGGCTGGGGCGCAAGAAGCTGCTGCTGATCGGGTCGATCGGGACGGCGATCGCGCAGGCCGGAGTCGCGGCGATCTTTCTATCCGGCAAGCGGCAGGATTTGCTGGTGTGGTGCCTCGTCGGGTTCATCGCGTTCTTTGCGTTCTCGCAGGGCGCGGTGATTTGGGTCTATCTCAGCGAGGTGTTCCCGACGCGGGTGCGGGCGAAGGGGCAGAGTCTGGGGAGTTTCACCCACTGGATCATGAACGCCGGGATTTCCGCGATCTTTCCGGTGCTGGCCGCGTCGTCGGGCGGGATTCCGTTTTTGTTTTTCGCGGCGATGATGGCGGCGCAATTCTTCGTGGTGCTGGCGGTGTACCCGGAGACGAAGGGATACTCCCTCGAAGAGATGCAGAAGAAACTGGCCGAGGCTTCGTGAGATCAGGCCGGAAGCTGGTCGATCTTGGCGGCCAGGATGAAGTCGCTCTCAGTGAGGCCGTTGATCTTGTGCGTCCAGATGCGGATCTCGACCTTGCCCCATGAGAGGTAGAGATCGGGGTGATGGCCTTCCTGCTCGGCCACCGCGCCGACGCGGTTGACGAAGGCGAGGGCGGACACGAAGTCGGGAAATGCGCGGGTCCTGGCGAGATGATGCTCGTCGACGACCTGCCATCCAGGGACTTGGGGCTGGAGCTTGGCGATCTCCTCGCCTTTCAATGGAGGGATGCCGCCGCGGCAGGGAACGCATCGCTTTTCGGCGAGATTCATCGGTCCTACGATCTTAACAAACGCCAGGTTCGTATGAGGAGGAAGAGCGTGCTGATTACTTCTCGAAGACGATGCCGGCGGAAGGCAGGATCGGGAACATCGTGTCGATACTGAGATTCGCCTGGCCGGTGCTGCCGTTGTATCCGTTGAAGCTGTCGAAGATGTAATTGGTGCGATTCGTCAGGTTCACGACTTCGCCATAGAGGGTCAGCTTCCACTTGTCGTGGGTCCACGACTTGTTGACGCGCAGGTCGGCGCGGGAGTAGTCGGGCATGCGCAATTGGTTGCGCACGGTGGAAAGGTAATACGCGGCGCCCTTTTGCGTGAGGTAGCCGGGGATGGGGAAGCCGCTGCCGTAGCTCCAGCGCGCGCTGAGGTTGACGGTCGGACGCAGCCGGTAGCCGCCGTAGAAGTTGACCGTGTGGCGCTGGTCCCAGTCCGACGGGAAGTGTTGGAGGGTGACGCCGTCGCGCAGGGCAGTGCGGCCGAAAGCATACGACACCCAGCCGGTGAAGCGATTGGCGCTCGACCGCTGCAGAAAGATCTCGACGCCGCGGGCATAGCCGCGGAGCGAGTTCGTATACGGAGGATTCAGCGGCGGCGCAAAGATCCTGCCGTTGCTCAGGAATCGCGCGTCGTAGAGCGGCTGAAACGGGAGATCACGGTCGGCGCGGTTGTAGTATTCGAGGCGCAGGCGGGTGCGTTCGCCGAAGCGCTGCTCGACGCCGGCGATCGCCTGATTGGACCGGATCGGCAGCAATCCGCGGCCGCCCAGCGGCGATGTCAGCAGCGAGATCTCGGGAAACTGCGCGTACTGTCCCCAGCCGAGCTGGAGGCGCGTCGATTTCGTGACATAGAGGACGGCCGAGACCTGCGGGGAGACGGTGGCGACGTTGTCGAGCGAGTAGCGGTCCCAACGCGCGCCCGCGGAGAGATGCAAGGCGCCCGCCAGCGCGCTCCACGATTGCTGCACGAAGCCGCCGGAATGCGCCGTGGTTCCGTTGAAAACGTCGAGCACGCGGGGGGCGGCGACGGTGTTCAGATAGCGGAAAGCGTCGCCGGCGTCGCGCGGGCGGCGGATCGAAACGCCGGCGTCGAGGGGGCTGCGGGCGTTCCACATCCAGGTCGCGCTGGCGCTGCCCACCCACTCGCCGTAATAGCCGGAGCCCAGCGGACGATCGGTCGGGTTGCGATTCTCGTACTTCTCGCGCATCCATGCGGCGTGGGTCGAGATGAGGAGCTTTTCGGTGGGGTTGTACCGCCAGCCGAAATTGCCGAGCGTGTAATGGTAGGCGGCGCTGGCGAGCGAGTTGACGCCGAGGGTCGAGCGTTGCGAGCGGTCGAGTGTCGAGTAGCTTTCGAGGACGTAGAGGGTGACGTTCTGTTTGGGCGTCAGGTCGTAGGTCAGGCGGCCCTGCGTGTCCTCGAAGCCGAAGATGAAGCTGGTGTCGGGAAATGTCCGTCCGAGGATGTACTGGAGGTAGCTCTTGCGGGCGGCGGCGAGCCAGGACCCGCGCCTCTTTCTGCCGAGCGGCCCCTCGGCCATGACGCCCGCGTTGGAGGCGCTGGCGGAGACGCGAAAGCCGGGCGCGGTGCGGCTGCCGTCGCGCGTGTGCACGTCGAGAATGCCGGCGCTGCGGTTGGAGAATCGCTGCGGCCAGGCGCCTTCGTGAAGCTCCATTTCCTCGACCATGTCGCCGTTGAACGCGGTCGCCGAGCCCTGCACATTCTGGCCCTGGAGCATGTGGAAGGGCTCGTGGAGCAGCACGCCGTCGAGGTACAGGCCGATGCGGTTGTAATCGGCGCCGCGGAGGGAGAAGCGCGCATCGAAATCGTTGTTGGAGCTCACGCCGGGAAGGTTCTGCACGGCGCGGAGCGGGTCGTCTGCCAGGACGCTGGCGAGATTTTTGGCGTCATTGCCGGCGAGGACGAGCGCGGTGGGGCTGTCGTTGCGGAGCGCTTCGAAGGGGCCGGCATGGACGTCGACGGTGTCGGTCTGGCGGAGCGTATCGGGCGTGAGGACGACGTCGAATTCCTTCGTCTCGCCGGCGTCGAGGTGGAACGGCTTCTTGGCGAGATGGTAGCCCACGGTCGAGACATTCAGCACATAGTCGCCGGGCGCGACCGCAGGGATGGCGAACCGGCCCGCCGCGTCGGTGGTGACGCGATACTCGCCGCCGACGAGTTGCACCACCACGTTGGAGAGCGCTTCGCCGCCGCGCGCATCGACGACGGACCCGCGCACATCTCCCGCCGTCTGCGCGAAAGCGGACGCGGCGGCGAGGACACAGAGGACGAGGCGCATCAACTTACGACGATCATCTCTGGCGGCCGGCTTGTCAAGCGGCGCGCACGGCCGGCGTCAGCCATGCCGGATGACGAGGACATCGCCGTCCTTGACGATGTATTCCTTGCCTTCGAGGCGCAGTTGGCCTTTATCGCGCGCGCCGGAATAGCCGCCAAGGTCGATCATGGTCTTCCAGTTGACGACTTCCGCGCGGATGAACTTCTTTTCGAAATCGGAGTGGATGGCGCCGGCGGCCTTGACGGCCGTGCTGTGCATCGGGATGGTCCAGGCGCGGCATTCGTCTTCTCCCGCGGTCAGGAAGCTCATCAGCCCCAGCAGGGAGTATGTCGCCGAGATGAGGCGTTCCAGCCCGGATTCCTGCAAGCCGTAGCTGGCCAGGTAGTCCTGCTGCTCGTCGCGTGGAAGCTCGGCCAACTCCGCCTCGATCTTGCCGCACACGGCGGTGACGGCGGTGTGGGCGCGGCCGGCGAGGGCGCCTTCCCGGTATTCTTTTTCGCGGTCGTGCAGCTTGCCGGCGTCCGCCTCGCCGAGGTTCAGCACGTAGAGCATCGGCTTCTGCGACAGGAACTGGAAGCCGCGGATGCGCTTCTCATCGTCCGGCTCGAATTCCAACTGGCGCAGCGGCCGATTCTCTTCGAGCGCGGCTTTGCAGCGTTCCAGCAACTCGAACTCCTTGTCGAATTCGGGATTGCGGATCTTCTTGCGATCTTTGTCGAGCCGCTCCATGCGCTTCTCGACGACCACGAAATCGCTCAGGATCAACTCGGTCTCCACATCCTCCAAATCGCGGGCCGGATCGACGGAGCCCTTTTCGTGCGGCACGGTTTCGTCCGCGAAGAGGCGCAGCACATGCGCGAAGGCGTCGACCACGCGCAGGCTGGCGACATAGCTGGGGTCGCGCAAATTCTCCTTCGAAATCGACGGCATGTCCACGTATTCGACGGTGGCGTGCGTAACCTTGTTGGGCTCAAACAGGCGGGCGAGGGCCTCGAGACGGTCGTCGGGCACTTTGGCGACGCCGGTGCGCGCGGCAGTCGAGCCGATGCGCGTCTCCTGGTGGACGCCGGTGAGAATGGTGAACAGAGAGGTCTTGCCTACCATGGGCAGGCCGATAATGGCAGTCTTCATAGTTGGAACGATCTACAGGGGGACTTCCACCTGGTTCAGGATCTCTTCGATGATGCGCTCGCCGGCGTCGATGCGCCGGGGGGCGAGGGTGGCGCGGGTGTTGATGACGACGCGATGCGAAAAAAGCGGCGAGGCGAGCCGCTTCACATCGTCGGGAATGGCGTATTCCCGCCCTTCGACCAACGCCAGCGCCTGAACGGCCCGGAACAGCGCCTGCGATCCCCGCGGGCTGACACCGAGCGCCAGGGATTCGTGATTGCGCGTGCGCTCGACGATGGCGAGCATGTAATCGACAATCGCCTCCTCGACGGCGACGCGCTGCGCCAGATCCTGCAACTGCACCACGTCTTCGGCGACCAGGGTGGTGCTCACGGCGGGCGACGTGCGCTCGGTGTTGCGCAGGATGTGGCGTTCGCTGGCGGGATCGGGGTAGCCGATGCGCAGCCGCATCAGGAAGCGGTCGAGCTGCGATTCGGGCAGCGGGTAGGTGCCGTGGTGTTCGACGGGGTTCTGGGTCGCGATGACCATGAACGGGCGGGGAAGCGAATGGGAGTGGCCGTCGATGGTCACCTGGCCCTCATTCATGGCTTCGAGGAGGGCGGACTGGGTCTTCGGCGTGGTGCGGTTGATCTCGTCGGCCAGCAGGAAGTTGCTGAAAATGGGCCCGGGCTTGAATTCGAAGACTTCGGCGTGGGCGTTATAGATGGTGACGCCGAGGACGTCGCTGGGGAGCATGTCGCTGGTGAACTGCAAGCGGTGGAAGCGGCAGGAGACGGAGCGAGAGAGGGCATGCGCGAGCGTCGTCTTGCCGACGCCGGGGACGTCTTCGATTAATAGATGGCCGCGCGCCAGCAGGCAGACCAGCGAGAGCCGGACCACTTCCGGTTTGCCGCGGATCGCCGATCCGAGCGCCGTTTCGAGTTCCGCCAGCCGGGCGAGAATTTGCGGCGGGATTCCAGCCGGCGGGGCGACCGTTGCTTCCCGCTGGGACATTCCTGTTCATGATACTAAAGATCGGCGGCCCATCGCTTTCCGGCCGCCGAACGGTGCGTCTGAACAGCGCCGCGTTACCGTTCCATTTGCGGAAGGCCGATACGTTGCAGCGACCCAGGCATTGTGTTATTTATGAGTTCAAGCCGGAAATAGGAAGCCAAAAAGCCGCCCCGCCCGCGAAAGCGGCGGTCCGTCATAATCTCTTCAAAGGATGGCATGCCGTGGAAGCTGTCAATCGTAAACTCATTCGTCCGTCTCTCAACGAGATCAAGGAACAGATCACGCCTCCCCGCAGAGCCCCGCAAGCGCAGCAGAAAAAGCCCGTGCCACCGGACCAGACCAACGCGGAGAATTTTTACTACGTGAAGCAGATGCAGGCGAAGACGGCGATGGTCTTCGTGCTGCGCGATGGCGAGACCATCCACGGCGTCATCGAGTGGTATGACAAGTGCTGTCTGAAGGTGAATCGAACCGAAGGCCCGAATATCCTGTTGTACAAGCCCAGCATCAAGTACATGTACAAAGAAGGCTAGGGCGTCTGCAGGCTCAGGATCGCAGGCGGTTGCGCATGGCGAGGCGGTATTCGCGGCGCTCGCCGGCTTCGCGGTAGCGCCGCTTTTCGTCATCGGTCTCCGGAATCACCGGCGGAATCTCCGTCGCCTTTCCCTTTTCATCCAACGCCACGAAGGTCAGGTAGGCGGAGCAGGTGTGCAATTTCTGGCCGGTCATGAGGGTCTCGGTTTCCACTTGCACCCCCACCTCCAGCGACGTGCGGAAGACGCGGTTGACCGACGATCGCAACAGGATCAATTGCCCGATCTTCACCGGATGCAGGAAGTGCAAGCTATCGACCGACGCGGTGACGCACGGCCGCCGCGCGTGGCGAATGGCGGCCATCGCGGCCGCGAGGTCGACCAGGTGCATCACCTTGCCGCCGAGAACATTGCCTAAGCCATTAGCGTCGGTGGGAAGCGCCAACTCGGAATATTCGGAGAGCGATTCGCGAACGGTTTTGCCTTGCATGCGCTCCTAACTGAACGAACTACACCTTGGACGTGCGCCGGCGATAGCTTTCCGTGTAGGCCTGCGCCTGCCGCTCCAGAATCTCGCCCCCGGGCCGCTCCGCGAAACCCCCGGTGACCGTCGAGTATTCGAGGCGTCCATGAGCGAACGGGTGATGGTCGCGTTCGACAACATAGTAGATGCCGATGGCGTGTCCGTCGTCGCGGGAGATTGTGAAGCGCACGGCGTCCGGACCATCGCCGGCGGGGAAGCGCGCGCAATTGCCGCGGGCGTACCCGAGATTGCAGAGGGGCCTGAGCGTGGCATCGTCGGGCGGAGAGGACAGTCCGGGGACAGCGCGGCAGACGCCCGCCCACGAATCGCCGAGGGGCAGCAGAGCGTCGTGGGAGGCCGCCACGCGCGCCCGCGGCTCGATCGGATAGAAATAGGGGCAGGCCATTTCGGAGGTATAGTAGCACAAGGCATGAACGGTTCCCGATTAGAAGCTCTGAAGGGCATGGTGTCGCAGAATCCGGGCGACAGTTTCCTGCGGTACGGGTTGGCGATGGAATATCGCAACGGCGGCGACCTGGACGGCGCGGTGCGCGAATTTCGCGCGTTGATGGAAGCGAATCCGGACTATTCGCCGGCGTATTTTCACGGCGGCCAGACGCTGGAGAAGTTGGGGCGCATGGAGGAAGCCCGGGAGTGGTACGAGACGGGCGTCGAGGTGACGCGCCGGAAGGGCGATCAGCACGCGCTGGCGGAAATGCAGGCAGCGTTGGATTTGCTCGGATAACGTGTACAATAGAAAGTTCGGGCCGTGGCGCAGCCTGGCTAGCGCGCTTGCTTGGGGTGCAAGAGGTCGCGAGTTCGAATCTCGCCGGCCCGACCAGCCTTTTCCGAAGTTTTCCGGCCAGACTTGCTCTTGAGAATTCCAGTGAGGTTTCTCCGATGAGCGTTATCCCAAATGAGCGGATCGTCAAGACGCCCGGGACGTGTGGCGGACGGGCTCGCATCGCCGGTCACCGTGTCCGCGTGCAGGATGTCGTCATTTGGTCTGAATATCAGGGCATGACTCCGGACGAGATCGTGTCGCACATTCCTTCGATCACTCTCGCTGATGTGCACAGCGCACTCGCGTACTACTTCGATCACGTGCAGGAAATCCAGGAAGAGATCCGAGCGGATCGAGAATATGCCGACGAATTCTTTCGAAACAATCCGTCGTTGCTGGATGAGAAGCTAAAACAGGGGCGGTTGAAGGAAGCATCCTAACTAACTAACCGGTGCCGGTTCCTTTTCATCTGGACGAGCACATTCCGCCGGCACTGGCGGAAGCGCTCCGCAGTCGTGGGATCGACGTGACAACCACCGGGGATGCGGGTCTGCTCGGTTGCACGGATCGCGAGCACCTTGCATTCGCACGTGCCGCCGGAAGAAGCAATGTCAACCGAAACGCATTTGGTTACAGAACTCGCAAAGTGTTGCCGATCATCAGAAAACGTCTTTTTTTGAGCATCATTCGGCAGGGCGTT
>CAZSQK010000062.1:0-48167 GCA_964608645.1 uncultured Solibacteraceae bacterium | reverse complement strand
CCGGTGCAGCCGGTGGAGCCGGCGCGGGCGCTGCGGGAGCCGGCGCGGGAGCAGGAGTTGCCACCGGTTTCGGGGGAGCGGCCGCCGGCGCGGCGGGTGGGGCCGGGGTCGGGACCGGCTTCGGCGTCTTTGGCGTCTTCGGCTTCGGCTCTTTCTTCGGCTTCGCGACCGGCTCCGGCTTTACCTTCGGCGCCGGAATCTCCTTCGGGACCATGTCCTTCTTGAGGCGGCTTACAATATCGGAAGCCGTGCGGTTGAGGTCCCTCGTGGCGGTTCCTTTCGGCGGCTCGAAAGTGGACCATAAAATGCGCCTCGATTTTGCGTCCACCAGAAAGACGGCGCCCTTGCCGCGCCCGAAAGAGGATGTGGGAGCGTCCAGTTTGTTGACCGTTTCGTCGAACATCCCGCTCGCCGGCGCTGGTTCCTGCTTCGCCGGCGGCGCCGCGGGAGCCGCGGCAGGCTTCGCCGGACCGGGCGCCGGGAACAGGTTTTCGAGTTGCGTCTGGAACGCCTCTCCCACCCGGTCGGTCAGCACCGTGTCCGCGAGTTTGGGATCGGTCACGATCTGGAACACATGGTCGCTGGTGAGACGGCTTGCTAAATACTGGTCGAACCCACGCGCCATCGGCATCACGTACACGTTCCGCACGCTTCCGAGATCGGCCGCGCCGAGGAGGGCGCCGGTGAGACCGACGAGAAAGAGAAGCCGCTTCATGCCAACCATAATAGCGAGACGCGTGCCCAGGCGAGAAAGTCTGATTTTCGATACGGATAAGCCCCGTCGTAGGGCCACGGAGATCAATCCGGGTGTATAAGGGCCAGTCGATTACGGTGATCATCCCCTGTCTCAACGAAGAGCAGGGCATCGAAAAAGTGCTGCGCGCCATGCCGGAGTTTGTCGACGAGGTGATCGTCGTCGACAACGCTTCCACCGACCGCACGTCGGAAGTGGCCGCCTCGCTCGGCGCCAAGGTGATCCGCGAGGATGCGCGCGGCTATGGCCGCGCCTACAAACGCGGCTTCGCGGTCGCCACCGGCGATCTGATCGTCACGCTCGACGGCGACCACAGCTATCCCGTGGACGCCCTGGCGTACCTGCTCGAAGCGTTTCTCCATTTGGACGTCGATTTTCTCAACGCTTCGCGTTTTCCCGTTCGCGACTCCCACGCGATGAGTTTCAAGCACAAAATGGGCAACCTGATGCTATCGTTCGCCATGTCCGTGCTCTATTTTCGCTGGGTGCGCGATTCGCAATCCGGCATGTGGGTCTTCCGGCGCCGCATCATCAAGGACATGAAGCTCGAATCGGACAGCATGGCGTTCTCCGAGGAGATCAAGATCGAGGTGCTGCGCAACCACCGCCTGCGCTTCGGCGAGATCTCGATCATGTACTCGGCCCGGCTCGGCGAAATCAAGCTCAACCCCTGGCGCGATGGCATCCAGAACCTCTGGTTTCTGGTCAGGAAGCGCTTCTTTCGATGAGCATCACAGCGGTCGTGCCGGTTTGGAACGGGCGCGCCTTGCTCGCGCGGTTGCTGGACACCTTGGACGCGCAGACCCTCCGCGCCTGTGAGTGCATCGCGGTGGACAATGGCTCCTCCGACGGCGCCCCGGAGCTGGCGAAAGACCGCGGCGCCCGCGTCATCCCGATGGGCCGCAATGCCGGTTTCGCGGCGGCCGTGAATCGGGGCATCCGCGAGGCGCGGTCGGAATGGATCGCGGTGTTGAATACCGACGTCGAGCTGGCTCCCGATTACTTCGAAGTCTGCCGCCGCGCCGCCGCGGAAGCCACGCCGCGGGCCTGGTTCGCCACCGGCCGGATCCTCGACGCCTCCCGGCCCGGTTACCTCGACGCCACGTTCGACCTGGTCTGCCGCGGCGCCACAGCCTGGCGCGCCGGCAGCGGACGCGCCGATGGACCCGCATTTGCCAAGTCCCGCCGCATTGCCTCGGCCCCGTGGACGGCCGCTCTCTTCCATGCCGAATTGTTCAACAGGGTCGGCCTTCTCGACGAACGCTTCGAGTCGTACCTCGAGGACGTCGATTTCGGCCTGAGGTGCGCCGAACGGGACGTGTCGGGCCTTTATCTGCCGGAGGCCGTGGCATGGCACCAGGGCAGTGCCAGCTTGGGCCGCTGGCACCCCGAAACGGTCCGCCGCATGGCGCGGAACCAACTCCTTCTGGCTGCCCGCCACCTCCCCGCGCGATGGTGGTGGCCCATTCTGGTGGCGCAGGGACTCTGGGGCGGCGTAGCGCTCCGTCACGGCGCCGGGACCGCGTGGCTCCGCGGCGTCGGCGAGGGCGCGCGCGCCCTCCGATCGGTCCGCAAACTCGAGGCTGCGATCAGCCCAGAAGTACTAGAACATTTTCGTAAAAACGAACGGGCAATCTACCAGCTCCAAGCCGCGACGTCGTTCGACTCCTACTGGAAGTTGTACTTTCTGTTAACAGGCGGTGAGGCAAAGTGACACAGACCGGCCCCGATCCGGCGGCGACGGACATCGGAATCGTGATCGTCTCCTATAACTCCGGCCTGGAAATCGGGGCTTGCCTGGACGCCGCGCTGCGCTCCGGAGCGGAGGTCGTCGTCGTCGATAATGCGTCCACGGATAACACCAGGGCGGAAATCGCCGCGCGGAACGTGCGCGTCATTGCAAATTCCACCAATCGCGGCTTTGCCGGAGCCGCGAATCAAGGGTTTGCCGTATTGAACCGGCCCTATGTTCTGCTGTTAAATCCTGATGCTGTACTCGAAACCGATCTGCAACCGCTGCGCGAGGCATGCAATCTGCCCTCTTCCGCGGGGGCCGGTGGGCGATTGCTCGGTCCGGAGGGCCGGCCTCAGATCGGATTCATGGCTCGACAACTCCCGACTGCGGCCACACTTGCTTTGGAAGCTCTCTTGCTAAATCGAATCTGTCCAAAAAATGCGTTAAATCGGCGCTATCGAGGTCTGGACCTCGACTATAGCGCCCGCCTCGAGGTGCAGCAGCCGGCCGGGGCGTTTCTGATGATCCGGAGGAATGTGTGGCTGGAATTAGGCGGGTTCGATGAAGGCTTTTATCCGCTGTGGTTCGAGGATGTCGATTTTTGCCGGCGCGCGGTGGACCGGGGGTACCGCTTGTACTATGAGCCGAACGCCGTCGCTAAACACACCGGCGCACATTCGATCTCTGCATTACCGGTAGAGAAGCGCCGATTTTATTGGTATTGTAGTCTACTGAAGTATTCAGCTAAGCATTTTCGGCCACAGGCATTCCGTGTTGTGTGCCTGGCTGTGGCGGCGGGCTCGATTCTGCGTATGATTGCGGAAGTCGTTGGCCAGCGCCGCTTCAAACCGATTGCAGTAAATGGGGACGTTGTGCGCCTCGCCAGCCGGAGTTTCCTCACCGGTTGGGTAGGCGGTTGGCTGGAAATGGGGCCCTCTCATTAGATTACGGCTGTAGAATGTTCGGATTCTCAGGTTCTTGTTCATGGCGCACAACGACTTCGTCTCTGTCACGATAGTTACTTACAACAGTGGCCGCTTCATCAAGCGCTGCCTCGAATCGGTGCTGGCCCAGAAATACTCCCCCAAGGAGGTCGTGATCGTCGACAATGCGTCGACGGACGGAACCATCGACATTCTGGAACAGTTCGAGGACCGCTGCCGCGTCTACTACAACGACGAGAACATCGGTTTCGCGGCCGCCCAAAATCAGGCCGTCAAGCTGTCCAACGGCGATTGGGTCATGACCTTGAATCCCGACGTCCTGCTCCTCCCGAACTTCATTCAGGCCCTGGTCGATGCCGGACAGTTCGATTCAAGCATTGGGACCGTGTGCGGCAAGCTCCTGACCATGACCGCGCACTTCGAGATTCCGGAGAAGCCGGTCGTCGATTCTACCGGGATCTATTTCAACCCCATGCTGCGGCACTTGGACCGCGGCAGCCAGGAAGTCGATAACGGCCACTATCTGAACTACGAGTATGTCTTCGGCGCCACCGCTGCCGCCGCCTTATACCGCCGCGCCATGATCGAGGATATCTCGCTCGACGGCGAATTCTTCGACTCGGATTTCTTCGTCTACCGCGAGGACGCGGATGTCGCATGGCGAGCCCAGTTGATGGGTTGGAAGTGCCTCTATGCGCCGTACGCGCGCGGCTACCACGTCCGCAAAGTCCTTCCCGGAAACCGGCGCGCCCTGCCGCCCGAGATCAACATGCACTCGGTGAAGAACCGCTTCCTGATGCGCATCAAGAATATCTCGCCGGACCTGTACGGGCGCAACTGGTTCTCCATCACGACGCGCGACGTCACCGTCGTGATGTGCTGTCTGTTGTGGGAGCACACCTCGCTGAAGGCGTTCTGGTTTTTGGCGAGGAACCTGCCGCGCGTGCTGGCCAAACGCCGCCTGATTCAAGCGAGCCGCCGCGTCGATCACGATTACATCGCGAGCTGGTTCCAATACGCGCCCACCAGCAAGAAGGCGCCAAAGAAGATGGCGCGCCTGCTGTCGCGGTCGGAAACGGCCAAGACGTAGCGCGTGCGCATCGCGCTTCTCGGCACGCGCGGAATTCCCGCCAGTTATGGCGGCTTCGAGACTTTCGCCGAGGAGCTTTCCATCCGCTTGGTCGGGCGCGGCCATGAAGTCGCCGTGTACTGCCGCGATCCTTACCCTGGCGAGTTCTACCGCGGCGTCCGCCTGCGCCACCTCCCCACCATCCGCCACAAATACTTCGAGACTCTGGCGCACACCTTCGTGTCGACGCTGGACCTGATGCGGCGCCGCGCCGACGTGGCGCTCTACTGCAACGGCGCGAATGCGATCTTGACCCTTGGCCCGCGCCTCTTCGGCATTCCCGTCGCTCTGAATGTCGACGGACTGGAGCGCCACCGCAAAAAATGGAACCGCCTCGCAAAGGCGTGGTACCTCGTATCGGAATGGCTGGCGACGTTCTGCCCCACCGTAGTGGTCACCGACGCCTTGACGATCCAGCAGTATTATCGCGAGCGTTACGGCAAGGCGAGCACCTTCATCCCGTATGGCGCCGAGATTGGCAAGGTGGCCGGCACGGGCGCGCTGGACTCGCTCGGCATCGAACCGGGCAAGTACTTTCTGTACGTCAGCCGCCTGGAGCCCGAGAATCATGCCCTCGAGGTTAGACAAGCCTTCGAACGCGTCGAGACCCCGCTGAAACTGGCGCTGGTCGGCGACGCCCCATATGCGCAAGACTACATCCGCCGCGTCCGCGACACGCGCGACCCGCGAATTGTGCTGCCGGGAGCGATTTATGGCGAGCGGTATCGGGAGCTCGGTTCGCACTGCTTCGCGTACATCCACGCGACCGAAGTAGGCGGAACGCACCCCGCCCTGATCGAAGCCATGGGCCGCGGCGCGCTGGTGTTGTACCGCAACACCCCGGAGAACGCCGAGGTCGCGGGCGACGCGGGAATCCCCTTCGAGTTCGCCGAGCTGCCGCAAGTCATCGAGCGTATGTTACGTATGCCGGAGTCCGCGCGCGAAACCTTGCGAACCCGGGCGGCGGAGCGCGCCCGCCGCCAATACTCGTGGGACGCCGTCACGGACGAGTACGAGAAGCTGCTTACCGCGATTCGCTGATTGAGCCGCGGCTGCCGTCAGCCGTGCGCCTTCGGCGCTCCCCGTCGCGGCGAAGCACTCACCCGATCCCCAGGTCGTCGATTCGCTCCAGCGGCGTCCCGCACACGCGGCAGATCAACCCGTGGCAATCGCCGCACACCAGCGGATCCTCCACCGCTTTCGCGCACGTGGGGCAATAGAACTCGACAGCCGGTTCCGCCACGGCTACTT
Source organism: uncultured Solibacteraceae bacterium (assembly GCA_964608645.1). GTDB lineage: Bacteria > Acidobacteriota > Terriglobia > Bryobacterales > Bryobacteraceae > CAZSQK01. The sequence continues at coordinate 42,354 of CAZSQK010000062.1, read as the reverse complement.
CGCCGCTTCGATGCTCGCGACTTTGATGGTCTTGCTCGCGGCGTCCAGCGTCCCGGTCACTGTCACCTTTTTCGCCGCGAATTTCGCGGGCGTCTTCTGGTCGCTCAGAATGTATACGTCCTTGCCGTCGTTGAGCGCATACTTGGCGTGCATGGTCTTCACGCACTCGGTGACGCACTTGGGATCCGAGCCCATCTTCATCCCGGCATGATCCTTGTCGCACATATCGTCCGTGATGGTTCCGGTGAACTTCTGGTCGGCTGCGCCAAGCAGCGCGGCGGCGGCGAAAGCGAGAACAATCTGCTTTTTCATTCTTTCATGATACCCGCTGCTAAACTGGAAGCTGACCAGCGACTTTGATCCACCCTGCCGTTCGCGACCTATTCTTGGATTTGGCCCGCCACCCCAGTTTTCAGGAGGTGTTGCGGCGCGTCTCTGCGGGCGGAAACGGCGGCCTCTCCGGTCTCACCACCACCGCCAAGGCCCTCTATTCGGTCCTGCTCTGGCAGTTGTCCGGCCGGTCTCTGGTCATTGTCGTGGACGGCAACAAGCAGGCGGAAGCGCTTTCCGAGGCCGTCCACACCTTCTTCGAACTGTTGGTGGCGGACGATCGCAACGGTCCGCAACTCCTCCCCGCGCTCGACGTCGTGCCGCTGCAGAACCTTTCGCCCCACGCCGAGATTCTGGAGCAGCGCGCCATCGGACTGTGGCGCCTGGCCACGCAAAAAGTCCCCATCACGATCCTTCCCGTCGCTTCCGCCCTGCTCAAAATCGAGCCGGCCGATTTCTACCGCCAGCTCGCCCTCCGGCTGCGCGAAGGCGATGAGCTGCCGCTCGAGGACGTCGTTTCGCATCTCGAAAGCATCGGCTACGAACGCCGCGAGCCCGTCGAGATGCTCGGCGAGTATTCCGTCCGCGGCGGCATCCTCGACGTCTTCTCGCCCGAAGCCCAAAAGCCGGTCCGCATCGACCTGTTCGGCGATCAGGTAGAGTCCATCCGGCGCTTCGACGTCGAATCGCAGCGCTCCGTCCTGAAGATCGAGGAATGCACCCTACTACCTTTGACGGAATTCCAGCGCTCGCGTCAGCTCTGGCTGCGTCTGGCCGAACTCGTGCGCGACTCGGACCTCCCCGGCCGCGACCTTCCGCCGCCCGGCGAGTCCTTCCCCGGCTGGGAACTGGTCACGCCGATGTTGAAGCCGCGGGACGGGTCGGTCTTTTCCCTGCTCGATCGCCCGGTCGTCATCTGGGACGAGCCGGACAATATCCGCGGCGCGGCAGAGCGCTTCTGGAAACGTCTCGAACAAATTGAGAGGTCGCCTGCCTACGATCCAGGTAGGATTTACTTCGGTTTCGATGAACTCCGGCATCAGGCGGAGAAAGCTCCCTGTCTCGACTTCCGCGAGCTGGAGGTCGGCTGGCAGAACGAGGACGCCCACATCGCCACGCGCCCATCCATGTCCTTCCATGGCAATATGCAGGTGGCGATTGCCGAGGCTCGCAACCTCGTCGAAACCGGCAGCCGCGTCGCTTTCTTCGCATCTTCTACGGGTGAAGTAGAACGCGTCGCCGACATCCTCAACGAGTACTCAATTCCCTACCAGCTTGGCCTCGAACAGTCCGAGTCGACTCCCGCCTACCTCGCTCAGCGAGCCTACATGGCGGGGACGGCAGCCAGCATTTATCTGGTAAAAGGCAACGTCCGGCACGGTACGGCCTTCAAGGATGCCCATCTTGTAGTATTTGGCTCGGAGGACCTCTTCGAGTCGTCCGAACTGATCGGGCGCGCCCCCTCTTCCAAGTCGGCCATGGCGACTTTCTCGGCCGACCTGATCGACCTCAAGCCGGGCGACTACGTGGTTCACACCGAACACGGCGTCGCGCAGTACCTCGGCCTCCGCGAAATCGTTCAGGGCGATTCCAAGGGCGACTACATGCTCCTCGAATACGCCGCCGGGGCCAAACTCTATGTGCCCTTGACCCGGATGGACCTGGTGCAGCGGTTCCGCGGAGCCGGCGAATCCAAACCCGCCCTCGACCGCATGGGAGGCGCCACCTGGACCCGCACCAAGACCAAAATCAAAGCCAAAATGCGCGATATGGCCGACGAGCTCCTCAAGCTCTATGCCTCGCGCAAGATGGCCGAAGGCTTTTCATACTCGTCCGACAGCAACTGGCAGCGCGAATTCGAGGACGCCTTCGAATTCACCGAGACCAGGGACCAGCTCACCGCCATCCGCGATATCAAGAAGGACATGGAGAGCCCGCAGCCGATGGACCGGCTGCTCTGCGGCGACGTCGGGTACGGCAAGACCGAGGTCGTCATGCGCGCCACCTTCAAGGCGCTCGGCGACGGCAAACAGGTCGCGCTCTTAGCTCCTACTACAGTCCTCGCATTTCAACATTTCGAGACCTTCAAACGGCGTTTCCAACCCTTCCCGGTCCGCGTCGAGATGTTCAGCCGCTTCCGGTCCCCTAAGGAGCTGAAAGCCTCGCTGGTCGATCTGGCGGAAGGCAAGATCGATATCGCCATCGGCACTCACCGCCTCATCTCGCAGGATGTAGTTTTTAAGGACTTAGGCTTGGTCCTCGTCGACGAAGAACAGCGCTTCGGCGTCAAGCACAAAGAACGCCTCAAACAGCTCAAAACCACGGTGGACCATATCAGCATGAGCGCCACCCCGATTCCCCGCACACTACACATGTCGCTGTTAGGCCTGCGCGATATGTCGGTGATCGAGACCCCACCCAAGGATCGCCTCGCCATCCACACCGTAGTCGCCCCCTTCCAGCCGGAATTGATCCGCACCGCCATCGAGCTCGAACTCGCCCGCGGAGGTCAGGTCTATTTCCTCCACAACCGGGTCGATTCGATCTGGGCGCGCGCCTCCATGATCCAGGAACTGGCGCCCACGGCGCGCATCGGCGTCGGACATGGCCAGATGGGCGAGGCGGAGCTGGAGAAAACCATGCTCCAGTTCATGCGCCACGAGTTCGATATTTTCGTTTGTACGACAATTATCGAGAATGGCCTGGACATTCCCTTGGCGAATACGATGATCATCGAAAACGCCGAGCGCTACGGCCTGTCCGAGCTCTACCAGTTGCGCGGCCGCGTGGGCCGTTCCAACCGCCGCGCCTATGCCTACCTGCTGGTGCCTCCCGACACCGAACTGACCGAGATCGCCCGCAAACGGCTGGCAGCTCTCAAGGAATTCAGCGACCTCGGCGCGGGCTTCAAAATCGCCGCCCTCGACCTCGAACTTCGCGGCGCCGGCAACCTGCTCGGCGGTGAGCAGCACGGGCACATCAACTCCGTCGGGTTCGACACCTACGTCCGGCTGCTCGATGAAACCGTCCGCGAGCTCAAGGGCGAGGAGATCATGCCGGAGATCCACTCCGCGCTCAATCTTGGCCTCGACATCCGCATCCCCTCGGACTACATCGCCGACGAAAACCAGCGTCTCCGCGCCTACCGGCAGATCGCCAGCGCCGCCGACGCCGAGGCCCGCGACCGTGCCGAAAAGGAACTGGAGGATCGATATGGCCCGGTTCCCGACGCCGTGCGCAATCTGCTGGCCTACTCGGCGCTCAAGACTCTGGCCGAGCAGATCGGCATCGAGGCCGTCGACCGCCGCCATAACCTGTTGAATATAAAGTTCCACAAGGAGACCCGCGTGGATCCGGCCCGCCTCATGACCATCGTCGCCAAAACCCGCGGCGCGCAGTTCAGTCCGGCAGGCGTCTTGCTATTGCCCGTGGATGGGTTGGCCGGGGCGGGGGAGATCCTGCGGTTTCTGGGCGAGAAGTTAGGGGAACTGAAAGGCTAGCGCCTCCTGGTAAAATGGAAGGACACAGAATTTTATGTTTCGCAGGTATGCATTACTCATCGCGGCGACCCTTCCGATGGCGGTCGCGGCGGACGTCCGTGTCGTGGAGGAAATCGCCGCCAAAGTCAACGGCGACATCATCACGCGCGGAGAGCTCGAACAGCAGAAGCACGATCTGGAGCGCGGCCTCCGTGGCGAAGGACTGAACGGCGCAAAACTTCAGGACGAATTGAAGACGTATGCCGCCAATGCGCTTCGCGACCACATCGACCAGTTGCTGCTCGTCCAGAAAGCCAAGGACCTCAACATCAACGTCGATCCGGAAATTACGCGCGAATTGGCCGACATCCAGGTGCGCGCCAAAATCTCCGACCCGGACGAGTTCAAGAAGTACATCCAGGAACAGACCGGGATGACGTACGAGGACTATCGCGACAAGCTCAAGCGCACGCTGCTTTCGCAGAGGGTCATCGGCCAGGAGGTCGGTTACCGCATCAATATTCCCGAGGCGGACCTCCGGAAATATTACGAAGAGCACAAAGCCGACTTTGTCCGCAAAGAGCAGGTCTTCCTCAGCCAGATTCTGATTTCCACCGAGGGCAAGACGCCGGAGCAGGCCGCCGCGGCCGAGAAGAAGGCCAAGGACGTGGTGGCGCGCGCCCGCAAGGGTGAGAAGTTCAGCGAGCTGGTGCGCGAGAACTCCGACGATCCCGAGACGTCGCGCACCGGCGGCTCGCTGCCGCCGTACGAACGCGGCCTGATGGCGAAAAACATGGAGGATGTGGTCTTCAAAGCCGACAAAGGCTATGTCACCGATCCGTTCAAGACGGCGCAAGGCTTCGTCATTCTGCGCGTCGACGAGCGTTTTTCGGCTGGCCAGGCGAGCTTCGAGGAGGTCCGCAGCGAAATCCAGGAAGCGCTCGCCAAGCCGCGCATGGAGCCGCGCATCCGCGAGTTCCTGACCCGCCTGCGCACGGAAGCCTTCCTCGAAATCAAGGACGGCTACATTGACAGCGGAGCCGCCGCCGGCAAGGACACGCGCTGGCACGACGTGGCGCAGTTGAAGCCGCAGACCACCACCAAGGAAGAAGTCGCCGCGCGCGTCAAACGCCACAAGAAGCTTCTCTTTATCCCCATTCCGGGGACCACGCGCAAGGCGCCGGCCAGGGAAGTCTCGCCGGACATCACCGCCCCCGCCGACAAGATCCCGGCGCCCGGAGATAAGCCGGCCGCCGATAAAACCGAACCGCCGGCCAAACAATGAAATCTCCGTATGTGAGCGAGCTGGAACCGAACCAGGTGATTCAGACGAGCTTCCTGGTGCACTCGAAAGAGATCCGGCAGAAGAAGAGCGGCGAGTTTTATCTCTCCCTGCTGCTGGCCGACCGGACCGGCGAGCTCGACGCCAAGATGTGGGACAACGTCGCCGAAGTGCTGGAAGCCTTCGAACGCGACGACTTCGTCAAGGTCAAAGGCCTCATTCAGGTCTTCCACAACCGGCCGCAGTTGACCATCCACAAACTGCGCCGCATGGATGACAGCGAGATCGACTTCATCGACTACTTCCCCTCCTCGCGCCGCGATCCCGACACGATGTGGGCGGAGCTGCGGGCGGTGGTCGACGGCCTGACGAATCCTCACCTCAAGGCGCTGCTCGACGCCATGTTCGCCGACCCCGAAATTGCGGCTCGCTACCGCCGCGCGCCCGCCGCCAAGCAGATCCATCACGCGTTTCTCGGCGGCCTGCTGGAGCACGTGCTTTCCCTGTGCGCCCTCGCCCGCGCCACCGCGCCCCATTACCCCCACGTCGATGCCGACCTGCTGTTGACGGGCGTCCTGCTGCACGATATCGGCAAGATCCACGAGCTGAACTACGAGCGCGGCTTTTCCTATTCCGACAACGGCCAGTTGCTCGGGCACATTCACATCGGACTGCGGATGGTCGCCGACAAACTGCGCGACCTGCCCGATTTCCCGCCGGCGTTGCGATCGCTCGTGGAGCACATGATCCTGAGCCATCACGGCCAGCTCGAATACGGGTCGCCCAAACTGCCGCAATTTCCCGAAGCGCTGCTGCTTCACTACCTCGACGATCTCGATTCGAAAATGGAGTGCATGCGCGCGCTGATCGAGAACGACCGCCAGGTGGAAGGCTGTTTCACGTCCTACCATGCGGCGCTGTCGCGCTCGGCCCTGAAGAAGGACCGGTTCCTCGGCAAGCCCAATGGCAAGCCCGAACCGCCGCGTGTCCAGGCTTCCGCGGAGCCGCGTGTCCCTTCGCCGCCGGTCGCCTCCCCGGCGCTGGCCGGCCATCCGTTGTTTTCCCCTAAGCCAGACTCCCCGTTTGCGGATAAACTAAAACAGGCTCTACAGCCTGCCGGCCCCAAACAGGATAGCTGATGCCAAAACCCGCTCGTGACGTTCCGCCGCCGCTCGAACTGCTGTGTCTGAAGGCGCTTTGGTCGCTTCAGGAAGGGAACGTGAAGGACGTGCAGCGCATCGTGACCGAAACGCGCCCGCTCGCCTACACGACGATCATGACTGTGCTGGAGCGCCTGCTCCGCAAGGGCAAGCTCACGCGCCGCAAAGCGGGCAGGGCTTTTATCTACTCTCCGACCACCGGCCGCGACGAGATGCGCAAGCACGCCATCCGCGAACTGCTCGACAGTTTCTTCGACGGCTCCGAGGACGAGTTGCTGCGCTTCCTGGGCAAATCCCCGCAGAAATCCTCCGCCGCGGCCGCCGGCGAAGGCGACACCCGCATCGACACCGTCCTGTTGTAACCGCTCGGATGCCCACCGCGGGTTGACGCGCTACCCCAGGATCTCGGTCATCTCCTCGACGTTGCTGTAATCGAAGCGCGGGATCTTCCCGTCCACATCGGTGAACCCGTACTCGTCGGCAAGCTGGCTGGCCCAGAGCAGTTGGCCGGTTTTGCGGATCACCTGCGGGTCCGCGGCCAATGCCGCCGCCGCGCGTCCGATGAATTCCACGGACTCGCTCAAATGGAATCGGAACTGCTTCTTCAACTTTTCGCTGACCATATGGGCCAACACCCGCTCCGTGCGCATGAAGCCCGGATTTAACCCGACCACCGCCACGTTGTGTTTCTTCGCGCCCTTCGCCATCCCCGCAATCAGACGATTGACGGTTTCATGCCCGACGTCGTGGAGAATCTGGCCGCGCCACTGCGACGGATCGTCGGGGAAGTTGTCGGTGACGTGCACGATCAGCCCGCTCCGCTGCTTCGTCATCATCTTCGCCGCGTACACGCTGGTGAGCCAGCACGCGCCGATCGTCTCCTGCGTCTCGCGCCAGAGGCAGGGTGTCAGCTCCCAGAACGGCTTTGACCAGACGTTCATGACGTTGGCCGCCCAAGCGGAATTCGCGACCACGTCCACCCGTCCCTGCTCCTCCTCGACCCGCCGGAACAACGCTTCGACCTGCTGGTAATCGCTGAGATCCGTCCGCGCCGGAATCCCGATTCCGCCGCGCGCCGTGACCTCCTCCGCCGTATCCTCCACCGTTCCCGGCGCGCCGTCGGCCGGTGGAGGACCGCCACGCGCGCTTCGCGCCGCCACATAAACCGTCGCGCCTGCGTCGCCCAACGCCAGGGCGATTCCTCGTCCCGCCCCGCGGCTGCCGCCGCCGGCGATTGCAACCTTGCCTGTGAGTGTCTTCATGGCGGCAGTATGGGGCGCAATTCATGACACCTGATGTCAGGTTTCGCTGCTAAAGTTTCTGATATGCGAGCCGACCGGCTGCTTTCGATTGTGCTCCTGCTGCAGTCGCACCAGCGTCTGACCGCGCGCGCCCTGGCGCAGCGCCTGGAGGTTTCGGAGCGCACCATTCTGCGCGACATGGACGCCCTCAGCGGCTCCGGCATTCCGGTGCTGGCCGATCGCGGCGCCGGAGGGGGCTGGCGTCTCCTCGACGGATACCAGACCAAGCTGACCGGCATGACTGCCGCGGAAATTCAGTCCCTGTTCCTCGCGCGCCCTGCGCGGCTGATGTCCGACCTTGGCCTCGCGCGAGCGTCCGACGCGGCGATGCTGAAGCTCCAGGCGGCCCTCCCCGAGGCGTCGCGCCGCCAGGCGGATTTCGCCCGCGACAGAATCCTCATCGACCCGCGCGGCTGGCGCGATCCGGGCGAATCGATCTCGTCGCTCCCCGTCCTGCTCGCCGCGCTGTGGCAGGAGCGCCGCGTCCGGTTCGCCTATCACAAGCTTCTGTGCGAGCCCGGCGAACGGGTTGTCGACCCTCTCGGCCTGGTCGCGAAGGGCAGCACATGGTACCTGATCGCGCTGTCGGAAGGCGAAACGCGGACGTATCGTGTGTCGCGGATTCACGATCCGGTCATCCTCGACGATCCCTGCCGCCGCCCCGCCGATTTCGACCTCGGTTCCTATTGGGACCGCTCCGCCGCCGAGTTTCGGCAGCAGTTGCCGCGCTATTATGCGACCTTCCGCGCCGATCCGTCCGTCATGCGCTGGGTGCGCTATCGCGGATGGCGGCTGGAAGAGGAAACGCCCGATGGCGGCCGCGTCCGCATCCGCCTGCGCTTCGACGTCGCCGAGGAGGCCCGGCAATTCGCGCTGAGCTTCGGCGGCGCGATCGAAGTCGTCGAGCCCGAAGAACTGAAGGATGCGGTCGTAGAGGCGGCCAGGCAGATCGTGGCAGGACGGTAGCGGCGCCCCCTGAGGATCTCAGACGGCACGCTGGCTATACTCAAGTATGTCCCTCCATTGCCAACGCGTCCTCGCGCTCGAAAGCCGCCGTTCCACCGAAATCGGGGAGTTGATCCGGAAACGCGGCGGCGAGCCTTTCGTCGCGCCCTCCATGCGCGAACTGCCCATCGCCGGAAATGACGCCATCTTCGAGTTCGCCGGCAATCTTACCGCCGGAAAGTTCGACATGATGATGCTGCTCACTGGGGTTGGGACCCGGCAGTTGAGCCGCGTGCTGGGGGAGCGTTTCACCGAGGGATTGCGGCGAGTTGCGATCGCGGCGCGCGGCCCGAAGCCCGTTGCGGCGCTGCGCGAATTGGGGTTGACGCCGGCGGTGGTCGCGCCCGAGCCGAATACCTGGCGCGAGTTGCTCGCGGCCACCGAAGGCCGCCCCGAAAAGCGCATCGCTTTGCAGGAGTACGGGCGGTCGAACCCCGAGTTGATCGATGCCTTGCGCGCTCGGGGCGCGGACGTCACCCCGGTTCGCGTGTACCAATACGCCCTTCCCGACGACGTCGCGCCTTTGCGCGAGGCTGCGCGGCGCTTGGCCGCCGGCAGGTTCGACCTCGCTCTCTTCACGACAGCCACGCAGATCGATCACCTGGCCCAGGTGGCGCGCGAAGAGGGGATCGAGGACGCCGCGTTGGCCGGTTTGCGCGCGTGCCGCATCGGGTCGATTGGGCCGACCACCACCGAGGCGCTCGAAGAGTTCGCCATCCATCCCGCGTTTGAGCCCTCGCACCCCAAGATGGGGCTCCTGGTCAACGAGGCATAGCCCGCCGCCTCCGTGTTACCGTGTGGTTCATGCCTCTTCCGACCATACTCCCCGTGTCCCCATGGACGCCCGAGTCGTGGCGCGAGAAGGCGGCTCTGCAACAACCGGAGTATCCGGACGCCGCCGCACTCGGCCGGGTTCTCGACGAACTGCGCCAATTGCCGCCTCTGGTGACCAGTTGGGAAATCGTGCGCCTGCGCCAGCAGCTCGCCGAGGCGGTTGCGGGCAAGCGGTTCGTGCTCCAGGGCGGCGATTGCGCCGAACGGTTCGTGGACTGCCGGGCGGGGCGTGTCACCAACACGCTGAAGGTCCTCGTGCAGATGAGCCTGGTTCTGGTGGTCGGGGCGCAACGGCCGGTCATCCGGATCGGGCGCTTCGCCGGACAGTATGCCAAGCCGCGGTCCGCCAATCTGGAGACGCGCGACGGCGTCAGTTTGCCGTCTTACCGCGGCGACATCATCAACCGGCCCGAGTTCACCTCTGACGCGCGGTCGCCCGATCCGCAGCTCCTGCTGCGCGGCTACGAGCGCGCGGCGCTGACGCTGAACTTCATCCGCGCGCTCGTCAAAGGCGGCTTCGCCGACCTCCACCACCCCGAGTATTTCGACCTCGACTGGGTCGAACACTCGCCTCTCGCCGACGAGTACCACCACATGGCCGACACGATTTCCGACGCCCTGCGTTTCATGGAAAACGTGCTGGGCGTCCGCGCCGGCGATAGCGACCTGATCGATTTCTTCACCGCCCACGAAGCCCTGCATCTGGGGTACGAATCGGCGCAGACCCGCCGCGTGCCGCGCCGTCCCGGCTTCTTCAATCTGACGACCCACTTCCCATGGGCCGGGCTGCGCACCAACCAGCCGGATGGGGCCCACGTCGAATACCTGCGCGGCATTGAGAATCCCATCGGGGTTAAGGTCGGCGCCGGCTGCACGTCCGAGATGATCGCGCGTTGGGTGGAGACCCTCAATCCCGAGCGAACGCCGGGACGGCTGACCTTCATTCACCGCTTCGGCGCGCGGCGGATCGCCGAGGAGCTTCCCCAACTGATCGAAGCCGCGCGTGTGGAAGGCGGCAGCATCCTCTGGATCTGCGATCCCATGCACGGCAACACGCAGACCACCTCGAGCGGTGTCAAGACTCGAAGCTTCGAGGATATCCGCTCGGAAGTCGAACTGGCCTTCGAGATTCATCGCGCGGCGGGGCAAACGCTAGGCGGTGTGCATATCGAGCTTACGGGCGAGAATGTGACGGAGTGTATCGGCGGGGCTCGCGGGCAGAATGAAGAGGATCTGGCTCGGGCGTACGAATCGGAAGTCGATCCCCGGCTGAATTACGAGCAGTCGCTGGAACTGGCTTTCGTCATTGCGCGGAAGATGAAGAACGGGACGCACCGGTAGGTCCCGCGGGCCGGAAGGAACCGGCCCCAGCGGGAGGGAGAAAAGCGGGCCGCACCGGGACCGCGCTCCCGGTTACTTCTTGTCGGCTGCGTAGCCTTCGAGAGAGTGGTCGTGCGACTGGTAATACTTGCCGGCGTCCGTAAGGCTCTTCTTCATCAGTTCCTTGTCGGTCGGAGCGACCTTGGAATGGCAGAAGTTGCAGCCCTTCTTTTCTTTCTTGGCGTAGTCCGGGGTTCCGTAAGAGGCGGTCGTGCAGACCAGGAAACCTGCGGCCAAAAGAGCGGCCGGAAGCACCAACTTGAATGCGCGCATTGCTTTACTCCTTGTGACCCGGGATTAAAAGCGTACCCGGAAGTCTGAATATCCGATTTCAGTTTATACCGCCGAAGTCGCAAATCTCAACACACTGTTCATTAAAATACGTTTTCTTGTAGAAAAGTGCTACAGATTGGCGTCGGTTTCCAGGCTCCGCCACAGGTACCAACTGGCAATGGTGCAATAGGGCCGCCACGGTTGCGCGATCCGTTCCATCTCCTCTGGGGTCGGCAGTTCCGCGGTTCCGTAAGCGCGGCGAATGGCATTGCGAATTCCCAAATCGCCGACCGGCAGGATATCCGGGCGGCGCAGCGCGAACATCAGGAACATGTGCGCGGTCCATTCGCCGATGCCCTTTACCTGCGTCAGACGCCCGATGGCGTCGGCGTCCGCCAATTGCGGCAGTTCCTCGAAAAGCAGGCGGCCGTCGCGGGTATGGCGGGCCAAATCGCGGATGTAGGCGGTCTTCTGTGTGGAAAGCCCCAGCGTCCGCATGCGCGAGGGACGCAGTTTCAGGATGTTCTCCGGGGTCACCTGGCCCTTCACCGCGGCCGCCAGGCGGGCGAAGATGACGCTCGCCACCCTTCCGCTAAGCTGCTGATAAACAATAGACTTAACGAGTGTTTCGAAATCCGGGTCGCGGAATTTCATTCCGTAATCGCCGACGCGGCCGATGATCTCCGATAAGATGGGGTCTGACCGGCGGAGGTGTTCAATGGCTTCCTTCATGTTGAAACAATCGTGCGCGGGGGTACGTCACCTTCATTGTACCGGGATGCGAACTCTACTACCTCTAGCCCTCTGCGCCACTCTGCTGGCCCAAACCAAGCCTGACCAGGACCTGCCGGCCGCCATCAAGGTGGACGTCGACGTCGTCAATGTCCTCGCCTCGGTGCGCGACAAGCGCGGCGCTCTGGTGGCCAACCTCGAGAAGAACGACTTCACGATTCTCGAGGACGGCAAGCCCCAGCCGATCAAATACTTCACCCGGGAAAGCGACCTCCCGCTGACCATCGGACTTCTGGTCGACGTGAGCGGCAGCCAGCGCAACCTGATCGATATCGAGCGCAATGCGGCTTCGCAGTTCTTCGGCCAGGTGCTGCGGAAGAAGGACATGGCCTTCCTGATCATGTTCGGTGAGGAATCGGAGTTGTTGCAGGATTACACCAATTCGACGCGGCTGTTGACGGAGGGGCTGGGGCAGCTTCGCGTCAGTTCCGGCGTCGGGGGTCTTCACCCCGGCCCCGTCCCGACGGCGGGTGGACCGCGCGGCACGGTTCTGTACGACGCGGTTTATCTGGCGGCGAACGAAAAGCTCAAGGGCGAAGTCGGCCGCAAGGTGATTGTCGTCATCACCGACGGTGTCGATCAGGGGAGCCGGCTGACCATCAATCAGGCGGTCGAAGCCGCGCAGAAGTCGGACGCGGTCATTTACTGTATCGACTATAGCGACCCGTCGGCGTATGGCGGGGGCTTCGGCATTTCGTTCGGCGGCGGCGGCGAAGGCGCGATGCGCAAGATGTCCGAAGAGACCGGCGGCCACATGTACAAGGTCGACCGGAGGCATTCCCTGGACCAGGTCTTCAAGGAACTGCAGGACGAAATGCGCAGCCAGTACTCGATCGGTTACACGCCGCTCAACGACAGGAAAGACGGCTCGTACCGCAAGCTGGACATCAAGCTGTCGAGCAAGGATCTGAAGGCGCAGGCCCGCAAAGGCTACTACGCCGTCAAACCGGAGTCGCGCTGACGACGCGATTGCGCTCTTCGAAGTAGAGCTCCAGGGCTCGCGCGAGAGGCGGCATCGGTTCCAGGCCGGTCCGTTCCATCTTGGCGTTGGACAGCGCCGAGTAGCGGGGTCTGCGGGCGGTGGTGCGATATTCCCGCTCATTCGTCGCCAGCAGCACGGGCTCCCGCTGCGCCGCCTGGAAGATCAGCCGCGCGAACTGGAACCAGGAGATCGGCGTGCCGCCGCCGATATGGAACAAGCCCACCTGGTCCCGCTCCACCAGGTCTATGGTCCGCGACGCCAGCAGCGGCGCATACGTGGGCGAGGCGACATGATCTTCGACCACCCGGATCGGCTTGGCCGATCCGCTCAGCCGCAGCATCAACTCGACAAAATTCCCGCGCGCCGTGGCCAATCCGCCCGGTCCGAAGACGCCGGAGGTCCGCACCACCAGCGCCCGGTCCAGATAGGCCTGTGCGTACATCTCGCCGGCCAGCTTGGAAACGGCATACGCGCCGAGCGGACGCGGATGGTCGTCTTCGGCATACGGATGCCGCGCCGTGCCGTCGAACACGTAGTCGGTGGAAAAATGGACCAGGCGCGCGTCGGCCTGCCGGCAGGCCAGCGCGAGGTTCCGCACCGCCAGCGCATTCACCAGGAATGCGGCCTGCGGCTCCTTTTCGGCCACCTCCACCTGGTTATACGCGGCCGAGTTGAACACCACGTCGGCGTCCAGATCGGCCACCGCGTTCCCGACGGCGGCTCCATCGGTAATATCCACGTCCTGGCGCGTGAACCCCGTCACCGCATACCGGCGCGCCTTCAGCTCGCGAACCAGCTCCACTCCAAGTTGCCCGGATGCTCCGAACACTACCGCTCGACGACTCATTGGAATCACAATAGTAACCTATCGATAGTGAACATGGAATCTACCGGAGAAACCAAACACGCCGATATACGTTATTGTTATTTGAGAGGGAGGCGCGATGAAGCGGATTTTACAACGCGAACTCATGCGAGGCCCCGTCGCACAGCGCGCCGCTATCCTGTTGTGGTTGGGATTGGTGGCCGTGCTTTGTGCTTCGGTGTTACAGGGAGTTCAGGGGTTGCAGTCGTAACACTACGAGCTGGCGGCGAGCTCCGTAAGGATTCGGCCCACGACGGCCTTTCCGCGCTCGCCAACTTCGCCGGCGGGTCCCACGCAGGACGGACATCCCGCTTCGCAGCCGCACCCAGCGAGGAGCTCGGCGGTTTGCGCCAATAGCCGGCCGATCATCCGGTACAGCGGACCGCTCTGCCCGATCCCTCCGGGATAAGCGTCATAGAGGTACAGGTTGGGCTCGTATGCCGTGAGTCCTCCGGCGATCTCTTCGGTCAAGGCGACGCCTAGATCGCGCGGATCGCACATCAGCAGGAGGGAGGCCACCGTGCGCAACGCATTCCCCAGCCCCGACAATCCCGCCTGTCTCTCGCTGGGAGTGAACTCGGCGAAGCGGGCGAGAAACGTCGCGGGAAAATGCAGCCAAAAAGCCGTCGTGTGCATCTCCTGCTCCGGCATCGAGAGCCTGCCCGCGCCGACATTCTCCATCGTATAGAACTTGATCTTTTTGAAACCGACAATCTGCCGGTTCACCCGGACGTCGCCGTATGCCCGGCTGGCGCCGTTCAATGGCCCCGACTCGAATTCCTGGAGGGTCTTGACCTGCGTGTAATCGATGGCGTCGGTATAGTAATCGCAGTCGACACTCTTGACGTAGGCCTTGCGCTCTTCATAATCGAAGCGTTCGACGTGAAACTGGTTGCGCTCGTGAAGATAGATGGCCTTTTCGTGCAACGACACCAGCGCCACGGGGAACGAGACTTCGGCAATCACCTTCGGCTCGCCGGTGATGTCGATGACGACAAAATTGTCGCTGGTGACGGCGCGCAGGCTGACCGCGTTGGCGGGGTAGCTGTCCTGGGTCCAATGCCACGCGCCGGCCGAGTGATGCAGGAAGCCCGCCTCCTCCAGGAAGCGGCACAGGTCCCCCGTCTCGTGGCTTCCGAACGGCTCGCCCTCGCGAAGCGGCAGCTCGAAGGCGGCGCACTTCAAGTGCGCCAGCAGGATCTCGAGATTGTCGGCGTTGATGTGGGCGTGCTCCGGCGAGCGCCCGAAGAAGTAATCGGGATGTTCGACGATGTACTGATCGAGCGGCGCGCTCGACGCCACCAGCACCGCGGCGGACGTGCTCTGGCGGCGTCCGGCGCGTCCGGCGCGCTGCCAGCTCGAGGCGATCGTGCCGGGATAGCCGGCCATCACCACCGCGTCGAGCGAGCCGATGTCGATCCCCAGCTCGAGCGCATTGGTTGCCACCACGGCCCGCACTTTGCCCTCGCGGATCTGGCGTTCGATCTCGCGCCGCTCCCGCGGCAGATAGCCGCCGCGGTAGCCGCGCACCGTTTCGCTGGGCCGCGGACCCTTGTCGCAGGCGTCCTTGAGGTAGGTGACGAGAACTTCGGTGGCGAGCCGGTTATTCGCAAAGACCAGGGTCTGCAGGTTGTGCTCGATGAACTTCATCGCCATCCGGCGCGTCTCATGGATATAGCTGCGGCGAATGCCGAGTTGGCGGTTGACGACCGGCGGATTGTAAAAGATGAAGAATTTCTCGCCGCGCGGCGCCCCGTTTCGCTCGATCAGTTCGAACGGATCGCCGGTGAGCGATTGCGCCAACTCGCGCGGGTTGGCGATGGTCGCGGAGCAGCAGATAAATTGCGGCTTGGAATTGTAGAATTCGCAGATGCGCCGCAGCCTGCGCAGGAGGTTGGCAAGGTGACTGCCATAGACTCCCCGGTAGTAGTGCAGCTCGTCGATCACGACGTAGCGCAGATTCTCGAAGAAACGCGCCCAACGAGTGTGGTGAGGCAGGATCCCGGAGTGCAGCATATCCGGGTTGGTGAGGACCACGTTGGCGCGCTGCCGTATTGCTTTTCGGGCGTCCTGGGGGGTGTCCCCATCGAACGTGAAGGCGCGGAGATCGGAACCTGTTGCCTCGATTTCGCCGTGGAGCTCTTGGAGCTGATCCTCGGCTAGCGCCTTGGTCGGGAACAGGTACATGGCGCAGGCGCCGTCGTCGCGCAGGAGGAGGTTGAGAACGGGCAGGTTGTAGCACAGCGTCTTGCCGCTGGCAGTCGGCGTCACGATGACGACATGCCGGCCGGCGTCGATATGTTCGAACGCCTCAGCCTGGTGCGAATAGAGCCGGGTAATGCCGCGCTTCACGAGCGTGGTCCGAAGACGCGGGTCGATGGCGGCCGGAAATTCGGCAAAGACACCGTCGCTCGACGGCTGGTGGTGAATCGCCCGCACGGCGGAATCGGGCTCGCATTGCGCCGCCTGGAACTGCGTGACAACGGTCTCCAGCGAGACGTTCGCCGGGAATCCGAGAGAGAGGTTCATTTCGCCTTTTCTTTGCTAGGGTACGACGAAAAGGCGAGCGATACAAGTAGTGATGGGGGTTTAACGCAGGAACGCGAATTCGCGGTCGCGAACGAACTCGTATCGCTCCAGAGTGGCGGCGATTTGGTAAGCGCGGCGCTCCTCGCCAACATTCCCGTGCATGCGCTCCGAACGAAGCACCTTGCCTACACAGCGCAGGTTCACCGGCTGGGGGCCTTCATGGTTGAGAGTGATGATGTACTCGATGGGACCCCCGAGATCGGGGGCCGCCCCGGTGGTGAAGAGCACGCCGGTCGAACTGATATTTTTCGTAAAACCAGGGAGGGCAACATGATCGGCGCCCGCACGGGTGATGGATAGGGGCAGTTCCAGCTGGAATCGCCTGGTTCTTCGTTGTTCCATTGACTGTGACCTCAATGCTAAAGGTTGAGTGACAGCCAGTCAATAGATGAGGTACTCGATTGAGGAAGATGTACTACCCTGTGAGCCATTAGTAGTACCGGGAGGGGAAAGACGCATTTGGGGGGCATGAATTGCCCCCCGCGCGCGTGTTTCTTACTTCACCTTCATGATGATAATGACCAGCGTATAGAGCGCCAGCGACTCGATCAGCACCAGGCCCAGCAGCAGGGCGAAGCGGATCGCGCCGGCGGCGCCGGGATTGCGCGCCATGCCTTCGGCGGACGACGCCACAGCCTTGGCTTGGGCGAGGCCGCAAAGCCCCGAAGCGATCGCCATCGAGAAACCGGCGGCGATCGGCACCCAATGCCCATTCAGGGTCGGGTTTCCCGGAGTGCCCTGGGTTTGGGCGAACGCCATCGCACTGCACAGCAGCAACAGCGCCATCAAAAAGAAAAACTTCTTCGTCATGTTACTTCTCCTCGTCAAGAATCGCTCCCAGGAGGTGGTCCCCGTCATCCTCTTGCAGCCGGGCTCACACTGAAGGAGCGGCATAAAGCCGGTATGAAATTAGTGGTCGTGCGCGACCGCTCCGGCCACATACATCATGGTCAGGAGCATAAAAATATAAGCCTGCAACAGGGAAACGAAAATGTGCAGCCCCATGAACACCGCCGGCACCAGGAAGTAGGTCAGACTCAGGAAAACCAGGGTCACCTGCTCACCGGCGAACATGTTGGCGTAGAGACGAATGGTCAGCGAGAGCGGACGCGCCAGGTGGCTGATCAACTCGATCGGGATCATCAGAGGCGCCAGCAGCGGCATGGGGCCGGCAAAGTGGGCGAGGTACTTCCCGAGGCCGTTCGCCTGCACGCCGACGATATTGTAGTAGAGGAACGTCGCCGCGGCGCATCCCAGCGGCACTGCCGGGGACATGGTGGGCGATTCGAACCCCGGCACCACGCCGATCAGGTTCATGAACAGAATAAAAATGAACAGCGTCCCGAAGAACGCGATGTAATGCGGCCCGTTGTGGCCCACCTGCTCTTCGGATTCGCCATGGAGGAACTGGTAGACCAGCTCGAAGGTGTGCTGCAGCTTGCCGGGATTCTCGGAGGAGAGGCGCGGTTTCAGCATGGCAAACAGCACCACGATGATGAGCGCAACCAGCAATTCCATGCAGATGAAATTCGCCCATGGAGCCGCCGGGTTGTGTTCCATGTGGACCAGATCCAGCACGGAATTACCGACGCCGGCGAGGTATTGATTGAAAAGCTTCGTGATCCAGAGTTGAGGTTCAATCGCTTCGTGCATACACGAGTTCGAAACAGATTTCGACGATCACCGCGGCCACGGCAACGAACAATCCGAAGAGGGCGGCCGTCAGGCTGATGGAAGAATATTGCAGTATAACATAGGCCCCACCACCCAGAAGTGCGTAGCGGAGTCCAGCCAGCACCGCGACGCGTTTCCGCGTCGGACGCGAGCTGCCGAGGGCGTCGACGATCTTCTTCAGCCAGTGGAAATTCAGCCATGAAGCGGCGGCTCCGGCAGCGAACCCCGCCCCCCACCTCCAGCCGCCATAGGCTGTCGCGGCGATCACTCCGCCCGCTCCAATCGCGAACATCGCTTTGGAAATGCGCTGCCGTGCCAGCTCGTAGAAGCGATCGTCAGTCATCCTTGGTGTCCCGCATCAACTGGCGGATCAACTGGACAAATCCGGCGACAATCCCCAGTAACAATCCGGGGATGTAGATCCATTGCGTGTGAAAGGCCTTGTCGAGAGCGTACCCGATGGCGTATCCGACAAAGGTGGCAATGGGGAGCATGAAGGCAAGCGACGTGTACTCGCCGACGAGCACGGGCCATGGTTTTTTGGGCGAGGGCACAGAAATAGTGTAACGGCTGTCGGATTCTCATTTCATTCGCGCCGCCGCCACTACGACGCCAGACGAAGAACAGGCGGCCACCGCGGTGGTTGTGGAAGATGCCATGGCGGCGCGCTTGCCTCTTGATTAAAGAATATTCAGGCCTGATTATTGTTAGTGTGACTTTAGTCATCGCCGCCGGACGAGAATCCCCAGTATCAAGAGATGACATGATTCAAGCGGCGGAAGCCCGGTTCACGGCCATCGTGCCCGACGCGGAGTACTGGCGCCGTCAGATCAAGTGCCAGCATGCCTGCCCGGTTCACACGGACGCCCGTGGCTATGTCCGCGCGATCGCCGCCGGAGAATATGAAGCGGCGTACCTGATCGCCCGGGGGCCCAACCCGCTCGCTTCCATCTGTGGACGGGTCTGCGGCGCGCCTTGCGAAGCCGCCTGCCGGCGAGGATCCATCGACCAGCCGATCGCCATTCGCGCCCTGAAGCGGTTTGTCTCCGACCAATATGCCGGCCGTCTCCGCGCTTCGGCCGATTTTTCGGAAGGGGCCTGCGACGGTCTCGAGGAGATGGCCAACGTAGCCCGGTTCCTCGCGTCCCGGGACTACCAGCGGCCGCAGGGGTTGCGGGTGGCCATTATCGGCTCCGGACCCGCCGGTCTGGCTGCCGCGCACGACCTTGCCCTGATGGGCATGGCGCCCACCATCTTCGAAGCCGAGCCGCGGCCCGCCGGGATGCTCTACACCGGCATTCCCGCGTACCGCCTGCCGCGCGACCTGATCGACGCCGAGATCGAACTGATCCGCCGCGTGGGTGTCGAGTTCCGCTGCGGCGTTAAAGTCGGCCGGGACGTGGAGTTCGAGGAGCTTCGGCGCGACTTCCAGGCCGTTATCATCGCGGTCGGCGCCAAGCGCGCCCGCATGCTGCAACTGCCCGGATCCGACGCCCAGGGCATCTACGGGGGCATCGACTTCCTGCGCGCTGTGTCGCTCGGCGAACGCCTGCCCATCGGCCGCCGCGTGGTGGTGATCGGCGGCGGAAACGTGGCCTTCGATGTCTCCCGCTCGGCGGTCCGGTACGAGGATGACGACCCGGAACGCCTGGTTGCGCGGCAGACCGAAACGGACATTTCCCGCGTGGCGCTGCGGCAGGAAGCGGTTCGCGAAGTGCACCTGGCCTGCCTGGAATCGCGCGAGGAAATGCCGGCGGATGAAGTGGAGATCGTGGAAGGCGAGGAAGAAGGCATCGTCCGGCACAATCGGCTGGGGCCCAAGGAATTCCTTTTCCGCGAAGAGAACGGTCAAAAGGTCGTCTCGGGGGTCCGCTTCCGCCGCGTGCTTTCCGTGTTCGACGCCAACCGCCGCTTCGCGCCGGTGTATGACGACACCGAGACGGTCGATGTGGAAGCCGACACCGTGCTGCTCTCCGTGGGCCAGATGGCCGACCTGAGTTTTCTGGGGGACGTTTCCCGGCTCCAGGTGGATGCGGACACCTGCGAGACGGCAACGCCGGGCGTCTTCGCCGCGGGCGACGTCGCGTACGGCGCGCGCCTCATGATCGACGCCATCGCCAGCGGCAAGAAAGCGGCGCGCGGTGTGTATCGCTTCCTGACCGGCCGCGAGATCCGGCAGCACGAAACGCAACTGCACGTCGAGATCGAAGACTACCGCCGCGAGGCTGGTTACGAGGGCCGCAAGCGCGCCCATATCCCGGTGACCCCCGCCCGGGAGCGCCTGGCCGACCCGAAGCGCCTGGTCGAAACCGGGTACACCGAAACCCAGGCGGCGGGCGAGGCCGGCCGCTGTCTGGATTGCGGCGTCAACACCATCTTCGACGGCGAGAAGTGCATCCTCTGCGGCGGATGTGTGGATGTCTGCCCGACGCTGTGTCTGAAGCTGGTGGCGCTGGAGCAACTGGCGCCGTCGCCTGACATCGACGCGCTGCTGGCCGCGACGGCGGCGGGTCCGGGCGACTCGGCGATTTTGAAAGACGAGGACCGATGTATCCGCTGCGCCTTGTGCGCGCAGCGCTGTCCGACCCACGCCATCACGATGGAGCGATTCCTGTTCCGCCAGGAGTGGACTTATGCCTGATTCTCCGAAACGCCGCGATTTCCTCGGTCTGACCGCTCTGTGGGGCGTACTGGCCTCCATGGGCGCCGCGCTCGCCGGCGTGATGCGGCTGCCGAAGCCCGCGGTGCAACCCGGCCCGCTCCGCGTCTTCAAGCTGGGCGACCCGGCGCAATACGCCGTGGGCTCCACCACCCGCGTCGAAGCGGGCGGATTCTTCCTGTTCCACGAAGAACCGGGCTTCCACGCGATTTCCTCGGTGTGCACGCACCTCGGGTGCGTTGTGGCCCACACCGAAGGCGAGGGTTTTGCGTGCCCCTGCCACGGATCGCGTTTCTCCACCGACGGATCGGTAGTGGGAGGACCGGCCCCTGCCGCTCTGCCGTGGCTGGAAATTGTGCTGTCGCCGGACGGCCAGTTGCAGGTGAACGCCGAATCGACGGTGTCGAAAGGAACCCGCTTCCGGGTTTGACGCCATGACGCCTATTCAGGAATTCCTCGAAAACATCAAGCAGGCGCCGCGGCATCTCCGCGAGTCCGCGCTGCGCAACGGCAAATTCCCCGAGACCGACCGGGAACGCTCGCAGAGCACGTTCCACAACCTGTTCCTGCACCTGCAGAGCGTCCGAACCGACCGCCGGTCGCTGCGGTTCGCCTACACCTTCGGCCTCGGCCTGATCCTCACCGCTTCGTTCGTGGTGCTGACCATCACCGGAATCCTGCTGATGGTGTACTACAAGCCCGGCGTGGAACTGGCATACAACTCGGTGAAGGACATCCATTTCGTGGTCCCGGCTGGCCGCTTCATCCGCAACATCCACCGATGGAGCGCGCACCTGATGGTTCTGGCGGTGTTCCTGCATATGGCGCGGGTCTTCTACACCGGCTCCTACAAACGGCCGCGCGAATTCAACTGGCTCATCGGCCTCGCCTTGCTCGTGTTGACGCTGGGTCTCAGCTTCACCGGCTACCTGCTGCCGTGGGACCAGTTGGCGTATTGGGCGGTCACCATCGGCGCCAATATTGCCAACTCACCCCGGGAGGTGACCGACGCCATCGGCATCACCGCATGGTTCGATCCCGGCAAGTTCCAGAAGCAACTGCTGCTGGGCGCCAATTACGTCGGACAGGAATCGCTGATTCGCTTCTATGTGCTGCACGTGGCGGTGTTGCCCGTTTTGATCGTCGGCTTCATGGGACTGCACTTCTGGCGCGTGCGCAAGGACGGGGGTCTGTCGCGGGACGAGTCGAAACCGGCGCCGCCGGCGCGCATCGGAGACCGCGACGTCGAGGTGTTTGCGCCGGCGAAGACCTATGGCTTGATGGCGGTAGTGCGAGGCCGCACCCCCGCCGTGGGCAGGGCTCCGGAAGGATCGGTTTCCAGTTGGCCAAACCTGTTGTGGGCAGAGCTCGCGGCCTTCATGTTCACCATCGCGGTAACGCTGGTCCTGAGTTACTTCTTCGACGCGCCCCTCAAGGAGATGGCCAACCCGGCGATTCCGGAGAATCCCGCCAAGGCGCCGTGGTATTTCCTCGGGCTCCAGGAACTCGTTTCGTACTCCGCCTTCATGGGCGGGGTCGGCATTCCGAGCATCGTGCTGATCGGATTGGGGCTGATTCCCTACCTGGACCGCGATCCGCGCGGCGTGGGCATCTGGTTCGGCGGTCCAGCGGGGAAACGCGCGTTCTGGCAATCGGCGGCATATGGTCTCACCAGCGTTCTGGCCCTCCTTGCCGTCACGGTGAACTTCGGATGGCTGCGAACCTGGTTCCCGACGATTCCGCAGATCGCCATCATCGTTCTGAATCCGGCGACGGTGATCGTGGCCTTGTATGCGGCCTGGTCGCTGTGGGTGTTGCGGCGGACGAGCAGCATTCGCCTGTCGGCCATCGCACTGTTCACCTGTTTCCTGGCGGGCTTCATCGTCTTGACCGCGATGGGCTCCATTTTCCGCGGACCGAACTGGCATTTCTACTGGTGGCCCAGCCAGTGGCCCACACATTAGGAGAAACGATGACTGGCGATCCATCCCGTCCTTTCAAGTGGGTCACGGTGGTGTGCTCCGTGGTGACCATCGGCTTTCTGGTCGCCGCAGCCGTCCGCGAGAACATCTCGGCAGACTGGCGCGAGCGCCAGGCGGAATTCCGCGGCATCCTGTTGACCAAGGCCCACACCGACGCGGCGCGCGCCACCGCGCGCAACCTCCCGATCGAGATCCGCCAGGTGGTTGTGCCGGCGCTGCATACGGTGGATCGTTGTGTGACGTGCCACCTGGGCATCGACGATCCCCGCATGGCGGACCAGCCCAACCCGCACCGCACGCATCCGAAGCTGCTGCTCGCCATCCACCGCGTGGAGAAGTTCGGCTGCACGGTCTGCCACCAGGGTCAGGGCGCGGCGCTCAACTTCGAGGAAGCCAAGGCGGAAGAGTATTTCTGGGACTACCCGCTGCTGCCCGCCAAGTTCACGGAGGCCACCTGCGCATCGTGCCACGATCCCCGGGCGCTGCCCGCGGGGTCGGCGGAGAAGCTCGTGTTGGGCATGCGATTGTTCGAGCAGAAAGGGTGCAACGGCTGCCACAAACTCAACGGCAAGGGCGGACAACTCGGACCGGCGCTCGACAACGAGGGGCTGAAGACGAAGCACCAGTTCGTGCGCGCGAGTCTCAAAGGGTCGCAGACCACCTGGAACTGGTTCGCCGAGCATTTCCGCGACCCGGGCGGCATCGTGGCCGGAAGCCTGATGCCGATGCCGGCGCTCACCCAGCCGCAGGTCGAAGCGCTCACCGTCTTCATGCTGTCTTTGCGCCAGCGCGATCTGCCGGCCGAATACCTCGCGCCCGACAAGATCGACGAGCAGTACGCGCGGCTGCATCCGGCCGCTCCGGACGGCGCCGCGCTGTACCGCCGCTACTGCGCGGCGTGCCACGATACGGGCCTGCACAGCCGTTGGGACAAGAAGCTGGCCCGCTTTGTTCCCGGCATACGGAACGCGGCCTTCGTGAGGACCGAGGACGATGAGTGCCTGGCGGAGAACATCCGCGAGGGCCGTCCCGGCACGCGCATGCCGGGCTGGGGTCCCAAGGCGGGGGGCTTGAGCGAAGCGGAGGTGACGGCTCTGGTGGGGTATCTCCGGACTTCGGCGCCTGCCATGACTCTTCCGGCGGCGCCGCCGCGTGGCGAGGTCACCCGCGGAGCCGCGCTGTTCGCGCAGGAATGCGCCGGGTGCCACGGCGCCGACGGCAAGGGGCTCATCGCTCCCGCGCTGGCCAACCCGGTCTTCCAGAAAGCGGCCACCGACGTGTTTATCTCGCAGACGATCCGCGCCGGACGCGAAAACACTCCGATGCCGGCGTTCGGCCGCGCGGGTGTCAGCGAATCGCAGATCGGCGATCTGCTCGCCTACATCCGGAACTGGCAGCCGCAGGACAGGAGCAGCCACCCATGAAGAACCGACGCGACTTCCTCAAACTCGGCGGCCTGGCGGCGCTCGGCGCGTCCATCCCGGGGTGCCGCCGGACGGAGGCGCCCCAACTGGAGGCCTTCACGGGGCCGCTCGATCCGCTGCGCGCGTATCCATACCGCGGGTGGGAAGAGCTGTATCGCAAGCAGTGGACCTGGGACAAAGTGGTCCGCTCCACGCACTCCGCCAACTGCACGGGGTCGTGCAGTTGGAACGTCTACGTGCGCAACGGCGTCATGATTCGGGAAGAACAGGCCGCCGACTACCCGCGCATTTCCGCCGATCTCCCAGACTACAATCCGCGCGGCTGCCAGAAGGGCGCGTGTTTCACCGAGTATGTCTACGGACCGCAGCGGCTGCGTTCTCCGCTGATCCGGGCGGGAGAACGCGGCGAGGGCAAATGGCGCAAGGCGACGTGGGACGAAGCGCTGACGCTGGTGGCCGGCAAACTGCTTGACAACATCTACCAATACGGGCCGGACACCAACACCTATTTCAGCGTGATTCCGGCGATGAGCCCGGTCTCATTCGCGGCGGGGTCGCGGTTCGCGCACTATACCGGCGGGGTGTTCTGCTCCTTTTACGACTGGTATTGCGATCTGCCGCCCGGGGAGCCGCTCACCTGGGGTGTGCAGACCGAGTCGTGCGAGTGCGCCGACTGGTTCAACTCCAAGTACATCGTGCTGTGGGGCAGCAACATCTCGCAAACCCGCATCCCGGACGCGCACTTCGCCTGGGAAGCGCGCTACAACGGCGCGAAGATCGTGGGCATCTCGCCGGATTTCAACTCGTCGATGGTGCACACAGACCTGTTCCTCGCCATTCAGCCGGGGACGGACGCCGCCCTGGCCCTGGGGGTCGCCAAATACATCGTCGACAACAATCTTTACGACGCGGCCTATGTCAAGGAGCAGACCGATCTTGCGCTGCTGGTGAACAAGCGCACGAACCTCTTCGTCCGCGCGGAGGGATCGTCCGACCGGTTCTTCTTCCACGACGCCAAGACCGGCCAACGCCGCGAAGCGCCCGGGTCGATGGGGTCGAAGGAAAAGACCATCGCGCTGGGAGGCGCCGAGCCGGATCTGCACTATGCAGACGGCGAAGTGACGACCGTGTTCGAGCTGATGAAGCAGAAGCTGGCGCCATACACGCTGGAATCGGTGGCTCAGACGACGGGACTCGCATTGGGCGACATCAAACAGTTCGCCCACGAGTTCGCCACGCGCAAGCCTGCCATTATCATTCACGGCGCCGGGCTCAACCACTGGTTCCATAACGACCTGATCAATCGAGCCCTCATCCTGCTGGTGGCGCTCACCGGGAATACCGGCAAGAACGGGGGAGGCTTCAACCACTATGTGGGGCAGGAGCGCGTTTGGCCCGAACGCGGCTTCAAAGCCTATGCGTTTCCGGAGGGCGTCAAGAAGCAGCGCATGCAGAATATGACGCTGTGGACATACCTCCACTCGTCCAGCAAAGATCCCCACCTCTACAACGGCAAACCGATCGAGCACTACATCGAAGAGAGCATCAAGAACGGCTGGATGCCGCTCTATCCCAAGAAGCGCGGCCAGAAGCCGCGGGCGCTCATCGTATGGCGCGCCAACTATCTCAACCAGGCAAAGGGCAACGAGCAAATCCTGAGGTCGCTGTGGAAGCACCTGGACCTCATCGTCGACCTGAACTATCGCATGGACACGACGGCGCTGTTTTCCGACGTCGTGCTGCCGGCGGCCAGCTACTACGAGAAGTCTGATATCAGCACCACGGACTGCCACAGTTACGTCCATCCCTTTAATAAGGTTCTCGACCCGCTCTACGACTCCAAGCCGGATTGGGAGATCTTCCGCGATCTGGCAAAGAAAATGGCTGAACTGGCGGCCGGGCGAAAGCTCGCCCCGTATCACGATCCGCAGTTCGACTGGAATCGGGACTTCACCAAAACGTACGATCTGTGGAGCGGCAACGGCAAGTTCCAGCAGCCGGAGGATGGCGCCAATTTCATCCTCGATGGTTCGCCGGAAACGAAGGGGATGACCTTCGAGCAATTGAAGCGGCATCCGCAGCGCTTTCAGAAGATCGACGAGGAAGCCTGGAACAGCGAGATCAAAGATGGGCAGGCGTACACGCCGTTCCAGCATCAGGTAGAGAACAAGCGGCCCTGGCGCACCCTTACCGGGCGGCAGCAGTTCTACCTGGACCATCCGTGGTTCCTCGATTTCGGCGAGCAGCTTCCGGTCTACAAGGAGCCGCTGGCGGACAGCGCGAAATACCCGTTCTTCTGGAATACGCCGCACGGCCGATGGTCCATCCACTCCACGTGGCGCGACGCGCGCTACCAGTTGCGGCTGCAGCGGGGCATCCCGATTTGCTACATCCATCCCGACGATGCCAAGGCGCGCAACATCCAGGACAACGATTGGGTGAAGGTCTTCAACGATAACGGCAGCTTCGTCAGCAAAGTGCAGATCCTGCCGGGCGAAAAGCGCAAGCGTCTCACCATGTATCACGGCTGGGAGCGCTACCTGGGATTTCTGCAGGGCGGCTGGCAATCGCCATCGATGATCAAGATCAAGCCCACCCAACTGGTGGGCGGCTACGGACACGTCAACTTCAAGCTGAACTACTGGGGGCCGACCGGCAACAATCGCGACGTCAGGGTGGACATCGTGAAGCACACTCCGACCGCGGCCGACCTGCAGGCCATCCGCAGAACCGGAAAGGGAAAGGCGTAGGCCATGCCGCAACATCAGATCTCGATGGTGCTCGACCTCAACAAGTGTCTGGGTTGCCAGACCTGCACCATGGCCTGCAAGAAGCTGTGGACCGACGGCGACGGCATGGACTACATGTACTGGAACAATGTCGAGACCCGTCCCGGCCAGGGGTACCCGCGCAATTGGGACAAGATCGGCGGCGGCTTCGAAGACGGCAAACTGCGGCCCTCCGAACTGCCCAGCAAGGAGGATTACGGGCAGACCTTCGAGTACAACTATGCCGAACGGCTGTTTCAGGGAGGCCTGCAGGCGATGCCGCAGGAAGAAACGCGCAATACGCCGAACTGGGACGAAGACGTCGGCGCGCTCATGCTGGGCGAGAACTACTACTTCTACCTTCCCCGCCTGTGTAACCACTGCACGAATCCGGCCTGCCTGGAAGCCTGCCCGCGCAAGGCCATCTACAAGCGCGCCGAGGATGGCATCGTGCTGGTGGACCAGGATCGCTGCGAAGGCTATCGCTACTGCATGAAGGCGTGCCCGTACAAGAAGATTTACTTCAACGAACTGCTCGGGAAAGCGCAAAAGTGCATCTTCTGCTATCCGCGCATCGAGAAGGGCGAGGTCAATGCGTGCGCGAAGCAATGTCCGGGACGTCTGCGCTTCGTCGGCTTCCTCGATGACCCGGATTCCGCGGTCCACAAGCTGGTCCACGTGCACAGAGTCGCCCTGGGGCTCTTTCCCGAAAAGGGCACCGAGCCCAATGTCTTCTATGTGCCGCCCTTCAATCCGCCACGGACCGGCAACTACGGCAAGAGCGTGCTGGAAGATCCCCGGATGCCGATGGACTACCTGAAATATCTCTTCGGCGACGAGGTGGTTCCGGTGATCCACCGGCTGGAGGCGGAGTTGCGCCGGGCGCAGAACGGGGGCACGAGCGAAGTCCTGCAACTGTTGATCGGGCGGGACGAGCATGTCCGCTATCAGATTCCCAGACACGAAGATCTCATCCAGATTCAGGGAGCGCACAAAGCATGAGACGTCTTGCCTGTTGGTTCGTTTGCTGTGCGGCGGCGTGCGCGCAGAACGCGCTCGATCCGTCGGCCGCGGAATGGAAGGCGGCGGCGCCTGTCGCGCTGGCCCTGCACCGGACGCCGCCGCTCTACTCCACGGACGCTCCGGCGGCGGTGGAGATTGCGGCGGTGCAGGCCCAGATCGTGCATAATGCCGCAGGCAACTTCGTGCGTCTGGAATGGGCCGACAAGACCCACGATGTCGCGGTCCTTCCCAAGGCGGAGCGCGACTGGCAGGGCGACCATCTGGTGGCCCAATCGGCGGCTACGGACCGCTTCTCCGACGCGTGCGCGGTGATGATTCCAGCCAAGCCCGCCGCCGGCGATCTGAATCCCTCGCTGCAGATGGGGGATGGCGGGCATCCGGTCCGCATTTTCGTGTGGGATGCGACGCGGGGCGCCGCCGTCATGGAAGCCAGCGGCCGGGAGACCACCAAACGCACGGGGCAATCGTTCCCCGCGCAAGGCCAATACGCCGCCGGCAAGTGGACGGTGACTTTACAAATCCCCGATTTGCGGCCGGGGACGCCATTCGCCGTCGCCATCTGGAACGGTTCACAACAGGATCGCGACGGCAGAAAGTACTTCACGATATGGTATCGGGCACAGTGAACACGTGGGCGGTCTTCCGGTTCGCGCTGGCGTATCCGGACGAGCGTCATCTGGAACGCTTCGGGGAGCTTTGCGAAACCGCGCCGGGCACGCTCGAAGACCTGCGCGCGCTGTATATCGATCTCTTCGAAGCGGGTCTGCCGCAGCCGCGATGTCCGCTGCTGGAAAGCGCCTGGCTGCTCAATAAACCAGCGGGCGACGTGGTGCTGGAGAACAAACTCTACTATCAGAACTTCGGCCTGGAGATCGACGGGCGGGCGGCGCCGGACCACCTGCTCACGCAATTGGAATTCCTGGCATGGCTCGATCATTGCGAAGCCGCCGGCAACCTGGACCTGGAATCCGTGCGGCGCGCCCGCGCCGAGTTTCTGGAGAGGCATCTGGCGCATTACGCCGGGAGCCTGGCGCACCTTTCGGAAAATGCCAATGGGGGCTGCTACGCGGAGGTCTTGGAGGCGCTCGCGAGGGAAGTGGAATCGGCGCTTGCTTGAGGGGCGGCATTCGGGTGGAGATCCGGCCTCGGGCTCCCGCGCCGGGTTTACAATCTGAACGTGCCGGCGAAGCGCATCTATCTCTCCCTCGGCTCCAACGTCGGCGACCGCCAGGCCAACCTGCGCGCCGCCATCGACCGCTTCGCCGCGGAGCGAATCCACGTCCTCCGCGCCTCCCCGATTTACGAGACCGCTCCCCTGGAATTCACGGCGCAGCCATGGTTTCTCAACCAGGTCGTCGAAGCCGAAACCGACCTCTTCCCGCGCCAGCTCCTCGCGCACACCGGCCGCATCGAGCGCGAACTCGGCCGCAAGCGCGACATCCCCAAGGGTCCGCGCACGCTCGATATCGATATCCTCCTCTACGCCAGTTCGATCGTCCATACGCCCACCCTCGAAATCCCCCACCCGCGCATGCCCAAGCGCCGCTTCGTGCTCGCGCCTCTCGCCGATCTCGCCCCCGCCTTGCGCCATCCAGTCACGCAGCTCACCGTGCGCCAGATGCTCCGCGCCGCTCCGCCGCAAGCGCTCCGCC
This sequence comes from uncultured Solibacteraceae bacterium, assembly GCA_964608645.1. Lineage (GTDB taxonomy): Bacteria > Acidobacteriota > Terriglobia > Bryobacterales > Bryobacteraceae > CAZSQK01. The sequence continues at coordinate 12,900 of CAZSQK010000062.1, read as the reverse complement.
TGTTACACTCGTAGATCTACAGTGTCAGACCTCCACGCGGCCCTGAAACGCTATTGGGGCTACGATTCGTTCCGCCCGATGCAGGAGCGGATCATCCAGAGCCTCCTCTCGGGCAACGACGCCGCTGTGGTCATGCCCACCGGCGGCGGCAAATCGCTTTGCTACCAGTTGCCGGCGCTCGTGCTCGGCCGGACCGCGATCGTCATCTCCCCGCTCATCGCCCTCATGCAGGACCAGGTGGCGCAGCTCGCCGACATGGGCATTCCCGCGGCGCTGCTCAACAGCACCCTGTCCACCGGCGAGCAGCGGACCGTGATGCGCGCCGCGACGCAGGGCGCCTATCGCCTCCTCTATCTTTCGCCCGAGCGTCTCGCCCGGCAGGACACCGTGGCGTGGCTGCAGCGCGTGCCGGTCGCGTTCTTCGCCATCGACGAGGCGCATTGCATCTCCGAATGGGGCCACGAGTTCCGCCCCGAATACCGGCAGCTCAGCTCCCTGCGCCAGAACTTCCCGGAGAAGCCGATTGCCGCCTTCACCGCCAGCGCCACCCGCCGCGTCCGCCACGATATCCTGCAGCAACTCCAGCTTCGCGACCCGCACAAGTACATCGCGAGCTTCCACCGCTCCAACCTGCGTTACGTCGTCCACCAGTGCGAGAAGGGCATGCACCGCGCCCTGCTCCTGTCCGCCGCCCGCGCCTATGGCGACGCCAGCATCATCGTGTACGCGCCGACCATCGCCAGCGTCGAAGAAACGGTCGATTTCCTCGCCGGCAGTGGTATTTCCGCCATCCCCTATCACGGCCAGATGGACAACGATCTCCGCCGCCGCAACCAGGAGCGATGGATGAACGACGAGGCGCCCGTCCTCGTCGGCACGATCGCGTTCGGGCTCGGCATCAACAAGCCGGCGGTGCGCGCCGTCATTCACCTCTCCTTGCCCAAGTCGATCGAGCAGTATTATCAGGAAGCCGGCCGCGCCGGCCGCGACGGGCTGCCTTCGGATTGCGTCGTGCTCTGGCAGCCCAGGGACGCCGGCCTGCTCGCCTTCTTCATCGAGAAGCTGCAGGATGACGCCGAAAGACGGCGCGCCTGGGACCGCTACCGCGACGTCCGCGACTTCGCCGAGGGCGGCCGCTGCCGCCACCTGCACATCTGCACGCACTTCGGCCAGACTCCCAAATGGGAGCGGTGCGACATGTGCGATATCTGCGGCAACCAGCCGGAATGGATCCAGGCGACGCCGAATGTCGACTGGAGCGTCCGGAAGAAGCGCAAACCGAAAGGCGACGCGAAGCCGAAGGCGCAACCAGTCCGGCCCGCGGCTGCTTCGCCTGCCCCCGCGAAACCGCCCCGCCCGATAGAGGATGCCGGCGATATCGACCGCGACCTGCTGCAGTACTTCAAGGAGTGGCGGTCCCGCCGCGCGCAGCAGTCCTCCGTGCCCGCCTATGTCGTGTTGAGCGACGCCGCGCTCGTGGACCTTTGCCGCAAGCAGCCCAGAAACCTGCGCGACCTGCTCTCCGTCTTCGGCATCGGCGAACGCAAGGCCGAACTGTACGGCGGCGAGATCTTCACCGCGTTCGAGAATTTCCATCGCGGGTCGCGCGCCGCCGCTCCCGATGCTCCGCAGGCCTCGCCCGCCGACGAAACGATCCGCCTGCTCGGGTTAGGCAAGACCTTCGAGGAGATCGCCGCAATCCGCGGCCGCCAGGTCGCGACGGTGGTGAACATGGTCGCCGATCTCGTCGAAAAGGGCCGCCTCGAATACCGCGTCGACTGGGTGGGCGAAGAGGCGCACCGCCGGATCGAAGAAGCCATTGCCCGTCTTGGCCCGCAGTGGCTGAAGCCGTTGCGCGAAGCTCTGCCGCCCGAAATCACCTACGAACAGATCCGCCTGGTCGTGGCGTTTACCCGCAGATCGCCGCGGCCTTCGGTCACAGGGTAGCGGCCCGTCGCGTCCCATCCCGAGGCTGACCCGCTTAGAGATATGCTGAATGCCATGCTGAATCGTCGCGAGCTCCTGGCAGGCGCCGCCGCCGGAAATGCCCTGGCGCAGAGTCCGGCTGTAAAGCGGCCGAACATCCTGCACATCATGTCGGACCAGCAGCAATGGGCGACCATCGCCGGCCGGTCCGAATGCCGCACGCCCAACCTGAACCGGTTGGCGGGACAGGGGCTTCTGTTCGAGCGCTCGTATACGCCCTCGGCGGTGTGCTGCCCGGCGCGGGCGATGCTGCTCTCCGGCGCTTACCATTGGCACAACGGAGTCTACAACCAGATCCACTCGTCTCCCTCCGTGCATCGCGATATGAATTCCGATGTCGTGCTGTACTCGCAGCGTCTGCGCGACGCCGGCTACCGGCTCGGATATGTGGGCAAGTGGCACGCCTCGTACGTCCGCGGGCCGTTCGATTTCGGCTACCACGAAGGGGCGGACCTGGCGAGCTATTCCAAGGCGGACCAGGACAATCGGCGCAATCCGCATCCTTTGGCCCGGCCCCAGGCCGCGATGCGGCGGGTTGTGGAGCGCCGCATGTCCTGGCCCGGAACCGAGCCGTTTCCGATGTGGGGTTACCGCGAGGGTCCGGAAGAAGCCACTCCGGAGCAATACCGCACCGATTGCGGCATCGCCATGATGCAGCGCTTCGCGCAGGCGGGACAGCCGTGGCATCTGGAGATGCATTACATCGAGCCCCACGATCCGTACTTTCCGCTGAAGAAGTATCTCGACCGGTACGACCCGCGCTCGATCGCCGTGCCGAAGAGCTTCCACGACACGTTCGAGGGCAAACCCGGCCTGCACCGCCGGGAAAGCGAAACGTGGGGGAATGTCACGGAGGACGATGTCCGCCAGAGCCGCGCGCACTACTTCGCCTATACGGAGCAGTTGGACGCGCAGATTGGACGCTTGCTGGACGCGCTCGACCGGACCGGGCAGGCGGATAATACCATCGTCGTGTTCACGACCGATCATGGCGACATGGTGGGAGCGCACCGCATGTGGATCAAAGGTTGGATCCCGTATGAAGAATGCTACCGCGTGCCGCTGATCGTGCGCTGGCCCGGGCATGTCGAGGCCGGCGGCCGCACGTCGAGCCTGGTCCAGACGCACGACCTCGCCCACACCTACGTCGCGGCGGCTGGAGCGCCCGCGCTGCCGCATCCCGACGGCCGTTCCCTTCTGCCGCTGTTCGAGAACCCGCAGCGCAACGATTGGACCGATCAAATCATGAACGCCTATTACGGCGGCGAGTTCCTCTGTGTGCAGCGGATGGTGGTCACGGGCCGGTACAAGTACGTTTTTAACGGCTCCGACTATGACGAGCTGTACGACTTGCGCGACGATCCGGACGAGATGCGCAATGTGGTCAACGATCCGCGTTACCGCGCCGAATGCGACGATATGCGCGCGCGCCTGTACGAGATGATGGACCGCTACTTCGATCCGTACGGCACGAATCCGAAAGCCGCCAACGGCGGCCAGCCGCCCGACCGTTACGGCGCCCCGCGTTACCTCCCCAAAGGGAAGCGCCTGACGAATTGAAGCCGCCCGCGGTAAGCGAACGGTCGCCGCAGGTTGGTGCGCGGCGAACTCGTGCGGTAAAATACCTAACCACGGCAATGGACCAGTCCGGGGACATCACGCGCCTCCTCGCGGAAATGAAGGAGGGGAAACGCGACGCCGAGGACCGCCTTCTCGAACTGGTGTACGGCGAGTTGCGCGGGATTGCGCGGCGGCACATGCGGCGCGAGCGCGACGGCCACACCCTACAGGCCACCGAACTGGCCAATGAGGCGTATTTGCGCCTCGCCGGAAGTGGCGCGGAGTTCCAGAACCGGGCGCACTTTTACGCCGTCGCCGCGCAGGTGATGCGCCGGATCCTGGTGGACTATGCGCGCAAGCGAAACTCGGCGAAACGCGGCAACGGCCAGCGCGTCGAGTTCGACCATCTGACGCTGCGCGTGGAATCGAATCCGGAGGAGCTGCTGGCTTTGGATTTCGCGCTGCAGAAGCTTGCGGGATTCGATGCCCGGCGCGCGAAGGTCGTGGAACTCCGTGTTTTCGGCGGCCTCAGCGACGCGGAGATGGCCGACGTGTTCGGCGTCTCGACCCGCACGATCAAACGCGACTGGGTGGTCGCAAAAGCATGGCTGTTCGGTGAGCTTGGCGGTCCGGGTGGAACTTTCACGACCGTGTAAGGCGGCGCGGTGGCCCCGCCGGCCCGCCATTCGCGCTTACCAGATTGTGAGGCTCCGAATGCCAGGCGCAACGCGCTATACATCGTGACGCCCGAACGGTGGGAACAGGTCGCGGAGATTTTCGCGGAAGCAGTGGAGCTCGGTCCGGCGGACCGGGCCCGGTTCCTCGCGGGCGTCTGTGCGGACGCGGAGATTCGCCTGGAAGTCGGCCGCCTGCTCGCGCAGCATGATTCGGCCGGCGCATTCCTGGAGGAACCGATCGTCCTCCCCGAGGATGTTGGCGAGCATCTGCGGGAACTCGCGCCAGGCCAGGAGTTGCAGGGCCGCTTTCGCATCTCGCGCTTTCTGGCGCGAGGCGGCATGGGCGAGGTTTACGACGCCTACGACAAGGTCCTCGGAGCCCACGTCGCGCTCAAGACGATCGCTCCTGAGTTGGCGTCGAATCCGGCAGTCCTCCGGCAGTTCCGTCACGAGGTGCAGTTCGCGCGCACCGTGACGCACCGCAATATTTGCCGGGTTCACGACCTGTTCGGCGCGGACGGCCCGGGTCCGCTGTTCCTGACCATGGAACTCGTCGACGGCGTCACCCTCGCCGAAAAGCTCCGCGGCGGCCCGCTCCCGGAACCTCCGGCGCTCGAGATTCTGCGGCAGGTGGCGCTCGGCCTGGATGCGGCCCATGCCAGCGGCGTCGTCCACCGCGACCTCAAGTGCGCCAATATTCTCCTGGCGGAGGACCGCAATGGCGCTGTGCGAGCCGTCATCACGGACTTCGGGATTGCGTCGGCCGAGCGCCCCGTCGAAGGCGCGTTCGTCGCGGGGTCGCCGGACTATATGGCGCCCGAGCAGCGAGCCGGCGCCCCGCCGGCCCCGGCCTGCGATATCTACTCCCTCGGCGTGATCGCCCATGAGGCCGTGGCTGGGACAAGGCCGGCCGCAGGCGGCGCTGCCAGCCCCAAACTGCCGCGCCGCTGGCAGCGCGCGATCGCGAAGTGCCTCGCCGCGGACCCGGACCAACGCTACCGCTCCGCCAGCGAATTCGTCGATGCGCTGGCAGGCGGCGACCGCGAGATGAAGCGCCGCACCCTGGTCCTCGCGGTCTCGGGAGCGGTAGCCACCGGCGCGGCGGCCCTCGAGCGGTGGGGCCGTTCCGGAAGCGGCCTGGGGACCCTCTCGATCGCGGTCGTGCCGTTCGAGGCCGCGTCCGAGGACCTGCGTCCGCTCGCCACCGGCATCGCCGGCGAATTGATCCGCACGCTCGCCCGGTCGCCGCTGCTGCACGTGACTGGCGAGGCGTCCGCGCACGCCGCAATCGGCGGCGGTGTGTCGTGGATTGCGGCCGCGCGCCGGCTGGGCGTCGAACACGTCTTGAGCGGCGCCGTCCGCCATGAAGGCTCGGACGTCGTCGTGCGCTGGTGGCTGCGCAGCGGGTCGGATCGCGGTGTCGAATCGGAGCAGACCATCTCCGTTCCCGCCGCCGAGATCGCGCGGCTCCCGGCCGCCATCGCCCTGGCGGCCGCAGCCGCCATGCGTGTCCAACTGGCCCCTCCGCGCCCGGCCGTCTTCGCATCCCCGCAGGCCGGCAGCGAGGCGTTCTCCGAATATGTGCTCGCGCGCGCCGCCGCCCTGCGCCGCAGCGTGCCGTCCTTGCGCGAAAGCGTCGAACGTTTTACCGCCGCGCTGCGGCTGGCGCCGAACTTCGCTTCTGCGTATGCCGGCCTGGGGCTCTCGTGGAATATGCTGGCGGGCCAGTCCGGCCACCCGCTCGCCGCCACATTCCGCAGTTCCGAGGAGGCTGCCCATCGCGCGCTCGAATTAGACGTCTCGCTCGGCGAGGCGCATTTAAACCTCGCGTCCATCGCCCAGCGCCGCGACTGGGACTGGCAGACTTCCGACCGGCGTTATGGCACGGCGCTCGCCTTTGCCCCCGGCCTCGCAATGGCTCACCAGTGGCGCTCCGGACTGCTTTCGATCCTCCGCCGCCCCGCCGACGCCGTTGCCGAGGCCGAGAAGGCCTGCGCGCTCGATCCCCTCGCCATCCCTCCGAAAGCAGCTTTGGCCGGCATGCTTTACCGCGCCCGGCGCTACGACGAGGCGATCCGTCAATACCGCTTGATGCTCCAACTCAATCCGGAGTATGGCGCGGCCTGGGACGGCATCGCCGCCGTTTACCAGATGCTGCGGAACTTCGACGCCGCGATCGAAGCGGAGCAGGAGGCCGCCCGTCTCTCGCAAAGAGGACCGGCGCACCTCGGCGTCCTTGCCGAGTTATACGCCCTTGCCGGCCGCCGCCGGGACGCGCTGGACACGGTCGCGGAGTTGGAGCGCCGCTGGCCGTCCGAGCAGTTCTTCCCCTGGGCCCTGGCCCAGGCCTATCGCGGTCTCGGCGACCTCGATACGGCATTCCGCTGGGTCGCCGTCGCCGTCGAACTCCGCGATCCCAACGTCACCACCCTGGCCGCCGAGCCCGCCAACGACCCCTTCCGCGGCGACGCAAGATTTACTAGATATGTCACAGACTTAAAGCTATAATGTGCTGAATCTTACCAAAGGAGACCAAAATGGCAGCTAAGAAGGCCTCTAAGAAAGCAGCGCCCAAAAAGGCGTCCAAAGCCGCGGCTAAGAAAGCAGCGGTGAAGAAAAAGGTGTTCACGGTCAGGAGAATCACGGGGAGATTGATGCCTCCCACGACATCCGGGAATGCCAAAGTCGCGATCGACGACCCGATCTTGAATCCGCTCAGTACCAAATCTTCGCCAGTGCTGCTCACGGCCGTGGCCCCAAACCGCTACTCAATAGCCGTCACGACACCGCCAGTCCAGCCGGGCGATCTCTCGCAACAAGTCTTCGATGTCGTGGAGGGCCAAACTGGGACACAGGGATTCGACCTCACTACCGGCTGGCCTACCGCCGCCGCAGTCAGCAGCCCGCTGACCGCAACGCTCGCCGTCGGGCCAAACCGCACATTTAAGCTCACGATCGCTTAATTCGGCGGAAGCGTGCTGTGAGCGCACACCCTTGGCCGGACGCATTACGCGAGTTCCGCCGCCTGGCGCGCGAATCCCCGGCTGATGCGAGTTATGCATTCCAGACGGCGGTCGCTTACCTGGCTTTGGAGCGGATAAGCCCGGCGGCTGCGTGGCTCCGCCGGGCGCTGAGGCTCGGCCTCTCGGACTCCAAAGCGCTCGATTTCACCGCGGCCGCTCTCCTTCGACTGAACCGCCTGAGCGATTGTCGCGCGGCTTTCCTCCGCAAGACGCAGATCGATCCGGAAGATGCGGACGCGCGAATCCAACTCGCTTTGACCTGCGCCCGCCTTCGCCGGTTCGATGAATCGGCTCTCCATGCGCGCGCGGCCGCTACTCTTCGGCCGGGCGACGCCAAGTGCTATGCTCTCGCCGCCGAATCGCTGGCCCGCGCGGGTCGCCGGACCGAAGCTGCGGATCTCTGGAGCGAAGCCTTGCGCCTCGACCCGATGGATTGGGGAGCGTGGAATAATTCCGGCAATTTGCTCGTCGCGCTGGGCAGGACATCCGAAGGCCTGCGGCGCTTACGCCAGGCCGCCGCTCTCTCCCCCGATCCGTCGGTGCATTCGAATCTGCTGCTCTGCCTGCATTACTCCGACGCCACTCCCCGCGAGATTGCGGCGGAGCATCGCGCGTGGGCCGCCCGCCACTACGGCAGGGCCGCCCCGCGGGCAAAGAGTGTCGCCGATCCGTCGCCATGGCGGAGGCTGCGCGTCGGATATATCTCGGGCGACTTTCGAGACCACAGCGCCGCCTTCCTCTTCCACGGCCTGCTGACCAGCCATCGCCGCGATCGGGTCTCGTCCGTCTGCTTTCCGTCGTTGAACCGGCCGGACGCGGTGACGGAACAGCTCCGCGCCGCTGCCGGCGAGTGGATTCCGATCGCCGGACTGAGCGATGCGCAAGCGGCCGCCGCCGTCAGAGCGGCGCGGATCGATATCCTGGTGGACCTGTCCGGGCACACCGCGCAGAATCGACTTGGCGTGTTCGCCAAAAGGCCCGCGCCAATCCAAGTCACGTACTGCGGGTATCCGGATACGACCGGGATGAAGGCGATCGATTACCGCATCACGGACCGTTGGTGCGACCCGCCGGGGCAGACCGAAGGCTACCACTCGGAGAATTTGATTCGCCTCCGGCCGGGCTTCATTTGCTACCGCGCTCCGGAATACGCTCCGGACGTTTCTGCTCTCCCCGCCCTGAGGCGTGGGTACGTCACTTTCGGCTGCCTCGCCGGCCGGCACAAAATCACGGACGAGTCGCTGCGCTGTTGGGCCGAAGTTCTGCGCAGGACACCGCGGTCGCGGCTGCTGTTGAAATGCGGTGTTTCGCCCGAAGCCGCCGAGGAACTCTATCGCCGTTTTGCGGACTGGGGCGTGGCGCGCAGCCGCATCACCGTTTACGCCACTACATCGCGCCGCGAACACCTGCGCGTTTACTCGCGTTTCGATCTGGCCCTCGACACCTTCCCGTACGCAGGCGCCATAGCCACGTGCGAAGCGCTTTGGATGGGACTGCCGGTTGTCACCCGCGCCGGAGAAACGCACGTTTCCCGCGTGGGGGTCAGCCTGTTGACGCGAGCCGGCCTCGCCGATTGGATCGCGCAGTCCCCGGAGGATTACATTGACCTGGCAGTTCGCTTGGGCGGCGATGTGCCCGCCCTGGCCCGGCTTCGCGCCCGCCTCCGCGAAACCATCCGGCGCTCCACCATCGGCGATCCGGCGCCCATTACGCGATCGCTCGAAGGCGCATACCGCCGCATGTGGCGGCAGTTCCTACTGGAGCTCCGTCGATGATGTCAAACCGGAGGGCCGCACCATTACGGTCGCGTCGCCTCCTTCGCTGCCGCTGATTTGAATCACTCGATTCTGAATGACGACCGGCGCCGTCGGCCGGATCGCAACCGAATCCAGCTCGGATGCGCCCACATCCGCGAGCAGTTTCTCGATGTGGAGCCCGTCCTTCGGTACCGGCATCAGCGGGTGCAGTTTCCCGGACGACGAGTCCCGGAGGCTCGCCGCGATCCCGGCGGCAAACGGCCGCACGTCCATTGGCGACACCCCGGCGCTGCTGACGCTCACATACAGGTTGCCGGCCAGCGTCAGCGTCCACGTCCCATCGCCCGTCTCGAAAGTGACTCCCGGCCCACTCACGCGGCGCAGCGGAACCGGCGAGCGCCCGACTTCCACCGCAAGATAGCTCAGCGCGCGGTCGGGCGAGGGAAGCGGAACCGTCGTGACCTTGACCCGATGCCGCAACACATTCCCCGCTTCGCCCCAAACCGAGACGTAAGCCGTCGGTCCGTCGGTCGTATCCTGATGCTGCCACCCGATGATCTGGTAGCCCTGCATGTCTCGCGGTTGCGGGCAGTACCGGATCACCGCCAGCTTGTAATCGAGGTCGGAAGGCAGGACGCCGGCAAGTTTCGCGGTCGAACGAAGACCATCCGAGTTCGTCACGTTCTTGATCGTAACCGGGCGATTGCCTCCATTATTATCGGTGATGGGCCCTTGCGGCCCCGCCTGCTGCTTCCCCGCGATCAGGCGGTCCGCATACGCGCCCTGGCTCCCTCCGAACGTCATCCCCAGCGGCGGTTCGTCCGGCCCGTCCGCCTGGTCGTCGGAATCGGCGCGAGTCTCTGCCTCGCCGGGGAATACCAGGCAAGCGTCCCACAGGGGATCGCCGATGCCAGCGCCCCCATCCCAGGCGACCTCGTGCCTCTCGAAATCGGTGGGACCAAACTCCGGCATGCCGATCAGCCGCACGCAATTCGTATCGAAATGGGGGCCGATTGTGGATTGAAGCAAGTGAGCGCCCAGCGCATTCGCGAACGTCGTCACGATGCACGCCAGGTCACTGCAATTGACCGCTGACCCTTGGCCCAGTTCTTTCTTGAGAAAGTAGCGCAAGAACCCTTCGCAATCGAACTGTCCGCCTTTCGAGTAATTGGCGTCCCCATTCCAAACCAGGGGAGCCGCCGATCCCTCTTCCCCCAGGTTGAAAATTTCCTTGGTGATCTGATCGGCCGCCTCCTTCGCGGATCTCGCGCCCTTGGCCCATTTACATGCTTGGTCCACGACCTCCAGCCAGAGATCGCATGCCGCCTGAGGGCGGAAGGTCCATGGGTTTCGCGGCGGAGCCAGAATCGTGTACACCTGATGCGAGGTCCGCTGGAACTCCCGCCAGTCGGCGCCGCCGGCCGGACAGAACTCCCACATCCACTGGTCTGTGTGGAAGCCCACGCGATGTCGAGACCAGTCCTGGAGGAGGGGAGCATCGAGCTTTGCCGCCAGATCTTCGATCCTGAGATTGCCTGGCGAGAACGTAACCGGGTCAGTTAAGGCTGAGCCCATGATGTTGGGGTAGTCTTTGGGTGGAGTGGCGCGGATCTGGAACGTCCCCGGCTGGCGGCTGCAGATGGTCACGACCGGGAAAATGAAATCTCTGGATCCCCCGGTAAAACAGAGCGGAAAAACAACGGGGCTCAAACAGTCATTCTTCCGGCACGGAGGCCATTCCGGAGGCTCGATCTGGCGCCGGTCCGTGCCATCGGAGGGCTTGAACACAACCGGCACGTCCCAGAGCCGTCCTTTCATGAACGTGATCGATTCAAGCGTCAGGCACATGCCATCCTCCAAACCTGCAAATAGGCTTCTTCCAACTCGCGGACATAGCGAGCCGGATCTCCGCGCCCCGCCGCGATCCGATCGCCTAAACCCCCGCTCCGCGCCAACCCCTCCGCCACTCGCACATATTCCGCGGCGTTCCCCGCCACCAACTCCCCGAGCCCCATCGCCGAGAGAATGCTCATCCCAACCCGCCCCGCGCTCGTATCACCCGCGAGCGTCACCACCGGCACACCCATCCATAGCGCATGGAGCGTCGTCAAAGTGCCGTTATACGGAAAAGTATCCAGCGCGATATCGACCTGGTTGTGCAGCGCGACGCATTCCGCGCGCGGCAGCCACCCGCGCAGATCGATGCGAGCCGGATCGACGCCGCGCCGCGCGAACGCCGCGCGCAGCCGCCGCCGTATCCCCGGGTTCACGTCGCTCCCCGTGCGGCCGTAACGGTGCTGGATCAGCAACCGCGATTGGGGCACAGCCAGCAGCACGCGCGCCCAGCAGTCGATTACCCCGGCATGGATCTTCGTCATCCCGCTGAAGGATCCGAATACCACCGGTCTCCGCGACGGCCTCCGCGGCCGCCGCGCCGCGGGCAGCGGACCCGGATCGAAAGGCAGATACTCCGAAAGCCGTAAGAGCCGCTCGGAGAAGTGCGCCTCGCAGCCGGGCGGGTCCACCACTCCATCGGTAACCCGGTAATCGATGCCGGGAACGCCGAGACTCCCCGGATAGAGAGGCAAGGCAATCTGCGCCGCCGCGGCGCGCATTCCGAATACCGGAAGCCGCACGCCCTTCCGGAAGTGGCCGTCCGGCTCCACCAGAATGTCGATCTCCAACTCCCGAATCAGGCTCGCGGCCGCCGCATTCGAGAGCTCCGAGACGTCCACCCATTGGCACGCCGGATCGTCGAGCGCACGTCCGTCGTGCAGGCAGTACACGTCGAACCGCCGTAAATCGTGGCGCCGGACGATCGCGCCGAGCTGTGCGTGGTGCCCCTCGAAAATCCCGGAGAGGTACGCGACTCGCAAGCGCCCACGCTTACGGCGCCGCCGCCGCAAGGCGCCCTCCGCCGCCGGACCGTACGCCGCGCCCCACGCGCGATGCTCCTCGAAGATTTCCGCGCGGCCGGCCTTCGGGTCGAAATGCGCGAGCCGCGCGAGCGCGGAGTGCCGATTCTGAGATGGTAGGAGCCGCACGCTCTCGCGCAGCCGGACCGCCGCCGCATGCGGCCGAAACGCGCGAATGTCGAGCTCCGACAAGCCCGCCAACGCGTCGGCGCGTTCCGCCTCCCGCTCCATAGCGGCCCGAAACTGGCGCGCCGCTTCTTCATTCGCCCACGTTTCGAGCAACGCCTGTCCCAACGGCAGTTGCAGCGCCGCGCCTCCACGAGCGACCAGCCGCCGCAGCACCGGCACGGCGCCATCGAAATCGCGGCACGCCATCAGGCTGCGCCCGAGATTTTTCGCCACCTCGCGATCGTCGCGATGCAGCCGGTAGGCGGCGTCGAAACACGCGCGCGCCGCCTCCGGACTTCCGGCGAGCCACCGCGCCGCGCCCAGGTCGTTCCACAGCCGCGCATCGCGCGGATAGAACGCGACCGCCTTTTCGAGGGCTGCGACGGCGTCCGGAAGACGCTCCTCGCGGCAGCAAGTTACCGCGAGGTCATGGGCGGCGTCTGCGTCCTGCGGAATCACAGGCCAAAATCATAACATGCGGACGCAACTTACATTAAGCGAACTTATTGAAGCCTGACGCCGTTTGCTCGAAATAGTTCCGCTATATTATGCGGGATTCAGTAGTGGTGAATCTGAGGATTCTACACAGCTACAAAATCAACCACAGGCCGATTCCGCCTGGACTGAAATAGAACTGTATCCTGTTGGTTTTATTGGTCGGGTGCCGGCAAATGGCATCGCGAGCAGACTGCGACCGCGCCCTTTCGCGGTCGTACGGCTACTTCGATGCGCTTGTTGTCAGCACTGAAGTGGGCGTCATGGTAGACAAAACCCCGGAAACGATGGCAGCGGTTAAGAATCGTGATCAGTTCCA
>CAZSQK010000061.1:0-48495 GCA_964608645.1 uncultured Solibacteraceae bacterium | reverse complement strand
GAATTTTCTGGCCCGAAGACCGAAAATACCCTTGAAGTGCGAAAGTCGGGCTAGTCTCGCCGGCGCTAAGGTTCGACCTTGATGCGCGCGGCCGAACCGCCGAGGTCTTTGCGGTGGACCGTCGCCGACACCGTGCGCTTCTCGCCGGGCATCAGGGACAGGTAGTTGTCTTCCCAGATCACCGGAGCGACCTCGCGGCCGCCGGCTTCCACAGCCAGTCGCACGAAGAACGCGAGCGTCTTCCCCGTATTCTCCACGGTCACGCGCTCGATTTCATCGGCTCCGCTCGCCGAAGCCGTAGACGTCACCTTCAGAGTGGCGCGCGGCAATTGCTCCAGTGAGGTCAGGTTGGCGTAGGACGAGATGGGCGTATACCGGCCGTTCGAGCGGTTCCAGTCGGACACGTCGGGCTTTGTCGAAAGCCAGTAGAAATTCTCGCCGGCGGTCTTGCCGGCCGTGTCCTTCAGCCACAGGCGCACAAAATAGGCGTCGCTGAGGCCCGCGATTTCCGGGATCTCGAAGGCTCGCGCCACGCTGTCGGAGGCGATCTCCACCGGCGCGGTCTTCGAGAACTTCTCGGTCAGATCGAGGTTGTACACCTTCGCCGTCACGCTGTATCCGGGGAAGGCGCGGTAATACGAGTTGACGACCACGACCGAGCGGTCGTCATAGGAATACTGCACGTGCAGCGGCTCGCATGCCTTCTTCGTGCCGAAGTAGCCGCCGCCGGGGCGCAGGTAATAGTCGTACAGGTGCCAGATAATTGAGGGCCAGGCGTTGTTCAGCATCCACTGGATGACGCCGGTGGCTCCATACTTGTTGCGTCCGTAAGCCTCGAACATGGCGCGCTCGCCCTCATACGTCATGAGCTGGCTCTTGCGCACGTAATCTTCGAGGCCCTTGGCTTTGCCGTACCGGCTTTCGAGCGCGGTAGTGAACACGTTGACGTTGCGATAGCCTCCTCCCCCAGCGTGGAAATTCCAGTAGTCGTCGATGGGCCACAGATGGTCCTTCGGCAGCATTTCTTTCAGACTGGCGAGCTCCGGAATGGCCGGTCCGGGGCTGGTCTCCGTGTTGAAGCCCCATGCGCCGCCGCGCTTGCCGCGATCCTCCAGCCAGTAATTGGGGGCGACGTACTCGTACGGGCCGGTCATCTTGACTCCGGTGACGCCCGTGAGGGTAGTGGTCCGGTCCGCTGCAGAGGACACCGCCGGCACGGGCCAGCGCTCCTCTTCGAGGACCTTCAAGTAGACCGTCTCCGCCTCTTTGTTCGGCGATTCGTCGCTACCGTAGACCCAGGTGAGAATGCTCGGGTGATTGCGGAGGCGCCGGGCCTGGTCGCGGAGGGATTCGCCGGCGAGCGGGTAATCCTCGGGCTTCCAGTTGCGCCACCGCTCCCAAAACGAACAGCAGCACCAGCCCGGCATGACGAGGATTCCCATGCGGTCGGCCGCGTCGTAGAAATGGTCGTTCATCAGTTTGCCTTCGAGCCGGATGGTGTTCAGATTGAGGTCGCGGACATAGCGGAGCTCGTCATCTTCGCGTTCCGGCGACCAGCGCAGGAGCATGTCCTGCGACCATCCGCCGCCGCGGATGAGGATTCTCTGTCCGTTGATCCGGAAGAATCGATGCTTCTGGCTATCCAGCTCGGAAGTCACTTCGCGGATGCCGAACTGCACGTCCTCGCGATCCGACACGGCGCCGCCAGTCTCGAAGGAAAGCCGCGCGCGTTCCAGATTCTGCGGGCCGAGCGGATAGGGCCACCAGAGCTTGGGATTGGCCACCTCCACCGGCGGCATGTCCACCCGCGCTATCTCTTTCGGCCCGAGGGTCACCTTGCGCGTTACCTTCCGCCCGCCGAGCTCGGCTGTCAGCGTGCCTTCGACGGCGCGGGAAGTCGCGTTGCGCAGCTCCGTAGCGGCGGTCAACTGCGCCCCGTCATGCGCCGGCGCAAGTTTCGTCAGAATTTGCGAATGGCGGACGGCCACCGGGCCGCTGGTCAGCAAATAGACGTCGCGCACGAGGCCCATGTCCTTGTCGGGCGGCATCGGGTTCCAGTCGACGAATGTAATCGAGAGGTCGTTCGGCTGCGGTGGAAACACTTCGACGGCGAGCGCATTTGCGGCGCCGGGCAGCGCGAATTCGGTGATGTCGAGCTCGAATATGCGATACATGCCAACGACCTTGCCGGCGCTGGCGATCTGCCGGCCATTCAGCCAGATGTTCGCCTGATAGTTGATCGAATCGAAACGGAGCCAGAGGCTTCGCCCTTTTGCGGAGGCCGGAAGCTGGAACTGGGTGCGATACCACCACGATACGGCGAACGGGCTGTCGGCGGGCATGGGCTGGTTGGCGAAGTTCTGCCCGACGGGATAGCTCAGTCCCGGATACGACCGCAGGTTCATGCCGAAGTACGGGTCCGGGTAGACCTTGTGGTCGACGAGCGCGGCGACAACCGTGGAGGGCACGGCCGTGCGATACCAGTCCGCCGGACGGAACGCGGTTGTCGATAGGGTGGCGCCCTTTTCCGCGATTTTTGCCGACGATTGCATAGCCCAATCCTGCGTCAAGTCGATTCTGGACGATTGCGCCAGCAGCGGCCACGCAAATGCGATCAGGAGATATCTCATAGATTTTCGACCGCAACGGTAGCACACGGCGTCGCAATTTACCGCCCTTCGCTTGACTCATAAGTAAGTACTTACTTATAATGTATCCCGTGACCGAAACCTCCGTTCAACACTGCCGCATGTCGGGTGACGACCGCCGCACGCAACTCCTGGAAATCGCCCTTAACCTATTCGCAAACAAGGGGTTTAATGGGACGACCACCAAGGAAATCGCGAAGGCGGCGGGGGTCACCGAGGCGGTTATTTTCCGCCATTTCCCCAACAAACAGGCGCTCTACCAAGCCGTTCTGGAATCGCAGGTCGGATGCCCGGAGTTCCACGAATGGATGGCTCATGCGCAAGAATGCATGGACCGAAACGACGACGAAGGGCTTTTCCGGGCGATTGCCCGCATTATTATCCGTTCCTACAGCGGCGATGCGAGGTATGAACGCGTCATGTTGTTCGCCGCTTTAGAGGGAAATGAGCAGGGATTGGCGCACAATCGCAGTTTTTCGATCCCAATCTTCGAACTTTTGCGCGTTTATGTATTGAAGCGGCAAAACGAAGGCGCGCTCGCGGGGTACGCTCCGGGCGCGATCCTCGCCGCCATCGCCGGCATGGCGCAGCGTTATGCGATGTTCACCCAGATGTTCGGCTTCTCGGCGGAATTGTCCCCGGACGAAGCCGTCGAGACCTTTACCCGGATCCTGATGAACGGAATCCAAACGAGAACGATATGAAACGATTTCTAGCAGCAGCCTTTCTTCCCGCCATCTTCCTGCTCGGCGGCTGTTCGCGGACGCCCGAAACCGCCGTGTCTGCCGCGGAGGCGCCGAAACGTGTCAGCGTGCCCACCGCCCGCGCCGTCATGAAATCCGTTGCCGCGGGTTTTGACGCGACCGGCGCTTTTGCGGCGGACGAACAGTCGGATATTGCTCCTCTGGTCGCGGGCCGCGTCGTGTCCACGCCGGTGAATGCCGGCGATTTCGTGCGCCAGGGCCAGGCGATCTGCGAGCTCGATCATCGCGACGCGCAACTCCGGTTGGACCAGGCGCGCGCCCAGCTCGCGCAGGCGACGGCCGCCCTGCGCCAGGCGGAATCGCGCATCGGCCTCAACGGCGCCGCCAAATTCGATCCGAATCAGATGCCGGAAGCGGCCGCGGCGCGAGCCACCTATGAATCGGCCCAGGCGCAAGCCAGGCAGGCCGCCGCCGACGCGCAGCGCTTCGGCAACCTCGTGGCGACTGGTGACGTGTCGCGCAGCGCTTACGAACGATACCGCACCCAGCAGGAGACCGCCGAGTCGCAGGCCAAGGCGGCGCGGCAGCAGTATGAGGCGACGCTCAACGCCGCGCGTCAGGGATGGGGCGGCGTCGAAAGCGCTCAGGCCGCGATGGAATCCGCCCGCGCCCAGTTGGCGCAGGCCGAAAAGGCCCTCGCCGACACAACGATCCGCGCCCCGTTCGATGGCTCGATCACGGCTCGCCCCGTGGCCGCGGGCGAGTACGTGGCGCTGACCAACAAGATCGCGACCATCGTCAAAGTCGGCCTGCTGAAACTGCAATTGCAGACGCCCGAACAGCGCGCTTCGCAGGTCAAAGTCGGAATGACCGTCAATGCCCGTGTCGCTGCGTGGCCGGACCGGGTTTTCACCGGCGCGGTCACCGCGGTAAACCCCTCGGTAGATCCCGCTTCGCGCGTCTTCATCGTGGAAGCGAAGTTCGATAATCCGCGCGGCGAATTGCGGCCGGGAATGTTCGCGACCGCCAAGGTTGTCCTGCCCGGCGGCGAGAACGGGATCTTCGTGCCTCGCGCCGCCGTGGCTCGCGACAAGACCACCGATTCGTACCAGCTTTTCACCATCGAAAGCGGCGTGGCGCGGCTCAAAGTCGTCGTCACGGGCGAGGTCGATGGCGACCAGATCCGCATTCTCAACGGCCTCACCGGCGCCGAAACGGTCGCCACCGCCCGCCTGGCCGAACTGTTCGACGGCGCCGCCGTCGAGGCGAGGCAATAAGGAAACGCCATGCACGCTCTAGCTCAACTGTGTGTCAAACGGCCGGTGTTCGCGACGATGCTGATCCTCTCGCTCGTCGTGGTCGGCATCTTCTGCTACTTCGGACTTGGGGTGGACCTCTTCCCCAAGGTCGATATTCCGACGGTGGCGGTGATTATCGCGAACCCCGGCGCGTCGCCGGAGGAAATCGAGACGGAAATCAGCCGCAAGGTGGAGGATGCCGTCAACACCATCAGCATGGTGGACGAAGTGCGTTCCACCTCGTCGGAAGGCCAGTCGCTGGTGTTGATCACGTTCGAACTGGCGAAAAACGGCGACGTCGCCGCGCAGGAAGTGCAGAATAAGGTCAACGTAATCGTGCCCACGCTGCCGCAGACGGCGAAGCAGCCGATCGTGCAGAAGTTCGATCCGGACGCCGCCCCGATCATGCAGATCGCGGTCTCGGCGCCCCGCTCGTTGCGCGATATCACGATGATCGCCGACCGGCAGATCAAGCAGAAGCTGGAAAACGCCAAGGGCGTGGGCCAGATCACGATTCTTGGGGGCGCGCGGCGTGAGTTGCACGTGCTGGTGAATCCCGACCGGCTGCGCTCCTACAACCTGACGATCACGGACGTGTTCAACGCGGTGCGCGCGCAGAATCTGGAGCTGCCGGGTGGGAATCTGAACGCCGGCGCCAAGGAGTTCACCGTGCGGACCACGGGCCGCGTGCCCGATGCCGCGCAGTTCAATCAGATCACCGTCGCAAATCGCAACGGCTACATCGTCAAAGTGGCGGATATCGGCCTCGCCGAGGACAGCTATGAGGAGCCGCGCACGGCGGCGCGCCTGGACGGCGTGCCCGCGGTCACGCTGGTGATCGCCAAGCAGTCGGGTGAGAACACGGTCGCCACGGCGGCCGAAGTCCAGCAGCGCCTGAAAGACATCCAGTCGACGCTGCCGAAGGATGTTCGCACGCAGATCGTCAGCAACCAATCGGTGTTCATCAAGGCCGCCGTCGAGAACATCAAGCGGCACCTGATCGAGGGAAGCTTCTTCGCCGCGATCATCATTTTCCTGTTCCTGGCGAACATCCGCACCACGCTGATCGCCGCGGTCGCCATTCCCACATCGATTGTCTCCACCTTTGCCTTGATGGCGGCAATGGGCTTCACGCTGAACCAGATCACCATGCTTGCGCTGACCCTGATGGTCGGAATCGTCATCGACGACGCCATCATCGTGCTGGAAAACATCTACCGGTTTATCGAAGAGAAGAACATGCCGCCGTTCCAGGCGGCTATCCAGGGGACACGCGAAATCGGGCTGGCCGTGATGGCCACGACTCTTTCTCTGCTCGCGGTCTTTCTGCCTGTCGGCTTCATGGGCGGTATCGTCGGGCGTTTTATGAGCTCCTTCGGCTTCACCTCGGCGTTCGCCATCGCGGTCTCGCTCCTGGTTTCCTTCACTCTGACCCCGATGCTGACCAGCCGGTTTGTGAAACGTCCGGAGAACGGGGGGAAGCCGCACTCGAAGGAGTCGTTCATTTTCCGCCATCTGGATGCGTGGTACACGCGCATGCTGCACTGGTCGATGCAGCACCGCAAGGCGGTAGTCGCGATCAGCATTCTGGTCGTGATGTCGATCGTGCCGCTCTTCATGGCCGTGGGCAAGAACTTCCTGCCGCAGGACGATCAATCGCAGTTCAACGTCCTGGTGCGGACTCCGGAAGGGACGTCGCTCGCCGCCACCAGCGGGGTCACGGAACGGATCGCCCAGGAGGTCCGCAAACTCCCGGGCGTCACGCATACGCTGGCCACGGTGGGCGGCGGGGCCGACAGGTCGGTCAACAATGCCGCGGTTTACGTGAAGCTCAGCGACATCGATCAACGCGCTGTCACGCAGCAGCAGATCATGCAGCGCACGCGCGATCTGTTGAAGTCCTTCCCGCCGGAGATCCATACCGGCGTCGAACTCGTGAGCACGGTTGGCGGCAACCAGAGCAACGCCGACGTGCAGTACTTCATCCAGGGGCCCGACCTGCAGAAACTGAGCCAGTACTCCGCGGCTCTGCTGGCGAAGATGAAAACCATTCCGGGGCTGGCCGACGCGGACAGCACCCTGCGCAGCGGCAAGCCGGAAGTCCGCCTGGAGATCGACCGGCCGCGCGCCGCCGATCTGGGCGTTTCCATCCTCGATATCGAGCAGGCCTTGAACACGCTCGTCGCCGGCCAGGTCGCCTCGACTTTCAACGCCGGCGACGATCAGTACGACGTCCGGGTGCGCGCGCAGGAGCAGTTCCGCGGCAGCGCCGAGGGCTTGACGAAAATGACGGTGCCGTCGGCCAAGCTGGGCTCCGTGCCGCTCGACCAGGTCGCCCGGATCGTGCCCGGCGCTGGTCCGTCGTCGATCAATCGCATCAACCGCCAGCGCCAGGTGACCGTCACCGGAAATGTGTTGCCCGGCGGTTCGCAGTCGGACATCCTCGCCAAATTGAACGAATATCGAAACCAGCTCGGAATGGAGACGGATTACCGCTCCGGCCTGGCGGGCGCGTCGAAAGAGCTCGGCCGCACCGGCTTTTACTTCATGCTGGCGTTTTCGCTGACCTTCATCTTTATGTACATCGTGCTGGCGGCGCAGTTCGAGTCCTTTATTCATCCGATTACGATCCTCATCACGCTGCCGCTCGCCGTGCCTTTCGGAATTGTGTCCCTGCTGCTGGCCCATCAGACCGTCAATATCTTCTCCGGTCTTGGCCTGCTCCTGTTGTTCGGCATCGTGAAGAAGAATGCGATTCTCCAGATCGATCACACCAATGGGCTGCGCGCCCAGGGAATGAAGCGTTACGACGCAATCATCCTGGCGAACCGCGACCGGCTGCGTCCGATCCTGATGACGACCATCGCGCTGGTGGCGGGCATGATGCCCCTCGTGATCTCGCGCGGCGTCGGGGCGGCGACGAATCGTTCGATCGGCGTCCTGGTAGTGGGCGGCCAGACGCTTTGCCTGCTCCTGACCCTTCTGGCCGTCCCCGTGTTTTACTCGGTGTTCGAAGACTTGGGCCAGTTCGTGCGGCGTCTCGTCCCTAAGAGCGGATTGAAATTGGAGCACGCGACCGCGACCGTGCCCGTGATCGTTGTTCTGGCGCTGCTGGCGGCGCCGCGCGCCTTTGCGCAGACCGCCGCGACGCGTCCGCTCGAAGAGGTTCGCGTGCAGCCGCGCATCGGCATCGTGGGCGAAGCGCGTATGCCTTTGGCGGAAGCCATCGAGCGGGTCCTCAAGAGCGATCCCGACCTGCGCATCTCGCGCATCGCGCGCGAAGAGGCCGGTTTCCAGATCGCGGCGGCGAAAGGCGCGTACGACCCCGTCCTCGGCCTCGGCGCGTACCGCACCAAAGCCGTCTCGCCGGTCGCGTCGATTCTCGGCGGAACATCCTCCGGAAAGCTGACCCAGACTGAGATCAATGTGACGCCGCAACTGACCGGATTGACCCCGTGGGGCGGCTCCTACGCGTTCAAATTCTCGAATTCGCGCCAGCAGAGCGACAGCCAGTTCCTCACGCTGAACCCGCAGTATCCGGCTACGGCTTCGCTCAACCTGACCCAGCCCTTGTGGCGCGGCCTGCGTTTCGATCCGAACCGCCATCGCATCCAGGTGGCGCGCGCCGCGCAACAGCTTTCCACGGAGCAGTTGCGCCAGCGCGTGATCGAACGCGTGACGATGGCGATCCAGGCGTATTGGGAGCTCGATTTTGCCTGCAACAACTACCAGGTGCAAACGGAGGCTGTGGGGCTGGCGGAGCGCCAGTACGAGAGCAACCGGCGGCAGGCGGACGAGGGCGTTCTGGCGCCGGTGGACGTGGTCGCCGCCCAGACGCAGGTTGCCAACTTCCAGCAGAGCGTGTTTGCGGCCCAGCAGGCGTTGACGGCGGCGGAAAACAATCTGAAGAGCCTCATGCTGCCGAACCGTGAAGACATGCTGTGGAGCGCGGCGATCCTGCCGGAGACGCCGCCGGACACTTCGCTCAAGGTCGTGCCATTGCGAGACGCCGTGAATCAGGCAATGGCTTCACGCCCTGAGCTTTCGCAGAATGCCATCGCGCTCGACGTCAACAAACTCGATGTGAGGCTCAACCAGGAGCAGACGCGGCCTCAGATCAACGCCTTCGCGAACCTTTCCGCGACGGGATTGGCGGGTCAGGCGCTGGCCGGCGGCGCGAACCCGTTCCCAATTCCACTGCCGATCTCGACCGCGCCCCCGAGCCTGTTCGTCGGCAATTACGGACAGTCGCTCGGCAATCTGTTCGGCGGAAACTTTCCCACGGCGCAGATCGGGGTGCAGATCTCGCTCCCCCTCCGCAATCGGACGGCCGAGGCGCAAGTGGCCGTTTCCGAGGCGGAAGGCCGCAAACTGAAAGCGCTCCGCGACCAGATCGGCATGGCGATCGAGGCGGACGTGCGCAATGCCCTGCAGGCGGTGACGTCGGCGCAGTCCCGGTTGGAGGCTGCTTCGCTGGCTCGCCGCTCGGCGGAGGAGCAATACGCGAGCGAGCAACGCCAATTCCAGGCCGGTTCGTCGACGGTATTCCTGGTGCTGCAGCGGCAGACCGAGTTCATCGCAGCCAGAAGCCGCGAGGCTCGCGCCAAGGCCGACATGGCGGAGGCAAAAGCGAATCTGGACAGGTCGATGGGCGCGACGATCCAGGCCCAGGGGATCAATCTCACGTTTTAAGGGACGGCTTTCCACACGATCTTCGGGTTGGTGAACGGCGCCGCGCCCGGGCTACTCCTGCCGCAGAGCCTCCAGCGGTTCGACCCGGCCGGCGCGGCGAGCAGGGAGGTAGCATGCCGTCAGCGCAACGACCCCGAGCAGCGTAATCACGCCCGCCCAGGTGATGGGATCGATCGGGGTCACGCCGAACAGCAGGCCGCTCAGAAGGCGATTGGTGGCGGCGCTCAGCGCGAGGCCGGCCGCCGAACCGGTCGCGGCGAGCGCCAGACCTTCTTTCAAAACGGTCCGCAGGATGTCCTGCGGCGTGCCGCCGAGCGCCAGGCGGATGCCGAACTCTCGCGTGCGGCGGGCGGTGTGGAACGCGATGACCGCATAGAGGCCGATGCCCGCGACAATCAGCGATCCCACCGAGAAGACCGTCAGCAGCCCTCCAATCACTAGCGCCGGACCCGTGTATTGCTGCATGAAGGCGTCCATGCTCTGCACCGTCCCGACGATGCGCTGGCTGGCGGAAGCGTCGCGGATCACGCCGCGGAGCGCGGGGCCCACGGCTGCAAGCTCGCCGGCATAGCGAATGTTGAAGTACCGGACACCCGCCGCGGCGCCCGGCGTCCGTGACACGAAGATGAACTGGTCGCCGCCCTGCTGCTGGAGGCCGGAATAGGCTGCATTGCTGGCCACACCGATCACTTCATAGCTCCGATGGAACAACTCGACCGGGCGGCCCACCGCGGACTCGCCTGGGAACAGCTTTTCTTGTGTGCGGCGGGAGAGGATGGCGACATCGCGATTCATGTCAGCGGCACGAAAGTCGCGGCCCTGGACGCGGACGCCCAGACTTTCGAGGTAGCGCGGTCCCGCCTCCATGCCGCGAAACGGCGTCCCACCGGCGATCGCGACCAGATTTCCGAAGGGATCCGGTGGAACGGCCGTCGCGTAGGAGACAGCGGTGACGTTGGGGATCGACGCCAGCCGCTCCCGCAGCGTTTCGAGAAGCGTGCGCTGATCGTCGGCGCTGCCGGCGGCAAGCGTGTTGAGGCGCAGGATCAGACGGTGGTCTTTCGCAAAGCCCAGATCCGCGGCGTTGATGAGGAAAACGGAGCGGCTCGCCAGCCCGGCTCCCCCAAGCAGAAGCACGCAAAACGCCAGTTGGACCACAACCAGCACGTTCGCCATCCGCGAGCGGCCTTGGATGACGCTGTGTTCGCCGGCCTTCAGGAAAGGGATCAAGTCCTGGCGCCAGGCGCGCAACGAAGGCGCGAGCGTGAAAACCAGAGCTCCGAAAATGGCGAGCGCCAGGGCATAGACGGCAACGCGCCAATCGGGCCCGAGGTTCGGCTCGATGCGTGCGCCCGATTCGAGCGGCGGGAGGAGAGACGGAATCGCCCGCCCGACCCACCATGCGAACACCCAGGCGGCCGCCGCGGCAGCCATGGACAGCGCCACCCCTTCGGCCAGCAGCAGCGACAGGATCCGCCGGCGCGAGGCCCCCAGCGATTGCCGGACGGCCAGTTCCCGCTGTCGCGAGGCGGACCGTCCCAGCATCAGGTTGGCAACGTTGGCGCACACCACCAGCAGCGTGAGCAGAGCGACACCCGTGAGGAGCGCCATGAACATCCGCGCCTGCCCGCTCTGCCAGGGTCCGAACGATGTGGAGGAGTACGGCCTTATCACGACCCTCTGCCGCCCGAATTCAGGGTATGCCGCGCGGATGCGGCGGCTGATCGTTTCGAACTCCGCCGTCGCCTGGGCGAAGGAAGCCCCGGGCGCGAGGCGGCAGATCACTTCGACGGCGTGGTTTGCCACACCCCGCGGGCCGGCATGGAGCCGCGTGTATGCCAGCACGGGGACCGCGATTTCGTAAGTCGGCGCGAAATGCGTGCCGCGGAACCCGGGGCCGGAGACTCCGACGATCGTCACGGGCAGCCCGTTCAGCAGCACCTGACGGCCCGCAATATCGGGGGCGGACTGAACCTGGTTCTGCCAGACGTGCCAGGCGATCACGGCCGCGAGTCCGGCCCCGCCGCGAGCTTCGTCGGCGGTGAAGCCTCGCCCCTTTGCGATCGGAACACCCAGGATGTCGAAGAAATTGGGCGTGACGATCTGCCCGCGAAGTTCGTACGTACCGTCGGAAGCGGTCATGGCGAATCGCTCGAAGCCGAACCCCGCAATGGATTGCAAACAACGGGTGTTCTCCAGGAACTCCTTATAGAGGGGAAGCGCCACGACATCGCCATTCGGGTCGTCGGGTAGAGACATGGCGACGTTGACAAGATTATCGGCATGCACGCCAGGCGCCGGTTTGTTCAAGATGCCGTTGATTACGGAGTAGACGGCGGTGTTGCCCCCAATCCCGATCCCCATCAGCAAGATGGCGGCCAAGCTGAAGCCCGGAGCACGCCGGAAGATGCGGACGCCCGAACGCAGGTCGGAGAAGAACTGCGCCGGTTGGACGCCAGTCGGCGCGGGCGGCGGCGCTTCAAGGGGCGCTTCGAAAGTGAGGATCCCGCGCGGACGGATGGAAACGCCTGCGTCGATTGGAGGCGGCGGAGCGCTCTGCGCCACGGGGGGCGGGTTGTGGAGGTCGAGGGACTCGATGTCCGCCTGAGCGAGATCCTCGAACTGGATCCAGTTATACGGCGATCGCGCGAACTCACGCCAACGGCTCCAGGCTCGCCACGCGGCCAGCACCCAAACGGCGCAAAACACCGCAAATCGCACGCTGAAAGGGATGACGGCAAACTCGATCTGCACGGCGAAGCTGGCAATCGCGAGGAAGCCCAAGCCGTACACGCCGACCTTGACGTGCAGATTCGATTTGCCGGGAAGATAGGAGCAGGCGAAGGGAATCTTGCGGAACTGGTCGAGCGAACGGTGCACCAGCACGACCGCCGCCAGCGACAACACCAACATGTGTTGCGCGGCGGGCCGCGCCGGCCAGAGCAGGAAATAGGCGGCCGCGCTTGCCAGCCACATTGGCATCACCGTCACCGCAAATAAGGCCTTGCGGACCGCCGAAAAGTACGCGCCGGGCGCATGAACGGCGGTGACCTTGAAAACCCAGTTGGCGGGAAGCGCGACCGGAAGCGAAAAAACAGCGCGCGCGCCTGCGACCGCGAAGCAAAGCAGGACCAGTCCGCCCATCATGAGCGGAACGTTCAGTTGTCTCCACTCGTTCCCCAGGCTGCGCGTGTAGATGTCGTTTGCGCCGTAGAGAAGATCGCGCGCATAGGCAAACGCGATGGCCAGCCCGATGCCGGCATATGCGGCCAGGAAGAGGCGATGCTGCCGGCTGCGCGCGATCGTGCGCGCGGTGAACAGGACGACTGCGCGATCGATGGGGCGCCGCAGAATGGCATAGCTGAGACGCGGCGCGCGGCGCCGACGCCCGGTCGGGAGGATGTCGGGCTGCTCGACGATCTTGCGAATGCTGCGCGCATAGACCAGCGCGAATGTGACCGCCGCGACGGCCGCCGCCACCAGCAGGGCGCGGAGCGCGACCGGCGCGAGCGGATGGGACAGCGCCGCGCCGCTAAGCTGCTGCTGCAGGCCGAAGAACCACGACGAGGGCAGCCATGGCACGGCGCCCGGAGGTTTGAGAAAGAAGGCCGCGAGAATCACGAAGAATGCCGCGAGTTGGAGAAAGCTCGAAACGCGCAGGAAATACCGGTAGGGAAGCAGTAGCACGGCAAGTCCCTGCGCGGCCAGCATCGCGCAACAGACAAAAGCGCCGGCGGCGACCATGCCCAACCAATATCCGGCGAAAGATCGAAATCCCGCCAGCCAGCCGCCGATCCCCGGCAGCGCGAGGAACGGAAACAGCAGGCCGCTGAAACAGTTGAGCGCGGCGATGCCGACCCCCAGCGCGCTGGCGATGGCGGCGATCTTGGCCAGGAACACGGTGCGCGTGCGGACGGGCAGCAGCCCGAGGATTAACGCGTCGCGGCGGTCCGGCAGCACGTTATTCCATGCGAGAACCGCGAACAGCCCCGCAACTGCCATTGTCGCGGCGACCAGAAATTCCAGCTCGCCGCGCACTGCTACGCGAACTTGTTCCACTAGGATCCGTCCGGTCACATATTTCGGTCCGGCAAACAGCAGAAAGCTGAAGTTGAACGCGGCCAGCATGGCGGCGAATTGCGCCAGCAGTTTCTCCACGTCGCCATGCGACGAGAGGACATCCAGATCGACGATGCGCCGCAGGAAATCCCGGTACAGGATACGGAACTGACGGCCTTCCTCGGGCACTACGCCTCCATGTATTCGAAGAATTGCCGGGTGATCCCGACCGTGTCCTGCTCGATGGCGAGCTGCGTGAAAATGCCTTCCAGGTTGGGCAAGGACATCAGCGACCGCAGGTGGTCGATCGAGTCGTCGGCGACCACGCGTCCTTTGTGGAGGATGATCACGCGCGCCGAGACGCGCTCGACGGTCTCCAGCTCGTGCGAGCTGAAGATGACGACCTTGCCCCGGCGGGCGAGTTCCCCGATGATCTCCCGCAGCACCAGCGCCGAGCTGACGTCGAGCCCGGAAAACGGCTCATCCAGCAAGACGAGATCGGGATTGTGCAGCAGCGCGGCGGCCAGCAGCACCTTCTGGCGCATGCCCTTCGAGTAGGAGGAAATCGGCACGTAGCGGTCCCCGTGGAGCGAGAGGAGGCGGAGGAATCCGTCGATCTTCTCCGCGAGCACGGCGGCGTTCAGTCCGCGCAGTTGGCCGACCATCTCGAGATACTCCGCGCCGGTCAGGTGAGGATAAAGCTGTGGCTCCTCGGGAACATAGCCAAGGCGCTGCCGGTAGGCGATCGGGTCGCGGTCAACGCGCTCGCCGTCCAGCAGGATTTCGCCTTCGGTCGGCTGCAGCAGGCCCGTGATCATCTTCAGCGTCGTCGACTTGCCGGATCCGTTCGGTCCAAGATAGCCGGTGACTTCGCCGCGGCGGGCGATGAAGCTGACATCCTTGACTGCGGTCGTGGCGGGATAGCGTTTCGTGACGTGGCGTAATTCCAACATGGTCAGATTCCCGCCCGGCGCGCCAGCCTTCGCCACCAGAACACCAGAGAGATAACGGCCGCCAGCAGACCCACCGCGGTAAGAGCGGCGAGACGGATCAGCGAGACGATCTCCGGGTTTTCCACCGCGTGGATGGCGGGCCGCGCCAGGTACGGGTCAATGCGGAACATGAGGGCGCCGCCGATCGACACCTGGAACAAGCCGCCGGCAAGGGCTGCGAGGATCTTCCAGCAACCCGAGCGCACAATCCATTGCCGCGCCAGAGAGAGCAAACCGTCGACGAGCAAGGCGAAACGGCCCTCGGCGCGAGCGGTTTCATCGTAGATCCAAAGCATCTCGCCCGCGAACTCCCGCCGGAACACCGGCGGATGCAGCCGCACGAGGCAGCGATACAATGTGCGGCTCATGACGCTCTCCTCGGTGCGGTTCGCAGATGGATCCGCGCTTCGCGCACGACGGTTTCGAGGCGGGCGATTTCGGCCCCCAAAACGCCGCGTCCCGCCGAAGTGAGGCGGTAGTAACGGCGGCGTGGATCGTCGTCCGGTCCGGGGCGCGAGGCTTCTTCCACCAGCGCGTTCGACATCAGTTTTTGCAGGTTGTCGTAGAGCGTCCCGGGCCCGAGCTTGTATTGGCCTTCGGATTGGCGCGCGACTTCCTGCATGATGCCGTACCCGTGACGATCCTCGGCCGCAAGCGAAAGCAGGATATGCAGCGTAGCCGGAGAGAGCGGCAGAAACGAGCTAAAATCCTCCAGCGTCATTCGGATTCCGTTATATCGGAATCCGAGTCAGATGTCAAGGCCCTTTGGTAACGCAGATATCGGATTCTGACCCAAGGGGAATGACGGCGTGGCAAGTTGGAAACCGGCCCCAGGCGGGAACCCCATTGCTCCCAGGACGTTACCGATATATAATCAGCCACCCGCTTCTTTGGGCCAAATTTTGGGAGGTAGTCTCATGTCACTTCGGCGAACTGCGCTGGCGATCGCCTTCCTGGCGCTTCTCTGCAGCCGTGTTTACAGCCAATCCACCACCGGGACGCTCCTCGGGATCGTTTCCGACCCGAGCGACTCCGCTGTGCCGGGCGCACAGATCGACTTGAGGAATGCCGCCACCGGCGTTACCCTCAGCACCACCAGCGGCGCCGAGGGCATCTTCCGCTTCAACAGCGTGCCGCCCGCGACGTATACCTTGACCGTCAAGGCGACACAGGGATTCAAGACGTACACGCAGTCCAATATCGAAGTGACCGCCAGCGAGGTGCGCGACCTCGGCAAGATCTCCCTTTCGATCGGCACATTGACCGAGCAGGTCTCGGTGACGGCGAGCACCGCGGCGATCCAGACCGCTTCGGCCGAAAACTCCAAGCTCATCGACAACAATCAGATGAGCAACATCACGCTGAAGGGCCGCGACATGATGGGCATGCTGATTACCCTGCCCGGCGTGTCGGTGACCCAGCGGGAGGCCACCAGCGAGAACAGCATCGGGTCGGTTCGCGTCAACGGCGCGCAGTTCGCCAGCGCGAACTTCGCGGTTGACGGCATCACCAACCTCGACACCGGATCGAACGGCACCTCGCACTACGAGCCAAATATGGATTCGATCGCCGAGCTCCGCGTGCTCACCAGCAACTACCAGGCGGAGTATGGACGCAATGCGAATGGCGTCATCAGCGTCGTGACCAAGGGCGGCAGCCAGGAATTCCATGGCAGCGCCTGGGCCAACAAGCGGCACGAGATGTTCAACGCCAGGAATTTCTTCGACAACTACAACGGCCGGCAGAAGAGCCAGTACCGCTTCTTCGTCTGGGGCTACTCGATCGGCGGACCGGTCTATATTCCGAAGCTCTTCAATACGAAAAAGCAGAAATTGTTCTTCTTCTGGTCGCAGGAGTACACCAAGCAGAAGCCCGCGACGCAGAACGGTTACAGCAACATGCCGACCGCGGCGATGCGCGCCGGAGATTTCTCGGGCTACACCGATGCGAATGGCCTGCCCGTCTCCCTCACCGACCCGACCACCGGAAACCCCATTCCGAACAACAATCTCGTGGGTCTGATCGCGCAGAATCCGGCCGCCGCCAAAGCGGGACAGGCGATGCTCAACGCCCTGCCGCTGCCCAATCTCTGCGGACGCCCCGGCGTGGCCGCCTCCGGCTGCATCGTCGACGCCGACCCCACGCAGAGATTCGCCCGCAATTACTACTGGAGCTACAACGAGACGCATCCGCGCCGCAACGACGTGGTGCGCGTCGATTACAACATCACTTCGAAGCTGAACACCTGGGTGCGCTACATCAACGATTACGACATCGACACCACCGGCAGCTTCGAGCTGAAGAATTCCAGCGGCCAGTTCTCTCCGCTCGCCATCGATCACCCGAATCCGGGGCACGGGTATGGCGTCGGCATCACCTACACGATCAGCCCGACCATGGTCAACGAGTTCACTTTCGGCAAGAGTTACAACAACTGGAGCTACTACGCGCACGACCAGTCCCAGCTCGACCGCGCGACCATGGGCAATCCGCCATCGTTCATCGACTTCGCCAACGATCCGAAATTCAAGGCCGACCAGAACAAGCCGCGGCCCGGTCTCTCCCCCGGCAGCCAGAACTTCCAGATCGGCATCCCCAACTTCAGTTTCGGCGGTGGACAGTTTCCCAATGAAGCCAGTTTCAGCGATCCGTGCAGCGGCCAGTGTCCGTACACCAACTGGAACGACATCTACAGCTTCAACGACACGTTGAGCAAGGTTTGGGGAACGCACAACGTGAAAACCGGTCTCTACTACGAGCGCACTGGCAAAGTGGAGCAGAACCAGGCGACCGGCGCCGGCTCCTATCTCGGCTCCTACAACTTCGCCAGCAGTTCTGCGATGCCGAACAATACGCAGGATGGCTATGCCAACGCCCTTCTCGGCAACTTCAACAGCTACACGGAAGGCGGCCGCATCGTCGGCGATTACTGGTACACGGACGTCGAGGCGTTTATTCAGGACAATTGGCGCGTCAGCCGGCGGGTGACGCTCGACGTGGGCGTGCGCTTCTACCACCAGGTCCCCACCAAGAATTACGACTTCAACACCACGGACTGGGTCAAGTCGTCATACAATTCGGCGGCGGCGATGCGGCTGTATCTGCCGGGCTGCACGGTTTCGACGGCTGCCAGGGCGTGCCCGACCGCCAATCAGGTCGCGATCGATCCGAAGACCGGCTATCGCACATTCTTCGCGCTTCAGGGCACCTTCGTGCCCGCGTCGGTGGGTGGCTACAGCACCACGCCGAATCCCTTCCCCGGCATGGAGCGAGCGACCGACAACAACCCGAACCTGCCGTTGACCCTATGGAACGTGCCGAGCATCCTGCCGGCCTTCCGCTTCGGACTGGCCTGGGACGTCTTCGGCAACGGCAAGACGGCCATCCGCACCGGCTTCGGCCAATTCTACAATCTGCCGTCGACACAGATCGCGCAGAACTCCTCGGGCAACCCTCCCGACACGTTCAACCGGGCGATTTACTTCTCGACGGTCGATAAGATCCCGAGCCTCGCGGGCAGCGCCGGCATTTCGCCGATCGCGCCCGACGGCACCGTCGGCAATCAGAAGGTGATGGGCACCTACAATGGCAGCTTCATGATCCAGCAAAGGGTCGGCTTCGGGACGGTGCTCGAGACCGCATACGTCTTCAACATGAGCAAGCACAGTCCGATTGCCACGCTGATCAATGCGGTTCCGATGTACTCGCAGTACAACCCGGCGAACAACAATCCGAACGTGGACTATCTGCCGCCGAACACGAGTGGGAAGAACCTCAGCGACAATTATTTCCGCCCGCTGCAGGGGCTCGGCAATTTGCGCTCCATCGATTTCGCCGGCAACAGCAATTACAACTCCCTGCAGGTCAGTGTGCGGCGCAATTTCACCCGCCGCCTGTCGTACGGTCTGGCGTACACGTTCTCGAAGACCATGAGCGCCTATGCGACCGGCAATTCGCCGCAGCGCAGCGTCTACTTCCCCGACAAGTTCCGCAACTACGGGCCCTCCTTCTCGCCGACGCCGCACGTGTTGGTCGTGAATTATGTTTACGACCTGCCGAACGCCGGCAAAGCCCTGAACTTCAAGCCGCTGGGATGGGTGACCGATCACTGGACCATTTCCGGCGTCACGCAGTGGCGCAGCGACGCCCGCGTGGCGGCGCCCGGCATTTCCTTTAGCGGAACCACGGCCACCAATCCGCAGATGAACTGGACCGGCGGCGCCGAGGCGGCCCGCATGATGATCGTCGGCAGCCCGAACCTTCCCAAGGGACAGGCAATGTTTACCGGGGCCACCCCCCTGGTCCAGGCGCCCGGCGCCAATGTCAACGGCACGCCCGGCAATCAACTCCTCAACGAGGCGGCTTTCGTGATTCCGTTCCCGTGCAGTTGGACGCCGGGAGCGACGCCGCAGCAGGGCATCGGACAATCTATGTCGTGCTTCGGCAACGCCGGACCGGGCAGCATCATCTCGATTCCCGGGTCGCGCATTTTCAACTCGGATGTGACCTTCACCAAGGCATTTCCGTTGAAGGCCGAGCGCCGGCAGTTGCAGTTCCGGGCGGAGATTTACAACGTCTTCAACCACACCCAGTTCACCGGCTGGAACATCGCGCCGCAGTATTCGTGGCCGCTCTGGCAGTCCGGCGTGCTGCAGCAGACCAACGCCAATCTCGGACGTTACACCGCCGCCGCCAATCCGCGGCAGATGTCGCTTTCCCTTCGCTTGCAGTTCTAGATTGACCGGCAGCCCGCGGAGCGCCGTCTCGGCCCCGCGGGCTTTTTGCGAAACTGGTAAGCGTTGAAGCTCGCCTGCCCGATGTCGACGCCGAAGCTCGCGCTTCTTTTCGCCGCTCTCGCCCAAGCCATGGCGCAACCGCCGGCCTTGCGCGACGGCATCGCGGCGATGCAGCGCGGCGACTTTCCGTCGGCCGAGCGGGAACTTCGCAAGCAGGTCGCCACGCATCCCGAAGACGCCCTCGCACTGAGCCTCCTCGGCGCAACTCTCGACAATCTGAAGCGAGTCCCCGAGGCCGCGGTCTTCCACGATCGCGCCGTCGCCAAGGCTCCGCGCTCTGCCGACGTCCTCAATAATTACGCCGCCCACCTCTGGATCGCCGGCAAGGAAGCGGAAGCCCGCAAGATCTACGTTCGTGTAATCGCGATCGACCCCTCCCATTACGCCGCGAACCTGCAACTGGCTCGCGCCGCGCTCAATGAACGCAAGGGGCCCGACGCCCTCCGCTACCTGGGCAACCTCCCGTCGAACGACCCGCAGCTCCTGCAACTCCGCCTCGACGCGCTCTCGCTCACCGGCGACTACGGGAAAGCGCTGGATCTCTGCGAGGCCGCCCTCAAGAACGACCCGGCGAACTTCGCCCTGCTCTACAATCTGGGCGTCATTGCCACCTATGCCGGCCATCCCGGCCGCGCGCGCGAGGCCCTCGAGGCGGCGCTCCGGCGCGAGCCCCGTAACGTGGACGTGCTGATCGCCCTGGCGCGCGCGCATGCCGCCTCGCGCCAAATGGAAGCCGCCATCCGCCTGCTCGCCGAAGCCGCCAGGCTCGATCCGCGGCGCGCCGATGCGCAAAAGATGCTCGCCGCCGCGGCCACCGAACTCGGCGCCCTCGAAGACGCCGTCGCCGCCTGGCAACGCTATCTCGAGCTCCAGCCGGACGACGATGAGGCTCGCCGCGAGCTGAGCTATCTGGCCGCCCAGAAGGGCGAGTTGGAGCAGGGGATCGCCGGCTTGGAGGCGTTTGTCGCGCGGCATCCCGCCGATGTCGTCGGGCACTACGAACTCGGCCAGGCGCAACGCCCCGTCAGTCCCGAAAAGGCGCTTCGCGAGTTCGACCGCGCCCTCCAGCTCGATCCGAAATACGCCCCGGCCCGATTCGCGCGCGGCAGCTTGTATTACCAGGAAGCCAAGCCCGAGCTCGCCGTCAAGGACCTGGAGGTCGCCGTCTCGCTCCGCCCTGACGACGCCGATAGCCTCGACCGGCTGGGCCAGGCGTATGCAGCGTTGGACCGCCCCGCCGACGCCGTCCGCGTGCTCAAGCGAGCCGCGGAGATGGCGCCCTCCGACTCGAAGATCCTGCTTCATTACGGGCGGGCTCTCGCGGACACGGGAAGCGCCGCGGAATCGAAGGCCGTGATGGACCGTTTCCGCCAATTGGGTCCCGAGCAAAAGCGTCAGGTCCCCGCCGGATTCGTCGAGTATCTCGGAATGACAGCCGAACAACGCCGCGCCGACTATCGCGCGCGGGTCGAGAAGGAGGTGGCCGATCACCCCGGCGACGCCGCGCCGCGGCTGGCCTGGCTCAAGTTGTTAATCGAGGATCGGAACTGGGAGAAGGCCGCCGAGGTCGCGAGTCTTCTTCCCGACGCTGCCCTGCCGGACGCGGGACGCGCCCTGCTCTCGGCCAAGCGCTATGCGGACGCGATCGCCGTTTTCGAGCGCCTGCCCGAATCGTCCCGCGGCGGCGAGTATTATCTGGCGCTGGCGGCAAGCGGAAGGATGGAGGCCATCGCGCAAGCGCTCCGTGCCGCGCCGCTGCGTCCCGATTTTTATGCGCAGTCCGCCGCTATTCTCAGTGAGCGCGGCCGCGTGCAGGACACCCTCCGCTTCCTCGACGAAGGCGCGCGCCTGCTCCCCGGCAATCGCGAGATCCTCCTGCTGCGCGCCTGCGCACTCGAATGGGCCGGTCAGGACGGCGCGAGCGCCTTGCACGACATCGAGAAGCGCTGGCCCGAGTGGTACGCCGGCTGGGTGGCGCAAGCTGTGGTCTTGAAGCTGCGTGGGAAGGCCGACGAATCGCGGCGCGCGTTCGAGACCGCCTCCGCACTCGGGGCCCCGGCCGGTGTGGCGACACTCGATCTTAAGGCGATCCTCGCGGGTGGCCTGTGGATACCCGCCGCTCCCTGATCGCCCCGGCCGTTCACTTCGTAGCGGCGACGTCCAGCACGGTGTGCCAGAGAAACCGGACCAGCCCGTGCAGTGAGTCCTCGCTCAGGCGCTCGACGTCGCTATGCCAGCCGTGCTCGGCGAATTCGGCTTCGTCAAATCGCGGGCCGATGCCATAAGCTTGCACGCCTTTGGCGCGTAACTGCGCCAGATCGGTGGCGCCCGTGACCATGCCGGGAACGGTGATCGCCCCTGGGTATAACCGTCGCTGGGTGGCTTCGAGCGCGCGAAACATCTCGGTGTCCAGCCGGCTCGGCGGCGCTGCCGGCCGCCCCGGTGCGCTCGGCACGATCTTGACCGCCGCGTCGCCGATGACCCGGCCCATTTCCGCATAAAACTTCGCCATGTCCTCGTCCGGCAGCGCCCGAATGTCGAGCGTCGCTTCGGCCTCGGACGGAATCACGTTCTGACGAAACCCGCCCTTGATAATCGTGGGCGAGATCGACGTGCGCAGGATCGAGTATTTCCCGAGATCGTGTTGCGCGAAGTAGTCCTGGATGGCCGCGCTCTTTTGCGGGTCGACCAGGCCGTTGTAACGCGCCGCCTCCGCCGGGGGGCTGATGGTCGCCAGCCGCTCGAAGAACGTGCGTGTGACGTCGTTGAGCCGCATCGGAGGCTCCCAACTGGAGATCTTGCCGACCGCAGTGGCCAGGTGGGCGATCGCATTATCCCGCCGCGGCCGCGAGCCATGGCCCGACGTTCCGGTCGCGACCAGCGTCGCGCCCCGCGGGACTTTTTCGGTGGCGGCAATCTCAACGAAGCGCACCCGCCCGTTTTCGGAGTGCACGAAGCCTCCCTCGGCCAAGGCGTACTCCGCCTCGATCTCCGGCCAGTGCTCCTTGACCAGGTAATCGATGCCGATGGTGCTCGTGCTTTCCTCGCCTGCCTCCGCCACGAAAATCACGTCACGATCCAGCGCGACGCGGAGACGCTTGAGCTGCAGCATCAACATCAGGCCGGCCGTGACGCAGTCTTTGTTGTCCGTCGTGCCGCGCCCCCAGATGTAACCATCCTTGCGAACGGCGCCGAACGGGTCCACCGGCCACTTCTCCCGCTGCACGCCGACCGTGTCGGTGTGGCCGAGGATGACGATCGGCTTCTTGCGGCCGTTTCCTTTGAGACGCGCCACCAGATTCGCGCGCGCCGGGTCGAGCGCGAACACCTGGTACGAGATCCCTTCGCGGTCGAGGACGGTCTTCAGGTAATTGACGACCGTTGTCTCATTGCCGGGCGGATTGGTCGAGTCGATGCGGACCACCGACTGGTAGTGCTGCAGCGTCTCCGTCTTGACCTTCTCCCAATCCACGACCGGATCAGCCGCCCAGATGCCTGAGACAGCAATAAGCAAGTAGATGGATCGTGCCGCGAGTGTCATTTCGTGCATGGTAGCAGATGCCGCGCCGGCCGCCTCGGCCGCGGCTTCACGGCCGTGCGATGAAGAAACGCGGCCGATGAAGTAAGTCCTTTCCAATCAGCGACCCATTCGTCAGAGTTTTCACGTAGGCCGCATGGTTGCACGCTCTCCAGCGGGCTATTGGCCCCAGGAGGATCTTATGCGTTCGTTATCGGTCTTAGCGGCAGCCGGTCTGTTCTGCGTCCTGACCGCCGCTGCGCCTGCGGCCACTTCAACCTGCCCCTGTCCCACGGTCCGAACTCATGTGCGCACGATCCGGTCCGCCCGGATCCTGCCTGCGTCCCGCGTTCACCGTTATGGCGACGCGGCCCGCACGGTGGAAGAATCCACGGTCCGTCCGGAGTTCACGGTTCCTTCGGGCACGCGAATCCCGGTGCGGTTGGGACAAACTCTCGACACCAAATACGACAAAGTCGGCGCCCCATTCGTCGCCTATGTGGCCGCGCCCGTGGTCCTTCGAAATGGCGTTGTGCTGCCGCGCGGAGCCCGTTGCGATGGACACCTGGTCGAATCGAAAGCCTCGGGAAGATTGAAGGGGCGGGCGAAAATGGGCCTGAGCCTCGACTCGATCGATTTCAAGGGACGTCGTTATGCAGTCGCGACTAGCGATCCCTTACTCGTCGGCAAAAATCATAAGGCCCACGATGCGGCCTGGATCGGCGGCGGAGCCGGTGGCGGCGCGGCGATCGGCGCGATTGCCGGAGAGGGCGTCGGCGCGGCCGTCGGAGCCGGAGCCGGCGCCTTGGCGGGCACGGTCGGCGCGGTTGTTTCGGGCAAAAAGAACCTTCGCGTTCCGTCCGAAACCCGCCTCGACTTCACATTGCGGCAGCCCGTCAGACTTCGCGTGTAAGCGGCGCGCCTGACATTGACGCCGCCCGGTGGTTCCGCGTCAGCCTTGAACGGCCACGTCCTGGCCGCCGTCGCGGCGTGCGCCTTTGCGCCCGCGGGCCGCGGCCGTTCTGCCGCATCGGCAGTAGGCGGCTGACGTTGACGCCGCCCGTTGGTTTCCGATAGGCTTACGGCGTTGGAGGCGTCACCCTTGAAGACAACTGCCACCGCCCTGGCCGCGTTCTGTCTCTCCGCGGCGCCCGGATTCGCGGTTTCCTGCGAAAGCCTGGCGTCGCTTGCCCTGCCACAGGCGAAAATCACCTCAGCGCAAGTCGTCGCGGCGGGCGCCTTCGCGCCCCCCACGGGCCGCGCCGACCCCTACCGGACCGTCCCCCAGTTCTGCCGCATCGCCGCCACCCTCATGCCTTCCGACGATTCGGATATCAAGGTCGAGATCTGGCTCCCCACTACCGGTTGGAATCGTAAATTGCAGGTGGTCGGTAACGGGGGATGGGCGGGCACGATCAGCTATTCGGCCCTCGCCGAGGGTGTCCGCTCGGGATATGCCGCCGCCTCCACGGACACCGGACACTCCACCCCGGGCGGCGCCTTCGTGGTCGGCCATCCCGAAAAACTCATCGACTTCTCCTGGCGATCGGAGCATGAGATGACAGTCAAGGCCAAGGCCGTCGTTGAAGCGTTCTACGGCGCCGGGCCACAGCGCTCGTATTGGAATGGCTGCTCCACCGGTGGCCGCCAGGCGCTCAAGGAAGCGCAGATGTTTCCCGAGGATTTCGACGGCATCATCGCGGGCGCGCCGGGGAATCGGACGGCCATGGGCCTGTGGATCGGGCACGCGCTGTTGAAGGATCCGGCCAGCCACATCCCGGCCGCCAAATATCCGGCGATCCATCAGGCGGCCATCGCCGCTTGCGATGCCACCGACGGTCTCAAAGACGGCCTGATCTCCGACCCCACCCGCTGCAAGTTCGACCCCGCCGTGTTGCTCTGCAAGGAAGGCGACCGCTCCGATTGCCTGACGGCGCCCCAGGTCGAAGCCGCGCGCAAAGTTTACGGCCCCGGCAGAAACCCCCGCACCGGTAAGGAGCTGTTCGGTTCCCTCGCGCCGGGCAGCGAGCTCGGGTGGGCGGTGATGGGAGCCGGGCCGGAGCCGTACGCGCCCATCCTCGATCAGACGAGGTATGTCGTGTATAAGGATGCCAACTGGGACTGGCGCACCTTCGACTTCGATAAAGATAACGACCGCTTCGAGCGCCCCGAATACCTCATCATGAACGCCACCGATCCCCACCTCGAGAAGTTCGTGAATCGCGGCGGCAAGCTCCTCATGTATCACGGCTGGGCCGATCAGAACGTCTCGCCCTACAACACCGTCCAGTATTTCCGCAGCGTCCAGGAAACGCTCGGACCCACCAAGGCCGGCAATAGCGTCCGCCTCTTCATGGCGCCCGGAATGGGCCACTGCGGCGGCGGCGACGGCCCCAACACATTCGATCGCATCGGCGCGCTCGACCGTTGGGTCGAGGAAGACAAGGCGCCGGCCAGCATCGTCGCGTCGCACCTTTCCGCGGGCAAAGTGGACCGGACCCGTCCCTTGTGCCCCTACCCTCAAGTCGCGCAGTACAAGGGCTCGGGCAGCATCGACGATGCCGCCAACTTCGCCTGCAAGCTGCCTTGACCCCTCGATATAATCGTTCCAATGAGGAGGAATATTCATGAACGGTTATAACGGCAAAGATCTGGGTCGCTCCTTCCGGACGGTCCGCACGAACACCATCAAGATCGCGGAGGAGATTCCGGAAGAACAATACGGATATCGCGTGGCGGAGGGGACGCGCAGCGTCGCCGAGACTCTCGCACATTTGGCGACTTCGACTGCCTGGCATCAGAAGCTGCACGGCGAGCGCATTGCCGAGGTCAATTTCCAGCTCTTCATGGGCGAGATGCAGAAAGCCATGGCCGCCGCGGCCGAGCTCACCACGAAGGAACGCCTTCTACAGGCGCTCCGCACCGAAGGCGACAAGTTTGCCGCTTTTCTGGAGGCCCTCCCCGACGAAGCGCTCGCCGAGCGCGTGCAGTATCCCGCCGGGATGCAGCCGCCGGATAAGAGCCGCTTCGAAATGTTGCTCGGCGCCAAGGAACACGAGATGCACCATCGGGGACAGTTGATGGTCGTCGAACGGCTGCTCGGAATCGTGCCGCACCTGACGCGCGAAATGCAGGCTCGGATGGAGCAGGTGCAATCCCAGAAGGCGTAGGCCGCCCCGCCGCCCGAAGCAAGTCGATTACAATACGGAGCATTATGTCCGATCGTCGGCTTTTGCTCCGTATCCCCCTTTGCGCGCTCCTGTTGGTCTCTGCCGTACTAGCGCAGACTGCCAAACGGCCGCTCAATCATCACGATTACGACGGCTGGCGCTCGATCACCGCGCAGCGCCTTTCCCCCGATGGCAAGTTTCTCGCCTATGGACTCTTCCCGCAGGAAGGGGACGGCGAAGTTGTCATCCGCAGTCTCGTCACCGGAAAGGAGCAGCGCGAGCCCGCCGGAGTGCGTCCCGCGCCCGTGCCCGCGGCCGCCGCCGAGGAAGGTCCGCCGCCCGAACCGCGCAGTGTCATCATCGCCTTCTCGGCGGATAGCCGGACCGTCGTGTTTTCGACATTTCCCGCCAAAGCCGACGCGGACAAGGCTAGACAGGACAAGAAGCCGGCGCCGAAGGACGGGATGGTCATCGTCGACCTCGCATCGGGCAAAGCCACCCGCATCGATCGCGTCAAGCGCTTCACGATGGCGGAGAAGGCAGCCGGATTCCTCGCCTATTGGAAGGAAGGCCCGGACGCCCCCGCCACTCCAGCCGGACGCGGCGCGGCCCCGGCCGGCGACCAGCAGGCCGGTGGACGGGGAGGGCGCGGCGGTGGAGCCGCAGCCGGTCCGCGGCCCGAATTCGGCAGCGATCTCGTCCTACGCAGCCTCGCGGACGGCGTCGAGCGGACCTTCACCGACGTCGTGGAGTTCACTCTGACCGATGACGGCAAGCAGCTCGTTTACGCTCTCTCCGCGCGTGACGCCGCGAAGAATGGTGTCTTCGCCGTCAAGGTCGGATCGCCCGACGCTCCGGCCCCGCTCCTCGACGGCAAAGGCAAATATGCCCGCCTGACCTGGGATGAGAATCAGACCCAACTCGTGTTCCTGAGCGATCGCGACGACGCCGCGTCGAAGCCCGCCAAATTCAAGCTCTATCGCTGGGACCGTCAGGCGGCCTCCGCCGTGGAACTCGCCTCCGCCGCCACCGCGGGCTTCCGCCCCGAATTCGCGATTACCGATCGCGGCGCGCTGAGCCTCTCCAAGGACGGCTCGCGCGTGTTCTTCGCGGTCGCGCCTCCCGTTCCGGAAAAGAAGCCGGTGGACGCGGCGGCAGCCGACGATAAGGCGGTGGTCGACCTCTGGTCGTACAAAGACGACTACATCCAGCCCATCCAGAAGGTTCGCGCCGAGCGCGACCGCAACCGCACCTTCACCGCCGCCTACCTGATCCCCGAGAAGAAGGTCGTGCAACTGGCCGATCCCTCGCTGGCCGACGTGACGCCATCCGAGAGCGCGCAATGGATCCTCGGCAGCGACGATCGCGAGTACCGCGCCTTGGCCGACTATGACGAGCGCTATTCCGACGCCTACGTGATCGATGCCCTTACCGGCGCGCGCAAGCTCGTCGCCAAAAAACACCGGGGCGTGGTGAGCTGGTCGCCCAACGGAAAGCACCTCCTGGCCTTCGACGGCAAGGACTGGAGCGCCATCTCCGTGCCGGACGGCAAGAGCGTCAACCTCACCGCCAGCCTGCCGGTCAAGTTCTGGACCGAGGATCACGACTCCCCCAGCACGCCCGCCGCCTACGGCTCCGCGGGCTGGACGAAAGATGGCAACTGGGTCCTGCTGTATGACCGGTATGACATCTGGAGGATCGGGCCCGACGGCTCGGGCGCGAAGAACATCACGGCGGGCTACGGCCGGGCGCACGACCTGCGGCTCCGCTACATCCGCACCGAAGCGGAGAATCCGCGCGAGCGGTGGATCGACGGCGCCAAACCGTTCATGATCCAGGCGGAGAATTTGAAGACGTGGGACAGCGGTTTCTTCCGCGCCAGCCTCGACGGAAGCGAGCCGAAACAGCTCGTCATGGCGGCGAAGAACTTTTCAGCGCCCGTGAAAGCGAAGGACGCCGACGTCTACCTTCTGACGGCGATGAACTTCCAGGAGTTTCCCGACCTGCTGACCACCGACGGGACATTCAAGGAACTGCGGAAAGTGAGCGATGCCAATCCGCAGAAGGCCCGGTTGCTGTGGGGAACGTCCGAAGTTCTGGCGTTCAAGAACGCCGACGGAGTCGCTTTGACGGCGGCGCTTTACAAACCCGAGAACTTCGACGCGAAGAAGAAATACCCGATGATGGTCTACATCTACGAGAAACTGACGCAGAACGTCAACCGCTTCGTCAATCCCGCGCCGAGCCACAACATCAACATCAGCTACTACGTCAGCAACGGCTACCTCGTGCTGACGCCCGACATCGTCTACACGATCGGATATCCCGGCCAGAGCGCCCTCAAGAGCGTGCTGCCGGCGATTCAGGCGGTGGTCGATCGTGGCATCGTCGACGAGAAAGCGATCGGCATTCAGGGCCACAGTTGGGGCGGCTACCAGATCGCCTATATGGTGACGCAGACGAATCGCTTCCGCGCCGCCGCCGCCGGGGCGCCGGTGGTCGACATGGTCGCGGCTTACGATGGGATTCGCTGGGGCACCGGCCTGCCCCGCCAGTTTCAATACGAGCGCACACAAAGCCGCATCGGCGGCTCCATCTGGCAGTACCCCACCCGCTTCATTGAGAATTCGCCGATCTTCTGGATGGACCGCGTCCAGACACCCGTCATGATCCTGCAGAATGACGCCGACGATGCGGTGCCGTGGTACCAGGGGATCGAGTTCTTCCTGGCGCTGCGCCGCCTGGGCAAAGAGACATGGCTGTTCAACTACAACGGCCAGCCCCACGGCCTGCGCAATCGTCCGGACCAGAAGGACTACACCATCCGGCTCCAGCAGTACTTCGATCATTTCCTCAAAGGAGCGCCGGCGCCCGCATGGATGGAAAAGGGCGTCCCGTACATCGAGCGGGAGCGCACCGCGCTTTCGGAGTTGGGCGGCCAATAGCCGATTCCCAACTTCGCGCGGCCTGGAGCTACAATGAGTGCGCAGTGACCCGCCTCTGGCTGGCGCTGGCGGTCCTCGGTAGCGGGATCGCCAGGGGAGGGGCGCCCTCCTACTCCACGGCCGGCATCGTCAGCACCGCCAGTTATGCCCCGGGGCCTTTCGCCTCGAACAGCCTGATCACGATCTTCGGCTCGGGATTGGCCCGTTCCGAGCACGTGCTCACCGCCAGCGACATCGTCAACAGCACGCTGCCGAACGAGTTGAACTATACCCGGGTGACAATCGACGATTGGCCCGTCCCGCTGCTCTATGTCTCCGACGGGCAGATCAACCTGTTGATTCCGCCCAAGCAGGGCAATGGACCGTCGAAGCTCCGCGTGGTGCGCGAAGGGCAGCCGGGACCCGAGGTCACCATCACTGTGGTGGACGCCTCGCCCGCATTATTCGTGACCGCCGCCGGTATGGCGATCGCCACCCACGGCGACAACTCCACGATCACTACCGACAAGCCCGCCGCCGCCGGGGAACTGATTGTGATTTATGCGGCGGGGATGGGTAAGACCGACACCATGCCGTCCAACGGCGAGCTTCCCCCCTATTCGTCGCAACTGGTGAATCGGGGCTCGCTCCGGGTGTTGTTGAACGGCGTGGCAATCGACCCCTCTCAGGTGAAGTACGCCGGACTGACTCCCGGATCCGCGGGCCTGTACCAGATAAATGTGGTGCTGCCCGAGAAACCGGGTATCGACCCGGAACTTCTTCTATCGATTGGGGATGCCATCAGCCAGCCGGGTGTGAAACTGCCCTTGCGCTAGCGCCGTCCGCAACTTTATGCGGTTGCGCAACGTTAAACTGTTTGAGGAGCTATAGATGCGCTTACGTCCCTGGATGGCAACGAGTTTTGCGGCCGTGTCGGCCTTGGCCCTGGCGCAGGAGCCTGCGCCTGCGCCCGAAACGGCCAAGCCCGCCGG
This sequence comes from uncultured Solibacteraceae bacterium, assembly GCA_964608645.1. Classification (GTDB taxonomy): domain Bacteria; phylum Acidobacteriota; class Terriglobia; order Bryobacterales; family Bryobacteraceae; genus CAZSQK01. The sequence goes on along the minus strand of CAZSQK010000061.1, from coordinate 18,703 downwards.
CTATACCGTGGGGCCCGGGACGAAGATTCCTCTCAGCTTGATCAATACGATCAGTACGAAGCACTCGTCGGAGGGCGATCGGGTTTACCTGGAAACGGCCTTCCCGATCCTCGCGGACGGCCGGATCGTCATTCCGGTCGGCAGCTATGTCGCCGGGACCGTCACGCAGGTCAAGAAGCCAGGCCGCATGCAGGGGCGGGGCGAGCTTTACGTCCGCTTCGATTCGCTGACGCTCCCCAATGGAGTGACCCGCGATTTCCGCGCCCGCTTGGGCGGGGTCGATGGCCAGAATAGCGGCCAGCTCGATAAGTCGGAGGGCAAAGTGCGCAGCGAGGGCAACAAAGCCGGAGATGCCCGAACCGTAGGGGAAGCCGCCGGGGCCGGCGCCTCGATCGGCGTCATCGCGGGCAGCGCCGCCGGACATACCGGCATGGGAGCGGGAATCGGCGCGGCAGCCGGCGCGGCAGCCGGTCTCATTGGCGTTCTGGCCACCCGCGGGCCGGATGCGGTCTTGTCCCGCGGCAGCACGGTCGAGATGGTGCTCGACCGGCCGGTCACCTTCAGTGAAAGCGACCTGAACTTTGGCGCCTACCAGGCGCCCAGAGCGGGGGCGAACGCCGCGCCGCCGGACGCCTCGAAATCAGGCGGACCGACCGCCCGGAAACGTTGGCCGTTCTGATCGCAGAGAGAGCCATCTCGAGGCTGCCTCCAACTCTCCGCCACACTTGAAAATAAGGAACTTAACCCAATCAGCGCGAACTAAATAGAATGCATCGGCGCGGGGTTTGGGCGAGTTCCCGATCGGACACCTCGAAATCGGCGGAACTATCGCCAGGAGGTGCTGGCCTTGGTTACTATTCTGCAGCGTGAACACCAAGGCACAAAGCAAAACGGACTGGCGTCATGCCAGTCCGTTTGGTTCCGGGAGAGAATGTCTTTTCGCGGGCTGATCAGCGGCGCGTCCGTTTGCGCGCGTAGAAACCCAGTCCCAGGAGGCTCGACGCAACAAATGTATACGTGGCCGGTTCGGGAACCGGGGCGGCGGGGTCGTACGTGTACTGCACGCCCATCGCTGCGCCATCACTGGAGCCTCCCGTAATTTGGAAGTTTCCGTTTTGCGTAGTACCCGTGAACCCTTGTGACGAGGTGTATACCGATGTGAAGTTGCCGACGCCGCCGACCGATTGGTATACGCTCAAATCCTCGTCGAGACTCGTAATCGCTGTGCTCGAGATCGCCGAAAGCGGCGATGGCAGACCTTTCCGACTGCTGTTGGCGACGAATGTCTGGCCATTATTAAGCGTAAGGAAACCGCTTCCTGGGGTGTGTATGCCTTCGGTCACATCATATAGCAGCACGGCGTTTGGATCGGTTAATGTCTGGTCGACACCCAAAGTTCCTTTGATCTGAAAGCCGTCAGTCTGGGATGTGAGCGTCAAATTGAACACCGACGACGACGTGTAATACAGAGTGACGGTTTGGAGTGTGCCAAGAGTGCTGTCGAATTTTGGCAGGAGGAAATTCCGGCTAATGCCGGCCACCGTCTGTTCGCTGCCGCTCGGCCAAGTGTACGCATTAATCACGCTCACACCTGCAAACCCCGTTTCGACTTCAGTCGTCACGAGCGAGGCGCTCGCCCGATCAACCCCAAAAACGCAGATACCCGCCGTAACAATCACTAGTTTCAGTGCATTTGCCGCTGACATTTCATTGCCTCTCTAGAGCCTTCCTCACCTCAACCCAGAACGCTGAATGTTTTGGGTCGTAGGCGCTATAAGGAAGACTCGGAATTCACCTTACTTCAATCGTGGATTCATGCTATCACGGCACTTTCATAAATCCAGGTCCCAACCCGAAATCGGACGTACTGGTACTACTCAGTACAGACCCTTTAGCCATAACGGGTTGTACTAGAAACGATTGACCAAACCCAGCGCTATTTGACACACTGGCGGCGTGCCCATACAGAAGCGACGTCGCCGCAGCCCCATGGGTGACGATCGCCGCCCGGTTCCACAGGTCGCGCCGCTTTCCCTGCGGGTGCCATCGTTTCCTAGACTCGCGACACCCATCAGGCGTCTGCTGTTGCTGACAGCCCGAAAGGTAACGATTGCGGCAATCTGTGTGGTCGTCGCTGGCATGGCGGCCTATGGTGGGTACCAGGCCCTCACTACTTTTACTGCCCGGTCTGTCAGCGTTTGTGTTGTCACCGATTTTGGGTTCCGACAGGCAAAGCCCAACTGGGAATATCAGGTGAAACTATGGTTTGCCGAAGTCAACCGCATGTACTTGCCCGCGGGATTGCATTGGGAGACTAGAACCGCCGGCGACGCCTATCGGGAAGACACATCAGGGAATCTCGATGACCGTAAATCCGCAATGGACGAACAAGTAAGCTGCAAGGCGGATGTCATACTCGGATTCTCCGGCCAACGGGATCCAGCCACCCCGGTCGTTGTGTCGCCATTCTCGCATTCCGCTCTGATCTCGGCGAGGACAGAGGATTCGGATGCGATCATGGTCACCCGGGTTGCAAGGACGCTTGCCCGGCTGTTCGGCGTGCCCACGAGAACAGCCGCGTTGATCACAACTGATAATCCTGACGACGGTGTGATCGACGATGCCAGCCTGAAGCTGATCGCAACCCTTCGGCGTTACGATTTCAGCCGCGGCGCGTCGGCCCTGCCTGGGGCGTGGGAGCGTCGCGCCGAGCGGGCGTTGAACGGTCTGTTTACTGGCAAGACCCCGAATCCGGAGATGGAGGCGCATCTCACAATTGCGCGCGCCTATACGACTGCTCGAATGCGCGCCGCAGCAATCGCGCAGTTTCGCCTGGCGATTCAGGCGGCTCCCAGGGACCCTCAGTTGCGATTCGAAATGGCCCTTGAGATGAACGCCGACGGAATGAGCGAAGACGCAATTCGCGAATTGCGCGAAGCGGCACGGTTGGATCCCGACGACGCCCGCCCGCACGCGGCAATGGGCGGCATTTTCTTTAACCGTCGGCGGTACGAGGAGGCGGTCGATGAACTCCGCGTTGCAACCCGCCTGGATCCCCGACAGGGCTCTTACCAGACGCTATTGGGAAGGGCTCTATCGAGCCAGCTCGGGTCGGCCGGGCAGGCGGCCGCCGCCTTTGAGGCGGCCTTACGCGCCGAACCCCACCAGGAAAACGCAATAATCGGCTTGGCGAACCTGAAAAGCGCGGAAGAAATCATGGATCTTCGGACGCTGGAAAAACAGGTGCGTGACGAGCCGAATTCACCAGATGCCCATCTTCGCCTCGGCGTGGCGCTAGCGGCCGGCGGCAACCTGGATGGCGCTCGGGCGGAACTTTCGCAGGCAATCAGGCTAAGTCCGAAGGCTGGAGCCGCCCATGTGGCATTGGCTCGTATCAAATATTCTGCGGGCGACTATGCCGGAGCGAATACGGAGATTCAGGCAGCGAGAACGGTCGGGGCGGTAGTCCCAAACGGTCTCGCCGATGCGGTGAGCCGCAAGCTCGCCCCGTCCCAATAACTACTTCCCGTACCTCTTGATGAAGTTGGTGTCGAAGTGCCCCGCTTGGAAATCCGCGTCCGCCAGGATCTTCTGGTGCAGCGGAATCGAGGTGTGAATCCCCTCCACAATAAACATCCCCAGCGCCCTCTGCATCCGCCGGATCGCTTCCCCCCGGTCGCTGCCATACGCGATCAGCTTCGCCACCAGCGAATCGTAAAACGGCGGAATCACACAATCCGTATACGCCCACGTGTCCACACGGACGCCGATCCCGCCGGGTAAATGGAAACCCGTGATGCGCCCCGGGGACGGCACGAATGTATCGGGATTCTCCGCATTGATCCGGCACTCGATGGCATGTCCGCGCATTGTCACCGGCCCCGGCAGCACCTCCGCCAGCGGCTCGCCTTGCGCGATGCGGATCTGGCTCTTCACGATATCGATGCCGGTCACAAACTCCGTCACCGGGTGTTCCACCTGCACGCGCGCGTTGACTTCAATGAAGTAAAGCTTGCCGGTCTCATCCATCAGGAACTCGACCGTTCCGGCGTTGCTGTACCCGGCGGCCGACATCGCCTGGCGCAGCACTTCCGAGATTTCCGCCCGCTGCCGGTCCGTCACCGCCGGCGACGGCGATTCCTCCAGCAGCTTCTGGTGCCGCCGCTGGATGCTGCACTCGCGCTCCCCCAGAATCTCGACGGCGCCGTGCTCGTCGGCCAGAAGCTGGAATTCGATATGCCGCGGCGCGCCGACGTATTTCTCCAGGTAAACGTCCGCCGAACTGAAAGCCGCGCCCGCCTCCGACTGCGCCGCCGCGAATTGCCCGGGTAATTCCTCGGCCTGCTGCACGATGCGCATACCCCGCCCGCCGCCGCCCGCCGACGCCTTCAGAATCACCGGATACCCGATCTCCGACGCCAGCGCGAGCGCCTCCTCCGGGCACTTCAGCACTCCCGGAGAACCCGGCAGCACCGGCACTCCCTTCTCGCGCATGAAGGCGCGCGCTCGCTCCTTGACGCCCATCATGCGGATCACGTCCGGCTTGGGCCCGATGAACTTCACCCCGGAGGTCTCGCACACCTCCGCAAAGTTGGCGTTTTCGCTGAGAAATCCGTAGCCGGGGTGGATCGCGTCGACATTTGTGATCTCGGCCGCGCTCATGATCGAGGGAATGTCCAGGTAGCTGCGGGCGCTCTTGGCCGGTCCAATGCAGATCGACTGGTCGGCGAATCGCACATGCGACGAGTAGCGGTCGGCCTCCGAGTACACCGCCACCGTCTGAATCCCCAACTCTTTGCAGGCTGTGATCACCCGGACCGCGATTTCGCCGCGGTTGGCGATGAGGACCTTCTTAAACCGTACGGATGGCAAACAGAGCCTCCCCGTACTCCACCGGTTGGCCGTTCAGCACGAGCTTGCTCTCGATAATGCCGGAGTGTTCGGCCTCGATCTCGTTCATCAGCTTCATGGACTCGATGATGCAGAGGACCTTGCCCGGCTGGACCCGCTCGCCCACTGCGACGAACGGCGGCGCTCCCGGCGAAGCGCCCTCGTAAAATGTGCCGACGATTGGGGATTTCACCAGCACCAGATTCGGGTCGGACACCGGTTTCTCCGGCTTCTCAGCCTTTTCCCGGGAGGATTCCAGGACCGGAGGCGGGGCCGCGACGGAGGTGTGGACGGGCGCCATGAGCACCTCTTGGGTAGCGCCGGCAAACCCGGCGCGCCGGATGCGCACGCGATTGTCTCCGCGCTGCACTTCGAGCTCCGCAATCCCTGTTTCGGCAGCCAGATTGATCAACTCTCGGATTTCATCGACGGTCATCAATGGAATAGCTTAGCGTATTTCCCGGGGGCTGCTGGCCGCGGCGCCATTTTGCCGTGGTGTCGGCGGTATTATATGACCTTATGGACAGACGGACATGGCTCCAAGTGCTCGGATTGCTCTCCGCCGCGAACGCTGCTGCCCCGGAGCCGCAGCCGCCGGCCGGAGGGCGGGGACAGGGACAAGGGCAGCCGCCGGCGCCCATGCGTGTGCAAAAGGAACAAGTCGTCGCCGCCCTGGCCCTCCTCGGCCTCAATTTCGAGGACGCCGAAATCGAAATGATGATGCGGCGGGTCAACAACGGCCTCACCAGCTACGAGAACCTGCGCAAGATCGATGTCCCCTACGGGACCGAGCCCGCGTTCGCCTTCCATCCCGGATTGCCGGGGCGCGCCCCCATCAAGGGCCCCCAGCGGTTCCTTCCGACCGTCGCCGCCACCCATCCGAGGGTCCCCAGAAACCTCGAAGACGTTGCTTTCTGGCCGGTGACCCAACTGGCGCCGCTGCTTCGGTCGCGCGCCGTCTCCTCAGTCGACCTGACCAAAATGTATCTGGCCCGCATGAAGAAGTACGGGCCTAAACTTCTCTGTCTCGTGACGTTGACCGAGGACTTGGCCCTGGAGCAGGCAGCCGCGGCCGACAAGGAGATTCACGCCGGGCGTTACCGCGGGCCGTTGCATGGCATCCCCTACGGCTTGAAGGACCTCTTCGACACGAAGGGCATCCCGACTACCTGGGGGGCGGAGCCTTTCCAGAATCGCGTGCCCACCACGGACGCCACGGTGGTGGAGCGCCTGAACAAAGCGGGCGCCGTGCTCATCGCGAAGCTCTCCATGGGCGCCTTGGCGCAGGGCGATCTCTGGTTCCAGGGCCGCACCAAGAACCCGTGGAACCTCGAGCAAGGCTCCAGTGGATCCTCGGCCGGTTCGGCCTCGGCCACTTCCGCGGGACTGGTCGGGTTCGCGCTCGGCACCGAAACCCTCGGCTCGATCGTCTCGCCCAGCACCCAGTGCGGCACGGTTGGCCTCCGCCCGACCTACGGCCGCATCAGCCGCCGCGGCGCGATGGCCTTGAGCTGGACGATGGATAAGATCGGCCCCATCTGCCGCGGCGTCGAGGATTGCGCGCTCATCCTGCATGCCGTCCATGGCCCCGACGGCCATGACCGCACCGTAGGCGCCGACGCCTTCCACTGGGAGCCGCACCATCCGCTGCGCGCCATGAAGATCGGCGTCCTCCAATCCGCCTTCGACCGCTTCCAGGGGCCCAACAAAGAGGTTTACGACCGGGCGCTCGCCGATCTCAGGAAGGCGGGCGTCACCATGACTCCCGTCGACTTCCAGGAGGACCTGGCGCAGATCCGCTTCCTGCTGGAGGCGGAAGCCGCCGCGGCGTTCGACGATATCACGCGCGATGGCCAGGTGCGCACTCTGAAGGGCCAAAACGCCGGGGATTGGCCGACCAGCTTTCGCGGGTCGCGGCTGATTCCCGCGGTCGAATACATCCGCGCCCAACGCACTCGCACGCTGCTGGTCGAGAAGTTCGAGCAGTTCATGCAGGACTGGGACGCCATCGTGATCCCGGCCCAGGCTCTGCTGACGACCACCAACCTCACCGGCAACCCGCAGGTGGTGGTCAAATGCGGCTTCATCGATGCCACCTTGCAGGATGGCAGCAAGACTCCCGTGCCCCGGACCATCGGGTTCCTCGGCAAAATCTACGACGAGGGCTCTCCCTTGCGCGTCGCTTTGGCGTACGAACAGGCCACTGAGTGGCACAAAAAGAACCCCACTCTATGAACCGGCGCCTCTTTCTCGTCACCGCGGCCGCCGGCATCGCGCGCGGGCAACAATCGCCGCCACCGCTTCCCGATGCCGTCAGGAAGCTGAAGCCGATGCTCGACGGTATTCAGCCCATCACCGCTGAAGAGCGCCGCGGACGCATCGAGAAAGCCCGCCGGCTCATGCGCGAGAACAAGCTGAGCGCCATCGTGCTGGAGGGCGGATCCACCCTGTATTACTACACCGGCACGCGCGCGCTCGACGGGGCGTGGATCCTGCCGCTGGCCGGCGCGCCGGTCTGGGTGGCGGCGGAAGCCGACGCGGCGAAGCTCGCGGGCGACGTCCGTCCGTTCACTCCGGCGGAAGGCCCCTACAAGAAGATAGCCGCCGCTCTCGGCGGATCGCGCATCGGCATCGAGGAGCGTGTCCGCTTCGCCGTGTTCGACGGCCTGCGCAAAGAGCTTCCTACGGTCGAGTTCGTCAGCGCCGATCCGGTCACGGTCGGGTGCCGCGTGATCAAATCGCCCGCCGAGATCGCCCTCCTCCAGCGCGCCAACGACATTACCATCGAGGCCTACAAAGCCGCCTTCACGGGCATGCGCGAAGGCATGACCCAGCGCGATCTCGGCGGGATCATCGGCGCGGCCTATCAGGCACTCGGGGTCCGCGGTGGCGCCATGGCGATCTTCGGCAAGTACACCGCTTTTCCGCACGGCAGCGTGCAGCCGCAGCAGTTGCGCGAGGGCGATATGGTGTTGGTCGACGATGGCTGCTCCATCGAGGGCTACCAGTCCGACATCACCCGCACCACCGTGTTCGGCAAGCCGTCAGCGCGCCAGCGCCAGGTGTGGGACATCGAGCGCAAGGCGCAGGACGCCGCCCTCGCCGCCGCGAAGCCGGGCGCCACGTGCGAATCCGTCGATGCGGCCGCCCGCAAAGTCATTACCGACGCCGGCTTCGGACCGGGGTACAAGACCCCCGGCCTGCCGCACCGCACCGGCCATGGTATCGGACTCGACGGCCACGAGTGGACCAACTTCGTGAAGGGAAACAAGACGAAGCTCGAGCCCGGCATGTGTTTCAGCGACGAGCCGACGATCGCGATCTACGGAGAGTTCGGCGTGCGCCTCGAGGACTGTCTCCACATCACCGAAGACGGCGCCCGGATGTTTTCGAAACAAAGCCCCGCGATCGATCAGCCTTTTGGATAATATGCCGCAAACCGTCGATTACGCAGCCCGCATCGCCAAACTCCAGGCAGCCATGAAGGAGTACGGCCTCCAGGCGGTCATTCTCGAGCCCGGTCCGGCCATGCTGTACCTCACCGGCGTGCGTTGGGGCAAGAGCGAACGCACCTTTGCCGTCGTCCTTCCGGCCAAGGGCGAGCCCGTCTGGGTGCTGCCCGGCTTCGAGGAGATGCGCGCCAGGGAACTGATCCACGTCGGAGACGATATCCGCGTCTGGCAGGAGGACGAAAGCCCGTACCAGCGAATCGTCGATGGTTTGAAAGCGCGCGGCGTCACATCAGGCAAGGTAGGAATCGACGACGGGGCGCGTTTCTTCGTCTTCGACGGCATTCGAAAACTGGCGCCGAAGTTCGACTACGTGAGCGTGCAGCAGGTCCTGAAAACCGGCGGCGTGGGCAGCCCTTAGACGCGCAATGGCGATAAAAGCATCGTTTTTTCCTCCAGTTTTACAAAAAAATCGCCCGAAAATGTTGAGATTGCCTCCGCGTTTGGCTAAAATCGACCCAATCGGCTTGTAGTTTTAAGGGGGTACATCTAATGAAGAGTTGGTTGGGGGCGCTCGTAGTGTGCGCCTTTTCGGCATTTGCTCAAGTAAACACGGCCCGCATCGATGGGACCGTAACCGACCCGACAGGCGCCGCGGTTCCGGCGGCCGAGGTCACGGTCACCAACGTCGCCACTGGTCAGCAGGTCAAGACGAGTACCAGCGAAAAAGGCGAATACGCCGTAGCTTCGATGCAAGCCGCGACGTATCGGGTCACCGTCACGAAGGCGGGATTCCGCGTCGCCGAGGTCGGCGGCATTGTCGTCAATGCGGGCGTGCCCGCCTCGGTGAATATCAAGCTGGACATCGGCCAGACGAATGAAGTCGTCGAGGTCTCGGCCGGCGCCGAGATCGTGCAGACGAGCAGCGCCTCCATCAGCAGCACCATCGGCGGCCGCCAGTTGTTCGAATTGCCGTTTGCCACGCGCAATGCGGTCGAGCTTCTCGTCACGCAGCCCGGCGTGCAGACGCCCGGCAACCCGCGCAGTTCCTCCGTCAACGGCCTCCCGCGCGGCGCGCTCAACGTCACCATCGACGGCATGAACACGCAAGACAACATGCTCAAGTCGAGCGACGGTTTCTTCAGCTATATCTACCCCACCGTGGACGCGCTCGATGAGCTGACCGTGACAAGCTCGGCCGGGAGCGCCGATTCCAGCGGACAGGGCGCCGCCCAGATCAAATTCGTCACCAAGAGCGGCACCAACCAGTTCCACGGCGGCGGCTTCTACCAGCGGCGGCAAACCGGCTGGAACGCCAATTACTACTTCAACAACGAACAGCAGCTCCCCCGCGATGTCGTCAAACTGACACAGCGCGGCCTTCACGTCGGCGGCCCGGTGCTGAAGAACAAGGCGTTCTTCTTCGTCAACTACGAGCAGTACCTTCTCCCCGGCACCAAGTCCTACACGCGCACGATCCTGACGCCGGACGCCATGAATGGCAACTTTTCGTATTGCCCCACCGGCACGAAAGATTCCGTCTGCGTCGCCGATCCGAGTCAGCTGAAGAAAGTCAACGTCTACGCGCTGGCCGGCGCGGGCGGGTTCACCAACACGCCCGATCCGACGCTGCTCAAGACGTATCAGGATATGTACGCCACCGTCGGCGGCGGCACCGTGATCCCGCGCGGCATCAGCAACAGCGACTACAACCGCGTCGACCTGAACTACCAGCCCACTGGCAACCAGCAGCGCGATTTCGTCACCTCGCGTCTCGATTACAACATCACCAACAATCACCACTGGTCCTTCGTTTACAACTACGATAAGTACAGCTCCATTCCCGACTTTCTCAACAACGTGGTCGCGGCCTTCCCGGGAACCGGTGTGACGCTCGGCAGCACCGTGCAGACCGGCCAGAACAGCAACCGCTTCGCAGGGACGATGTCCTTGCGGTCGCAGTTCGGTTCCCACGTCACCAACGAGTGGCGCGGCGGCCTCAACGGCGGAACCGTCCTCTTCTTCCCCGATGTCAGCCCCGGTCTGTACACGAACTGGCGCGGCTATCGCCCGATCTTCAATAACACGGCCGGCTCCGCTTACATCGCCAACGTGAGCACCGCCACCAGTTCGCAGCGCCGCAACGCGCCGGTGAAAGATGTCGCCGACAACGTGTACGTCATGAAAGGCTCACACACGCTGGCGTTCGGCGGCGAATTCACGCAGGTCAACTCGTGGCAGCAGATCGCCAGCACGGACACGATGCCGACCATCACGTTTGCCGCGGCGACCGGCGATCCCATTCTGACGAGCGTGTTCACGGCGGGCAACCTCCCCACTTCCTCGGCAACCAACCAGACCGACGCCGCGACGCTGTACTCCCTTCTGACCGGCCGCGTGTCCTCGATCAGTAAGCAGCTCGTGCTCGACGAAAAAACGCACCAGTACGGCGCCGTGCCGCCGATCGACCGGAACCGCCAGCGGGAATTTGGTTTCTATGCGCAGGACACCTGGCGCGCCGCCCGCAACCTGACGGTGAACGTCGGGCTGCGGTTCGAGAAGCAGGGCGCCTATGAAAACATCAACGGCCTCTATTCGCGCGTCGGCTATACCGGCCTGTGGGGTGTTTCGGGAGTAGGCAACCTGTTCAAACCGGGAACTCTGACCGGCGTGACGCCGAGCTACACCCAGGCGGCGGGGAACCCCTATACGACCCCCGGGTTCTTCGCGCCTTCCATCGGCATGGCGTGGCAGGTTCCGAAGATGGATGGCATCCTGGGCAAGATCTTCGGCAGCAACGAAGGCTCGTCGGTCATCCGCGCGGGCTATGCCCTGTCGACCGTCCGCGAGGGGCAGAACCTGTTCATCAGCCTTTGGGGCTCGAACCAGGGCATCACCCAGACCGCGTCCGTCAGCAACGCTACGACCCCGGGCGATTTCGGCGCCGCCGGCAGCGTCCTCTTCCGCCAGGCGACTCTCCCGACCCGGTCCGGTCTACTGACCACGCCCTCCTATCCGATCCCGGCGAACTTCAGCTCCAGCCTGAACGACTTTCAGCCGAACATGTCGCTCGGCTACGTGCAGAGCTGGAATATCGGCTGGCAGCGCCAACTGGGCCGCGATGCCGTCGTCGAGTTCCGCTATACCGGCAACCACGGCGTCCACCTGTGGCGCCAGTACAATCTGAACGAAGTCAATATCTTTGAAAACGGTTTCTTGAACGAGTTCCTGATCGCTCAGAACAACCTGAAGATCGCGCGCGGCGGCGATATCACCAAGAACACCAGCGTCAACAATTGGGGCAATGCGGGACTGGCCGGCCAGCAGAACACGCCGCTCCTGCAAACCGCCATCGGCAACACTACGGATTCGACGCTCGCGCAGCAGCTCCTCCTCGGACAGGCCGGCGGCGCCGCGGCCAACATCGCCCAGAATTCGGGCCGCATGGCTAATCTCACCGCCGCCACTTCGAAGGCGTGCAACGGCGGACCCTGCCCGGTGAACCTGTTCGTCGTCAACCCGACCGTCGGCAGCGGCGGCTCCTTCGTGGAGACCAACAGCGGTTCTTCCTATTACGACGCTCTCCAGATCGAACTGCGCCGCCGGATGAGCCATGGCCTCACCATGCAGGCCAGCTATGTCTGGTCGAAATCCCTGGCCAACACTGCGGTCAGCAGCAGCTCCAGCGTGGCGCAGCCCACCACCCTGCGCAACCTCGGAATCGACAAAGTCCCGTCGAACTTCGACACACGCCATGCTCTCAAGGCAAATTGGGTCTACGAACTGCCGTTTGGCCCTGGCAAGAGGTTGATGGGCAGCTCGCGCGGCGTTTTCGGCAAAGTGCTCGAAGGCTGGGAGTTGAATGGCGTGACCCGCATCACGTCCGGCCTGCCGTTCTTCCTGAATGGCATCGCCACCTATGACCAGGTCACCAACAACACCGGTATCGTCCTGCACAACATGACGGCGTCCGATTTGCAAAGCGCGGTCAGCATCCGCAAGTCCACCGGCGCTGACGGGAAGGGCATCGTCTATTACCTGCCCGATTCCCTGATCTCCAACAGCCAGGCGGCGTTCAACGTGGGCGGCAAGACGCCCGCGCAGCTGGATCCGAACGCTCCCTATATCGGACCGGCCCCCGCCGGCCAGCTCGGATGGCGCGGCCTGCTGTACACCAACTGGTTCCGGTTCTTCGACGCCAGTGTCGCGAAACGGACCCGGATCCGCGAGACCATGAACGTCGAGTTCCGCGCCACCGCGATTAACGTCTTCAACATGACGCAGTTCGGCAACCCCGGATCGGGCGGCGTCGGCGGCGTGCAGTACGCCAATATGGGTTCGACCTTCGGCCAGGTGACGGGCGCTTACCGCGACATCTCCGGCACCGTCGAGCCCGGCGGCCGTATCCTGGAATTCATGCTGCGGTTCAACTTCTAACCAGTCCCCTTTGGGCGGGTTCGGCGACAGTGCCGGCCCGCCTTTTTTTTGTGTGCCGAGCATGTTCGATAGCTCGGGGGTTGCGCGAGCTGAGGCGCCAACGGCCAACCGCAAGGTGGTGCTGCGAACCGGTTGAAATCCGCTGGGCACTCGCGGGACACAGATACGCGAATCCGGGAATGGAGCGCCACGGGACTCATCTCCCCTTCAATTCCGCCAGCCAATTCAGAACCAATGTGTAGTCCACCAGGGCGCGGAAATCCTTCTGCTCTGGTTCACTCACCAAGAACCGTTGGCCGCCGGCGCTGATACCAAAGTGGTTGCCAAGCGCACCGAAGCCCCACTTGAAAAGCGGTTTGGGGACGCCGGCCTCGATCGTCGCTCCCGCACGTAGATCCACACTCGTCAGCACACCGTCCGAAGAGCGGAAGAAGATCTCCTTACCGTCTTTGCTCCACATCGGATTGGCGCCCCCACCGTCCGTGAGCCGCCGCTTGACCCCGAACGACGGAAACGACGCCACCCACACTTCGAACCGGCCCGTTTCGTCGGAGCAATAGACCACGAACTGCCCATCCGGGGAGAAGCTGAAGAGATTCTTGCGATAGCGCGTGTCGAGGATCGTTCGGGCGGCCGACCCCGCAACCAGGGGCAGTAACGACAGGCGGTTGGATTTCCGGTCCGCGACCAGCAGGGAACGGCCATCCGGCGTATAGGCCTCGGCGACATAGTCGTCCTGCGCCTGCGTCAGCATCCTCGGCGCGCCGGTGGACAGGGTGAACTCGCGGATGCCTCCACCGTCGGCGCTGACCGCCAGCCTCTGCGAATCCGGCGACCACGCCAGACTCGTGGGAGTAACCCGGCTATCCTGCGTGAGACGCGTGAACACGCCGCTCGCCATGTCGACAACCCATGCGTCGGCCTTTCCGGGAGTGCCGATGATTACCGCCGTGCTTCGCTCATCCGGCGAGAGGGTCAGCGACAGGAATGCGCTGGGCTGTCCCACCAATCCCACGACCTTTCCCGCGCGGTCGAACCAGGTAAGTTGGCGGGCCCGGCCGAGCGTGCCGCCGCGATAGGCCAGCACTCCGTTTTCCGATACCGCGAAGGCGCTTCGGCCGTTGATCTCGTTGACGGTGACATCCTGCGCCACCGCCAGCGGCTCGCCGGTCAGTTGAAACGTAGCCGGGTCCATGCGCTGCGCGAATAGTGTGCCTTCGCGGACAAACAGCAGGTAGCCCGGAGGAGACCAAACGCCTCTGGTGGTATTTCTCGCGACCAGCGTGCGGGTGGAAGATCCCATGGCCTGAACATAGATGGCGCTCTTGTTGCCTTCTTTTCCCAAAGCGAAGTAGAGGATGTGGCGTCCATCCGGCAGGAACTGCGGCCAGCTATGCCACACCTCATCTTTCTCCACCGCGGTTACGGGGGCCAGCGTTCCGCCCGCCGCGGAAATGCGCCGCAAGGGCTGTGCGTGTGCTCCAAACACGATCACGCCGTCGCTGTTCCAGGTTCCACCGTCGCCCGCGATGTTGGATCCGAAGCTCGCGTGAACCTCGCACAGCGTCTGGACCGGGCCGCCGGAGACCGGGACCCGCTTCAATTTTTCGTCGGCGAAGAACCCGAGGAACTGACTGTCCGGCGACCAGAACGGAAGATTCGCGCCCTCGGTCTTTTCCAGGCGCCGGGGCGATACGGAATCCAACGCGCGAATCCAGAGGCATTCTCGCGACGACTCCCGGTCTCGCGCGATCAACGCCACATAACGCCCATCCGGAGAAGGAACGGCTTGGGGGGCGGCCGGCGAGCCGGAACCGATGTTGCCCTCCGGAAAAGGCAGCAGGAACCGCACGGTGCCCGGGCCGCGCTCGACGTTTTTCGGCCGCAGCCAGGCCGCGCCCGCTCCGGCCAGCGCCAGGCCAGCCACCGCCCATGGAAGCCATCCCCCCCGCCATCCGGCCGCGGGCGGGGCGGCGGCGGACGCCGGCTCGCCTTCGTCGAGGATCAGCCGCGCTTCGCCGATATCGCGCAGCCGCTGCTTAGGGTCCTTGCGCAGACAGCGCTCGAGTAGCCGCCGGACGCGCGGCGGCGTATCCGGCGGAAGCGCCGCCCAGTCCGGATCTTTCGTAATCACCGCCGCCAGCGCGTCGCTGACGGTCTCCCCGCCTCCGAATAGCGGCCGCCCGGTCAGCATCTCGAACAGCACCACACCGTAGGCCCAGATATCCGCGCGCCGGTCGACGGCTTTGCCGCGCGCCTGCTCCGGCGGCATGTAGTCGGCGGTGCCCAGAATCGTGCCCGCCTCCGTCATGCCCAGCGCCACCGTCGGCGACATCGTGGGGCTTGTGCCGGGCGCCGGCGGAGGTCCCTCGGCCGACTTTGCCAGGCCGAAATCCAGCAGCTTCACGACACCATCGGAAGCGACCTTGATATTGGCCGGCTTGAGGTCGCGGTGAATGACTCCCTTGTCGTGCGCCGCCTCCAGCGCCACCGCGATCTGGCGCGCGTAGTTCAGCGCCGTCTCCACCGGCAGCGGCCCCTTCAGGTCTTCGCCCTCGATCAGCTCCATCACGATGGCGTTCGGTTCAACTCCGTATATCGCCGCGATATTGGGATGGTTCAGCGACGCCAGCACCTGCGCTTCGCGCTCGAACCGCTGCATCCGCGCCGCGTCCTGTGCGAACGCCTCGGGCAGCACCTTGATGGCGACCTCGCGGTTCAACCTGGCGTCGGTGGCGCGGTACACCGCGCCCATGCCACCCTCGCCGAGTTTGGCCGTGATGCGGTAATGCGCCAGCGTGGTGCCGATCATGTCTGCAAGATCGCGTCCCGTGATTGTATCGCGCCCGCGCCCGGCTTTGGCCTCGGCACGGGACAATATCGGGGTCGGAATTCCCGGCACGTCCGGTAGAAGACGCCAGCGGTCCTGCTAGAATCGGGCGGGATGTTCTACCGTGAATACGCGCCCCGCCCCGAATCCCGATCCTTCCTGCATTGTCTCTGGACGCTGGAAACAGACGGCCGCTCCATCCAGCGAATCGTCCCCGACGGCCGGCCCGAGTGGATCGTCAATCTGGCCGCCCCATGCGAGTCCTTCCGCGGCGGATCCTGGCAACTCCAGCCGCGCGTTTTCCTCGCCGGCCAGATCACCGGACCGCTGCGGATCCGCCCCAGCGGACCGGCCAGGATCCTCGGCGCGCGTTTCCTCCCGCAAGGCGCCGCCCGCGTGTTCGATGTCGCGAAGGATCAGGTCACCGATCGCGTCCTCCCGGTCGATCTGGACTGCGACAGCCTGGAGCAGATGGAAACCGAACTGGTGCGCCGCGCCGCGCCGCGCCGCCGGGCTCGGGTGGAGCGCGCGTCAGCTGGAGCGCCGCTTCAAACGCGCGGTCGGTCTCTCGCCCAAGTTGTTTTGCCGCATGCAGCGCTTCCAGCGCGTCTTTCGGGAGTTCGAAACCGGCGGCAATTGGGTGGACACGGCGCTGGCCTGCGGGTACTACGATCAGGCGCACCTGGTGCGCGATATGCGCCAGTTCTCGGGCGAGGCGCCTTCGGCTCTGGTCAACGGCGGCGAGCTGGCCCGCCACTTTCTGTCGCATTCTTCCAAGACGGCGCCACGGTCCGTGCCCTACCATCGGTGAGATGCGACTCGCCGCTTTCCTTTTTTCCGCCCTGCTCCTGTGCGCGCAATCGGGGCATCTCGCCGTCAATCTCGCGGCCGTGAAATGGACGCATGGCAAAGACGGCTCGGACAGCATGACGCTGCACGAAGACGGCCGGGCCACCGAATATCTCGTGCGCTACCCGCCCGGCCACGTCTTTCGCCCGCATTGGCACAGCGTCAACGAGCGGATCGTGCTGCTCGAAGGCCGTCTCGCCCTGCGCCAGGGAACCGCCCCCGAGACGACGCTCGACGCCGGCGGCTACGCCTTCCTGCCGGCGAAGGAGGTGCAGCACACCCGATGCGTATCGGCGGCCCCGTGCACGTTCTACGTCTATTGGGACGGCAAGCTCGACTTTCACCCGGAATAGCGCTCACCTCGCGTCCACCGCGTCCGCCAGAGCCTGCACCAGCCCCTGGCCGAACTCTCTCCGATCCTCCGCCGTCGGGCAGCGGCCGAGTTTGGAGTTGAATTCGATCATCTGTTCCATCAACATCGCCGGAAGCTTGCGGTCGTGGAACAGTCCCTGCGCGACGGTCATGCGCCCCGGCGCCGCGTTCTCCGCGACGGCGCGCACCGGCCCCGCCGGGTTGAACGTCGTGCGGCTCGAAAGCAGTTGCCACACCCGCTCCCCCAAGTCGTGGAACGGCGCCGGCGCCTCCAGATACTCGCCTGTCTCGGTGTTGTGCAGCGAGAGAAAGAGGTCCAGCCGATGTCCGCCATCCACCCAGTTCCGCACGGCCTGCCGCTGGGCATGGATCTCCGGCATTTTCACCGCGTCGGCCGTGTCCCAGTTCCGATTCAGGTCGTACCCGTTCTTGTTGAAACGCACCCGGCCCGCCGCCACTCCATCCGGGTCCGCCATCGGAAAAATCCGGACGATCGTCCGGTCGAGGATCGAGGGTGCCCCGCCGGAAAGCAGGCGCCGGATCGCCCCATCCGCCACCCATGACGACCCGGCCTCCCACGCGTGTTGCCGGAACATCAGCCAGATCACCTTCTTCTGCGCTTCCGCGACTGCCGGGTTGGTGATTGTCAGCAGCAGCATGCCGCGCCCCTCTACGGTGCGGCCGGCTACTTGCGCTTTCAGGTAGCGGCTGCC
The DNA here is from genome assembly GCA_964608645.1 of uncultured Solibacteraceae bacterium. Lineage (GTDB taxonomy): Bacteria > Acidobacteriota > Terriglobia > Bryobacterales > Bryobacteraceae > CAZSQK01. Next base: position 1,163 of record CAZSQK010000061.1, on the reverse strand, counting down.
ACGAAACTCCCGCAGAAGCGCGGCGAGATCGCGGTTGGTGTAGGGAGGGACGTGCGCGATCCACATGTGGCCGCCCTCCGGCGTGAATTTCAGGCTGAGGTGCGGCTCCGCGTTGTCCCATGCCACCTGATCGTCGCGAAAGTGCTGCCAGTGGGCGCGGTCGTAACTGTACACCGGGCGCGTGCCCTTAGTAACCGAAAATGCCGGACTCCGATAGTCGTACTCCCCTGCCAGGTCGACCAGATCGACGGTGACTGTCTCGCGCGGCAGATTCGTCAGCTCGAAGTAATACCAATCCGCCTGGCGGTTCCGATGGTCGCGATCGGCTTGCCCTACGACCGCGCAGCGTAAATGCGCCGGCGAGACGACCTCGACTCTTCCCACGCTCCCGCCCTCGAAATCGGCTCGCACCCCGACCTGCGCGGGCAAAATCGATGCCGCGAAGAAAATGGCGCCGATTCGCACATATTCCACCATGGTCATATGACACACTATCACTGATGAAAGCTGCCCTGATCTGCCTCGCCGCCGCCAGCGCTTTGCTATGGACATCGTGCGCGAAACAGGAGCCAGCCGCGCCGCAACAGCCCGCGGCTCAGGCCGCCGGATCTTCGACCCAGGTCCTCGTGCATTTGAATGACGGGACCAAGGTCGCCGGCACGATCGTCGCAAGCACGCCTGCCGATCTGGTTCTTGACGGCGACGACGGCATCGAACGCAAGATCCCGTCCACGCAGGTCAAGGCGGTGGATTACGGCCAGCCGGCCGCGCCCGCGCCCGCCGCTCAGCGAGCCGCCCTTCCCCCGCCGGTTGTCCCCACCAAAACGTACGAATTCCCCGCCGGCAGCCACCTATCGGTCCGCATTAACGAACCGATCGACTCCGCCACCGCGGCCGAGGGTCAGACGTTCGACGCGCAGGTCACGCGCGACGCGAAGGACTCCGCCGGCGATGTCGTGATCCCGCGCGGGTCGCGGGCGCGCGTCGTGATCAAATCCGCGTCGGGCGGCGGCCATTTCCATGGCGCCGCTGACCTCGTGCTCGATCTGCAAACCGTCGTCATCAACGGTAAGAGCCATTCGATCGACACCGCCGATATCCGCGAGAAGGGGAGATCCAACGTCGGCATCAACAAGCGCACGGCGGAGTTCACCGGCGGCGGC
>CAZSQK010000060.1:0-48970 GCA_964608645.1 uncultured Solibacteraceae bacterium | reverse complement strand
AATTGAATCTAATCGAGTTATAACCGGACACGCGTGTGCGCCGCAACGGTTTTGTTTTTTGGCTTCCAAGGAACAGGATCTCCGGAAGGCGGTCGCCTATCTCGCTCCCAGCCAATAGCCCGGCCGGGTCTGCACTCGTTTGATGTCGGGCCGCCCCGGCACATCCACCGTGATCTCGTGCCATCCCGTCTCGTCGCGATTGCTCGGCGAGTAGCTGATCATATAGTTGCTGTGGAGTTGGTCCCCCAACTCCTGAATGGCGACCTCCAGCGTCCGCTGCGTGTGGAATCCGAACTCTTTGCCGCCCGTCGCTTTCGTGAACGCCTCCACCGGGTTGTCCTTGAAGATCGCCTTGGCGTCGCGGAACAACTCCACGAGCACCGGGATGAACTCGGCGCGGCCGGCGTTTGCGCCCCCGCCGCCGGTGGCTTGCGCGACCGTCGTCGGAGTCGCGGGCACCCCCGGGGGCAAACTGCCCGCCGACATTGCGGGCGGCCGGTTGTCGGGGCGGCCCGGCTTCGGCGGCGCTGTCAACGTCGTGATGAAACGCGCCATATCCACCGCATAGAAGATGATGTTCGACACCTGAATGTCCATCAGGGCCGAGCGCAGCCGGGTTTCGCTCGAGACATCGCGCGTCTCGCCGACCAGCAGAATGATACGCTGCCGGTTGCGCGGCCGGGTGCGGAGCATGCGCGTGGCCTCCGACACCGCATCGATCATGCGGTTGGAATCGCTGCCCGGGAAAATCTTGGCGATCGCCGCCGAGATCTTGTCCGCGTCATTGGTAAACTCCTGCTTCACATCGACCCGGCTGTGATACGTGATCACCGCCGCTTCGCCCTGGTCGCCGATGAGCAGCGGCTTGATCAGGTTACCGATCTTCCGCACCTGCGGCAGCAGTCCCTCCACGTGCGAATTCGCCTGTAAACAGATCACCAGCGAGATCGGCGTGAACGACACGTCCACCTGGATGTTCTGCTCCTTCTTGTTGTCGAACAGCCGGAACTGTTCGGGCCGCAACCCGCTGACGGTGTTGCCGTCCCGGTCGTAGACCCAAGCCGGTGTCGTGACGTAGTCGACGCTGACGCGAATCGGGGCGGGCAGTTGATCCTGCGAAGATTGCCCGAGGAGCAAGCCGCAGAGAAGGGAGGCGAAAACGAATCGAAGCATTCTACTCCTGCCGGGCAGCGGCGTGTTCGGTCTGCCCTTGCAGCAGGTCCAGCACGTGCGGCACCAATTCCACGATAGCATCGAGGGATTCCACAGCGCCCTTGGGCGACCCCGGCAAGTTGACGATCAGCACGCGTCCGCGCGTTCCGGCGAGACTGCGGGAGAGCGACGCCAGAGGAGTCGCTTCCCGTCCGCGCGCCCGCATCAGTTCCCCGAAACCGGGAATCTCCCGATGCAGCACTTTCCGGGTGGCATCCGGCGTCACGTCGCGCGCCGCCAGGCCAGTGCCGCCCGTGGTGAAAATAGCCGCAATCTGCCCGCCGTCCGCGAGCGTCGCGAGCCGCTCGCTGATCTCGGCTTCCACATCCGGGATCACCTCCACCACCGAGACTCTCCAGCCCAGTTGTTCCAATCGTTCACGCACCGCCGGACCGGAGCGGTCGGAGCGTGTGCCCGCGCTCACGGAATCGCTGATGGTAAGCACCGCCGCATTGATCATCGATGGAAATCTCCGCTCTTGCCGCCTGTCTTTTCCAGCAGATACACATCCTGGATCTCGATCCGCTTATCCAGCGCCTTCAACATGTCATACACGGTGAGCGCAGCCACCGCCGCCGCCGTCAGCGCCTCCATCTCGACCCCCGTCTGTGCCGACGTCGTCGCCGTGGTCACGATGCGCACGCCCTCGTCTTCCACCGTCACCTCGACGTCGGCGTGCGAGAGTGGCAGCGAATGGCAAAGTGGGATGAGGTCGGCCGTCCGTTTGGCCGCGGTGATCCCGGCGATGCGCGCGATTTCGAGCGGATTACCCTTGGGATTCTCCGGCAGACGGTCCAGGGCGGCGCGAGCGATGCGGACGAAGGCGTGCGCCCGCGCAGTCCGCCGCGTTTCGGACTTGCCGGAGACGTCGACCATCCGCGGCGAGCCCGCAGGATCGTAATGGGAAAGCTTGGACTCGCTCATTTCACCAGCACCCGAATCCATTCTCCCGCAGCGTATTCCGGGCGATCGGGGTCCGCCACCAGGTAGGCATTGGCGCGTGTCATCGCGGGGATGTCGCCCGACCCGTGCCATTCGACCGGTGTCACCGATCCTCCGTCGGGGCTCAGGCGGGCGGGCAGGAACCGCGTCAAACCGGGGCGATGGCGGAACTCGCGGGTCAGCCGCGCCGACGGCAGAAATAGCGGCGGACACTCCTCGCCGCCCAACCGCTCCAGCGCCGCGCGCGCGAAGATCTCGAACGTCACCATCGTCGAAGCGGGGTTGCCGGGCAGGCCGAAGAAGAATCGGCCGGCCGCCTGCCCGAAGACTAGCGGTTGGCCGGGCTGGATTAGGACGCGGTCGAAAAAGAACTCGCCGCCGATCGCTGCCAGGGCGTCCTCCACGACGTCGTGCTTGCCCGCCGAGACGCCGCCGGAGAGCAGGAGCAGGTCAGCCTCCAGTCCACGCTCGATGAGGGAGCGCGTGTGCTCCAGAGTGTCGCGGGCGATGGGTAGAGTGTGCGGCGCCCCGCCGGCCCGAGCCACCTGGGCCGCCAGAGACCATGCGTTCGAATTGCGAATCTGGTGCTCGCGGGGGACCTCACCGGTCTCCACGATTTCGTCGCCCGTTGCGATAATCGCGACCGCCGGCTTGCGGAAAACGTTTACGGCCGTGCGGCCCACCGCCGCCAGCATCGCGACCCCGGTGTAGTCGAGCTTCGTTCCGGGACGCAGAACGACCTCTCCCGCCGCGGCCTCGCAGGCCTGCGGATTGATGAACTGTCCCGGATCGGTTGACCGGTCGATGACCACCCGCCCATCGACGCGCCGCGTATGCTCCACCATCACGACCGCGTCCGCGCCCGCCGGCACGGGCGCCCCGGTCATAATCTCGACCGCCTGCCCGGGGCCGACTTCGCCCGCGAAGCGCTCCCCGGCCCGCACTTCGCCGATCACCGGCAGTTCCCCGGGAAGGTCCGCGGCGCGCACTGCGAATCCGTCGCGCACCGACCGCGCCAGCGCCGGCGTGTCGCGGTCGGCGGCGATCTCCTCCGCCAGCACGCGCCCGGCCGCGCGCTCGAGCGGAACCGATTCGGTGGCGGGCAGCGCCCGCACCTTCTGCAGCACCATCTCGCGCGCTTCCGTGAATGTCAGTGGCGGCACCAGTTCCATTGTACCGGCCGTGCGCGCGGTGTTGTGCTTTATTGCGTCTGCAGAATGCGGCGGATCTCTTCGCCGCGGGAGGACGTCGGGTGCAGCGTCAGGAACTGCTGGTAATGCTCCTTGGCTTCGTTGCGGCGGCCCAGCTTCATGAGAGTGTCGGCGACGTTCTCGTGCGCCTCTTTGCGTTTGGGATCGACGGCGAGCGTCTTTTGCAGCCACGTGAGGGCGTCGTCGTAGCGGGCCATCGCGTAGTAGATAAAACCGAGATTGTTCAGCAGAACGGGGTCGCCGGGCTTGAGATCGACCGCCGCGCGGAATTTCGCCAGGGCTTCGGGGTACTTCTTTTCCCGGTAGAGTTGCTGCCCCTGCCGGTCGAGATCGTAGGCCCGGACGGGTTTGGGCTTCGGCGGGGCCGGCGGCGCGCCGGAGCGGGTTACGAGCGAAAGTTTCGTGGTCTCCGCCTGGATGCTCTGCTGCAGTTTGAGGAGCTCTTCCTGCTTGGCCGCGATTTGCTTCTGGAGCGTGCTGAGTTGTTCGGTGAGCTGTATGGACTTCGTGTCGAGCTGCGGTGTGGTGGCGGTCAAGGCCTGAGTCTGGAGCTCGAACAGAAATTCGCCGCCTTCGCTGCCCACGAGGTTGCCCACCGTCGGCGTCTGTTTCGCAAACGACGAGACGATCGGGCTGATGTAGGCGCCGAGCTCGGATGCCGTGACGACGCCGTTGCCGTCGAGATCGGCCTTGCCTTGCAGCCCTTCGAGCAGGGCCCACGTGAAGACCGAGTGGCCGCCCGGACCGTCGTCGGCGACCTGTTGATCGGCGCCGCCGGCGGTGAGGATCTGGCGCGAACTGCGGCGGCTGACCTCTTCCAGGTAGCTGCGGTCCTTGTAAAACGCGCCGGAACCGCGCGAGAGTGCGAGACCGCTGTAGCAGGAGTCCATCACGAAATAGAGGTGCTTGGCCGCGATCAGGTCGGACGCCTCGCGCAGGCTGCTCATGCTGATGGCCGTCGAATAGTAGTTCGACGGGTCCGCATCTACCGGCACGATGAAGCCGAACTGCCGGCCGTCCTCAAAGGTGCGCGTGGCGCCGTGTCCGGCGAAGAAGACGAAGACCCGGTCGTCGCGCTGCACCTTCTTACCGTCGGTAAACTCGTCGCCCAGCGTTCCGAGAATCCGTTGCCGGGTGGCGTCGCCATTCAGGAGCTTGCGGATGTTCTCGCGCTTGAAGCCGAATTTCGTGACCAGCGCCTCCTCAATGGAATTAGCGTCGTTTACGGCGTAGCGGAGTTTGGGCCAGCTCTGATAGTCGTTAATGCCCACGATGAGAGCCCAGCTCTCGCGGTAGAGGCTGCGCGGAGAACCGGTGACGGCGGACTGGGTCACCGGCGCGGAACGCTCGGTGGATTCGGGCTTGTCGGTTTTGACGAACTGGCCCTGGTCGAAGGACAGGAATGTGTACTCCTGGCGCATCAACTCCTCGATCACCGGCGTGAGAGCGAGCACGCTCTGCTTGTGAATGTCATGAAACAGAACGATGCCCTTCTGCTTCTGCGCCAACTCGTGTAGGACGCGCATGGCTATGGATTCCGGGATGGGGTCGGCCCAGTCCAGCGAGTCGATATTCCACATCACCGAGCGCAAGCCGTCGGCGGTCACCTGCTTCAGGATCTGCTGATTGCGGGCGCCGTACGGGGCACGGAAAAGCGCCGGCTTCTGGCCGGCGACCTTGGTCAGGAGCAGGCTGGTGCGGTCGATTTCGCGCGTGCGCTGCTCCTCCGTCAATTTCGGCAGCACGGGGTGCGAGAAGCTGTGATTGGCAACGGTGTGGCCGGCGGCGAGCACCTTTTTCGCGATCTCGCCGGTGCGCGACAACGTGACGTCGCCATTGTCGGCAACTGTCCCGAGGTTGGAGCCGAGCTCGAAAAAGCAGGCGCGGATCCCGTATTTTTGCAGCAGGGCCAGGACCTGCTCGGTATAGCGCGGATGCGGCCCGTCGTCGAAGGTGAGCGCGACGGTCTTGGGCGCGAAATCGTCGCCAAAAACCTCATTGCTCTTGGCCGGGCCGCCGCGCATGCCATCGGACAGTTCCTCCGGCAGGCTGTCGCCGAATTCGGCCAGGATTTTGTCGCGGTCAAACTGCTTGCGCAGCGAGGCGACGTACGCCTCCCACTTCTCGCGGGTGGCGGCAGCGCCGCGGGTGGCAAACTGCGAGAAGATACGGGTGACCTCCTGGCGGTAGGCAAGCTGGATGGATTGCAGGTTGTCGCGCAGGGCTTCGACCGGATGTGCGGCGGCGCCGCGCGGGCTCAGAGTTTCCACCAGATCGAGAAAGGCGAGCTTGTCCGCATCGTGCAGCGCCGGGTTGGCGGTCAGATAGCGGATCAACTGGCGGACGGCGCGGTTATTGCCCTCCAGCCGCCGGGCAATGTCGTCGACGGCCTGCTGCTTGCGCCAGAAAAGGATCCGGCCGGCAGCGACGGCGCGGGCGCGGGCCGCTTCGGGCAGGGATTCGCTGCCGTCGATCAGGACGATGATCCGCCTGTAGTCGTTGGTCACGGCGTCCAGCGAGGAGGCAAGCGCGGGACTGTCGCGGCGTTGTATAACGTACCAAATAATGGCGCCGATAAGCACCGCGCCTGCCAGGATCGCCCATAGTTTACGTCGCATGGGGAGACTAGTAATATAGCGTGTAGCTATGAAGATTGCCTCGATGCTCGCACTCGCAACGATTTCCGCTCTACACGCTCAGGAGATGCCGGCCGACTATCAGAACGTTCTCAAATCGCTCGGCAAGCAAGGCGACTATAAAGCGAACGTCCTCAAAATCAACATTCCGCGGAGCGACCTGAAGGTCACCGTGGATGGCGTCGCCACGCCGACGCCCTTCGGTTTCGGCGGCTGGCTGGCGATGACGAAGGGCGACCATGGCATGGATGTCATGATGGGCGACCTGGTTCTGCTGGAAGAAGAGGTCAATCCGGTGATGAGCGCGCTGCTCGATAACGGGCTCGAAGTGACCGCGCTGCACAACCACTTCTTTTTCGACGATCCGCGGATGTTTTACATGCATGTGATGGGACATGGGACGCCGGCGGATCTGGCGCGCAAGGCGAAGCCGGCGGTGGATCTGATTGGACACGTCAAGACGAACCGGCCCACAACACCCGGCGCCGCGACGCTCCAGCCCGGCACACTCGATACCGCCAAAATCGCGAAGATCGCCGGGCATGAGGGTGAGCAGAACGGGCAGGTCTATAAGATTACGGTGGGGCGCGACGATCTGAAGATTCAGGAGATGGGCGCGACCATTAATGCCCGCATGGGGCTGAACACCTGGGCCGCCTTCGTCGGCAACGATCAGAACGCCGCGATTGCCGGCGATGTGGCGATGCTGGAAAAGGAAGTGACGCCGGTGCTGAAGACGCTGCGAAGCAACGGGATCGACGTGGTCGCGATACACCATCATATGACCGGGACCAGCCCGGCGATCATTTTCCTGCACTATTGGGGAAAAGGGCCCGCGGAGAAGCTAGCCTCGGGGTTCAAGGCGGCGCTCGATCAGTTGGGAAAGCGGTAACCGAGGTCCTGAGGGCCGGCAAACCAGAGGCTACAACAGCTCTGAGGCGTGTTGGCTGAAGACTTCGCGCATGGATTCGGGGGTGCGCTCCTTTATGGCATGGATGGCCTGGATGAGACGGTAGATTCGAGGCGTCATGATGAGCAGGTAGCGGCAGGGCTCGGGGGATGGATTCCAGTAGGTGTTCGGGGTTCCCTTCGGGACCAGCACCGCGGCGCCGGCCGGGACCTCGACAATTTCGTCGCCGCTGCGCACACAGAGCGTTCCTTCCAGGACATACCATGCCTCGTCGTCAGCGTGGTGCAGGTGGAGCGGGGCAATGAATCGCGGCGGTCCCGGCGGCGATCCGGGGTCGCGCCATTCCGCGATGACGAAATCGTCGCTGGCCAGCGGGTGAGGGAGCATGGGCGCAGGATAGCAGAACCGGCGCTATCATGACTCCTTGAACGCCACGCGAGCCGCCTGCCTTCTGGCCTTCGCCTGCCTCCTGCGCGCCGACACGGTGACTGCCGGACGCGTTGTCTCGCCGATCACGCTGGATGGCCGCTTGGATGAGGCGGCCTGGAGATCCGCGCCGGTCATCCGCCTGACGCAGCAGTCCCCGCGTCCGGGGGTGCCGACGCCCTATGAGACCGAGGTCCGGATTCTTCTGGCCGGCGACCGTATTTACTTCGGCTTCCTCTGCCGGGATCCCGAGGCGCGCAAGATCGCCATCCACAGCATGCAGCGTGACGACCGCATGGCCGGCGACGATTCGGTCAGCATCGCGCTGGACACCTACGGCGACCGCCGTACCGGTTACTTTTTCCAGGTGAATGCAGCCGGCGCGCGCACCGATGGGCTGATCTCGGCTCCGGAAGGGCCCGCCTATGAGTGGGATGGGATCTGGGACGCGCGGACGGCTCGCAACGGCGCGGGCTGGTCGGCTGAGATCGAAATACCGGCGCGGACGCTCAGCTTCACTCCGGGACTGAACGCGTGGGGGCTGAACCTGGAGCGCTTTGTGCCGCGCGGCGGCCGGGTGACGCTGCGCTGGTCGTCGCCGACGCTCGACTCCTTTTTGTGCGACCTGAGCCGCGCGGGCACGTTGGCCGGGATGGGCGACCTGCGGCAGGGCCGCGGCATCGAGGTCAGTCCGTATATGACCGGCCGTATGCGGAACGGCTTCGCGACATCGCGGCGAGCGTGGCAGGCGGCGGAAGGGCTCGACGTCACCTGGAAGATCACGCCGCAACTCGTCGCCGTATTCACGGCGAATACGGATTTCGCCGAGACGGAGGTAGACTCGCGTCAAATCAACATTACGCGATTTCCGCTGTTCTTCCCCGAGAAGCGGTCGTTCTTTCTGGAGGGCGCCAGCCAGTACGTCTTCGGACTCGGATTGGGCGAATCGTTCATCCCATTCTTCAGCCGTCAGATCGGGTTGCTCGACGGACAGCCAGTGCCCATCGACGCCGGGGTGAAGCTGAACGGCCGCATCGGACGATGGAATTTGGCGCTGCTCGACGTGCGGACGCGGCGGCCCGGCGCCAATCTGTTCGCCGGGAGGGTGTCCTACGACGTTACGGGGCGCCTGCGGGTCGGGGGTATTTTCACAAATGGAGATCCGCGAGGTCTCAAGCGCAACACGATTGCCGGGTTCGACGCGGTTTGGCGGACTTCGAAGTTTCGTGGAAATAAGAACCTCCTCCTGGGGACATGGGCGGCGCGCAGTTTCGGCGACCGCAAACCCGGGAGCGCCGCGGGTTGGGGCGCGCGGGCCGACTATCCCAACGACTTGCTGGACTGCAACGGTGGAGTGAATCAATTTGGCGCGGGGCTGGATGCGGCGCTGGGCTTCCTGCCACGGCCCGGAATCCGGCAGTACAACGCCTACTGCGCCTTCCAACCGCGGCCGTCGAAGAGCGGCGCGCTGCGTTGGGTCCGGCAGGAATTTCTGGAAAATGAACTGACCTGGATCGTCAATTCGACGGGGATCACGGAATCGTGGCGATATTTCTTCGCGCCGGTGAATGTCCGGCTGGAGACCGCGGACCGCTTCGAGTTCAATTACGTCCCGAGCTACGAATACCTCGCCGTTCCGTTCGAGATCGTGCCCGGCGTCGTAATCCCAGCCGGCGGTTATCACTTCACCCGTTTCCGCGTGGAGGCGCAGACGAGTCCCCATCGCCGCTTCCAGGCGGGTTCCACAACCTGGTTTGGATCGTTCTACAATGGCGACCTCACGCAGTGGGAACACTACCTGAAATGGACATCCGGTCAAGGACGTTTGCAGGTGGGTCTCGTCACCGAGAACGATTTCGGCCATCTGCGGCAGGGGAATTTCGTGCAGCGGCTTTGGCAATTACAGACGGGCTACTCTTGGAGCCCGAACCTGGCTCTCACGAGTTTCATTCAATTCGACACGGAGTCGCAGAATCTCGGGTCCAACACGCGCCTGCGGTGGACCGTAAAGCCAGGGAACGATATCTTTCTGGTTTGGAACCGCGGCTGGCAGAAGGTGGCCCTTTTCCCCCGCGAACTCAGCCTGATTCCCGAAAATGAGTTGTTGGCGCTGAAGATCCGCTGGACCTTCCGCCGGTAGCGCGACTCGCGTTTCCAAAATCGAACACCGCAGCCGGCGCCGCGTATCGTAAGTGATAGCAATCACACGGCCGCGGTCTGGCGCCGCGACTGCCAGAGTTGCCCTCATGGATTTCCGCTACGCGCTGCGCTCTCTGGGGAAGAATCCCGGCTTTACGATTCTCGCCGTGCTGGTCATGGGGCTGGGAATCGGCGCCAACACCGCCGTTTTCAGTGTCGTCAACACGGTCTTGCTGAAGCCTCTGGACTATCGCAACCCCGACCGCATCGTCACGCTCCGGACCTACTGGAAGAATGCCGGCAATGGGCTGCAGACCTCGGCGCCGGACTTCCACGACTGGCACGACCAGAGCCTGGCGTTCGCAGCGATGGCCTACTACACGAACCAGGAGACCGCGGTGAGCGCCGGGACGTCCGCGGAGTATGCGCGCGTCGCTTCCGTGACGCCGGAATTCCTGCGCGTGTTCGACGTGCAGCCGTTCGTGGGCCGGTTCTTCAGCGAGGAAGAAACCAAACCCGGCAGCGGCGGCGCGGTAGTCATCAGCGACGGCTTCTGGCGCAGCCATTACGGAGCGAGTCCCTCCGCCATCGGCCAGACCATGCGGATTTACGGGCACACAATGCAGATCGTGGGCGTGCTGCCGGCAGGGTTCCGGTTCCCCGAGAAATCGGACATCTGGTTGCCGGCGAACACGTTCATTTCCGAGACCCCGTCGCGATCGGCTCATAATTACGTAGTCATCGGCCGCTTGAAAGACGGGGTTTCCCTGGAGAAGGCGCAGTCGCAAATGACGGCGGTGGCCGCGCGGCTGGAGCAGGCGTGGCCGGACAGCAACAAGTACAAGTCGGTGCTTGTGACGCCCATGCGCGACTTCATGGTCGGCGATGTGCGCGCCACCCTGTACCTGTTGTTGGGCGCGGTGGCGCTGGTGATGCTGATCGCCTGCGCCAATGTCGCCAACCTGCTGCTGGCGAAGGCTACGGGTCGAGCGCGGGAGATCGCCATCCGCGCGGCGGTGGGCGCTAGCCGCGGGCGCATCGTACGGCTGCTGGCCACGGAGAGCCTGGTGCTGGCGATTGTCTCCGGCGCCGTCGGCGTAGTGTTTGCGATCTGGGGATCGAACGCCCTGGTGGCGCTGGCGCCGAGCAATGTGCCGCGGCTGGACGAGACCTCGATCGACGGCGCGGTCCTTGCGTTCACGTTCGGATCGTCGCTGCTGGCCAGCGTGCTCTTTGGGCTGACGCCGGCGCTGCACGCCTCTCGCGTCGATCTGAACGACGCCCTGAAGCAGGGGGCGACGCGGTCGATGGGCGGCGGCGCGGGGCGCATGCGGTCGGCGCTGGTGGTGGCGGAAATCGCGCTCTCGGTGGTGCTGCTGGCGGGCGCGGGCCTGCTCATCAAGAGCTTTCTGGCCTTGCAGAATGTGCCGCTCGGATTCCGGCCGGAGCGGGTTCTGGTCATGGGCATGAGCGTTCCCGCGACCGGGATCGACGCGGCGAAGCGCGCCACGCGGTTCTATAAGGACCTGTTGGCGCAGGCGGCCACCATTCCGGGCGTCGTGGCGGCGGGCGCGATCCGCACGCCGCCGGGGCGAATCTCGTCCAACGGCGGCTATTGGATCGATCATCTTCCGGAGAAATTCGCTGGAGCCCCGAATGCGGTGTTCACGGTGGCGGCGCCGGGCGCTTTGGCGGCTTTGGGAATTCCGTTGCGGCGCGGGCGCGATATCAGCGACCGCGACGGCTATGACGCGCCCCTCACGGCTCTGATCAACGAAGCCCTGGCGCGGAAGTCCTTCGCGGGACAGGATCCCATCGGACGCATGATCCTGTGCGGTCTGGACACGCCTAAGCCGATGCAGATCGTCGGGATTGTGGGCGACATCCGGCAGCGCGGTCCGGCGGCGGAACCGTCTCCCGAAATCATTATGCCCTTCGAACAGCATCCCGGCGCGTCGACGAGCCTGCGCGTGCTGTTGCGGACGGCGTCGGAGCCCGCCGGGCTCGCCGACGCGCTGCGGCGTAAGGCGCAGGAACTCTCGCCCGACGTGCCGGTCAAGTTCACCAGCATGGAGGAATTGCTCTCCGAGAACGTGGCCGCGCCGCGGTTCCGCACGCTGATTTTCGGCATCTTTGCGGCGCTGGCGGTGTGCCTGGCAATGGCGGGCGTTTACGGTGTGATGGCATATGTAGTGGGCCAGCGGGCGAATGAGATCGGGTTGCGGATGGCGTTGGGCGCGAGCCCCGCGAACGTGCTCGGACTGGTGATGCGGCAAGGGCTCGTATTGGCCGGCTTGGGTCTCGCGATCGGACTCGCGGCGTCGTTCGCGGCCACGCGGCTCCTGACGAAGGTGCTGTTCGCGGTCCATCCGACCGACCCGCTGACGTACGCGGCGGTGACGGCGCTGCTCGGCGTGGTGGCTCTGCTGGCGACGTACATTCCGGCGCGGCGCGCGATGAAGGTCGACCCGTTGGTTGCGCTACGGCAGGAGTAGGGCGGCGCTACAATCGAGAGCGAATGAACCGACGCAAATTCCTGGCCACGTCAACCGCCGCCGGCCTGAGCAGCGCCGCGGCGGCGGAGAATTCGCTCAAGAATTCCATCTACACCCTGTTCTATTTCTATATGCGGAATGGCACGCAGGTGGAGCGAACCACCGCGTATCTGCGCGACACCTACCTGCCGGCGGCCCGCCGCAACGGTATGGGCGCGATGGGCTTCTTCAGCCCGGTTTTCGGAGAGCGCTCGCCGTATATCCTGTCGCTGGCGAGTTACCCCGGCTTCGGCGGAATGGAAGCCATGCACTTCAAGTTCGCTGAGGACAAGGAATTCCAAAAGGGTTGGGATGCCTACAATACCATCGGCGAGCCGGCATACGACCGTATGGAAGTCAGCCTCCTCTATGCGTTCGACCGGTATCCGGCGATCGATGTGCCGCCGGGGGACGCCAAGCGGCCGGCGCGGACGTTCGAGCTGCGCACCTACGAATCGATGAACGAGAAGGCGGGGCTCAAGAAGATCAAGATGTTCGAGGACGGAGAAGCCGCGATCTTCAAGCGGCTGGGGATGAACACGGTGTTCTTCGGACGGACGATCGCGGGGAGGAATATGCCGAGCCTGACGTACATGCTCGGGTATGACGATATGGCCGCGCGGGACCGGCTGTGGCGGGCGTTCGGGAGCGATCCCGAGTGGCAGAAGCTGCGCGCGACACCGGAGCTGAGCGATGCCGAGATCGTTTCCAATATCACCAGCACCATTCTGCGGCCGCTGGCGTTCTCGCCGATCCGGTAAGTCGTCTTACGCTAGGCCAGCTTCCAGGGTCCGCGATAGGGGCGTTCGAGCATGCGGTTGGCTTCGGCATCGCCCACCACCTGCTCCTTGACGCCGTCCCATTTGAGAGACCGGCCAAGCCGCGTCGAAATGTTGCCGAGATGGCACATGACGGCGGAACGGTGGCCCTCTTCGACGTCGCCGTTCGGGCGTTTGCGGGACTTCACGCAATCGAGGAAGTTGCGGGCGTGGTTGGCGTTCAGGTCGTCGCCCTTGGCCTGGAGCGCCTCCATGGCGGGCTTCTTGTCCTTGCCGAAGGTCTCGGGCGTCACCTGGAAGCCGCCGCGCGTCAGGGTTAACATGCCCTTCGTGCCGTAGATATCCAGCGTGAAACCCTTGCCCGAGGCGATCTCGCTCGCGGTCCACGTCACCACCACCTTGCCGAACTGGTAAGTGACCTCTTGAACGTCCGGTGTCTCGCCGCCATCCGTCAGCGCATAGCGGCCGCCGAAGCCGGCGACTTCGCTAGGCGCTTCTTGGGCGACGATCCAACGCGCGATGTCGAGATGATGCGCGCCCCAATTCGTCATCTGGCCTCCGGAGTAGTCCCAGAACCAGCGGAAATTGTAGATGCAGCGGAACGGGTCGAAGGCGCGTTTGGGGGCCGGTCCGAGCCACATGTCCCAATCCATCGCCGGAGTGAGTCCGCCGGCCATTTCGGTGGGCTGGAGGCCGGGGAAGATATTGCGCTGCATGCCGGCGCGGATGCGGTGCACGTCGCCGAGACCGCCGTCCTGGATCAACTTCACGGCCTGCGCGTAGTGCGATCCGGAGCGCTGCTGGCTGCCCGTCTGCACGACGCGCTTGCCGCGGCGGGCCGCCTCGAGCATCTTGCGTCCTTCGACGACCGCCAGGGAGAGGGGCTTCTCGCAGTACACGTCTTTGCCGGCGTCGCAGGCGGCGATCGTGATGAGCGCGTGCCAGTGGTCGGGCGTGGCGACGATGACGGCGTCGATGTCCTTCACCTCGAGCAAGCGGCGGAAGTCCTTGAAGCCCTTGGCCCGGCCTTCGGTCAGGGCGATGCCTTTCTCGCGGAAGGGATCGTAGATGTCGCACACCGCGACGGGCTCGAAATCGGGCTGCTTGAGGAAGGTTCCCCAGTCCTCGCGTCCGCGGCCGCCGCTGCCGATCAGGCCCATGCGGACGCGGTCGTTCGCGCCCTGCACGCGCATGGCGCTGAGGGCGGAGGCGGCGGAAAGAAAGAATGTTCGTCGATTCATACGGCTCCCTACGCGGTGCACAAGCCGGGGCCGTCCAGACCCGTGGTGCGCATCCAGCCATCCTTGACTTCAAAAATCCCGGGGAACTTCTTCTCCCATCCCCGATTGGCCACCGGCACGTACTCGCGCGAATTCGCCTCGAGCCCGGAGACGCCGGGGACGTGGCACGCGATTCCCACGGAATGCACCAGCGCGGCGCCGGGACAGGTCAGGTCCTGCACGCACAGGAACATTTTGTATTTCTGCATCGCGGCGGCGAGCAGCAACGTCTGCGATTGTCCCTTGCAGGCCTTCAGCGCCGCGCCGGTATAGCCCATTTCACGCGCGAGCTTCAACATGTCGAGCCCGGTGAGCGATTCGTCGATGACGACCGGCCGCAACCGGGCGGCTTCGAACATCGTGTTCCGGCGATCCTGCGCCAGGTCGCGAGCGGTGGGTTGTTCCAGGTACTGCACGCGGTCGAACGCGCTGGGCGCCTTCGCTTTCACCTGATGCTCGAAATCGAGAACGTACTGGACGTTGGGGCAGCGTTCGTTGAAGTCGATCGAGTACACCCAGTCGCGGGTGCCGAGCTTCGCCTGGGCCACGGTGGTGACGCGGTCGATGCCGGCGACGCGGTCGACGTCCCACGCCAGGTCTGAGCCGTTGAGCTTGATTTTGATCGCGACGACGCCGTTGTACGGGATCCATTCCTCGAGGGTTTCCGGCAGCCCGTCGCCGACTGGCTTCTTCAACTCGGCCCTGGTCAGCGCGTCGGAGGCGCCCACCGAGTGGAACATGCGAATCTTCGGGGTGGCTTTCGGGAGGATGTACGGGTCCAGATACTCGCCGCGAAACTCGCTGCCGAGATAGTGGCCCAGGTCGTACTTCACGAAGTCCTTGCCCGAGGTGGTGAAGCTGTTCCGCCCGTGCAGCCGTCCGAAAGCGTCGTGAATCGCCGCGTCGACCGGGCTCGCGGTCACCAGCACGCACAGCTTGGGGATGGGGCGCGCGAGCTTCATCTCGCGCGTCGTGTCTACCGCCGCCTTCAGGTATTCCGGCTCGAGAGCGAGGTTCACGTCGAGCGGATGCGCATACGCGGTGAACGCCTTGGTGATGCGCTCGATCTTGCCTGCCAGCGTCTTCATCGCGGCGAGCGTCGTATCGTACGGGATGTCCGGGGCAGGGAAGGACCAGACATTGCCCAACGGCATGGCGGCGAAACCCTCGGCAGTCTTTCCGTTTCTCGACTGCAGACGGCAATGGACATTGAGCAGGGTGACCCGATCCACCTCCTTGCCGCCGAACTTGTACGGCGCGCGGTAGAGGTGGTCCTCGAAGCTGGTGCGCAACTCCTCGATACGGGCGTCGGTGGCCGGCGCCGCGGCCAGCAGGGCGGGCATGGCGAGCAGCTCTCGACGCGTCGGGTTCACACGCCGGCCTTCGCCATGTATCCGCGGAGGGTGGTGAGGTCCCGCTTCATCGCGGCATAGATGCCGGGTTGATCCTTGGGGAGCGGATATTCGTAGTGCACCTGCAGCGGGCCATTAAAGTCCGAGGCCGCCACCATGGAGAGGAATTCGGGGAAGTGGACCATGCCCTCGCCGATCGGACACCACTGCTCGCGCCAGCGGCCGCGCGCGTCCTTGTTCCAGACGTAGTCCTTCACCGCGATGCCGCGAACATGGGCGCCGGCCACGCGATAGCTCGCAATCCAGCCGCCGAGGCCGCCCTCGATGGTGGCATGGCCGATATCGTAATTCATGCCCACGAGCTTGGGATCGATGTCCTTCATCATGACGTACAGGTCCCAGATCGGCGCTCCGACCAGACCCGCTCCCGAATGCGTGTGGTACATGGCGCAGCTTTGATATTTCGCATTGAGCTTCGCGAGTTTCTCGAGGCGGGCGCGGAAGCCGTCGAGCTGGGCCGGAAGCGGCTGATCGGCGCCATATTTGAAACCGCCGGAGCGGTAGTGGCGGATCCCCAGCTCCGCGGCCGTGCGGATGATGTCTTCGGCGAATGGGGTGTCGGGGTCCGCGATGTCGGTGGTGATCATCGGGACGGCGAGTCCCTGCTTGCGCAGGATCGCGACCAGCTCCGGGAGCCCCTGTTTGACGCGTTCGGGCTCGATGTGGCCGCCTTTGCGCACGGTGATGTCGACGCCATCGAAACCGAGGTCGGCGGCGGCTTTGGCCAACTCCGCTCCCTGCACGAATTGCAGATGCTTGGAGAAAATCGAAACTTTCAGCTTGTCTTTAGCGATAGCGGGCTGCGCCAGAAGGGCCGCGGCGCCGGCCAGCATGGCTCTGCGGGAAAGTCGGAGTTCGTCCATTACATCCGGGTATACCACACCTTACGGAGTCTCGCCGCGCACCAGGTCGGCGTAGGTTTCGCGGCGGCGAATCACGCGATAGGCTGCGCCGTCGACCAGCACCTCCGGGGCGCGCGGCCGGGAATTGTAATTCGAGGATTGGACGAAGCCATAGGCGCCGGCGGCGCACACCGCGACATAGTCGCCGGGCATGACGTTGGCCATCTGGCGGTCGCGCGCCAGGAAGTCGCCGGTCTCGCAGATGGGCCCCACCACGTCGGCGGTGACCGGCGGAAGCGTGGTCTTGCGAACGGGGACAATGTCGTGGTGCGCGCGGTAGAGCGCGGGGCGGATCAAGTCGTTCATGGCGGCGTCCACCACCACGAATTCCTTCGGGCCGTTGCGCTTCCGATACAAGACGCGCGACAGGAGGACTCCGGCCGGTCCGACGATGGAGCGTCCGGGTTCCACCATGACCGAGAGACCGCTGGCGGCGAGCCGGTTGCGCATGCTCGCGATGAAGGCGCCGATAGGCGGCGCGGTTTCGCCGTGGTGATAGGAGATGCCGAGCCCGCCGCCCAGATCGAGATGGGACACCGGATGGCCCTGCGCGCATAGCGCCGCGGCCAGTTCCAGCACCTTGTCGAGGGCTTCGAGAATCGGCGAGGGGTCGAGGATCTGCGACCCGATGTGACAGCTCACTCCATTCGCGGAGAGATTGCGGAAACGGCGCGCACGGTCGTAAACCTCGGCCGCTTGGGCGAGGGCGATGCCGAACTTATGCTGGCTCAGGCCGGTCGAGATATAGGGATGAGTGGAGGCGTCCACGTCGGGATTGACGCGAATGGCGAACCCTGCCCGGACGCCGCGCCGGGCGGCCATGGCGTCGATCAGCGCAAGCTCGGATTCCGACTCGCAATTGAAGCTGTGGATACCGCTGGCAAGGGCATATTCGACCTCGGCGGCAGTCTTGCCGACGCCGGAAAAGACCACTTTAGACGGGTCGCCGCCGGCCTGCAGCACGCGATAGAGCTCGCCGCCCGAAACGATGTCGAACCCGGCGCCGGCCTTGGCCAGCAGCGCCAGGACGCCGATCGAAGAGTTCGCCTTTACGGCAAAACAGACGGAATGCGGCAGGTCGCCGAAGGCTTCGTCGTAGGCGCGATAGCGGTCGAGAATAGCTTGACTCGAATAGACGTAGGCCGGAGTGCCTACTGCCGCCGCGAGGTCGGCGAGCGGAACCTGCTCGCAATAGAGATCGTTGCCCGAATAGGAGAACAAAGCCCAGTGTAACGCAGGGGGTTACCGCCCCTTTGCCTTCTCCACGGCTTCCATCAGCCGCAGGGTGTTCCCGCCGTACATCTTCCGGATCTCCGCGGCGGTGTAGCCCTCTTCGAGCAGGGCGCGGGTGAGGTTGGGCCACTTGTCGACGCTGTCGAGACCCTCGGGGGCGCAGCCGATGCCGTCGAAGTCGCTGCCGAGGCCGACGGCGTCCACGCCCGCGATCTGCACCACGTGGTCGATATGCTTGACAACGTCGGAGAGGCTGGCGCGCGGGCTGGGCGCAACGCCAAGGGTGCGGCGCGCCTCCTCCATCGCTTTGCGCAAGCCGTCGGGGTCGTTGGCGTACTTGGGGATGAGCTGGTCGCGGAGCGCGCGGACCTTGTCGGCGGTGCCCGCATTGGCCCGGGCAACTTCGGGGCTCAGAAAGTCGCACGAGAAATTGATTTGCACCACGCCGCCTTTTTTCGCGAGAGCGGCGATCATCTCGTCGGTCATGTTGCGGGGAACCGGCGAAATGGCGCGGCAGGACGAGTGGGACGCGAAGATCGGCGCCTTGCTGACTTCGAGGGCGTCCCAAAACGTCTTATCGGCGACGTGCGAGATATCGACGATCATCCCGAGGCGGTTCATTTCCAGCACCACTTCTTTGCCGAACGGTGAAAGGCCGTTGTTCGGTTTGTTGGCGTCACCCGAGGAATCCGCCCAGTGGTTGCTGTTGGAATGGGTCAGCGTCATGTAGCGGACGCCGAGATCGTAGAAGTCGCGCAGGAGGCGGAGGCTGTCTTCGATCGCATGACCGCCCTCGATGCCGATCAGGGCGGCGATCTTGTGTTCCTGCCGCGCGCGGCGGATATCGGCGGCGGTGGTGGCAAACAGGAAATCGCCCGGGTGGGCGCCGGCGATGTCGCGCTTGACGGTGTCGATCATCTGCAGCGCCCGGTTGGCCGACCGGTTGCCCTCGACGTAGCTTGCCGCCACGTACGCGGCGAAGAATTGCGCGCCCATGCCGCCCTTTTTCATGCGGGCGATGTCGGTCATGTGATCGGTGTTGGGCTTGCCGATGTCCAAGCCCGCGACAGTGGCGCTGGTGACGTCGTTGTGGGTGTCGATCAGGATCGCCGACTCGTGAACACGCGTCACTTCGTCGCCGGTGACGGCTCGCTTCTGCCGGCCGGGGGCCTGGGCGAGGAGGGCGGCGGCGCCGGCGAGAAGGACCGAGAGACGGACGCAGGCCGTCATCAATGCACCGACTTGTTGGAGCCGATCGCCGCCAGTAGTTTGTCGAGCGATTGCTTGAGGAGGGCGTTAACCTCCTGCTGGGCCTTCTGCGCCTCGAACAATTGCTGCTGATTGTCCTTGAGGGCGAGGGCGGCGGCGTAGCTGGCTTGATTGGCGTCTTCGAGCGCTTTGATGCGGTCGGCGAGTGAGGACATGCCGGAGATGGTGGTCTGCAGCATATCGACGAGGTTGCGGAAGTCCTCAAAGGTGATTTCAGGCGGCATCGGCATTCTCTCTATCGTAATCCGTGCGCCGACGGATGTGTCGTGCCGAAATCAGGACAGGCGCCCCGCCGGGGCACAGGCCCGGGGGCCGTTTGCGTCTGATTGTAGAGGAGTGGCCCCGGACCTGCAAAGACACTCCCACTGGTTAGTCAAGCGTCCAAAAGGAGAGTGAATTGAAGTTCCATCCCATTCTGATTTCCGCCGCAATGGCCTTGCCCCTGGCGGCGCAGACGGCTGCCGTCCCCACGAAGGTCGCCATCCTGCAATTTCAGGATGCGGTGCTGGCGACCCAGGAAGGACAGGCCGCTACAGCCGCGATGAAGGCGAAGTACGATCCCAGAAAAGCGCTGCTGGACAAGCGGCGATCCGATCTGCAGGCCATTCAGGACAAACTGCAGGGCGGCGCCACACTGACCCGCGAGGCGCGCGCCAGGATGGACAGCGATCTTGCGTCGGGCAGCCGGACGCTCGGCCGCGACGTCGACGATCTGAACGCCGAGGTGCAGGAGGAGGAGGGCAGGATTCTGCAGTCGATGTCGTCCAAAATGGGCGACGTGATCAAGGGCTACGCGACGAAGAACGGCTACACGATCGTGCTCGATGTCAGCGGCGAGGGGCCCGCGGTGTTGTGGGCAACGCCCGCCGTGAATATCACAGTGGACATCGTCAAGCTTTACGACCAGGCTCATCCCGTCAAAAAATCGTCGGCGCCATAATGTAGGGATGATTTCCAGACGAGGTTTCCTGCAAGCCGGGTCGCTTGCAGCCACGTTGGCGGCCGGCGGCCGCGCGAAGCAACTGAAGACGGTCGGCGTGCAACTGTATACCGTCCGCGGTGTCCTCCCGCAGAAGCCCGAGGAGACGCTGCGCGCGATCGAAGCGATCGGCTACCGGGAGGTGGAGGCGACGCAGGCCGGCCTCGATGGAATCTGGCAGGCGTTGAAGTCCACCAAGCTGAAGCCCGTCAGCGTGCACGTCGATTCCAAAATTGTGACCCAGGGATCGGACGACGAGTTTGGACGAGTGGTGGACGACTTCAAGAAGCGCGGTTTCTCGTACGCGGTGTTTCCGTACCTGCCTCCGGCGGAACGCGGCGGACTCGACGTCATCAAGAAGCTTGCGGAGAAACTGAATCATGCCGCCGCCCGGTGCCATACCGCGGGTCTGAAATTCGCCTACCACAACCACGCGTTCGAGTTCGAGCCGATGGGCGGAAGCACGCCGTTTCAGACGCTTCTCGACAACACCGACCCGAAGCTGGTCGGCATCGAGATGGACGCGTTTTGGGTGAGTGTCGCCGGTCATGACCCGGTGGAGACGCTCGGGAAACTCAAGGGCCGCGTTCCCCTGATGCACCTCAAGGACAAAGCGGCGGACACGGCCAACCGGTTCAATGAGGGCGTCGCCCGCACAGCGTTCAAAGAGGTCGGAAACGGGACGATCGCGTGGGCAAAGGTGTTAAAGGCCGCCGAAGCCGCCGGGGTCGAGCACTACTTCGTGGAGCAGGATCAGACGCCGGCGGACCCGGTGGAGAGCCTGCGGCAGAGCTTTGCGTACGTTTCCAGACTGAATTATTGAAACGGGCCATACCGTACTCTGGCCATCGTGATGCAAGATCCTCCCCGGAGGTAGCGATGATCAGAGTGATTGCTGGAGCGATGCTTTTGGCGTCCCTTTGCGGCGCAGTCGACAGGGACATGCAGCGGGCGATCGCCTGGGAACGGCATAAAGATCAGGCTGCGGCCCGGCAGGCGCGCCTGGAACAGCGCCATCCGAGTGTGACGTACTCAAACAGCGCGAACCGGAGTTCCGACGAGGAAGTTCAGGGCCGGCGAGTGCAGGACCCCGGTCCGGCGCGCAGAAAATAACGAAGCCAGGGGCCACGCGCCATTGACGGCGCGCGGCCCCTATCCCTTTCTTACCTTCGATCCCACGTGACGCGCATTCGATCGCGGCCATCGCCGCCCTCGAATGTGATGCTGTTCACGTTCTCCCGCTCCCCCAGCGAGAGGAACATGGGGCCGCGCATCCGGCCATCCTGCGACGCCACGTCCGCCTTCAACCTTCCGCCCTCACGATCGATCACACGCCCCGTGAAATTAAGCTCGCGACCTCTCTCCCCGCGGAATGACACCACCAGGCGGCCGCCGCGGTCAATATCGACATTCACATCCGAAAGCCGCTGCTCGAAGCCGTCCCGGTTGGCTATGCCACGGCCGACGCCGCGGAAGTTCAGCGTGTTGTTCCAGGAAAAGCCGGGCGGTCCGGGACGTGGGCGGTCCTCGCCCCGCGACTCGGCGGGGCGCATGTCCCATGACAGGCGGAAATGGTATCGGCCCTGGCCACCGGCGGAATCGCGAATCAGCACGACCGCCGCGAAGCCGTTGCGACGGTTCGGCTCCTGCATGAGACGGATTTCGCCGCGGCTTTCCTTGACGTCGAAGCTGAAGTTCGAGGGCTGATAATCCGGCAGCGGCGCGTTGCACTCGGTGTTTCCATCGTCGTACGCGTCGCGTCCGGAAATGGTGCGGCTAAAGATGGTGTCGCCGCGCACGGAGACTTCCACCTCGTTGTCCACTTGCAGGCGGATGTCGCACTGGCCGCGGCCGAGTGGGACATCGTTGCGCGTCATGCGGCGGGCGCGAAACTGCGAGTCCGCCATCGCCGGGAAACAGAAAGCTGCGCCCAGCAGGAGAGCCCCGATACGATTGAGAGTTGAGTGTCTCATTGCTTTTGCCTACAGGATATACGAAGTAGGGTGGGAGCGCGTTGCTTTTCGCGCGATTAATCCCTCTTCATCCGCGGCTAGCGGCTTGCCGGCGGAACGATTTTGTTCATCCGGGCATAGACGACCATTTGGCCGTAATGGTCGAAGGTGTGGCTCACGGCGATCGTCATTAATGCGCCCTTCGCCATTTGGCCTTGCCCGAATGGCGAGGGGACCATGTCGGTGAGGTTCTCCGGCGTGAGCGCGCCGGTCGCCGTGTGCGCATAGGCGAAGGCTTCTTTCATGAACTTCACGACATCCTCCTTCGACTTCACCGTGGCGGGGCCCGCCTCGCCTCCCGTTTCGACCGGCGGCTTCTCGCCCTTGGCCGCGGCGGCGACTATGTAGAGCACCGCGGAGGCATGTTTGGCCTGCTCGGCGAACGTGCGCACTCCCTTGAACTCGCCGCCGGACGGCGTGAAGTCGATTTTGTCGGCCGGCATCGCTTCCACCAGCGAGACGATTTCGGATTCCACGTTGCGAAGCTGGTTGTCGAAAATGCGCGCCACGGTAACAGGGGTTTGCGCGAGAGCGCAGCCGGCGAAGAGGAAGACTACAGTCAGCGTTTTGGTCATTTCTTTTCCTTTTCCATCGCGGGCGCCAGCGCCATAACGGCCCAGGCGGTCGCCGCGGAAGAGATCCATTGGTCGTGTCCGTACGGGAAGCCGCTCTCGAAATAGGGCTGGAACTTGGGCGCGCGGCTGCGAACGAACCATGAGCCGTCCGCCCGCTGCGTCGAGAGCAGGAACTTCACGCCGCGTTGATAAGCGGCGTCCGCGGGCTTTAAAATGCCCGTCTCATGCAGGGCCCACAACGTTTCTCCGGTTGCGTAGGAATCGCTCGTAAGGTTGGGATTCTGGCTCCAGCCGCCATCCTCGCGCTGCATCGCCGCGAGGGCGCGTCCGAGGGCCTGCACCCTCGCCTGAGGCGCCCCGGCCCAATGCGCCGCCGCCAACTGCATGGCGAAATCGTCATTCGTCCTGGCGTGCGCTTCGAGGATGAAATCGCGGGCGCGCGCGATGCGCTGTTCGAACTCCGGCCGCAGCGCGGGAGGGGCGTATAGCTGCAGACTCCGCATGGCGCGGGCGGTGCGCGCGATATCGCTCTCCTGGAGGGGAGCGCGCGGGGCGTCGCCCGTGTGCCAGTTTCCGGCGCGACGCTGCATGGCGGCGGTGTGGACGGCGATGGTGTCGGTGACCGAATCGGGCGCGTAACCCGTAGCATGGAGCGCGAGGAGAGAGTAGCCTTCCCCGTCCGCGCCGCCGCCGGGGTCGAACCGCTGCATCAGGTTGTCCTCGGAGCTGGCGAATTGCGTCGAGATCATTTTCACCAGATCCGCCGCGCCATCCATGCGGGCCGCCGCCGACGCCATGACCGCTAGCGGCTGATGATGGCAGCCGACGCAGCCGCTTTGCCGGAAGAACTCGGTGGCGCTGCCTTCGAGCAGTCTGACGGCAGTCTCGACCGCCGCGCGCGGAGCTCGCGGATCGGCTTCGCGATGCGCCGCGACGGTGGGTTTCGCCGCCTCGTGCGCGCCCTCGGCCGTGAGGATCGAGATCGCGTCCCGATCGCCGAACTTCTTCGCCCAATCGAGCGGCGATTCGCCGGTCGCGCTCTTCGCGTTGACGCCGGCGCCGGCATGCACGAGGCGGCGCACGATCGCGGCGTCCTGCGTCTCCGAGGCGACGGCGAGCATCAGCGGAGTCATCCCACGAATGTCTTTGGCGTTGACGTCCGCGCCTGCCTCGATCAGGACGTCGATCAGCTCGGTCCGGCAGAAGGGCGCGGCGATGCCCAGCGGGGTGAGGCCGACGAGTTGGATATCGCCGAACTTCACCCTTCCGGAGAAGGTGTTGCGGGCATTCGCATCGGCGCCATGGGAGAGCAGGAGCCGGGCGGATTCGAGGTTGCAATTAAAGGCGGCGCGGTGCAATGGCGTGAGGCCGGACTTATTTCCGCTTTTGGCGTCGCCGCCGGCGGCGAGGAGCAGACGCAGGCTCTCCGTGTCGCCGGACTCCGCCGCCAGCATCAACGCGGTATCGTTACCGATGTCCTGGGCCCTGGGATCCGCCCCCTTTTCCAACAGCAGGCGCACACTCGCCGAGCAGCCATCGCATGCCGCCGCCACCATCAACGGGGTCCGGCCCTGTTTGGTCTTGACGTTGACGTTGGCCCCGCGGTCGATCAGAAGGCGGAGCTTCTCCAGGTTTCCGGCGGCCCAGATCAGCGGTGTGGCGTCGAATGCGTTGCGGGCATCGACATCCGATCCCGCCTCCAGAAGCATGCGCACCGCCGCGACGCTGCCGAAGCCCGCCGCATAGATCAAGGGCGTGTTGCCGCGCCGGTCGCGCACGGTGACGTCGGCTTTCTTGAGGGCCGAAAGGTCGTTATTGCGGATGGCATTGAATACGTCCTGCGCGGTGGCGCAGAGCGGCAAGGTCAACAGCAACAAAGGTAGGATTTTCATGGTCCCCAGTGGCGTCAGTATAGCATTGGCCGGGCGAATAAAAGGGAAAACGGCGGATGTCGCGGCCGCAGTCGCCCCACAAGGAGTAACTTCTTGGTAGAATAGAAGTTAATACCAAATGGCCGATCAGGAATTACCACCACAAGGGACCCTCGTGCCGCCCGGCGGCGGGGGGGGCGACGGACACAATAAGAACCTCGTTCCGATCAACATCGAAGACGAGATGAAACGCTCGTACCTCGATTACGCCATGAGTGTGATCGTGGGCCGCGCTTTGCCGGACATTCGCGACGGATTGAAGCCGGTGCATCGGCGCATTCTCTTCGGGATGCACGACATGGGACTTGCGCCCAACCGGCCCACCGTCAAGTGCGCCAAGATCACCGGTCAGGTGATGGGTAAGTTCCACCCGCACGGCGACAGTCCGATTTACGACGCGTTGGTCCGCATGGCGCAACCGTTCTCCATGCGCTACCCGCTGGTGCAGGGGCAGGGGAACTTCGGATCGATCGACGGCGACCCGCCGGCGGCCATGCGGTATACCGAAGCGCGGCTCTCGCGCATCGCCACCGCGCTGCTCGAAGATATCGACAAGGAGACCGTCGACTTCCGTCCGAATTACGACGAAAGCGAGTCCGAACCCGAGGTTCTGCCGACCCGTGTGCCGAATTTGCTGGTAAACGGCTCGTCTGGCATCGCGGTCGGCATGGCGACCAATATCCCGCCGCACAACCTGAACGAGATTATCGACGCTACCGTCCACCTGATCCAGAATCCCAAGGCGCAGTTGCCGGATCTGCTGAAATTCGTCACGGGTCCCGACTTCCCGACGGGCGGGCAAATCCTGGGCCGCTCGGGAATCCTGGACGCGTACGTGCGCGGCCGCGGCTCGCTCAAGATCCGCGCCAAGACACGGCGCGAGGCGCTGACGCGCGATCGCGAAGCCATCATTGTCACGGAGATCCCATACCAGGTCAACAAGTCGAAGCTCATCGAGCAGATGTCGGCGCTGGTGAACGAGAAGAAGGTCGAAGGCATCGGCGATATCCGCGACGAAAGCGACCGCGACGGTCTGCGCATCGTGCTCGAGCTGAAGCGCGGGGAGCAGCCGGAAGTCGTCCTCAACAACCTCTATAAGCATTCGCAATTGCAGATCGGCTTCGGCATCATCATGTTGTCGATCGTCAACGGGCAGCCCCGCGAATTGGGGCTGCTGCCGATGCTCCAGTATTTTGTTGAGCATCGCGTGGAAGTCGTTCGCCGGCGCACCGAGTACGAACTGCGCCGGGCGCGCGACCGCGAGCACCTGTTGCTCGGCTTCCAGAAGGCGTTGCAGCATCTGGACGAAGTGATCCGGCTCATCCGCGCCGCCAAGAACCCGAAGGAAGCGCGCGACAGCCTGATCGCCGCGTTCGATTTCAGCGACAAGCAGGCGCAGGCCATCATCGAGATGCAATTGCAGCGTCTCACGGGGATGGAGCAGCAGAAGATCCTGGACGAGTTGTCCGAAATCCAGCGCCGCATCGCGGAATACCTCGAGATCCTGGGCTCCGACAAGGTTCTGCGCAACCTGATCATCTCGGAGCTGCGCGAAGTGCAGAAGAACTTCGGCGACGAGCGCCGCACGGAGATCGTGGAGGACACGGGCGAGATCCGGTTGGAAGACCTGGTGGCGGTCGAGGACATGGCTGTCACGGTGACCCGCGGCGGGTACCTGAAACGGACTTCCGTCGACACGTACCGCCGGCAGACCCGGGGCGGCAAGGGCCGCATCGGCATGGGCACGCGCGCCGAGGACTTCGTCGAGCACCTGATCGTCGCGTCGACGCACAGCTACCTGCTGATCTTTACGACGCGGGGCCGGGTGTACTGGCTCAAGGTGTACGAGATTCCCGACGCTACGACGACGGGCAAGGGCAAGCACATCTCGAACCTCATCAACCTGCAGCCGGACGAGACGGTGAAGGCGTTCCTCTCGGTGAAGGACTTCGTGCCGGACCAGTTCATCGTGATGGTGACCAGGCACGGGGTTATCAAGAAGTCCGAGCTCACCGAGTTCGACAATCCGATGTCGCGCGGCATCATCGCCGTTTCTCTGGACGAGGGCGATGAGTTGATCGCGGCGAAGATCACCAATGGAAGGAGCTTCGTCTTCCTGGGTTCGCACGAGGGCATGGCGATCCGGTTCGAAGAAGGCGAAGTGCGTCCGATGGGCCGGCAGGCGCGCGGCGTGCGCGCGATGGATCTGGCGCCGGATGATTTCCTCATCGGCATGGAGGTCGTGGAGAAGGACGCCATGATCCTCTCCATTGCGGAGAACGGGTTCGGCAAGCGAACGCCGCTCGAAGATTACCGGCTTACGCACCGCGGCGCCAAGGGCGTGATCAACATGAAGACC
This sequence comes from uncultured Solibacteraceae bacterium, assembly GCA_964608645.1. Classification (GTDB taxonomy): domain Bacteria; phylum Acidobacteriota; class Terriglobia; order Bryobacterales; family Bryobacteraceae; genus CAZSQK01. Next base: position 22,229 of record CAZSQK010000060.1, on the reverse strand, counting down.
ACCAAGAAGACGGGCAACGTGGTGGCGCTTCTGTCCGTCCGGGAAGATTCGGAATTGATCATCGTCAGCCAGAACGGCAAGATCATCCGCATCGAATCGTCGACCATCCGGCAGGCGGGCCGTTCGACGCAAGGCGTCAAGCTGGTGAGCCTGGAGGACGGCGACAAGGTCGCGGCTGCCTCCGTGATTCCCGACGCCGAACCGGATGGCGGCGCGCCGCAGGACACGCTGCCGCTACAATAGACTGGAAGCGCGGACTCATATGCTCGTCGATCTCTCCACTCCGGCGCAGTTGCAGCAGAAGGAGCAGCGGCTGTTCTCCGCCCTGGGCAGCATGCAGCGGGTCATCGTCGCCTTCTCGGGCGGCACGGATTCCGCTTACCTGGCATGGGCCGCCCATCGTGTGCTGGGCGGCAATGCGCTCGCCGTCACCGCCGATTCCGCGTCACTGCCCGAGTCGCACAAGCGCGACCTGGAATCGTTCGTGGAACGCTTCGGCATGGCGCACGAGTACATCGCGACTCGCGAGTTCGACAATCCCGACTACGTCCGCAACGATCCCGACCGCTGCTTCCATTGCAAAGACGAGTTGTTCACGCGCCTGGCGGAAGTGGGCCGCGAGCGCGGCTTCGGGCACATCATCTACGGCGTGAATGTGGATGACCTGGGCGATTACCGGCCCGGACAGAATGCCGCCCGGCAGCACCAGGTGGCGGCGCCGCTCGCCGATGCCGGGCTCACCAAGGCCGAGATTCGCGAGCTTTCCCGCGTGGCGGGTTTGCCGACGTGGGACCGTCCGGCGGCGGCGTGCCTGAGCTCGCGCATCCCATACGGAACTCCCGTAACGATCGAGAACGTGAAGACGGTGGAAGTGGGCGAGGAAGAAATCAAGGCGCTCGGTTTCCGGCAGTTCCGTGTGCGCTTTCACGGGAACGTCGTCCGCCTGGAAATCGCGCCTGACGAGATGGAAAAGGCGTTGAGCCTGGAGATGGCCCAACGCTTCACCCGAATCTTCAAATCGCTGGGCTTCCAATACGTGACGCTGGACCTGGAGGGATACCGCCAGGGGTCGCTAAACGAAGTGCTTGGGCTGAAGAAGTCCTAGAACTCGTCGTCCGCGCCCTTTTTCTTCTTGCGGCGCATCACCACCAACACGACCAGCACTACGGCGAGGAGTCCAGCTATCAACCTTACTGTGTTTTGATCCATTCTCTTTTCCCGATAGGGCAGTATAGCAAATTGTGCGATTCCACCCACCCGTAAATCGGTGATTGACACCGGTATCGGACCTTTGATAAAACTCGCGGGCATCGGTGCCTCGTGAATAAAAGAGATCTGGTTGGCAAAATCGCATTGGATGCGCGGTTGACACGAGCTCAGGCGGCTCGGGCCCTGGACGCGTTTCTGGGCGGAATTCAGGCGAGCCTCGCCAGTGGAGATCGCGTCACGCTCTCGGGCTTCGGCACATTCGGAGTGGCGCACCGCAAGGCTCGGCACGTGCGAAATCCACGCAATGGCCGCTCTATGGAAGTCGCCGCGAAGAACGTTCCGCGTTTTGCCGCCGGTGCCGATTTGAAGACGGCAATTCAGAAAAACGGAGGGCAGGGGACGCCCGACGGGGACTCGTCGACGTAAGCGGCGTCCCCCCGCCGCTATCGCAACGGCACGGGCACGTACTGGGTCTGGCCGCCCCGATTTACCAGCAGCAGAGGCGCGCGATTGCCGCTCTTCTGCAAGGCGGACCGCATCTCTTCGGGATTGCGAACCGGCTGGCGGTTCACCTCTTGAATGACGTCGCCGGGCTGCAGGCCGACCTGCGCCGCCGGCCCGTCCGGCTCCACGGATTGCACGACCACGCCCTGCGTGCCGCGGCGCAATCCGAGCTGCATGGCGAGATCCGGCGTGAGCGGAACTACTCCGACGCCGAGGCTCGCTCCGCCTCCGCCTCCGCCGCCTCCTTGTGCGGTCTCCCCTCCCAATTCTCCGAGCTTCACGTGGACCTGTTCCTCGGCCCCGTTGCGCGCGATCGTCAGCGTGACATCCGTGCCCGGCGCCATGGCGGCCACGCTGTTGCGCAGCACGTTCGGATCGTTCACGGCTTTTCCGTCCACTTGCAGGATTACGTCGCCGGTCTTGAGACCGGCCTTTTCGGCGGGCCCGCCCGGAGTGACACCGCTGATCGCGACGCCGCGCGCCTCCTTCAAACCGAGTCCCTGAGCGAGATCGGCCGTCACCGGCTGGATCGAAACGCCCAGCATCCCGCGGTTCACCTTCCCTTTGCCGATCAATTGCCCCATCACGGTCTTCGCCATGTTGGACGGGATGGCGAACCCGATGCCGATGTTGCCCCCACCGTTGGGCGAGAGGATCTGCGAATTGATGCCGATCAGCTCGCCGCGCGTGTTGACGAGCGCGCCGCCCGAGTTGCCTTGGTTGATTGGCGCGTCGGTCTGGAGAAAGTCCTGAAAGCTGCCGTCGCTGATTCCGGTGGCGCGGCCCTTGGCGCTAATGATCCCCGCCGTCACCGATTCGCCGATTCCCAGCGGATTCCCCACCGCCAGGCAGACATCGCCCACGCGCACTCTGTCGGAATCGGCAAGCTGCAGCACCGGCAGGCCGCCCGCGCTGATCTTGAGCACGGCGAGATCGCTCGGCGCGTCCGATCCGACAATCGTGGCGGAGTAGCTGCGCTTGGAGTTGAGATCGACCTTGATGTCCTCGGCGCCGTCGATCACGTGGTGGTTGGTCAGAATGTGCCCGTCTGCCTGCACGATCACTCCGGAACCGAGGGCGCGCTGCACCTGCGTCTGCGGCTGACGCGGGACGCCGCTGCCGAAGAACTGGCGAAAGAAGGGATCGTCCAGGAAGGGGAACTGCTGCGCCGCGCGCACGCGGCGCGATGCCCGAATCGTGACCACGGCGGGGGCCACGTTATCCACCATGTCGGCATACGAAATCAGCGGACCGGAAGGGGTTTGGCGCGGCTCCGGCGCGCGTCGGTACTCTCGGTTGCACGAGACGAGAAGGAGAACGGCGGGCAGGAGAACGGATAGGTGTCTCATACCTTATCCGTACCACGCCCGAGGCGGGTTCGCCGGTCCTTACCGATACGATCGTTTCAGAAATACACCGGCGGCCAAGGCGGCCCCAAAGAGGGCAAAACCGCCAATTTCCCGCCTGAAACGGATCAAATTTCGGTATTTCCAGAGCAATTTTCGGTATTTCCAGGCCAATTTGACGTTTCTAGGAGTGATTTTCATACCGATGGATTCCAAATGAACTTGCCGTCCCGATCCACATAGCCCCAGGCCGAATTGACCTGTACCGGAGCCAAATCCGGCGAGAACGGACGCGCATTTTCGAACTGTGGCCGAATCACCATCTTGCCGGTCTTATCGATATAGCCCCACCGCTCTCCCAACCGGGCCGGCGCGCGCCCATCGCGGAAATCGTTGGCGCCGTCGAATTGGGGGTTGATGGCGAACTTGCCGTCCTTTTCGATAAAGCCGATGCGGTTGCCGACGGCGACCAAAGCCAACCCGTCGGAGAAGGCCCGCGCGCCGTCGAACTGCGGCGCGACGATCATTTTGCCGGCTCGGTCGATGAAGCCCCAACGATCGCCCACGCGCACCGCGGCGCGGTCCTCGAAGAAACTCGTGGCTTCCTCAAATTGCGGATTGACGACGTATTTCCCGTCCTTGTCGATAAACCCGTAGCGTCCGCCGACGCGGACGAGCGCGAGGCCGTCGGAGAAGGGCAGACCGTAATCGTAGTGCGCCGCCAGCGCCATCTTGCCTTCGCGATCGATGTAGCCGACCGGAGTTCCGGGTCCGTGGCTCACCGCGGCCAGTCCCGCGCTGAATTCCGGTGGGGTGTTCGGGCTGGCCCACTGGTATTGGGCCGGAATGACCACTTTGCCGCTTTTATCGATGAAGCCCCACGCCTCGCCGATTTTGACCGCGGCGAGACCGCCGGAAAATGGAGCGGCGCCCTGGAATTGCGGGTTAATGACGAACTTGCCATCGGTGTCGATGTAGCCGGCGCGCCCGCCCATGGAGACTACGGCGAGACCGTCGGAGAACGGTCCGGCCTGTTCGAATTGCGGCGCGATTTTGATGGCGCCATGGCTATTGACGAATCCCAGACGGCCGTTCTGACGAATCAGAAACAGCCCGCTCCGCTGTTCGCCCGGCCTTGGCGGCTCGACGCGGCTGCACGCGGCGAGGCAGAGTATGGCAACGATCGCAGTCCATCGCATACGTACGGCTCCCACCTCGCGATATGCAGGCGCGGGGCCGAAGTGCGTTGCGGCACGAAGGCGCAGCGCTGCGGTACGATTCCTGAGAGTGATTCTCGATCGGTTTCGGCTGGACGGCAAGACGGCGCTGGTGACCGGCGCGCGGCGCGGGCTCGGCCGGGCGATGGCGGTAGCCCTCGCCGAGGCGGGGGCCGGCATTGTCGCAACGAGCGCGTCGCTTGCGCCCGGGAGCGAGATCGAAACGGAGGTCTCCGCTTTGGGCCGTAGCTTCCACGGCTACGCCTGCGATCTTACGGACCGGAAGGCCATCTATGCTTTGGTCGAGGCCGTGGACCGAGACTGCCCACCGATCGACATTCTCGTGAACAATGCAGGGGCTGTTCGGCGGAAGCCCGCGGAGGATCATCCCGACGAGTATTGGGACCACGTGCTCGACGTCAACCTGAACGCGCAGTTCGTGCTGGCCCGCGAATTCGGCCGCAAGATGCTGGCGCGCGGGGCGGGGAAGATTATCTTCACGGCGTCGCTGCTCAGTTTTCAAGGGGGCATCACAGTGCCGGGGTATGCCGCCGCCAAGGGCGGCGTGGCGCAATTGACCAAGGCGCTCGCTAATGAGTGGGCGTCGCGAAACGTCCAGGTAAATGCGATCGCTCCCGGCTACATCGAGACCGATAATACCGCCGCTTTGCGGGCGGATGCGGTCCGCAACCCGGCGATTTTGTCGCGCATTCCGGCTGGGAGATGGGGGCGGCCGGAGGATCTCGCGGGAGCCGTGGTGTTTCTGGCCTCGGCGGCGTCGAATTATGTGAGCGGCACGCTGGTAACCGTAGACGGCGGCTGGCTGGGCCGGTAACTCCTCAGATTTGTGGATCATTTCATGACAAGATGTCGTATTGGAATCATATGAGAGCGCTTTGTTCGAGCAGTCTTATCCTTTGCCTGTCGGTGGCCGCCTTTGGCCAGGGGAAGCCGGCGCGGCCGGAGTTCGAAGTGGCGTCCATCAAACCTTCGCCGAACCAAATGGCGAACCAGGCGGCCCCCGGTCTCCACATCGACGGGGCCCAGGTTCGATGCAATTGGTTTCCGCTCCGGGAGTATCTGCGGATCGCCTACCGAATGAAGACGGATCAGGTTTCCGGACCCGACTGGATCGTGACGGACAAGTTCGACATCGCGGCGAAGATCCCCGAGGGAGTGAAGGCGGATCAGGTTCCGGAGATGCTGCGAACGTTGCTCGAAGACCGGTTTCAGTTGAAGACCCACATGGAGACGAAGGATTTCCCCGTTTACGGATTGGTGGTGGCGAAGGGCGGATTGAAAGTCTCGCCCCTGCCGGCGGACCCCAACGAGAAACCCGTGACGGCTTTCGATGTCACCGCCACCGGGGGGCCTATGGGGGTGACGGTGAACTTCGGACGCGGCTCATCCTTCTCACTGGGAAACAACAAGTTTGAAATTAAGAATCTGACGATGGCGGATTTCGCCGATTCGCTGAGCCGATTCGCGGACCGGACGGTCGTCAATATGACGGACGCTCCGGGCAGATACGACTTTTCGGTTGAGATGACGCCCGAGGATTATCGCGCCATGCTGATCCGTTCCGCGATCCGGGCGGGCGTTTCGTTGCCGCCGGAAGCCTTGCGCCTCATCGAGGGCTCCTCCGGCGAGTCGTTCTTCATGTCGTTGCAGACGGTGGGATTGAAGGTGGAATCGCGCAAGGCTCCGCTGGAGGTCCTCGTGGTCGACCACATAGCGAAGACTCCCACGGAAAATTAAGAAGTGCGGAGCAGCCCGTGTCTGCTCCGCTAGATTGCCGCTACGCCGCTTTTTTGCGAGGCGCTTTCTTTTTCTTTGCGGCGGCCCGCGCCGGCGAGTCGGCGCGTGGATTGGCTACCCGGTCTTCGGCGACAGCAGGAACTCCGTCCGCCATCAACGCTTCTTTCCGGCGCAGCATCTGCTCTCCGAGGGCATCGAAGTCTATCGGCAACTTCTTCGCTTTGGGAAGCATCTCGCCCTCTTCTTCCTTGATGTGATGACGGACGTTTTCGGAGAGGACCGTGAACTTCGCGTCGTAATGATCCTCCTTGCCGCTCATCTTTTCCAGTTCCGCGATCAGCATCTTGGCGACATGATGTTCCTCGTCGGCTTCATTCATGACGTCACTCTCGAGCGCGGCGCGCACCGCCGGGTAGAAGATCTCTTCCTCGATCGCCGCATGGACCTTCAGTTCCATGAGCGCTTTGGCGACGATCTTCCGTTTCGCGGGGCGGTGTTCGGCCTTTTCGAACTGATCGAAGAGCTCTTTCACAGTGTCATGGTCGCGCTTCAGGATGCTGACGGCGTCGTTGCCGTCGTTTGAGAACCAGTCGAACATGATTGCCCCCTATTAGTGCATGTGATTGAACAGGAACCACAGGAGAACCAGGCCACCGGGCACTCCCAGACCCCACGCGAGTATATACTTCATGGTATTGCTCACCTCCACGTGGTGTATCTGCAAGCCGCGGGCCAAGCCGCGAGGTTGCGCGGATGGTTCCCCACGCTTGCAGCCTGTCGAAACATCCGAGCGATATGCCGTTCTTGACCTGGTGAGAGGTTTCGCTCTGTTCGGCGTCCTGCTGGTCAATTTGTTGTACTTCTTCCGCGTCTCTCTGTTCGATCACATCGTCAATCCGCACTCGCATCCCGGCGCGGTGAACCAGGCGGTGGATGACTTCGTGGCGCGGTGGATCGAATTCAAGGCATTCGATCTCTTCGCGCTGACGTTCGGCGTCGGAGTTGCGGTCCAAGCGGAGCGGGCGTCCAACGCCGGAGCGTTCCTCTTGCGCCGCTTTCTAATCCTGCTTGCGTTCGGCCTGCTGCACATGACGCTCGTATCGAATGTCGATATCCTCACGTTGTATGCGCTCTGTGGAATCGCGCTCATCGCCTTTCTGCGGCTTCCGGCAGTGGCGCTCGCCATCCTGGGAACGGCGGCCGTATTCGCTCCGTCGATCCTTCCGGTGCCCGCATTGCCGGGCGCCGCGGCGCTCCGCGCGCACGCCGCGGAAGCGACGCGAGTCTACAGCCAGGGGACATTCGCCGCGATGCCTGCGTTCCGGTGGCAGGAGACCTTACGGCTGATTGTGCCGTTGCTCCTCGCCGTCGCGCAGAGGACCTTCGGATTGATGCTCGCCGGAATCGCGATCTGGCGATCGGGAATCATCCGCGACCCGGGCCGCCATCGGAGGCTCTTGTGGTCGATATGCGCGCTCGCGGCTGCGATCGGGATCGGCCTGAAGCTGGACGTGCCGCTGGCCGTCGCATATGGCGCGGCGGTGCTGGCCTGGCGGCGCTCCGAACGCGCCAAGCGATGGACGGCGCCATTCGAGGCCGCGGGGCGCATGGCCTTCACGAACTACCTCACGCAGTCGCTGGTCTTTGCGGCCGTGTTTAACGGCTTCGGTCTTTTCGGCCGCATCCCTACGGCGGCGGCTGCGGCATCGGGTGTCGCTTTCTACTCGGTCCAGTTGGGTTTCAGCCGGTGGTGGCTGGCGCGGCATCGCTTCGGGCCGTTCGAGTGGGTATGGCGTTCCCTGACTTACGGGCGGCGGATGTAGAGCCGTTACCTGCGCAGGTCGAGCATCCAGTTCTGTTGGATGGACACGAGGCTGGCAGCGCCGGGATTCCGCCATGCGATGGCGGTGGGGGTCGCCGAGAACTCAGCCACCCGCGCGGCGGAGCCGATGGTGGCGGCGGAAACCAGGGAATCGGCGATCCGGACCGGTTCGCCCGACACACGCAGGGTCGAGGTGTCGAACGGTGTCGCCAGAAGCGATCCCGCCCGTTCGAAGAGGAGATAGCCTTTGGAACCCCCGGGAATCGCGGGAACGAATTCGGCGCCGGTGTCGCTTTGCAGGATGATGGAGCGCTCCGGCGAATCTAGCGAAGCGGCGCAGATCATACTCTCGCCCGGGCGGTTGGTGGCGGCCGTGTAGAGGAATCGCCGTCCGTCCGGGAGAAATTGCGGCAGGAGATGCCGGGTCTCGTTTCGCGCGGCATCGAGCTCCGTCACCCGCGTGAACGCGCCGCCCGCCGCCGGAATGCGGAAGATTCCTTCGCCGAGCAGCCCGATCAGAATCGTTCCGTCCGGCCCCCATGCGCCGGCCAGGTTTGTATTCACCGGCGCCAGAAGCCTCGGCGCGCCGCCAGCGACGCTGACGATTTTCAAGACGCCCTGGGACACGAAGGCAAGCGAGCGGCTGTCGGGAGACCAGAACGGCGTATTTGCGCCTCCCGCCGAGCTTTCGACCGAACGCACCACGTTGTCGTTCAACGCCCGAATGTAGAGCTGGCCATTCGTGCGATAGGCTATATGCGCTCCATCCGGCGAGATCACCGGATGGGTGACATTGGCCATCGTGTCGCGTTTCGGCATGGGCCGCTGAGGCCAGAGCGACGTGTTGCGCGCGGCGGGCGCGACCAGGATAAGCCCGATCAACAGCGCGCACGCGGCGGTCCACAGGAATAGCCGCGGAATGCCGCGGCCGCGATTGATCGGCGGAGGGGCTGCGACCCCTTCCAATGCGGCTTTCAGATCGGCGGCCGACTGCCAGCGGCCCGCCGGGTCTTTGGCGAGGCACCGCGCGACGATCCTCCACAGCTCCGCGTGTTCGAGGGGCGCCGGATCGGATTTGAGAATCGACGCCATCACGGTGGCCGAGTTCTCGCCTTCGAAGGGCCGCCGTCCCGCGAGCATCTCGTAGAGCAGCACGCCGAAGGAAAAGATATCGCTCTCGAAGCCGGCGTCCTTTCCCTGCGCCTGTTCCGGCGACATGTAATGGAGCGTGCCGAGAATGGCGCCGCGCTCGGTGACATGGCTTTCCAACGCCGCCGGCGGATCGATTTTGGCGAGCCCGAAATCGAGGACCTTGAGGCCGGCTTCGGTAATCAGGATATTCGCCGGCTTGAGGTCGCGGTGCGCGATACCTTTTCGATGGGCCGCGGCCAGCGCCGACGCAATCGGAATGGCCAGGCCGAGCGCGCGCGCGGCCGGCAGCGCACCGTGCGCCAAGAGCGATTCGAGGGTCTCGCCTTCGAGCAGCTCCATGGCGATCACGGGCTGTCCGGCGTGCTCCTCGACGCCATAGACGGTGCAGATGTTCGGGTGCGTCAACGCCGAGGCGGCGCGCGCTTCGCGGTGGAAGCGGTCCAGGGACGCGGGGTCGCTCGCCAACTCCGCCGGGAGCACTTTGAGCGCGACCTGGCGTCCCAGCCGCAGATCTTCGGCGCGGTAGACGATGCCCATTCCTCCGGCGCCGATCTGCTCGTCGAGACGGTAGTGACTGGCGGGCAGCGCGGGCGGGGCCGTTTCGCCGCGGAACCGGTAGCCGCGGCGCGCCACGGTCTCGATGAAGCGCGGACTTTCCGCGGTCTCGCCGAGCGCGTCGCGCAGGCGGAGGACCGCCGCATTGATTCCGTGGCTGATCTCGACGACGGTGTCGTTGGGCCAGAGCCGCTTGCGGATCTCCTCGCGCAGCACAATTTCGCCGCGACGCTCCAACAGCATCGCCAGAATCCGGAAGGGCTGCTCTTGCAGCCGAATGCGTTCGCCGCCGCGGCGCAGCTCTCCTGCCCGGGCATCCAGCTCGAACTCGCCGAATCGGAAAGCGTGGGTCCCTCTCGAAGTGCGGGTAGGCATCTTGCAGGCTTGGACGGTCGCGCCGCGATTGCGTCACGCGGGATATGGCGGCGCGATCGACTCGCGACCCACAAATGACCGGTGGAGCATCGAGGTTCCAGCGGGCGCCCGGCAGAATCGCGGCATGTCCAAGATGCTGCTGGGAACGCTCGTGGCGATCCGCCTCCTGAACGGCGACGCCGTGCCGCCGGGGGTGCTGGAACAAGCCGAGAAGGCCGTCACGGCGATCTTCGCTCGCGCCGGAGTCCGGGTGGAGTGGCTCGACTGCCGGCGATCGGACTGTGGGACCACGTCCGGGTTGCGCGTGCAGATCCTCTCGCAGCCGGCGGGGGCCGCGGGATATGCGGTGATCGGTCCGGAAACGCGATATGCAGTCGTGCGCTATCCCGTGGTGGAGAAATCGGCGGCGGCTCTCGCGGTGGATGCCGCGCCGGTGCTGGGCGCCACCATGGCGCATGAGGTCGGCCACCTCTTGCTGGGTAAGGGCCACTCGGAACGCGGGGTTATGTCGCCGCGCCTGGGACGGAAGGAGTTCGAACGGGCCGCGCGCGGCGAACTGGCGTTTACCGGGGAGGAGGCGCAGCGGATCCGGCAAACGCTTCCGACAGGCGCTGCCAGGTGATGTCCAAATCTTCCGGTAAGAGGCGCGTTTCCCCGATCACCGTCATGAAATTCGCATCGCCCATCCATCGCGGGAGGGCGTGCATATGGAGATGGCCCAGAATTCCTGCGCCTGCGCTCCTGCCGAGGTTAATTCCGAGGTTAAGTCCGTCCGGACGGTAGAGCCCGCGCAAAAGTCTCTCGGAAGTCTGAGCCAGCAGCATCATTTCGGCGAGCGTAGCGGCGTCCAGTTCCTCGAGCGAGGCCGCGTGTTGATATGGCACGACCATCAAATGTCCGCTGGTGTACGGATAGCGGTTGAGGATCACGAAGTTTTGCGAGCCGCGGTGAACCACCAGATGCTCGCGATCGGCGGAATCAGCGGCTGCGACACAAAAGATACACCGGTCGCGTCCAGGTGGCTGCGGCGTGGTCAGGTATTGATACCGCCACGGCGTCCAGATGTAGTCCATGGGATCTAGGGATTGGGAATTTGCTCCGGAGTGGGCGGAGCGGGCGGGCTGGTAGCCGGGGTCCCGGAAGTGTTCACAACGTCTTTCAATTCCTTACTGGGCTTGAAATAAGGGATCTTTTTCGCGGGAACTTCGACCCGCGCGCCGGTTTTCGGGTTACGGCCAATGCGGGGTTGGCGCTGGCGTGTGCGGAAACTGCCGAATCCGCGGATTTCTATCTTGTCGCCGGTGCGCAGGGAACGAACGATACTGTCGAAAATCGCCTCCACGATGACCTCGGACTCCTTGCGGGTCATTTCCACCACTCGGGAGACTTCTTCAATCAGATCGGCCTTCGTCATCGCGTTCTCCTAGAATGAGTTACGAAACCGCAGTATCGCTTGAAACGGAAGAATTTGCAAGTTATTCAAGGTTGCGGTCTTTGAGACTCATAACCTCTTCGATGGTCGTTGTGGCGGCGGCGGCCTGCCGCTGGTAGTCTTCCAGACGCGTCTTCTCCTCGTCGTCCGCGACTGCGCGAAGACTTAGGCCGATTTTCTTTTCCGCCTCGCTCATCTTGATGATTTTGAAATCATACTCGTCCCCGATGGAAATCGGTGGCTCTTCGGCCCCGCGCCGCCCCGAATATCCAGGCACCTCGGAGAAGTGGCAAAGACCCTCCACGCCCTCCGCAAGCTCTACGAACGCTCCGAAACTCGCCAGACGGCAGACGCGCCCGTGCACTGTATCGCCCACCTGGTGATTCTGGAAGTAGCTCTCCCAGGCGTCCGGCTGTAGTTGTTTGATGCCCAGAGAGAGCCGGTGCGAACCGGAATCGATATTCAGGATCACCGCCTGGACAATCTGCCCCTTCTTGAGAATCTCCGAGGGATGTTTCACGCGCTTCGTCCAGGACAGATCGGAGACGTGCACGAGCCCGTCGATGCCTTCCTCGATCTCGATGAAGGCGCCGAAATCGGTCATGTTCCGGACGCGGCCTTCCACCACCGAACCGACGCTATAGCGGCTGTCGATGGTGGTCCAGGGATTGGGCTCGAGCTGTTTCAGTCCGAGGGAGATGCGGCGGTCCTTGGGATGCACTTCGAGGATGACCGCTTCCACTTGGTCGCCCGCTTTCACGACTTTGGACGGATGCTTCATGCGGCGGGACCAGGTCATCTCACTGATGTGGATGAGCCCTTCCACTCCGGCCTCCAACTCGACAAAGGCGCCGTAGTCGGTGACGTTGACGACGCGCCCGATGACGCGGCCATTCACCGGGTAGCGTTCCACGACAGTCTCCCACGGGTCGGGATCGAGCTGTTTGATGCCGAGGGAGACCCGCTCTTTGGAGCGGTCGAACTTCAGGACCTTGACGGAGATCTCTTCGCCGACATGCAGCAGCTCGGAAGGATGCGTGATCCGGCCATGCGACATGTCGGTCACGTGCAACAGGCCATCGATGCCGCCGAGGTCGATGAAGGCTCCGTAGTCGGTCAGATTCTTGACCACACCGGTGACCACCGCGCCCTCCTCCAAGTGTTCGAGGGTCGCGCTTTTCCGGACGTTGATCTCCTCTTCCACCGCGGTCTTGCGCGAAACGACCACGTTGCCGCGGCGCCGGTTGAGCTTGATGATCTTGACGGGGATATCCTGCCCGATGAGGGCGTCGAGATTATGCACAGGCCGCGGGTCGGCCTGCGACCCGGGCATGAACGCCTTAATCCCGACATCGACGGCGAGCCCGCCCTTCACGCGGCCGAGCACTCGGCCCGAAATGACGAGCTGCTCCTGGAAGGCTTTATCCAGATTGTCCCAGATGCGCAGACGCGCGGCCCGGGTGTGCGAGAGCAGGACATACCCTTCGGGCTGCTCCCCCTGATCGATCATGACGTCTACGACATCGCCGACCTGAACCGTAATTTGACCCGTAGGGGTCTGAAATTGATCGATGGGAACGAGACCTTCGGATTTGTAGCCGAAATCGATGATGACGTCTTTGCCGGTGATGGCGAGAACCGTGCCCTGGAGAACTTCGTCGGCGGCGGGCGGAGCGAAATGGCTGTAATCTTCGAGGAGGTCCTCGTAGTTGTCGACTTGCCCGTTGTTCTGCTCCACGGCCCTTACGCCTCCGCCGGTCACTGATTTACCCCAGGCGGCAGGTTGCCGGCGGAGACACTACGCGCCCAATTTCCGCCATTCCAATCCAATTGCCGCGAGACCATGGGCGAATTACCAGCAACCACTGAAAGATCAGTATGTTAGCAAATATACGCCGACTCCTGCGAGGTTGTCAACGGGGCGTTCCGGAGGACACCGGGCGTTTTGAGAGACTTGTCACCGCGGGGAGCGTCGTGTGGCAGGGTTCACCTACACATGTATATATAATGTGGCTCAATTAGCCCTTGGCGCCGCGCGGAAACAGGTATAGAATCGGTCTGACTAGTCCGATTATCCGGGTTGAATCGGGTATTCAGGGAGGTTTCTATGTTCGATAGCCTCGCGGATCGGATCCGGCAAGACGACCACAACGAAGTCACCAATAACGAGCGCATTGTGCGCTGGCTGGCGGTGCTCGTGATTACGGTTCTGTTGTTCGGCGGCCTGTACTTCGGCGTCCGAATGCTGGAGGGTTGATCGGCCCCTACTGAGGGGCGATCTGGCGCATAATCCACTTGACCTTTTGGGCGTACTCTGCCCGGGGATTGTAGGTGTTCAACACGCCATCGAGATCCTTGTCCTTGTAAAGGGTTGAATTGGCGAGGCGATAGCCTACTTCATGAATCCCGGCGCTAGGACTGGTGAATTGTGCCCGCCCGGAGTCCCAGCCGAAAATATTGTTGTTCCTGGCGGATTTTCCGCCCGTCGACTCGACGTAGGAGAGGCTTGGCAACAGCCGCCAGTCGAGATCGTAGCGGTCTGCCGCATCCAGGAAGACGCTCGCGTAGTTCTGCGCGGGGCAATCCGATTTTTGAAAGAAGGACCGAAGCTTTTCGAACCGGGGATCTTCTCTGTAATCTGCAATCGGTTCGGCTGCTCCCTGGGGGGCTACCGCAATGGGAATCGAAACCATTCCCGCAAACACGACCAAACCACTGGACAATAGCCTTTTCATCCTGGAATCTCCTCAAAGTAAAGCAGTTAGGCTGAACGAATCTCAGCGAGGGCGATACGGCGCGGGAGTGCGGACACTCGCGCAGGACTTGCGGGCTATGGGACTGACATAAGCAGGGATTATACCACTATCAGAGACGGCGATTTCCAGATCCACCCGCCGGAGGAGTGTGCCGGAGCGCACACAGTTCGTGGACACACGCTGAGCCCGGTGAAAGAAACTTCGGTGCTTGCGGTGGGTTATATTGGTCTAAACCAAAATGTCAGTTCTCCGGGCCCTGGCTGTACTTGCGATGACGATCCCGCGGCTGCCTGCCGCGACCTTCGGGACGGTTGTCCCGCATCCACAACCGCTCGCCGATCTGGCGCTCGATGAAGCGCGCCGGCGTCTTTATGTCGTCAATACGGCGTCGAATTCCATCGAAGTTTACAGTACGACCTCGAATCCGCCGAGGCTGACGAACACCGTCAAGACGGATGCCACCCCGCTGAACATTGCGATGTCGCGGAGCGGCCGATACCTCTATGCGGCCTGCTACGGAGCGTCGTCGCTCGAGATTATTGACCTCTCGACGACGACGTTTTCAACGCGCTCGGTCACGCTGCCTGCCAGCCCACAGGCAGTGGCGGTGGGTTTCAACGAGAAAGTTCTGATCAGCACGATCGGGACAGGGACCGGCCAATCGGTCCTGTTGACCTTCGATCCGACTCTCGACGCCGCACACGCCCTCGGATCGATTGCCATCGGTCCGGCAGCGCCCGCCGCGCCGGCCCTGCCGCCGCCGAACGGCGTCATGGCGCTGGCGGCGCGCGCCAAACTCCAGGCCACCGCCGACGGACGCACGATTATCGGCGTGCACATGCTGGCCAACAACTCCCGCAGCGTCTTCGTGTACGACGTCAACTCCTCCACCGTGCTGCGCTCGCGCAATCTGGGCGGTATCTCGTCGGTGCTCGCGATTTCGCCCAACGGGACGCAGTTCGTCTCCGGCTCGCAGGTGTTCGACGCGTCGACGATGGCGGTGCTGGCGCAGCAGAACGCAGTCAATTCGCCGTTTGTCTTTCCCGGCGGCACGAACTTCGCCGCGCCGAACACGCAGGGCGGCGCGGTATACGCGCAGACGCTGCTGGGACCGTCGTTGATCACCGGGTATAACGTCGTGCCGGTGCAATCTCCGGCGGCTCGGTCCAATACCAGCCAACTGCTGATCAATACGCCGGACAATCTGCTCATCCAGTTCGGATTGCAGATTCCGGAGACGCAAAGCGGCAGGATGGTGATCACGTCGGATGGCAGCACCATTTATGCGATTTCGCAGTCCGGCTTCCTGGTGATGCCGATCGGCGCCCTCGCGCAATCGCCGATCGCCGTTCCGGACTCCAATGTCGCGCTGCTGGTGTTCGATCAGTGCGGTCTCAATGCGGCTCAGAGTACGGCTGTGGTCCCGGTCCGCAATGTCGGCGGAGGCCGGCTGACCGTGGCTTCGCAGGTGCTTGCGACTGCCCCGACGTCCACCACCGTGCGCGCCACTGCCCGCCCGTATGGTGGCGATGTGACAGCGACTTTCAGCGCGGTGGCGGCCCGCACGCTGGGCACGGCTGCGCCGGACCAGATTCTGATTCAGGCGCCGGAAGCCGTCAATATCATCCCCAACCTGCGCGTTTTCCAGAACAACCGCAATACGGAGACCCGCGGCACGATTCTCCCGGTGGATATCGGCGCCACCAACACTCCGCTCAGCGATATGGCGACGGACAATGTCCGCCAGCGGCTGTATATCGCGAACCCGGCGCTAAACCGCATCGAAGTGTTCGATATGCGCACGCAGAAGTTCCTGGCGCCGGTCAGCGTCGGCCAGTTGCCGCGGTCGATGGCGATCGACGGGGACGGGAACACGCTCTATGTCGCCAACAGCGGCGGTGAATCGATCAGCATTATCGATCTGAATCGCGGCGCGGTGACCGGGACGGTGGCCTATCCGCCGTTGTGGTTCAATGCCTCGTTGGGCGTGCTCGCGCCGCAGATCTTGGCGTCCACCATCCACGGGCCGCAAGTGCTGATGTCGGACGGGACGCTGTGGAAGATCGCGGGCAATTCGGTGCAGCCGCGTATCCTGAACACGAGCGTATTTGGCGGCGCCCGGGCGATCCCAGGCCCGCAGAGCATGGCTTCCAGCTCCGACGGTTTGTTCTTGCTGGTGCTGGCGGGCAACGGCTCGGCCTTTCTTTACGATGCGAGGAGCGACGACTTTGTGACCGGGCGGTCGGTGATTCCGAACCCGATTACGGGATACTTCGGGCCCGTCGCCGCCGGCGCGAACGGGCAATATTACCTGGCGAACGACCAATTGCTGAATCCGGCGCTCACCTCCGTCGGCGGGAGCGGCAGCACGGGCCCCGTGGGCGGCGGCGGTTTGCCGGCTCCGGGCGGCCCGGCGGCCATCGGACGGCCGGTAGCGGCGGTCGCCGCGGTCGGGGCGCAGAGCTTCGCGCGGTACTCGATGCCGGCGCGCGCCAGCGCCGCAACAGCACCGCCGGACGCAGGGCTGGTCGAGATCGTCGATGTGGCGACGCAGCGGACTACGTCGACGGCCCTGGGTTTGGAAGGCCCCCTCGCCGTGGCGGCGGGCACGGCGCGCGTCAACATCAGCGGACGGATGATGGCCGTGGACCCGTCCGGCACGAATGCATTCATCCTGACCTCCAGCGGTCTCAGTATTATCCCGTTGGCGGCTGTGTCGGCCCAGACGGCTCCTGCGCTGACCGGCAGCGCCGTGGTCAATACCGCAAGCTACACGTCGGGCGTCGCGCCGGATGGGCTGATCTCGATCTTCGGCCGCAACCTGGGCGGAAGCGTGGCGGCGTCGGCGGTGCCGCTGCCGACGGTGCTGGGGGGCGCCTGTGTCACGCTCAACAACGCGCCGTTGCCGCTGCTGGCGGCTTCTCCCACTCAGATCAATGCGCAAATCCCGCCGACTCTGGCAGCGGGGCGGTATCCTCTGGTGGTCCGGTCCACCACCGGGCAAGGCGCATCGGGCAGTGTGACGGTGACCGTCTCGAAGTACGCGCCGGCCATTTTCGTGAGTCCGCAGGGCCCGGCCATTTTTCACAAGGACGGCACCCGCGTCGATAAGACCCATCCCGCCAGCCGTGACGAGCCGTTGACGATCTACGCGACGGGTTTGGGAACCACCACCGGGGGCAGGGTGACAGCAGGCACGCCATCGCCGTCGAGCCCACTGGCGGTGACCGCTCCCGTGACCCTCTTTTTCGGCGATCCGACCATCAAGCAGGCGGCCGTGATTGTCGATTGGAGCGGGCTGTTGCCGGGCTCGATCGGGGTGTACCAGATCAATGCCCGCGTCCCTGGCTTCCATCTGAAGGGCGACGCGTTGCCGGTGACGTTGAAGATCGGGGGTGTCAGCAGCCCCACCACGGGCCCTGGCGCGGCCCTGGTATACGTCGATTAAGCGCGGAAACCGGACATCGCGGAGGCCCGAATCGTTGTGATACTAGTACTCCCAGGCTCCTCCAGGACGGACCTCTGAGAGTCTTGGGCTATGGCGCACAATTTCTAAGTGTGTCATAAATAAAGGCTGACACGAGGTTTTCATGAATCGAGCAGTAGCGTCCGTTCTTCTATTAACCCTTGCCATAGTGGCCGGTTGCAGCCGCGATCCCAACGTCGTGAAGAAGCGTTATGTGGAAAGCGGCAATAAGTACTTCGCCAAGGGCAAGTACAAAGAAGCCAGGATCATGTACCTGGATGCGGTCCAGAAAGATCAGAAGTACGGGCAGGCGCACTATCACCTGGGACTGACCGCGCTGAAGATCGGACCCATGATCGACGCCGTAAACGCGCTTCGCCGCGCGTATGAGCTGCTGCCGGTCGACAGCGCCGACAAGTGGGACGCGGCGGTCAAACTGTCCGACCTCTACCTGATGGTGGCGCGGGAGCAGAAGGCCGTACTCGACGAGGTGGAGACCTACTGTCAACAATTGCTGAAGCGCGACCAGAACTCGTTCGACGGCCATCGGCTGAAGGGCGACCTGAACATGGCCCGTTCGGTGCAGGCGGTGCAAACCGCGCGCAAGGAAGAGGCGATCAGCCTCCTCAACTCGGCGGCCGACGAGTACGCCCGCGCCAACAGCATCAAAAGCGGCGATCCGGGCGTGGTCATGCAGATGGCCCGTGTCAGCTCCGCCCTGCAAAAGTACGACGAGGCAGCGGCTCTCTACAATCAGGTCATCGAGAAGGACAAGACGCTGCAGGTGGCGTACTCGGAGTTGTACAAACTGAATATCTTCCAACGGAAATTGACGGAAGCGGAGCAGGTCCTGAAGACGGCGTTTCAGAATAATCCGAAACAATTCGGGTTTCTGACCACGCTGGCGCTGCACTACTCGCTGGTGGGCCGCCACGACGATATGACGGCGGTGCTGCAACAGGTGAAGGCGCACGCGCAGGAATTCGACCAGGCGTACCTGGTGGTCGGCGATTTCTATCTCCGCATCGGCGATGGCGACACTGCGATCCGTGAGTACAAAGAGGGGATGTCCAAGGATCCGAAGAAGAAGATCACGTACGAAAAGCGGATCATCGAAGTGTATATGCGGCAGGGCCGGCGTGGCGAAGCGGCCGACCTGAACACGCAGCTTCTCAAACAGGATCCCACCGACAACGACGCCAAAGGACTGGCGGCAACCTTCCTGCTGGACAAGGGCGAGGTCGCTCATGCCATTACCGAGTTAAACGCCGTGGTCACCCGCTCCCCGGAGAACCCGGTGGCGCATTTCCAACTGGGACGCGCGCACGCGGCGCGCGGCGAATTCGAACAGGCTCGGCAGCAGTTCAATAAGGCGATCGAGCTTCGGCCGGATTACATCATGGCCCGGCTTGCGCTGGCGCAGCTTCAGGTTACGCGCGGAGAATTCGACGCGGCCCTCAAGACCGCCGAGCAGATTCTGCAGATCGACAAGAACAGCGTGAACGCGCGGCTGATCGAATCGGCCGCCCTGATGGGGATGCGGAAATTCGGCGATTCCCGCGAGATGCTCAGCGGTATGCTGCGCGTGAACCCGAACTCTCCCGACGTGCATTTCCAATTGGGACTGGTCAATCTGGCGGAGAACAAATTCAAGGACGCCGAAGACTCGTTCCGCAAGACGCACCAGTTGAACCCTGTGAATCCTCGCGGCCTGATGGGTCTGGTCGAGACCCAGATGGCGCAGAGCCATCCGGATCAGGCTCTCCAACTGTTGCAATCGGAATCCGACAAAAATCCCAACAATCTGGATCTGCGGCTGGCGATCGGCAATATCGCGGTCCGCTCCGGCAAGTATGAGGAGGCGCTCCAGGCGTTCAACGCCATTCTGAACTCGCTCGATAAAAGCTCGAAACAACGCGGCGATATCTTCCTGCGGATCGGCGAGACCTACCGCCGCAAGGGCGACGACGCGGGCGCGGTCGGCGTGTTGCAGAAGGCGCGCGAAGTGCTGCCCGATAACGTGACGGTGCTGAGCACCCTGGCGCTCACACTGGACCATGCGGGGCGGTGGACCGAGGCGAAGCAGGCCTATGAAGCGACCCTGAAACTGGACGCCAACAACGGAATCGGCCTGAACAACCTCGCGTATCTGATCGCGGAGCACAACGGCGATCTGGACGACGCGCTGACCAAAGCGCAAAAAGCGAAGCAGTTGCTGCCGAACACGTATGAGGTGTCCGACACCCTGGGCTGGATCTATCTGAAGAAGAATCTGAGCGACAACGCCATCGAGATCTTCAAGGACCTCGTGACGAAGGCGCCCAACCAGTCCACGTTCCGCTACCACCTCGGTATGGCGCTCTACCAGAAGGGCGATAAGCCGAAGGCGATCAAGGAACTCGCCGAAGCGTTGAAATACAATCCTCCCAAGGACGAGCGGGAGAAGATCCAGCAGTTGCTCACGCGCCTCAACGGCGCGTAACGGGCGGGAACGGCGCCCGGTCAGGTTCCGATTGTAGATAGCGGCGCCGGGTTGTTGCCTGCGCCGCCATCCCGCAACGATCCTGTATCCGCCGCGCCGAACCTCAGGTCGTCGATGAGACGCGCCACCGCCGATTTCGCGGCCGCGTCGTCCCCCGCCACGCGGCTCCGCGGCAGGTGATGGGCGAGCAGCTCACTGGACGTCGCGCCGCCCGAATCGAGCTCGAAGATATGGCCGTCGCGATCCGGATAGTAGTTCATCGCATCCACAACGATCTTGCCGGCGCCGCGCGCCAGCTCCGCGCGGCGCTACACTGAGGAGTTCCTATGCGCTCCCTGGCCCTGTTCCTGATTTTCTTTGCCGGCACCACAACTGCGGCTCCTGGCGCCGAGGCGTGGGCTGTCCCGACATTCGAGAGCCTGGGCCTCTATTACAATCGGCCGGCGGCGGGCGCCGGCTGCGCGGTGCGCTATCGCCCGGTCGGGAGCGCGGACTGGCGGCAGGGCTATCCCCTGGTCTACGACCCCCGCGAGCGGCAGTATCGCGGATCGCTGGTCGGCTTGAAGCCGGACACGGCCTACGACATCCGGCTCGAAGCCGGCGCTGGACCGATCGACCTGCAGGCGCGCACGCTCAGCGAGCAGTTTCCGATTGGCCGCACGACGCCGCTGCCCGGCGGCGCCACGGACAAGACCATCACCATTCGGGAGGGCGGGTCGGAGGCGGGCTGGCATCTGGTGACACCCGCTCCCGGCGCACGATTCGTCAGCGACGTCTTCAATCTCTCCGACTCCAACATCGTGATCGAGGCCGACTACGTGATCCTGCGCGGGCTCGATTTGCGGAACGCCGCGATCCATGGCGTGCGGATCCGGCGGGGCGTGCAACACGTCGTGATCGAAGATTGCCACATCACGGGCTGGGGACGCATCGGCGGTTCGCGGTCGTGGGGCGTGACGACCGGGCAGGATAGCGGCATCTATGCCGAGAACGACGCGGGGAGCCTCATCATCCAGCGCAATCTGATCGAGTACCCGCGCGGCGGCGCCAACGATTGGGAGAGCGGCCATCCCGATGGCCCGCAGGGAATCTCGCTGATCGATTCGCGCGGCGGCAACGTGATCCGGTACAACACGATTCGCTCCACGGAAGACCACGGGTTCAACGACGGGATCGGCGGCGGCAGTAATTTCAGCTTCAAAGGCAGTCCGAACCGTGATTCGGACATCTATGGCAACATCATCTCCAACTGCTGGGACGATTGCATCGAGAGCGAGGGCGCGAACATGAACGTGCGCATCTGGAGCAACTACATCCATCACACGTTCGTGCACATTGCCACGGCGGCGACGTCGATGGGGCCGCTCTACATCTTTCGCAACGTCTTCGGCGAGAGCCGCATCTCGCACCAGGACCGCTCCGGCGGCTACCTGATCAAGACCGGAATGAACTACATCGAGATCAACGGCGAGAGGGTCAGCACCGGGCTCGGATACCGGTTCATTTTCCACAATACGGCGCTGCAGCCCAACGGGGCTCTGGACGTCTTCAGCGGACACGAACTGCACAATGCGGTCACGCGCAACAACATCTTCTACGCGCGGGGACAGGCATATCCCAAGGATTCGGGCGAGCCCCACAACGATTTCAAGAACGACCTGACGGGCGGTTACCTCGGCGGAGGTTTCGTGCAGTCGATGTTCCTGGCAAGTGACCGCCTGGAGTGGTATCTCGCGCCGTCGGTGAAGAAGATTCAATGGGGGCGGATCGAATCGCTGCGGAATGAGAAGACGGTCGCGATCACAGACCCGCTGGTGGACGCCCCGAACCCTGCCATCGGCAAAGGCGCGCGGCTTCCCGGCTTCAATGACGATTTCACGGGAGCCGCGCCGGACCTCGGCGCGTTCGGGAGTGGGCTGCCGCCATTGCGTTTCGGCAGAGAAGCCGCGCCGGGCTTCACGCGCGCGCCATGGGAACGATAATCACCGCTTTCAGGGGGGGCGAATCGACCGCCAACGAGAAGACAAACGGGGGCGGCGGCAGATGGCAAAACCGTTTTAAAAAACGGTTTTTGACGTATAAGTCCTTTGTTTCTGTTAAAAAACCGTTGCGGCGCACACGCGTGTCCGGTTATAACTCGATTAGATTCAATTGG
>CAZSQK010000059.1:0-49136 GCA_964608645.1 uncultured Solibacteraceae bacterium | reverse complement strand
CAATTGAACGTGCCGGTGTGGCCTTGAGTGTCGGTGACGGTGACGGTGTAGTTAATCGTGCCGCTGGTGGTCGGAGTGCCGGAGACGAGGCCGCTCGGGGAGATGCTCAGGCCAGTGCCGGCGAGACCGGTCGCGGAGAAGGTGAGGGTTCCCACGCCGCCGCTGGCGGTCATCTGGACTGGGGTGATGGCGACGCCCTGGAGGGCGCCGGAGATGACGGCGCACGTCGCGGTGATCGGAGCGATAATCTGACTACTGCAAGTCGTCGGGACCGTGACGGTGGCCGAGCCAACGCCGTCCGTGACTTGGCCGACGAAGCTGAAGCCGCCGACGACTGTCGGGGTTCCGGTAATTGCGCCGGTGGCGGAATTCAGACTCAAACCCGCGGGAAGGCTGCTGCCGGTCGCGATGTTATAGGTGTAGTGGCCCGAGCCGCCGGAGGCCAGTAGCGCGCCGGCATAGGAGGTCCCAGTGATGCCCACCGGGACGTTGCAGGTCAGCGTCGGGGGTTCATAGACGATGATCGTGCAATTCGATTGCGCGGTTACGCCGGTCGACGAATCAGTGACGAGAATAATGAATGCGAATGTTCCCGCCATCGAGGGTGTGCCATTGATCGCGCCCGTCGTGGCGTTGAGGGTCAGACCGTCCGGCAGCGGTCCGCTGCCGGGCGCGAGGGCATACGTGAACTGTCCGGAACCGCCGGCGACGCTCACGGAGGAACTGTAGGGCACGGAGCGGAACGCCGATCCGGAGGCGCAGGTAATCGTGATTGGCGGCTTCACCGTAATGGTGCACGAGGAGGTCGTCGTGCCAGCCGTTGTGCCCGAATTGTCTTGCACTTGCGCTGTGAAGGTATAGGTTCCGGCAGTGGTCGGCGTGCCTGTGATGGCGCCGGTGGCGGCATTCAGGGACAGACCGGGCGGGAGGGAACCGCCGACAATCGAATAGGTATAGCCACCGGTCCCACCGGTCGCTCTCAGCGAGGACGAATAAGACACCTGGGCGGTGGCGGTGTTGGACGCGCAGTTGAGGGCGAGACCCGTCGGGTTTACGGTCAAGCCGCAGGAACTGGTCGTTGTGCCCGCAGCCGAATGAGTGGCGTCCGTGACTTGGGCGCCGTAGCTGAAGTTGCCGAAGGATGTCGGGGTTCCGCTGATTAGTCCAGTAGCGGAATTCAGGGTCAAGCCAGGCGGCAGACTGCCGGTTGAGACGGAGAATGTGTAAGGCGGCACGCCGCCGGATGCTGTCAGTGAGGAAGTGAAAGGCGTGCCCTGTTGCGCTGGACCGGGCGCGCAGTTCAGGGCGATCGGCGGTCCGGAGATCGTGATGCCGCAATTGGTGACGACCGTACCCGCCGGTATGTGGCTCGAATCGACGACCTGAATGCTGAAGTTAGCGATGCCGCCGGCGGTGGGAGTGCCGCTGATCAATCCGGTACTTGGATTGAGCGTCAACCCGGCCGGCAGGGCGCCGGAGGAGACGGAATAGGAATAAGGGGCGACGCCGCCCGAGACCAGCACCGAGGAGCTATAGAAGAGGCCAACCGAGCCGGTTGTGGCGGCGCAGGTGACGGTCAGGGGCTGCACGCCGATGAATCCGAAGTCGATGGTCTCGTTAATTGCCGGCGCCACGACGGGGAGGGTGACCGTGGTTCCGCCCGGGTCATCGCTATCGATGACGGGACTCGCGCCGCCGCCGGCACGGATGGTGGTGGGCGTTAAGCCAGTCAGGGCCGCCTGCGTCGTGTCCAGTTTGACGACATACGTGCCGCCCACGGCCAATCCCGTGAATTGATACCAGCCGGCGGTTCCCACGGGCATGTAAGGATAATTTGCCGGCGAATTCGTCGTGATCGTGGTGGCCAGGAGATGATTGGCGCCGTCATAAAGTTGAACCGTGACACCGTTGATGCCGGGCTCGGTGTATTGCGATCCGTACGAGTTGACTCCGTCGCTGTAATAATTGAAAACCGTCGTGGGGTCAGTCGGGTTGGTGATGACTTGCGTGTTCTGGAGCCCGTCCGAGTTCTGGTCGCGCCATACGCGGTCGCCGATTGCGCCACAGTTCGCGACTTCGAGAATGATGTGCTGCTGGCCGAGAGTCGGGGAAATGAGGAGCACCATCGAAAGGGATCCGAGGCACTGGGTCGTGCCATTCGTGATGGCGTCCTGCCACAGCTGATAGGCGATCGGGGCATTCAAAGTGGTCAGCGTCTTGGTGCCGAGAATGGCCCACATCGCAAGCTGGACGTCCGCGATGGTGCTGGCGAGCGCGCCGGTTGCTCCCTGCTTGTGATTCAAGAGGTAGTTAATCTCGTTCCAGACGATCTGGTTCTGCAGGGCCGATGGGCCGGAAGTGTTCGAGCCGGTCTTGATCTGGAGGCCGGGAGGGGGCGTCGTGGTGGCCGTATAGGCCGCCGTGCCCGACTGGTCGGCGGACTGCGTGCCGCACCACGCGACGTAATTGCCGGCGGGCAAGTTGGCAGGCAGCGGGGTCGTACCCGTCGCATAGACGGATGCCGTGAAGAAGCCTGCTCCCGTGCTCGACGGGACCAAAGAGGTGTTGGCCGTGCGCGTGATTGCCGCGCTCGCTGGAGCCGGGTTGATGGAGATGGGTGTACAGTTTACGCAGGTCTGAGCAGAGGCGGTCTGCGGCAGAACGCTCCAGAAGATGGACCCTAAAACGAATGATGCGAGTTTGGTCAGTCGGGAAAAGTTCATTATCAGCTCGATTTCAAATCGCCAATGTCTGCTCAGAATCTCTTGCAGCCTCTCCGGGGTTCAATTGGCAATAACCGCCGGTGCAATTGGATCAATCGTAGGCCCTGAAGCTCTCCAAAGCAATGAAAGTGAAGGTACTAGCCGTTCATGTGGGGTCACAAGCGTACCGGTACATTCCGGATGGTTGTAGCCCTTTCGTTTGTGCCGGTATTGTGTTGAGGGAAGGGTGCAGTACTAGTGTGGAACCGCGGCGGACGTAAGGGAGATGTGGGATCAAGAAACGGGCCTATGACGAGTGTCAGATCTTCGATGGAGCGTCGGATCGGCGCCGCCGGCGACGGCTCACCGCCAAGGCGACGCACCCGATGAGCATGAGGATCCAGCCGGCAGGCTCCGGCACTTGGGCCTCGACCGAGAGAGTAAAGGGGATACCGTCATCTTCCTTGGTGTCCAGAGTCATCGCAAATGGACTCCCGGAAGTGATTACGGACGCCCGGCCTTTCAGCGTGTAATTTCCGGTCAACGCCTGCGCGGTGCTGATGATGAAGGAAAACGAGTCGGTGGTCGGCATGATCGTAGTGATCACGGCGTCGGTAGCGCCCCACCCATACGGTGGATCGGAGAAGGAGTAGAAATCTCCGCCGACGAAAATATTGCTGCCGCCCGGACCTCCGTTGGCTCCGCTGACCAATGTGACCTGGGTCTGCGCCGGATCCTTGGAGAATTGAGCCCAAGTGCAATTCGATGTGCAGGGCGACCCCGACGAATAACCGAGGTTCGGACTGGATGGGTCGGTGATGGTGTTCGTGATCCAGGCGTTCGGATCGGAGCCGTTCGGGGTGGTCACGCTGACGTACGTATAGCTGCTGATCTGAACGGGGTCCGGTTGAACGAAGATGGCGAAGTAGGCGCTTTCGTTATAGATCGATGTGCCCTGAGAGGCCTCGAGGGCGGTCATCAGTTGCGACGTAGTAAAGGAAAAGAGATAGGTGTTGGCGTGCGCCGGCTGAACCGAGATGCCGGTAACCGACAGGAAAAGAAGCGCCGCGAAGGAGCCCGTCCATCCTGTTCGTCTACGTTTGATCATTGCACGTCCGTTTGAAGCATCGGCGAGGGATTTCCCCCCGTCATCCAATAGTAGGGAGTGCTGGCATCCAAGTCAATGAAAGTAAAGGTACTGGCAGTAAAGATGCAGTCACGAGGGTACCGGTACACGCATCCGGAGGGGATTGGTACCCGCTATCGATGTCAGGAAATTCCCTGATAGTCAATCTGTGCCGGGAAGACGCAAGCCCCGACCGGGAGGCTCCCGGCGCTGCGATCGGATTCACATGTTATAGTGTTGCCATGCCGAGTAGCTACATCCCCATCCTGATTTTCCTCGTAGTAGCTATCCTGTTTCCCATCGTGACGATCCTGGCCGCCAAGCTGATTCGTCCGTCCGCGCCGTTCGTGACCAAACTGGAAGCGTACGAATGCGGAATCAAGGCCGCTTCCGATTCCCGGGGCCGTTATACGGTGCGCTTTTACATCATCGCCATCCTCTTTGTAATCTTCGACGTAGAGACGATTTTTCTTTTCCCGTGGGCAGTGCGGTACCGTTTGATGAGTTGGTTCGGCGTCTGGGAAGTGGCCGTCTTCTTGGCCATTCTGGCCGCCGGTTATATTTGGGCTTACAAGAAAGGCGCATTGGAGTGGGTTTGAGACTATACGGTTCCTTCCTGTCTGTCCTTCTATTTTCATTTTCCGCCGCGCACGCCGCGCCGATGCTCCGGCTGAGCAGCAATACTATCGGGCCGCTTGCCATTGCAGCCGCCGGCGTGACGAACACCCAAACGATAGAAGCATTTAACGCGGGCGATGGATCGCTCGCCTTGACGTTTACCTCGTCCGTCCCATGGATTACCGCCACCCTGGGAACGCCAGGAACCTGCCGGACGCTCATCGCCGCGTTGGGCAGAACCTGCGCGATGATTCAGGTCAACGTGAACACAACCGGGCTCCCGCAGGGTGTCACGACGGGGATTCTGACGGTCAACGACCCAAATGCCGTCGACGCGCCGCAGACGGTGACCGTCACCGTTCGGATCGGGGCCATCAGCATGGATGTGGCGCCGGGGGGGAACCGCGACGTAGGGTTTACGACGTCCAGTTTTGTCGGGGCCGTGCCGAAGACGGCGGATGGCGGATCGTGGCTGTCCGTGGTGACCGACGCTTTCGGCAGTTTTCGATTTAACTATCCATATCGGATCCAGTTCCATCCGGACGCCGCCATGGCTGCCGGGAACTATTCCGGCTCCGTGACCATCGGGGGCGGCAGCAATCCGGCTGACAACCAGACGATTCCCGTCAATATGCGGGTGACCACGCAGCCGATCGCGGTGCCTTCCACGGATCGGCTGACCGTCCGGCTGGCGGAAGGCGCGCCGGCGCTGACATATCCGTTTTCGCCGACGGTCGCCCTCACCAACGGAGGGCAGGGAACCCTTTCGATTCAGGACACTACCGTCACCGGCGCCTTTCTAAAGAAGGACGTGATTCCGCCGTTCTTCGCCATCGACCCGGCCGGACTGGCGGTGGGAACCACTTCGGGCTCGATCGCCTTTACCTCGAATGCCGTCAACGGCACGGTCACGGTGCCGGTCGATCTGCAGATCATCCCCAAAGGGCCGCCGGTGATTTTCTACCAGGGTGTCCTGGATAATGCGACTTTCGTCCCGGGCGACACCGTCGCCCAGGGCGATGTGATGGTCGTGAAGGGCGAACAGCTTTCATTCAGCCCGTACACCCCGGGACAGGCGCCGCCGCTGGCGACGAAACTCGGCGGCACGTCGGTGCTGGTGGGCGGCGCCGCGGCGCCGATCTTCTACACGTCGTACGGACAAATCGCGTTCCAGATGCCGGTGGAGACGCCGGCGGGAACGGCGCTTATCCAGGTGCAGCGCGACGATCAGACGATCAGCAACAAGGTTTCGGTGAATGTAGCCGCCCGGGCGCCACGGTTGCTCGTGACGGTCAATCAGAATGGCAGTATCAACTCGGCCGGCAGTCCGGCGCGGGTGGGCGATGTGCTGACGGTTTACGCGATCGGTTTGGGCGCCACGAGCCCCGCCGTGGGGACCGGCGCTCCCGCTCCCGTTGCGGAGCCGTTTGCCCGGGTCAGCCCGAATCCGGTGGTTTTCTTCGGATCGGCGCTCGGGAAAGTCGCGACGGCGCCGCAGTTCGCGGCCCTCACTCCGGGTTTTGCGGGACTGTACCAGGTGAACGTCGCGGTGCCGGCAGATTCTCCGAAGGGCGCGGTCGACCTGGTCGTTTCCGTTGCAGAGTTCGCGAGCAACCCGCTCACCCTCTACGTGCAGTAACCGGGCCCGTTTCTTCGCGCCCAGGATGACCGCTGCTACCATAGTGACTTGATCTCCGTGAAAACGCCCCCCACCCACTGGTCCCAGGTCTACTTGTGTGTTGCCCTGACCACGCTAGCGACCCTGTTGATGGAATTGTCGCTGACGCGCATCTTCTCGGTGGTGTTTTATTACCATCTGGCATTCCTGGCGATCTCGATCGCGCTGTTCGGGCTGGGAGTCGGGGGCGTGTTTTCGTATCTGGTGGCGGAGTGGAAAGCCCCGGTGTACGTTCGTTTGGGCCGGCTCAGCCTGGCCAACACGTTTTGCGTCCTGCTGGCGCTGTTCGTGATTCTCATCCAGGGGAATAATCTCACCAGCTTCAATCTCGCGCTCATCTACTTTACGACCGCGCTGCCCTTCTTCCTTTCCGGCGCAATCGTCTCGCTGGCGATTTCCGAGACCATCGAACGCATCAATCGGGTTTACTTCGTCGATCTGCTGGGGGCAGCCGCCGGCTGTCTGGTGCTGCTGCCGCTGCTCGAATGGCTCGGAGGGCCAAGCACGGTGGTCTCTTCGGGAATCTTCTTCGCGGTGGCTGCCGCGATCTGGTTCAGCATGGCGGGATCGGTGAAGGGGCGCGTCGGCAGCGTCACGGTCGCGCTGATGCTGGTGGCCTTTCTGACCTACAACTTCCGCCATCCGGTGATCGAACCGACGCACGCCAAGAACCAGACGCTGGCCAACGAGATCTTCGTCAAGTGGAACAGCTTCTCGCGCATCGCCGTAGTGCACAGCGTCGCCGAGCAGCGCGACAACATCGTCATCGACGCCGACGCCGCCACGTCGATCTTCAACTACGATCTCGCCCATCTCAGCGACGACCAACAGCGCGATGTCCGCATCGCCGGCGAGTCGCTGCCTTACACGATCCGCCCCGGCGCCAAGACCCTGATCATCGGACCCGGCGGCGGATGGGATGTGGCTCGCGCCCTGGCTTCCGGCAGCCATGACGTGACCGCCGTGGAGATCAACGAGATTATCGCCACCACGGTGATGCGCGAGCGATATAAGCAGCTTAGCCACGGCTTGTATCTGCGCCCCGACGTCCATGTCCACGTCGAGGACGGCCGCGCTTTCGTGCGGCGCAGCACGGAGAAGTTCCAGGTGTTGCAGGCGACCCTGGTGGACACCTGGGCGTCCACCGCCGCCGGCGCCTTCGCGCTCTCCGAGAACAACCTGTACACGGTGGACGCTTTCCGCGATTACCTCTCTCACTTGACCGACGACGGCGTCGTGGTCTTCACACGGTGGGGGTTCGACCCGCCGCGCGAGTCGCTGCGGCTGATCTCGCTGGCCATCGAGGCGCTGCGTCAACTGGGTGAGAACGACGCGGCGTCGCACGTGATCGTCGGAAGGGCGGGAGGAGTCGAGGGATGGGGCGCCAAAGACACGGTCCTGGTGTCGCGCAAGCCGCTCTCGACCGAGGACGTCCAGCGCGCGCGCGATTTGTTCACGGCGGCAGGGATGCAGTCCGTCTATCTCCCTGGCATTCCGGTCCGCAATCCGTTTTACGACCTGCTGCACAGCCCCGACCCAGCGGAGTACCAGCGGAATTACACGTTCGACATCAGTCCCGTGACCGACAACCGGCCGTTCTTCTTTTACACCGTTCAGCCGCGCGATCTCTGGAAGTTCCTGATGACCGCTTCGCACGAAAGCGCCGATTACAAAGTCAATAAGGCCGTCCCGCTGCTGTTCGGACTGATGGGCGTCAGTATTCTCGCGACGGTTCTGATCATCGTCGCGCCGCCGCTGGTGCTGGGGACGCGTTTGCCCCGTCACACAGGGGTGCGCGGCTTCCTGCTTTACTTCCTGTTCATCGGGGCGGGCTATATCCTGATCGAAGTCGCGCTCATTCAAAAATTCGTGTTGTTCCTGGGGCACCCGGTGCACGCGCTGTGGGTGGTCATCTTCTCGATGCTGGTTTCGAGCGGCATCGGCAGCAACTATAGCCGCCGCATCCTCGGCAAGAACGAGGGACGGCTGATGAAGGCGCTGGCCTGCGTGACCTTCGGGGCTGCGCTGCTGGCGCTGGCGGTATCCACGCTGCTCGGTCCGCTGGTGTGGCTCCCCTTCGGGCTCAAAGCGGCGATGACGATCGTCCTCATCGCGCCGCTCGGATTCGTCATGGGTATGCCATTCCCGACGGCGTTGCAGCGGCTGGAATCCTGGCATGCGCCTTCGGTCCGCTGGGCGTGGTCGCTGAACGCCGCGTCCAGCGTGCTGGGCTCGGTAGGCGCGCTGGTCTGCGCCATTTATCTCGGTCTGGTGCAGACGATGATCACCGGCGGCCTGTTCTATCTGGCCGCGCTGGCGGTCATCGCCCGGACGCGAGCCGGCGAGACGCCCGCTCCCGAGCCCGGACCGGGCCGCGTGGTGCTGGCGAAGTAAATCGCCTCAGTTCAGCCCGAACAGCGACACTTTGGGCCGGCCGGCGGAGCGCCAGCTGCCGCGTTCGTACCAGAGTTCGACGCTCTCGATGATTCTCCGGTCACCCGGCAAATCGATGGCGCGAGTTTCCCCTCCCGCCGGAATCCGGCGGCGGATCTGGATCGGGGTCGTACTGCCATTGCCGAAGTGCACCAGCACGCGGTCGAAGCGGATCGGACCGTTTTCGACGCGCAGCCGGATGGCGCGGTATTCGCCTTTCGCGGCGGTGACCATGATGCGGTCGTGATCGACCGCTCCGTCGACATGGGCTTCCCCAAGGTACGTCCAGTCGGCGCGCCGCGGCTGCGCCATGGCTGCCAGACTGAATCCGAGCAGTGCCGTCAAGAGCGTTCTCATAAGTCCCTCCATCGTTTCAAACTCGCATCCCGCCCGCTTGGCGCGAAACTTAATCGGCAGTTAATTTGTGAGCAGCCGCACGACGGCTTCGGAGACGCGGGGCGGTTGTTCGATATACTTCTTCGCGATGCGCTACGCACTCCGTTCCTTCGCCAAGAATCCCGGGTTCGCCGCGGTTGCGATTCTGGCCATTGCTCTCGGGATTGGACCGAATTCGGCGGTATTCAGTATCATCCATGCGGTGCTGCTGCAGCCGCTGCCGATCGGTAACGCCAATCGCGTCGTGATCATCTGGGAGACTAACAAGGCGTACGGCAACGAGCAAGTGGGCGTCTCCGCGCAGGACCTGGTGGATTGGCGGCGGGAAACCCAATCCTTCAGCGGTTTTACTCCAGGGAATGGCTCGCCGGAGTACGGCTTCAACCTGACTGGCGGCGGTGAGCCGGAGCGCGTGCTGGCAGGGCGGGTCGGCGTGAATTTCATGGAGGTGATGGGCCTCCAACCCGTCGTGGGCCGCGGATTCTCTCCGGAAGAGGGCGTGCCGGGATCGCCTCACGCCGTGATGCTGAGCTATCAGCTTTGGCAGCGGCGCTTTCACGGCGATCGGGGAATCGTCGGACAAGCCATCGGACTGGACGGTGTGAGCTATAACGTGACCGGGGTATTGCCCGCCGCCGTGCGCTCGATCGGCAGCGTCGACGTCTGGATCGCGAATAACGACGACATTGCGCATGCGCCGCGGGGTGAGCGGCGCTACGGGGTGTTCGGACTTCTCAAGCCCGGCGTTACTCTCGCGCAAGCGCAGGCGGAGATGGACGGGATTCAGCAGCGGCTGGCGCGGCGGTATCCTGACACCAACGCGCAAATCGGCGCCATCCTGATCCCGGTGGCGGGCATTCTCAACTCCGTGCGGCCCGCGTTCCTGATGCTGGCGGCGGCGGTGGCGTTTTTGCTCATGATCGCTTGCGCCAATGTGGCCGGCCTGCTGCTGGCGCGCGGCGCCGCGCGGCAAAAGGAACTCGCCATCAGGGCGGCGCTGGGCGCCAGCCGCGGCCGCCTGGCGCGGCAGATGTTGGGCGAGAGTCTTCTCCTGGCTGTGACCGGGGGAATCCTGGGCCTGGCGCTTGCCGCCGTGAGTCTGCGGCTGCTCCGTAATGCGCTGCCCGATGTGATTCCCCGCCTGAAGGAGATGAGCGTCGACGCCACTGTGCTTGGCTTTACTCTGGCGGCGTCGATCGTCACAGGAGTCCTGTTCGGAATCCTGCCGGCGTTTCGCGGCGCGCGCACGAGCGTGAACAGTATGTTGAACGACGGCAGCGGGAAGGGCGCGTCGTCGGGCGGCGGCCAGGGCGCGCGCAGTCTCCTCCTGATGGGTGAAGTGGCTCTGGCGGTCATCCTGCTGGCCGGCGCCGGACTGCTCATCCGGAGCTTCGCGAATCTCGCATCGGTGGACCCGGGGTTTCGCGCGGCGAATCTCCTGACGATGAGGGTTTCGCTGCCCGACGCGTGGTACAGCGATCCTGTGAAGCGCGCGGCCTTCACTCGCCATGTGATTCGCCGCGCCGCCGCCCTACCGGGAGTCCGCGCCGCCAGCAGCATCAGCGTGCTGCCGATGCGATCCTATTTCCTCAGCCTTCCCGCCAACGTGCGGCCTTATGTGTTCGAGGGCGCGGCCGAGCTTCCGGCAGCCGAGCAGCCAACGGCGGACTTCCGCGTGGTCGGAACCGGCTTTCTGCAGACGATGGGAATCCGGCTGCTCCGCGGCCGGGACTTCTCCGAGCGTGACGACCGCGACGCCCCGCGCGTCGCCATCGTAAACGAGGCACTAGCGCGGCGCGCCGGATATGACGTCCTCGGCAAGCGCCTTCGCATCAACTCGACGGATTTTCGTGAGATTGTCGGCATCGTGCCGGATGTCCGGCTCTACAACCTCGAGGGCGCCGTCCGCCCCGCCGTGTTCGTGCCCAATGAGCAATCCCCGTCGTTCATCATCACGCTGATGGCGCGCACCTCCGGCGACCCGGCCGCCGTCGCCTCGGCCATCCGCCGCGAAGTGCACGCGGAAGATGCGGAACAACCGGTTTCCGACGTGCAGACGATGGACCAGGTGGTTGCGGACTCGCTGCTGCTGCGGCGGCTGTCGATGTCGATGTTGGCGGTGTTCGCCTCGCTCGCGCTGCTGTTGGCCGGGGTCGGAATCTACGGCTTGACGTCTTACGCGGTGAGCCGGCGCACGCGCGAGATCGGGCTGCGAATGGCGCTCGGCGCGGGCCGGAGCGATATCCTTACGCTAGTCGTCGGACGCGGGTTGCTGGTCGGTTTCGCGGGGATCGCGCTCGGCATTCCGGGCGCCTTCGGCATGGCAAAGCTCATCCGCGGCATGCTGTACGGGATCCAGCCGGCCGATCCGTTCGTTTTCCTGGGCGTTCCGGTGCTGCTGGTCGCCATTGCTGCGGTCGCATCCTATATCCCGGCGCGGCGGGCGATGCGGGTGGATCCGGCGGTTGCGCTGAAGCACGAGTGACCGTCAAGCAGGTCTTGCGGAGGTTCCGGTGGAATTCGTGCCGGCCGGCGAACCCTTCGGGACGCCGAAGTAGTGAATCCGCCGGTATACTCAGGAGATGCAATTCGGTGGACAAGGAAAGCCTCCGCTGGGCGTCATTTACGATGCCGACTTTGGGAGTACCGTCGACGTGCCGCTGGCCTTGGCTCTGCTTTATGGCTTGCAGGGAAAAAACGACTCCCGCGTCATCTCGGTAACGACGACCCGGCCAAGCGTGAGTTCGGCCGCCTTCTGCGACGTACTGGTCCGCTTTTATACCGGCGAGCCGGGCGGGTTCTTCGTGGCGCAGCCGATTGGAATGCCTACCGGGGCGGCGCCGGAGGATACTCCGCTGCTGACATCGGTTCTGAGCAAGCCCTATAGCCGCGGGGTTAAGAAACTCAACGATACAGCCGATCCATTGGCCGTGATCCGGAACGCGCTTTCGGCGCAGTTCGACGGCAACGGGGTCGTAGTCATGGCAGGTCCGGCGACGAACCTGTCACGACTGCTCGACCTGCCCGGCGCGAAGGAGTTGATCGCGCGTAAGGCAAAGATGCTGTGCATGGCCGGTCCGTGGGTTGGCCCAGGGGCGAAGAAACTGCTGGCGGAGTGGCCGACGCCGATCGTGGCTGTGCCGAAGGAAGTGGGGCTAGCGCTGCCATTCCCGGCATCGGCCATGGACAAGGAACTGGCATGGGCGCCGGCGCACCCGATCGTCGATGCGTGGAAGGCGGCAGGCGGCAAGGATGTGCCGTCCTGGGCGATGGCGGCGGCTCTCTATGCCGTGCATCCCGAGGGCTTCTTTCAAGTTTCGGAGCCGGGAACCTTACGGGAGGACGGGAGCTTTGCGCCGTCGAGCGGGGGTAAGCAGCGCAATCTCGCCGTGGATCCGGCGTTGAAGGACAAAGTGATCCAGGCCTATCTGGAGTTGGCCGGCACGAAGGCCGTGCCTCGCCGCGGGCGCCGCGGCGGGTAGCGGTCTAGCGACGTTTGCGCCGCGGGTGGGATACTGGCGCCGGCGCGGCCGCCATTGCTGGAGTTATGCGGTCGGGAGCGAGCTTGGAGAGGATGCGGTCTCGGATCCAATGCTCGTCCCACCATTCCCGCGGATTGATCTGCACACCGTCCACCTGCATACTGAAGTGGACGTGGACGCCCCCGGCCAATCCGGTTTGTCCGGCGATTCCCATGCTCTGGCCCTTTTTGACCAGATCGCCGACTTTGACATTGATCTGGCGTATGTGGCCGTAAATCGATTGCAAGGCGTACCCGTGATCGAGAACGACGCAATTGCCATAAATGCCGAGATCGGCGGCATACACGACACGGCCGTCATTAGCCGCGTTCACGGGGCCGTTCTGCACGTCGGAGAGGTCGAAGCCGAGATGCACGGCCTGGTCGATCTTCTTGCCCTGATGCATCCAATTCCGGACGTCGGCGAAATCCGCCTCCTCCTTACCCCAGTGAATGAAGGGGCCGTTCCAGAGGATTTTCTCCTCGGTCTTGAAGCGCAGATCGGCGAGTTGCTGATTATTCTTCGCGCGCAGTTCGGTATTGATTTTGTCGAAGCGGGTCAGCAGATCCGGGCCAGGCGCGAGTTGGCCGGTCGGGTCGACGGAAGTCACGAGTTTGTCCAGCAGCTTGTCGTCGGCTTCGACGTCCCGGACCCGGAACTTCTTGGGGAAAAGCTTGAACCAGAAGTGGCCGGTGGCCTCTGTCCCCGCGAGATTGCGCGCATAGACGACCGGCGTGAGATCGGGCGGAAGCTCCCAGGAATAGGCAAACATCGAAAACCTCTGTTCCGGGCCTTTCCCGGGTAGCGGGAAGCTGCGAAAGGTGTACTTTCCGACCTTCACTCCCGCCTCGTTCCATGACCCGGTGGCGGTAAACGTGACCAGCTCCATACCGCCCTGGTTGATGTAGTGCTGCGCGTCGTCGGGGATGACGCGGGGGGCGGTGAGGACGACGTTGACGTCGGCAGCCGCCGAGTCGGAACTCCCGCGAAAGTCGTTCGAAACGGCCTCGACCACAATCCGCGCCTTGCCTTCCTTGAGAGCGGGCGCCTTGGTCTTGCCGGCGTCGAAAACGAAGGTCTTGGGCTGCTCATGACGCTTCCAGAAGAAGCGCGTGGATTTCTCCGACACGTCGAGCAGGGGAGACTGGACGCCGTTCTGTTCGATGTACGCGTGAACTCGGCGCACGCCGTGCGGGTTGGCAACCCGAACCGAAACCGGCGTGCTGACGCCGACCGAGGAGACAGCCGGAGTGAGGGCCACTGTGCCATGTCCGGACATGGCGAATAAGGCGATCAAAGACAATACGATGAGAGCTGCAAGGATAAGGATTGCTTTCACTTTTTCACCCAGGAATCGAGCCAGTCGATGACTGTCTTATACCAGAGCAGGCTGTTCTGCGGCTTGAGAACCCAATGTCCCTCGTCCGGGAAGAGCAGCAATTTCGACGGGACCTTTTGCATTTGCAGGGCCGTAAATAGCTGCAACCCCTGTGTGTACGGTACGCGGAAATCCTGCTCGCCGTGAACGACGAGCGTCGGAGTCTTGAACTCCTTCACGAAATTGCTGGGAGACCATTTGGCGTATTCCTCCGGTTTGTCCCACGGCGTTCCGCCATATTCCCAGATCGGGAACCAAAGCTCTTCCGTGGCGCCGAATTCGGCCGCCAGATCGTAGACGCCGTCGTGCGTGACGAGGGCTTTGAATCGCTGGGTGTGGCCGAGGATCCAATCGATCATATAGCCGCCATAGGAGGCGCCCGCCGCCGCCAGACGCGAGCCATCGACATAGGGGAGGCTGCTGACCACGTGATCGGCGACAGCCATGAGGTCGTCGTAGGCCCGCCCGCCCCAATCGTTATTAATCTCGTCGATGAACTTCTGCCCGTAGCCGGTGGAGCCCCGCGGATTCGGCATTACGACCACATACCCGGCGGCGGCGAACACCTGCGCATTCCAACGGTACGTCCAGGCATGTCCCCAGAATCCCTGCGGTCCGCCATGGATCAACATCACGACCGGGTACTTCCGGCCATTCTGGAAACCGTATGGTTTCACGACGAAGCTATGGATGCGCGCGCCATCCGGAGAATTGACGAAGAACTCCTCGAGCGGCGTCAACTGGCTGGCATTGAGGGGCGCATCGTTGAGATGGGTCATGGCGGCGGGCTCGCCGCCGGTGGAGGAAACGCGAAAGATCTCGACCGGAGACACGCCTGACTGCTGCGTGTAGACCATCGTTTTGCCATCGTGGGTGAGCTGCATGTCATCGAGCTCGGAATCGCCGCTGGCGACGATCCGCGCGGCGCCGCCGTTGACGGAAATGAGCTGGATATTCTGCCGCCCTCGGTCTCCGACGGTGAAGAAGAGATTGGCGGAATCGGGGGACCAGGTGAAGCTGTTTACCCACCGGTCGAGAGATTCGGTGAGGTTGCCGACTCTGCCGAGGCTGCGTTCGAGGACCATCAGGCGCCAGCGGTCGCTCTCATAGCCTGCGCGGGTCTGCGCGCGCCATGCGAGATATTTGCCGTCGGGCGAGTATTTCGGGGACGAATCGGCGCCTGCGGTGGAGGTGATTTTGCGCGGATCGCCGCCGGCGATGGCGACTACATAAAGGTCGGAGTTTGTGCTGATCGCCGGCATGGGATCGGCATTCATCGAGTAGCAGACTTCTTTGCCGTCGGGCGAGATGTCATAGTCGTCCTGGCCTCCGAGGGAGAAGGGAGGCACATCGCGCGGACCAGGCGTCAGGTCTTTGGGCGCGCCGCCGGTGACGGAGACGACCAACAGGTGACTGCGGCGCTT
The DNA here is from genome assembly GCA_964608645.1 of uncultured Solibacteraceae bacterium. Classification (GTDB taxonomy): domain Bacteria; phylum Acidobacteriota; class Terriglobia; order Bryobacterales; family Bryobacteraceae; genus CAZSQK01. Next base: position 33,860 of record CAZSQK010000059.1, on the reverse strand, counting down.
CGACCCCCACGTGGTCCAGTGGCGGTACAGCAGTTCGGTGTAAATGCGCGCGCGCGCCTTGCTGGCGCGATCCGCGTCGAGCAGCTTCTTATTACAGGCATCGTCCGCGGCGCACTCTGGATAAACCGCGCTGGTGAATATGAGATTCCTGCCATCGGGCGAGAACAGCACGCCATCGGCTTCCGTGGCGAGCGTGGTGACCTGCTTGGGATTGCGTCCCTCGGGATCCATGAGCCAGATCTGCGAGGAGCCAGACCGGTCCGACACATAGGCGATTTGTTTGGAGTCGGGGGACCAGCGGGGGCGGTTGTTCGCCTCGCCGTCCCGGGTGATCTGGCGCGGCTCGCCGCCCGACAAGGGGACGATCCAGATCTGCTGCGGCTTCTTGTTCGCGGCCACATCCACGCTCTGCACGGTGAACGCCACCCAGCGCCCGTCGGGGGAGATCTGGGGATCGCCGATGCGTTTCAACTCCAGCAGCGCGTTGGAGTCGAACGGCCGCTTCTGCGCGAAGACCGTCGCGGCGGAAATCAGAATGAGACAGAGGCTGCGGCGCATACTGCGATTGTAACGTCCGGCGCGCCGCCGGTTCAGTTGACCAGGGCCTGGTACACCGCCGTCGAAAACTTCGCCTGGATGTCGGTGGTGTTGGGCATGGTCTGCATCATGAAGACGATGACCATGCCGCTCTTGGGGTCGACCTGGTACGTTGTGCCGTAGGCGCCGCCCCAGCCGAACGCGCCGACGCCGGCCATGCCGCTCGCGCCATAGCGATCCACAGTCTCGAATCCGAGACCGAAGCCGAGACCCGTCGCGGAGTGCAGCGCGGCGGATTGGTTCGTCGTCATCAATTCCACGGTGCGCGGCGCCAAAATGCGGACTCCATCGAGAGCGCCGCCATTGCGGATCATCTCGAGGAAACGCGCATAATCGCGAGCCGTCGAGGTGAGGCCGGCGCCTCCGGCGAAGTTCTTGCGGGGCCCGTCGATGTAGTGCCCCTGGCCCTTCGAGCCTTCCGGCGCGCGCACCACCTTGCCATCGGGGCCATTGCCGTAGACCGCCGCCAGGCGCTCGCGCTCGGCCGCCGGAAGGTAGAACCGGGTGTCCTTCAAACCCAGCGGAGCGGTGATGCGGGTGCGGATAAATTCATCCAGGGGAACGCCCGAGGCCTTCTCCACGACGCAGCCGAGGATATCGGTGTTGTAACCGTAGACGAACGCAGCGCCGGGCTGGGCGGAGAACGGAAGTGTGCCGAGACGCTCCATGGTCTGGCAGACCGGTTCGTCCTTGTCGGCGGTGTACCAGCCGTTGCCGGCGGCCGGGCCGAGTCCCTTCGCCGCATATAACGGGGCGATGTGGCTTTCGGTTCCGTAAGAGATGCCGGCCGTATGGGTGAGAAGATCCTGAATCGTGATGGCGCGGCGCGCCGGCACGGTCGTCACACCCGAATCTTCCTTCACCGCGACAGACGTGTGAGTGAAAATCGGGATAAAGTGCCCGACCGGCTCCGCGAGACCGATCTTCCCCTCTTCGACCAGGGCGAGAATCGCCGCGCTGGTGAACGCTTTCGTCTGCGAAGCGATGCGGAAGATGGTGTCCATCGTCATGCGCCGGCCGGCCTCCTTGTCGCTCCAGCCGGCGGCGGCCTGATATGCCGGCTGGCCGTTGCGCAAGACCAGGGCCACGGCGCCGGCGATGCGATTCTCCTCGACATAGCGGTTGAGCAACGCATCGATTCGCGCGACGCGGTCCGGAGCGAGGCCGGATGCGCGGACGGGCGCGGCGGTCTGCGCGTCAGCTCCGGCGGCGAGCAAAAGAACGATCGGGAGCAGGAAACGGATCTTCATCGTCGTCGATCTTAACATGCGCTCCGCGGAGGTATACTGGCGGGCGCCATGCGAACGATACCTGTGTTACTCCTCTCGATACTGGGCGGACAGGCTTTGTGGGGCCAGGCGGCGATGCGAGGCCTGGTCGATGCCCACGTCCATTACAACGGCGATAGAACATTCCTCGAAAAGATGGCGGCGCGGCTCGATCCGTTCGACGGCACGGCGTTTATTCTGACGCAGCCGAGGGAGATTCCCGACGTCGTCGCCGCGATCAAGCAGCATCCGAAGCGATTCGTAGGGCTCGGGTCGATCCGGCTGGACGATCCCGAAGCGGTAGCCCTCGTCGACCGCTTCCACGAGGCCGGTTTCCGTGGTTTGGGAGAGTTGACTGGTCCGCTGAAGAACTTCGACGATAAGAGCTATACGCCGATCTATGAGCGCGCCGAGAAGTACGGCATGATCGTCCTGTTCCACACCGGGATCGTGATGCGGCCGAATCCGGATGTCTCCACCGATGTCAGCGTCGATCGCATGCGGGTGACAACTCTCGACAATCTTGCGCGGCGGTTTCCGAAGATAACGATTATCGGGGCGCATCTGGGGAATCCGGATTACGCGTGGGCCGCGGAGATTGGGCGGTGGAACCCGAACCTCTATTTCGACCTGTCGGGCTCGACGCTGATCAAATTGCAGGAGAATTACCAGGTCTTCAAATCGATCTTCTGGTGGTCGAGCGTGGTCAGCCCCCACACGCCCAAGGGGGGCGGCAGCGCCTTCGAGAAAGTCGTGTTCGGATCGGACATCTTCGGTGGAGAGATCGAAGAGTTCGACCGTGAAATCGACCGCTACCGGAAGATGCTGGACGCTTGCGGGGTCGGTCCCGAGGCGCAGGCAAATATCTTCGGAGGCACGCTGCGCCGGCTGCTTGACGCGAAGAAATGACCGGCATGCCGTCGCTTCAGGAGCAGTTCGGGGCCATTGACATCTACTTATTCGACCAGCTTCTGCGCGGCCGCATCGCCCCCGGGATGCGGATTTTCGATGCCGGGTGCGGGTCGGGCCGCAACCTCGTATATCTGCTGCGGGAAGGGTATGAAGTTTTCGGTGTGGATGCGGACGAGAGGGCGGTGGCGGCGGCGCGGCGGCTGGCGCGATCGGCGCCGCCGGAGAATTTCCGGGTGGAGCTGTTGGAAGCCATGTCGTTTCCGGACGCGTTTGCGGACGTCGTCATCAGCAGTGCCGTGCTGCACTTCGCCCGCGACGAAGCCCATTTCGACGCGATGACGCGCGCCACGTGGCGGGTGTTGCGGCCCGGCGGGATGCTGTTCTGCCGGCTCGCGTCGACGATCGGAATCGAAGATCGCGTGAGGCTCCTGTCGGGCCGCCGCTTTCTGCTGCCCGACGGGTCGGAGCGGTATCTGGTGGATGAAGAGAGTCTGTTGCGGCTTACGGCGGAACTCGGTGGGACTTTACTCGATCCTCTGAAGACGACGGTGGTGCAGAATCAGCGCAGCATGACGACCTGGGTCGTTGGCAAGTAGCCTTTCAAAGCGGACAAAAAAAGGGGCGGCCTTTCGGCCGCCCCGAATTGACTTGCGATTGTTGCTACGTTACCTGACGAAGACCGAGATGGTCACGCTTACGGTCTGGCCTCCAGGTCCGTAGGCGGTCAAGGTGTACGTGGTGTTCGTGATCGGCTTCACCACCAGCGTGCCGTTGGGTTGCAACGACTGCGGGGCGAGCTCGTTGGCGACGATCACCACCGAGGTGGCGTTCTGCGTCTGCCACGACAGGGTCACCGGCGCGCCGGCTGCCAGCGAGGTCACCGGGTCGGAGGTGAAGGACAGGATGCGCACCTGGCCGACATTGACCGTCACGTTGGCCTGGATCTGGCCACTCGCGTTGGTCGCGGTCAAGGTGTAGGTGGTGGTTTGCGTCGGGCTGACGGTGGCGCAATCGTTCGCGTTCAGATTGCTGCCGACGCCCGGCGTGATCGTGATGTTGGTGGCGTTCGTCACCTGCCAGCACAGTTTGGTGGACTGTCCGGCGTCGATGGTGGGCGGATTCGCCACGAAGGTCACGATTTGCGGGACCTGCGCCGCGGCTACGATGACGGTCACCGGAGCGGTGACGCTCTTGCCGTCCGCGCTGGTCGCGGTCAGAGTGTACGTGGTGGTCTGAGTCGGCGACACCGTGGTGCTGCCGTTCAGAGGCACCGTGCCAACGCCGCTGATGCTCGCGGTCGAGGCGCCTGAGGTGGTCCAGCTCAGCGTGGACTGCTGTCCAGCCGTGATGGTCACCGGGTTGGCTTCGAACCGGATGATCTGCGGGTTGCCGGCCGGAGCCGCGCCGACGGTCACGGTCACGCTGGCGCTGGTAGTGCCGTTCGCGCCCGTGGCGGTCAGGGTATAGGTGGTGGTCTGCGTCGGGCTGACGGCGGTCGATCCGGTCCTCGCATCGACATTGCCGACGCCCGGCGTGATGGTGGCCGACGTGGCGTTCTCGATCACCCAGGACAGCGTCGAAGACTGGCCGGGTTGGAGGCTCGCCGGAATCGCGGTGAACTGCGTGATGCGAACGGCGGCCGGAGTCGTGGTCGAGACCGTTGTCGTCGCGCTGCTCTGCAGGTTATCCGTGTTGCGCACCGTCAGGCGGAAAGCGTAGGTCTGGCCTGCTGCCGCGGTGAAGGTGGTGCTGCACGTGGTCGGGGAGGACAGCGTAACGGTCGGACCGGAAATCTGCTGCCACTGATAGGTGAGCGCGAGGCCCAGCGGATCGTACGAACCGCAGCCGTTGAGGGAAACCGTTCCGGCGGGGATGCCGAGTTGGTTCGGACCGGCGTCGGCGACCGGCGGGCTGGCGCCCACGCGCCGCGTGCCGAATTCGTACCGGATGCGCGGAACGTCCATCGGCACCGGAGTCGTAATCTTCGTGTAATCGCTCGGGTGGATGAAGTTGCCGACTTCCAGACCGACCGCGATCTTGCCGCTGCCGTGCGGGCTGATGAGCGACTCGTTATAGGCGCCTTCCAACGTGAAGGCGACGTGTTCGCTGATCGGCTGCACCAGTTTCAGGTTTGCGCCCGGCCGCGATTCCCGCGTCTCGCGCAATTGCAGGTACGCCAGGTTGCCCTGAATGTGGGCGTTGCCCCACGTGCCGAACAGGAAGTTCACGCCCTGCTGGTTGACCACGCGCGCATAGGTTTGCAGAAACGCGCCGGGGGCCAGCGTGACGCTGTTCAGGATGGCGTAGTTTTTGAAGCCGCGCGTGACGAAGGCGCCGATGCGGCCGCGGTTGAAGATGTAGTCCAACAGGAATGCGGCTTGTCCGAGCCCGCCGCCCTGCTGGTATTGCTTCATCTCCAGGTACTTGAAGCTGGCGAATCCGCCAGCTTGCACATTGCCCCAGCGGTTGATCAGACCGATATCGAACTGGCCTTCCTTCCGCCCGGGGTAATACATGAACTCGCCCTGCGCCTGCACGGCGCGCTGGCCGTCGCCGCCAAATGGCGAGAAGTATTGTGCGCGGCCGCTGAACGTGAAGTCGCCGGTGCGCGCCGGACCGAACGTGGGTCCGATGTTCACGCCGAGGAGCGAGAACTTCTTGTTGCGCTTCTGAGCCTCATCGAGCGCGCCCATCGCCTCGTTGTGCGCGATGTTCTGCGTCTCGGAGCTCGAGAGCGGCTTGGGCAGTCCCGCGACCTGGTCGCGCAACGCGTTGTGCTGGTTGCGCAGGTCGTTCAATTCGCCTTCCAGCTTGCTGTTCTCACCCTGGAGATTTTTCAGCGCGGCCAGGATGTCGTCCAGCCGGTCAAGACGCTTCAGGATTTGCGCGCAGCACTCTTCCTGACGCTTCAGGGACGCCTGAATATCCTGTAGAGCTTTCAAGATGTCGCCGACACCGCCTTCGCCGATCACCTTGCCGCTTCCGTCCATCACCGTCAGAACAACGCGACGATTCATGAAACGGCCTTCCTTCGTCCGGTTGTCCACTTCCGGCGCCCGCTTGCCGTCGCCGGCGGTGGTAATCTGGCTGGCGCTGGCGCCGTATTTCACCAGAAAGGCTTTCACGGCCTCCGCTCGCGCGAGGGCCAGTTTGTCGTTATAGGCCGCCGAGCCGACATAGTCCGTGTGACCCGTTACTTTTACACGGTAGTCACTATGCTGGCTGAGCGCGTCCGCTAATCGCAGCAGGCTAGGGTACCCGTCTGATAAGATCGAGGAATTGAACTCGAAGTTGATCTCTTCCCAGCTTTCTTTCGTTTGACCACCTGTGTTCAACCCCTGAGCATATAGGCAGGACGCCAGTAGTCCGAGCGTGCCTATCGCTGCTAGTGTCTTCATGATCTTCGTACTCTCCTCAACTTGATCGCGTGCTGTAAACATGAACTTTTTTGTCGAATACGTGCGCCGCCGCTTCCGTGGCGCTACGGCGTTCCCACAGCATTTGCCGGTCACCCGAGTCTCACCGGCGCAAAGCGCAGTTAAGAATAGAATACACCGAACGTTTTCAGTATCTACCAGAATTTGTGAGGCTTATGTGTCGGACCGTCGTGCGGCGCCGTACAATTCTGCCTGCGAAGATGCGACAATAATCGGGTGAGGCTGCCGGACAGGTAGTCGCTCCCGAAATCGGGAGAGGAAAGTCCGGTCTCCACAGGGCAGCGTGCCGGCTAACGGCCGGGGGTCCCGCAAGGGGCTACGGAAAGTGCCACAGAAAATATACCGCCTGGCGGCAACGTCAGGTAAGGGTGAAATGGTGCGGTAAGAGCGCACCGCGTCCGGAGCAATTCGGATGGCAGGGAAAACCCCACGCGGAGCAAGACCAAATAGGGGAGGAGGGGCGGCCCGTCCCGCCAGACTTCCGGGTAGGTCGCTAGAGCCGGATAGTAATATCCGGTCGAGAGGAATGACTACCGCCCGCAAGGGTACAGAAACCGGCTTATCGGACGGCAGCCTCTACAACATTAGTAAATCTACAAGCGTAGCTAGTAAGTATTCGCGCCGATCTTGTACACAGCAACACCTTTGGATCGATACACTGCCGTCACGTCGCTCCGATTACGCAGAGCCTTCTCCGCCTGCTCCATGGCGCCGGCGGGCAACATTTCGCGGTGCCAGTCGCGCGGACCGGTCACGATGTACTCGAGCGCATGACTCCGGGCGAGCTCCGGTCGCGAGTTCAAATACCGAATTACGGATTCCCGATCGTCGAGGTAGAAATACCGCATGGGCACGACGGGGCTGATCGCCTTGCGGCCGGTGGAAAGGTAGAGCGGCACATCTTCACTTGCGAGGAAGCCGGCGTCCGGCGGAGTGTTCCGGCGGATCCAATCGTAGGCCGGGAAGTAGCCGTTGACGCGAACGTCGCGGACACCCTTGAGCCAATTGTGGAAATGGGCCAGTCCGGCGGCGCCGCAGTATAGGACTCCCAGGCCCAGAGCAACGGAGAACAGTACCATTGCTGTGCGACTCCATCGCCGGAACAAGTTCGCGATGACGCAAATCTCCGTCCACAGACCCGCGAGGAGCACCGGCAGGATCGGCAGCAGGAAGCGGCCATTCGGCGGATAGTGCCAGACCAGCAGCATCAGGACGTAGCCGAGCGCGAAGGCGTGATACGGTGTAATCCGCACGCGGCGAAACTGGCGCACCGTCCCCACCAGCAACACCACACCCGCCGCCCGAAGACCCATGACGATCGGAAACGAGCGCGTGTTGTCCGACAGCGACCAGTCCAGGAACAGCCCGCCCATCGAATAGATGAGCGAGTCCACGTTCTTCGCCACGAAGACGGGCACATCGCGCAAGCTGACGACGTTATATAAGTGGTAGCCAAGATAGTTGGTGTAATAGAGGGTAAGCCCATCCAGCGAACCATGCGGCAGGCGTGCGCCCATCCATAATGTCCACCCGACGATCGCGGGCAGCATTCCGGCGGCGAACGCGATGGCGCTGCGATATTGTTTGCGCAGGATGAAATACAGTGGACCGGCCAATAGCAAGGGCAGGGCAGAGGTCTTCGTCAGGTAAGCGGCGCCGCCGATGACACCCGCCAGAAGCGCAACGGCCGGCGAGGATCCCCGGCGCAGGGCCAGCGCGGCGGCAGCCGTCCAAAGCGCGGCGAACATGACCTCGGCCTGCGTGCAAATCGAGAGGCGCACGACCTCCTGATCGAATGTCATGACGCCGCAAAGCACGACCGCCGCCGCGCGCCCGACTCCGAGGTCGCGATAGACACGATAGCCCAAGACTACCCAAATCGGCAGCCAGATCCACGAGAAAAGCGTGGCCAACTGAAGGTTGGCGGGATAATGCGGATTGATGCGCCACACGAGGGAGAGGAACCAGGGCAGCAGGGGCGGGTACTTGGTTTGCCACGGCTGTCCCGGAAAGCTCGGGATCCGGTATCCCTGTCCCTCGACGAGCGACTTCGCGGACACAAAGTAGATGCTGTCGTCGTGTCCCTGGCCGAAGTGCGGCATGTCCCGCCACGTCCAGGCGATGTAGGCGGCGGGCAGCAGCAGGAGTGCGATGGCGATCGGCACGATCGCCCGCGGCCGAAGAGGAGAGTTGCCGTAGTTCATCGTCGTGCGGCTCAGTTCGGGCTCTCGAACGAACCTGCCGACGGCACGACGGAAACCCAGTGGCCGGTTCTGGCTCGATGGTCTACCAGTCTCCGCCATGTGCTCCATACCGGCGAGGCGGCGCGAACCCGCGCAGCCTTATCCTCGTCGATCTCCGTCAGCCACGCGGCGAGGGTCTGATCCGTCGTCGATTCACCCTCGCCCTCCGCGGCGATCGCCTCGTTCAACTGGCGGCGCAGGGCTGCACACTCGGGACAGGAACGCTCGTCCATCGACCCATCGTAGCAAGGCGGTGTTAAGCTCTTCCCTATGGTCCGACTGCTTCTGCTGCTTGCCGCCGCCAGTGTCTGCTCCGGCCAGCCGCCGCAAACGTCCGCCTTTCCGAACAAGGAGGGTGACTTCATCGCCCGGGATTTCACCTTCCACACCGGCGAAACGCTCGCGGAACTGCGGCTGCACTATACGACGCTCGGCGCCCCTGTCCGCGACGCAGCCGGTCACGTGCGGAACGCGGTCATCATCATGCACGGAACAGGCGGGACGGGCCGGGCATTTCTGAACGCCGGATTCGCGGGGGAATTGTTCGGCAAGGATCAGCCACTCGACATTGAGAAGTACTTCATCGTGCTGCCCGACGCGGTCGGACACGGCGGATCGAGCAAACCCTCGAATGGCCTGCATATGAAGTTTCCGCATTACGACTACGAGGACATGGTAAAGGCCGATTACCGGCTACTGACCGAGGGCCTCGGCGTCGATCATTTGCGCCTGGTGATGGGGACCTCGATGGGCGCCATGCATTCCTGGATCTGGGGATATCTGTATCCCACATTCATGGACGCGCTGATGCCGCTCGCCAGCGCTCCGGTTGAGATCGCGGGGCGCAACCGAATGTTCCGCGCCATGATCATGCAGGCGATCCAGGGAGATCCGGAATGGAACAACGGGGAGTATGCCAAGCCGCCGGTGAATGGACTGGTCGCGGCCCAGTATGCGCTGTGGATGATGACGAGCAGCCCGCTGCAACTGCACAAGGCGAACCCGACGCACGACAAATCGGACGCGGCGGTGACGGCGCTGCGCCAGCGCGCGGCGCGGGTAGACGCCAACGACATGCTCTATCAATACGACTGTTCCACCGACTACAACCCGTCTCCGCATTTGGGAGAGATCCAGGCGCCGTTGTACGCCGTCAACTCCGCCGACGACGAAGTGAACCCTCCCGAGCTCGGCATCCTGGAGCGAGAGATCAAGAAGGTCGCGCACGGGCGCTACATTCTGATCCCGACGAGCGATGAAACGCGCGGCCATGGCACGCACTCACGCGCCGTGGTGTGGAAGAGCTACCTCGTGGAGCTTCTGAAACTGACGAAGTGATTCCGATGAAAGTCATCCCTTTTCTGCTTCTATTTGCGGCAACAGCGGACCCTTCCGCGGTCATCGAGAGCGCGTATGCGCCGCGCGATTTCGAGTTGAATCTCGATCCGTGGAGTCCGGAATGGGCCAAGGCGCCGCGCGTGACCGCCTCCCGCGACTACCTCGGACAGCCAATCGCCGGACCCGCCACGGAGATTCGATCGCGCTGGACCAAGGACAACCTGTACCTCTTTTATGTCTGTCCGTACGACGATTTGAATTTGAAGCCAGACCCGAATCCCTCGGCCGAGACTCCCCAACTCTGGAACTGGGACGTCGCCGAGGCGTTCATCGGGTCGGACTTCGAGCACATCGGCCGGTACAAGGAATTCCAGGTGTCGCCGCAAAGCGAATGGGTGGACCTCGATATCGACCGCGACAATCAGCAAGGTCAGGCAGGTATGGCCTGGAACTCCGGATATACGGTGAAAGGCCGTGTCGATGCGCAGGCCCGGACCTGGTATGGAGCCATGCGGATTCCGTGGCGCGCGATCGACACTCGCCCGCCGGAAAAAGGAAGGGAACTGCGGATCGGCCTGTATCGGATCTCCGGTCACGATCCGAAGAAATATTACGCGTGGCGGCCGACGGCGTCGAAGTCGTTTCACGTGCCGAAGGCGTTCGGGACTCTGCGGCTGCGATAGACTACCGCCGGTAGCCCATCCGATACCCTGCGAGGAAGCCTGCGCGATACTGTTCGCGGTAATACCGCCGGTCGCCGAAGAATCGCTGGTATCCGCGATCGGCATGTTTGAAGTTGCCGCTGTGTTCCGGCCGGAAGTTGTGGCGTCTCATCATGTCGCGTTCGCCGTCGCGGCGGCCATCCTCCATCCCGAGTTGGTACGCGGGACTGCCGCCACGCCGATCGCCGGCGTAGGGCGGGTATGGTTGCCGGTCCTGCGCATGCGCTGCGCCGCCGAGAGCGAGCGTCATGACGATGGTTACTGCAACGTGGAATGATTTCATAAGGGCCTCACTCCATCGGACGCAGGGAAGCGAACGCGCGGTACGCGCCGCCCATTAAAATCCCCCAATGGCGCCAGGCCGTGCGTCCGCGCGTTGAATGCTATACAAGTAAGGTGAAGCGCAACAAACGCACGGCGGGCCGGGGACTGTCCGGCCGAATCAAGCTGGACGCGCCCGCTCCGCGCAACTGGCGGCGTCACGTGCTGCTATTCGGGGTGATCGCGCTGGCCCTTTTGACGTACTCGAATTCCTTCCACGCGCCGTTTCTGCTGGACAATAACGAGGTAATTCTCCAGGACACGCGTGTCCATGCGGCCACGGCCGAGAACTTCGACCGCATCCTGGGCAGCCCGTACTATCAATCGATCCTGGCGGGCCTCTACCGGCCCCTAACTACGCTTTCCTTTCTATACAACTACGCCGTATTGGGCAACGGGCCGAATCCGGAGGGATACCACTGGCTCAATTTTCTGCTGCATGCCTTGAACATCTCTCTGGTCTACGCGTTGGGCGTGGTTTTGTTCGAGGAGACTCCCGCGGCACTGGCGCTGAGCGCACTGTGGGGCGTGCACCCCGTCCTCACGGAGGCGGTGACGAACATCGTTGGACGCGCCGACATGCTTGCGGCTTTCGGTGTCCTGGCGGCGGTGCTCTGCTACCGGCGGTCGCTGCGCAGCGCGGGCGCCGCTCGCGGTCTTTGGATCTGCGGCATCGCAACGGCCACGACGGCCGGGTTGTTCTCGAAGGAGAGCGCGATCGCCGCCCTTGCAGCGGTAGCGCTGTATGACTGGATGTTCGAGATGTCCTCGGACTCGCGTTCGCGGATCGCGGGCTATGCGGCTGTCGCCGTACCGGCGGCGATCTTCTTTGCCGTACGGGCGCGGGTGCTAGCGCACTTTCCGGCGGGGCCGTTTCCTTTCACGGACAACCCGCTGTCCGGCGCCGGATTTTGGACGGCGCGGCTGACGGCGTTCAAGGTGATCGGCAAATACCTCGGCCTGCTGGTGTGGCCGGCGCGGCTGGCGCCGGACTACTCATACAATGAGATCCCGGTCGCGGCCGATGCGCGAGGCGTGATGTGGCTGGCCTTCTGCCTGATCGCCGTGGCGGCCGCAATCTGGTCCTGGCGGCGCGCGCGGGCGCCATCGTTTGCCATCCTGTTCTTTTTCGCCATGCTGGCGCCGGTGTCGAACGTCGTGCTGCGGATCGGCAGCATCATGGGTGAACGGTTTCTCTATTTGCCATCGGTTGGTTTCGCGATTGTGGTTGTCTATGGCATGCGCGCCATCTGGCGCTCCGGGCGGATCTATCGGTATGTGGCCTATGGAACTCTGGCGGCCGTGCTCGCCGCCTTCGGCGTGCGCGCCTACGCTCGAAACCGCGACTGGCTGGACGAACGGCGATTCTGGGCGAGCGCGGTGGCGGCCACGCCGAACAATTACAAAGCTCTGATCAGCGACGCTGCGACGACCCCGCTGGCCAACCGCGCCGATCGAGACCGGGCGGGCGATGAGGCGCAACGTGCGATTGCGATGTTGAATTCGCTGCCTCCTGCGCGCAATTCCGGGTATGCCTACCGGCAGGCGGCCGTTCTGTACCGCGACATCGGCGATCGATACACCGCGAAACAGGCGGCGGATGGAGCCGACCCGCAGGATTATTATCGCGAGTCCTGGGCCTTGCTGACGTGGGCCGAGGCCATCGAGCGCGCGTTGGACGAAGTCTACCGGGCCGAGAACCAGCGCCGGGGCACGCCGCAGGCGACATTCCTGCCGAGCGTGGTGTTTCTCGAGCAGGGCCGCACGTATCTGCGGATGTTGAAGCATCCGGAAGCGATCGAAGCCTTCGAGCGCGGCCGGAGCCTGGAGTCGGATCCCGTATTGCTGGAGGAGTTGGGCCGCACTTACGAAGCTGTGGAGCAGCCGAGGAAGGCGGCGCAGGCTCTTGTCGAGGCGCTACTGATGGACTCCCGCCGGTCGCATATCAATCAGAAGCTGGTGGAGCTGTACGGCAAGGTGGATCCGCAAGGGTGCGCCGCGAACCATGAGGGCGGCGCCCCCAGTTTGAACATCGCGTGTCCCATGGTTCACGACGACATCTGCGGCGCATCGCGGAACGTGGCGCAAAATTATGTGAGGCGCAATCAGATGCAAGAAGCGGAATCGATCCGCAGGGTGGCGGTCACAGACCTCGCGTGCACGGCCGAGTCGGTGAATTAGGCCCTCCTCAAACTTCGACGAGACGCCGCGATTCCTCTTTCACGATGCGGCCGTCCTGAAGCGTAATGACGCGATCGGCCTCGTAGCCGAAAACGGCATTGTGAGTCGTCAGCAGAATCGCGATCTTCTGTTCGGCCGCGAGCCTCTTGAACAGCGCGATGATCGACTCGCCCGTGGCGCGGTCGAGATTCCCGGTCGGCTCGTCGGCGACCAGGATGCTGGGCTCCGCGATCAGGGCGCGGGCGATGGCGACGCGCTGCATCTGGCCCCCCGAGAGTTCGCGCGGCAGGTGATTGACGCGGCCGCCGAGTCCCACCATTTCCAGAATCTCGCGCGTCCGCCCGGTGTCGATTCGCCGTTCGAGGAACATCAACGGCAGTTCGACATTCTCGGCGACGGTCAATGTCGGAAGCAGCGAGAATTGTTGGAAGACGAAACCCAACACGCCGCGGCGAATTTCGACCAGTTCGTCTTCGGCGAGACCGGCCACCGACCGGCCGCCGATGAGGAGCGTGCCTTCGGTCGGCGCGTCGAGGCAGGACAGGAGGTTGATCAGGGTGGTCTTTCCCGAGCCCGACGGCCCCAGGATTGACACGATTTCCCCGGATCGGATCGACAGGTCGACGCCGTCGAGCGCTTTCACCGTTTCACTTCCGCGGCGGTAGTACCGTTTCAGTCCATGCGCTTCAATCACGATGTCTTGCATGTCAGACTCCCTTGCTGATGGCTTCGACGGGGCGCATCGACGAGGCGCGCCACGCCGGATACAGGCCGCCGAAGAAACCCAGGATGACCGCTCCGAGCACTGCGTATCCGATCACGGCCGGTGTGATGTCGACGACCGAGCCGGACAGGCCGAGATCGGCTACCGCCTTGATGGCCTTCTCCACCAGCCCCGAGCCGACGATTGCTGCCACCGAACCGGCGACGCCGCCGGTCAGGCAGATGATCACCGTCTCGAGCCAGATCAACTGGAAGATCGCGCCTCGCCGCGCTCCCAGCGCTTTCATGATGCCGATTTCCGACGTGCGCTCGTAGACGCTCATCAGAATCGTATTGATGACGCCGATGAGCGCGACGATGACGGCAATGGCCGCGACTGCGGCGATCATGGTCTGCGCCGTGGCGACGAGATTCACCAGCGTGTTCTTCACCTGCTGCAACCCGACCACCTGGACCTCCGGCAGTTTCAGCCAGCGGGTCTCGAATTCGCGCATTTTCAGCGCGTTGAACTGCTTCAGCTTGATTCCCAGAATGGTCAACTGATCCGGCCGCCCGAAATACTCGCGCGCGACCTGGATGGGCAGGAACACGGTGCCGTCGTCTTGCGTGCCGGTGCGGTCGAGGACGCCGACCACCTTGAATTCATGCATCACCGGATCGGGTTTGCCGGTGGGCGCAATCGAGGCGAAGAACGTGTCGCCGACCTTTCTTTGCTCATACTCGGCGGCTTCGAACCCGAGGACGACCTCGTCCCGCGCGGCGTCTGAGAACCAACGGCCGTTGTCGTAGCCGGGGCCCTTCTTGAACGCAATCCAAGGCTTCATGACGCGGTAACTCGGCACATCGATGCCGCTGACGACGATGAAATTGGCGGCGCCGGCGTCGTCGCGAATCGAACTGCCGCGCTTCTCGGCCACGCCGACGAAGATCGGCGTGATCGTTTCGATATCGGGGTCGCCTTTTACCTTCTCGTAGGTGTCGGCGGGAAGATAGAGCAGCCCCGTGCCTCCTTTGAGCATCATGGTTGCCGCTTCGTAGGGACAGCCCTTGGCCATGATCATGACCTGGAATCCGAGCATGTTGATGCTCTTGTCGATGGCGCTGCTATACCCAAGCATGAAGCCGCCAAGCGACACGGCGACCGTCACGGCCAGCGCGACTCCCGCCACGGTCAGCCCGGTCCGGACCGGGCGGCGCCGAAGATTTTTCCATGCCAGCAGGAAGTACCGGCGGAATACGTATGGATCGGATTGGATTTGGTGATTCATAAGACCTCAACGGAACTCCACGGCGGTCGCATAGAATTGATAGCCGTCGCCGTATGGGACGATTTGTCCTTCGACGCGGGCGGGCCGGCCTTCCCGCATCGGCGCGGTCATCGCGACGGCCTGGACGTCGACGCGCAGACTGGCCTTGCCTTCGTGGAAGTTGAAATAGCAGCCCATCGTCTTGCACTGCTCCGTCACGGTGCCTTCGATGGCGACGGTTTTTCCGACGAACGCCTTCGGCTCTTCCACCAATTTGGCGACTTCCGCTCTGGGGGCGCCGGTGAAGGCGCCGAAACGGCTCGGCTTGGCGAAGGCTCGCCACAGGAAGGCGGTAACCACAACCACGGTCACCGCGCAGAGGATAAAGATCTTCTTCATTTCTGGTCCTTTCGTATCTTTGTCTGCTGCGCCCTCTCGAAGAAGGGTTCGAATCGACGGCCATATACAAAGCAGTCGAGCAGGACGAGGTTCTTTCGGATACCGCGCAGGGAGGCCTGGTAGTCCGGCCGCCCGCCGGCATCGAGCGGCGGGGGCGTGATTGCGGCGATCTTGTCGGCTTTCGCGCCAGGATCGGCCGCCGCATAGTAATCGTGCTTGTAGAAATCGGCGAGTGTGAGCCCGGCGAATTGCGCGCGGAATTCCTTGCTGCGCAGTTGCCGGGCGGCGGGACTCTCCAGCCGTTGGAAGAAGAAATTGCGGATTACCGCCGTGTTCGGGTCGGTCGCAAGGAAGACCTGGATTACACCGCCCTTCCCCGGAACGTTCACGCCGTGCACCACGCCGATCTTGACCTGACCCTTGAAAACGCTGTAAACCGTGTAGGGTGTTTCATAGGTCTCGTAGATGGGGTCGAGGTCGCTGCCGAGGCGCGCCCGCAGACCCTTGAAGAGAGTCGCGCCGTCCTTCAACCTGGGAAACTCCATCAGGTCCTCTTTGAACGTGGTCATCTCGGGATAGAGGTACTTGAGGTCCTCCGCCGGATTGCTGAGGGTACAGCCGATGGCGGCGAGGACCTGTTGAGGCCCGGCGGCTATCGCCAGCGCTATGAAGATGAGTAGACGATTCATTTTCGTTTTCCTTACCGGTAAAAGTAATATTGGAGCGCCACGACCGTGTGCGGCCGCCCCGCCATCCGCTCCAGTTGGCGCTCGACGTTGAGCTTGATCCACTGCGAATTGGAGTTGCCCACGTCATTGCGGAAATACCACGAGACCTCTCCGATGATGGAGGAGTCGGCTCCGCGGCCCTCCTGATGAAACCGTCGATATTGCGTCGCGACGCCCCACCGGCGCGACGCGCGGAGGTACTCCGCTTCGTGGAGTTGCGTCAGCACCGGGTCCGCGGCGTCTCGCCCGCCGCTCAACTCGGTCGTGAAGGTGAGCAGGCCTCGCGGCGCGGCATGCCGGTAGCGGACGTCGATGCCGGCCCGCTGCGTTTTGAGCGGCACAGGACGGTCGTCTTCGCGCATGGGCATCGAGAGTCTTTCGCCGGCGATCACCGAGATGCCTCCCTCCAGCCCGTATCGCGAACTGTACCGGTTGCCGAGGCTGATGCGCAGGGCGCCGAGCCCGCTCTGACCCTTGTATTTGAGGTCGTAGCCGGAGCCGGTCAAATAGTGCAGGTCGTAATTCAGGTTCCTGTTGATCGCGCCCCAGAATCCGGCGTGCCAGTCGCGCTCGAAGCCGAAGTTCCGCTCGTTGGATAATTGCAGCACCGTGCCGTGGGTATCGGATTGAAGGTTCAGTCCGAACGGCACATAAAAACGCCCGATCCGAAAGTTGACGCGCCCGACATTCCGCGAGCGAGCCTCATCGCCCAGAAGCGGGTTGAGGATGTTGTAAAGATCCAGGTACAGGTTGTGGTATTCGAAGGCCCAACCCGGACGGCGTGCGCCTTCCATGTCGTTGAGCACCGGGTTGTAGCCGTCGCGGCGGACAAGGCGCCCCTGAAAGTCGAAACTGGCAACGGTCGAGGTCGAGGTGGAGAACTTCTTCAATATCTCGAACCCCACGGACTGCCGGCTCGCCCCGTTGCCGTCGCCGTCGATGTCGAACTCAGACATGATCTCCTTGCGGAAGCCAAGATTCCCGGTAAGGAGACGGGTTGCCCAGGAGCGCGCGGGCGAAGGCGCCTCGCCAGGCGTCGCGGCGTCACTCAGGCCCGCGAAAGGATCCGCCCCGCCGCTCGCGGGTTTCGGAGCGGCGGGTTGGTCCTGTGCGGTCAACGACCGCACAGTCCAGAGGAATAGAAGGAGAGCCTTCATTGCGGCGCCTCGAGTTCAGGCGTGCTTGCGGTGGCAGCACTCGCACGTGGCGCAATCCATCTGCCGGTCCGCTTTCACTGCCGAAACCGCTTTACGGGACTCTTCAGCGGGAGTGCTCCGTCCGAATTTCGCGCGGAAGCGGGCTTCCGCCCCGGGGTCGCCCTGACCGGCAAAAATGGTGGAAGAGAACAGAACTCCGGCAAACAATACAGCAACGATCTTCATGACACATCTCCTTGAATTCACTGGTGCGTTACTCGCGCATCACCACACCGGCATACACATTCCGCGCGCGAGCGGAAACTACTCGAGCCAGACGGGAAAGGCGGAGATGTCTCTATAACAGGAGCTGATGGAACTGCAGGCAGCGATCGTGCGGATAGAAGAGGGCCAGGCCGGTCGGATCGACCGCCACTGGGGTTAGTTCAGGAGCAATCCCGGCCGACACGGGCGGAGCGGTCAGGAATTGCCCTTCGGCCGTGACCGGCGGCAGCGTAGGCGGCGCAGGCTGGCGGTCGATGCAGACGCAATTCGATTTGTCTGAACTGTCCTGATGGGGGGTCGGGGCTTTGGGGCAGCACGGGTGCGATGGAGACTGCGCCATCGCGTTACCCGCGCAAATCCCTGCCGGATTCACGAGAAGCAGCGCGATACTGAGCAGGACCAACGCGACTTTCGATCTGGCGCTCGTGTTCATGTGCTTCACGCGTATCTCTTGCACGCGGTCTACCAATATAATACGATGCCTAACTCCCATAATGCCAGCCCTGTCTTTGGGTGCTTAAGCATCTTGGGGAACGACAACGCTCGCTTGCGCTCGCGGCTCTGCAAGTGGCTGAATCCAAACACAGCCGTGACCGTAAGGCAGCGTTTTTCCCGGGCCGCGCATCGGAACGCCCGCAACCGGTTCAGCCCCCCCGTCTTTTGCGGGATCGGAGGCGAAACATCCGAGCCCCGCGCGAAATGCCCCACTTGGTGCGGGTTTTCACTGCGGTAACATGTGGCGGTGCGCTCCGAACCCCCCAAGCCACGACCTTGGATATGGCTGGCCGATGGCTTGCTCCTCTTCATCTTGGCCACGCTCCTTGTCCAGCCTCTCTACCGGTCCGAGTACCTGAGCGCGTGGAATTCGATTGAGAGCACGTTCATCTCGGACGCGCGTTTTCTGAGCGCACACTGGCCCCATCCCGGCTGGCAGCCGAACTGGTATACCGGGACCCGCTTCGATTATGTCTATCCGCCTGCGCTCCGTTACGGCGCCGCGGCTCTGAGCCGCCTGCGGCACGTCAGCACGGCGCGCTCCTATCACCTCTACATCGCGCTTTTGTTTTCGGCGGGCATCGCGGGCGTCTATGTTTTCACTCGGGTAGGATCGCGATCGCGATGGGTGGCGCTGTGGACGGCGGCGGCTTCCGCCATCGTTTCGCCCGCCTTCCTTCTGTTTCGCGACTTTCGTCTGGACTATGCCGGCATCTACTACATGCCCGTGCGTTTGGGCGCTCTGATCCGCTACGGCGAAGGTCCCCACATGTCGGCATTCGCGCTGCTGCCGTTCGTGCTGGCGGCTGCATGGTACGGCCTCCGCCGCGACCATTCCCTACAACTCGTCATCGCTGCGGTATTGGCTGCGCTCGTGGTGGCCCATAATTTCTACGGAGCTACCGCTCTCGCCTTCTTCTTTCCGATTCTTGCGTGGTCGATCTGGTTAGGCGAACGCGATTGGTGGATTTGGGCCCGCGCCGCCGCGGTGGCGGTCCTCGCCGCGGGTTTGTGCGCCTTTTGGCTCACCCCTTCTTACCTGCGAATCACGCTCGACAATATGCAGTTTGTGTCGTCACCCGGGCATGCATGGTCGGCGATCCTCGGCACGGCAGCGGTGGCGGTCTATGGAGTCCTATCCTATCGCTGGGCGCGTGGCCGGCCCGACCGCGCCTGGACCTCCTTCTGTCTCGGATCGCTTCTGTTGCTGGGGCTGAACGTGATCGGCAACCAGTACTTCGATTTCCGCGTCATCGGCGAACCGGGACGGCTGATCCCGGAGCTCGAACTGGTGATCTTTCTGGCCGCGGGTGTCTTACTGGCGTGGATCGCCCGCCACGGCCGATGGTTCCAGATTGCGGCGGTCGTTCTGGCCATCGCCTGTCTGCTGCCCGGACGCGGATACGTCCGCCACGCCTGGCGCGTGCTCCCGCCGCGCGATCATCACCAACAACGCGTCGAGTTCATCCTCACCGATTGGATCCACCGGAATCTCGACGGGGTTCGCACGCTGGCCACGGGCTCGGTAAGGTTCTGGTACAACGCCTGGTTCGATCTGCCGCAGCTCGGCGGGGGATCGGAACAGGGGCTCCTGAATATGAACGCGCAGTACGCGCAGGCGAGCGCCATCTCCGGCGACGACACTGAGATCGGCATCGCCTGGCTGCAGGCAATGGGCGTCGGCGCGGTCATCGTTCACGACAAAACGTCGGCCGAGGTCTATCATGACTGGGGCAAGCCCGAGAAGTTCGAAGGCAAGCTCGAATCCATCTACGACAATCATGCCGGCGACCGCATCTATCGGGTTCCCCGCCGCTATGAGTCCCCAGCCAGGATTGTGGAGGCGGCGCGAATCCTCGCCATCCGCTCCTCCCAGCCGATCATCGACGACGGCTCGTTGCGGAAGTATGTAGACGTCGTCGAGCACGGCCCCGCCGCCCCCGTGGAATTTCAGCGCTCCGGCACGGATGGCATGCAGATGCGGGCTCGTCTGGCGGAAGGACAGCGTCTCCTGGTGCAGGAGACATACGATCCGGCCTGGAGGTCCTACGCCGAGGGGCGCGCCGTTCCCATCGCGAAGGATGCCCTCGGCTTTCTCCTCCTCAACCCCGGTCCGGGCGAGCACGATCTCGTTCTGCGATTCGAGAAACCGCTCGAAAACCGAATCGGAACGGCCGTTACCTGGCTGACGCTGCTGGCCATCGCGTGGCTCGTCTGGCGCTCCCGGCGCGTCGCGCCGAGGGCATGACCCGCGGCGAGCGGCTCCGCGGCGCCGCCTATGGCATGGCGCTGCTTTGGGTGAACGCGTATGTCTGCCGGGATTGGCTCCGCCATCCGACGGCGCACATGAACACGCTGCACGGGTACTGGGCGGCGATTGCGCGGTTGGGCGAGGGCTGGTTCCACCCATCCTGGTGGCCGTTCTGGGATCTCGGGATTCCCTTCGAATTCACGTCTGCCCCGTTTGTGCCGGCCTTGGCCGCGGCGCTTGCGCCGCTACACCATGGGTCGCATCTGATGGCCGTGGAATCTGTGTCGGCGATCTTCTATTGCCTCGCGCCCCTCGCCTTCTATTTGGTGGCGTGGGCGATCACGCGAGCCGCGGGCTACAGCTTTTTCGCGGGGCTCGCGTACTCGCTGCTGGCGCCCGAGAATCTCCTGGCGCCCGACGGCGCGTTCTCCTGGGCGCGGGCCCTGGAACCGCATCGCCTCAACCTGCAGGCTCTCTGGGACGAGACGCCGCGCTATGCCGCGCTGACGTTCCTGCTGCTGTTTATCGGGTTTCTCTCGCGCGCCATCGAAACCCGCCGCCCGGCCCACTCGGCGCTGGCGGCCCTCTCCCTAGCGGTGGCGATGCTGGCATCTCCCTTCGCGGCCTTATCCGCCGCGCTGGCGGGGCTGTGCCTGCTCCAGGCGCGCCTGCTCCGGGAATGGCGGCCGGTTCTCATTCAGGCCGCGGGTATCGGGTTGCTCGCATATGCCCTCACGGCGCGTTTTCTCCCTCCGTCGCTGTGGTTCGCGATGGGAGCCGCGTCGGCGGAGCATGAAGCATGGAGCTTCGGCTCTCTCAAAATTCTCGCCGCCGCGGCGGTGGGCTGGCTGACACTGGCGCACTACCTCGAGCGATGGAACGTCGAGTGGCGCATTCGCTTCTTCGCTCTTTGGGCCTACACCATGAGCTGCGGTCCAATGGCGGCGGTGTGGCTCCACCGGCTGATTCTGCCGCAGGGCTACCGGTTCACCGCCGAAATGGCCCCGGCCCTGGTGTTGGCCGCGGTCTTTGCCGCCCGGCCGTGGCTGGACCGAATGCCCCGAACGTTGAAGGCCGCGCTAACGATGGCTGCTTTAATTCTCGCGGAACAACAGCTCGTTCACTACCGCCGCCTGGCGAAAGACGCGCTCTACCCGCAGAACGTGACGCAAACCATCGAATACCGCGCGGCCGAACGAATGGCGCACGATCTTCCGGGCGCGCGTGTGATGGCGCCGGGCTCGATCGCCCATTGGGCCGATGCATTCACCGGCGTCTTCCAGTTCTCCGGCAGTGAAGGGACCATGGCGTACCGCCAGACGCAACAACGCGCCATGACCTCGGTCTACCAGGACGATGCGCGGGTTTCGCTGGCATGGTTGAAAGCGTATGGCGCGGCTGCAGTTCTCGTATCGGGTCCGGATAGCCGCGAATCCTGGAAACCGTTCGCTCATCCCGGCAAGTTCGAAGGTCTGCTACCGCCGATGTGGAGCGACGAAGGGGTCACGGCCTATCGAGTGCCGCAGCGTTCGACCTCATTCGCCCATGTGTTGCCACGATCCGCGATCGCCAAGACGAGCGATATGGCGGAAATAGACCGTTATGGCGCGGCCCTCGACGACCCCGGCATGCCCGAAGCCGTCCTCGCGTGGAACGGCCGCAATCGTTTCTCCGTACACGCCCTGACGGCGCCCGGGCAGGCGCTCTCGATGCAGATCTCCTACCATCCCGGTTGGCACGCCGCGATCGACGGCCAGCGCGCCACCGTTCACAGGGACGGGCTCGGCATGATGTGGCTCGACCTGCCACGAGGCGGCCCTGCGGTCGTGGAGATGCGCTACGACGGTGGATGGGAGCTTCGGCTCTGCGGATGGATCTCCGGAGCGGCGATCATGGCAGTTGCCGCGATCCTCGTCGGCGGCGGAGTCCGTCGATGACGGCGCGGCGAACCTCGGCCGCCGCCGGCATTTACATGGCGCTCCTCATCGGCGTCAATTTCTACATTTGCCGCGGCCTTTTCACCGCCGAATACACGGGCCATACGAATTCCCTCCAGGGACTCTGGATCAGCATGGCCCGGCTGGCGGGCGAACATTGGTTCCGGCCTTCCTGGTGGCCTTTTCAGGACGCCGGCGTGCCCTTCGAACACACATATATGCCGCTGGTTCCGGCGGCCACCGCGCTGCTGGCGAAGCTCGCCCATGTCTCGGCCGCCCGCGCGTTCTTCACTGCGACGGGCCTGGCGTTATGCCTCGGACCGATCACGCTGTTCCTCATGATCTGGCGTATGAGCGCGGCGCCCGGATGCGCCTTCTGGTCCTGTCTTGCATACTCGATTACCTCGCCGGCCCGGGCGTTGCTGCCGGAGACGGACCTCAATCCGATCCGCTACTGGTCGAGTCTTCGCTTCTACGGTTCCGTGGTCTGGGACGATCTTCCACACCATACGGCCTTGTGCTTCCTGCCGCTCGCTCTGCTGTTTCTCTGGCGGTCTCTGGAGAGACGGCAGGCACGGGATTATCTGCTGGCGGCAGTTTTTATGGCATTGACCGTTCTGCCGAGCGTGTTCGGGGCGACCGCGCTGTTCCTGGGCGCCGTGTGCATGCTCCTGGTGTTTCGCGGAAGGGAAAATATCGTTCTGGTGACCCTGATCGCGCTCGCTTCGTACCTCGTGGTCTGTCCGTTTCTACCGCCCTCGTTGATCGCGGCCATCCGCCACAACCAGCAGCAGTTCGTGGAAGATCGCTGGTCGGCCGGTTCGTTTACCGCTCTTGCCGTGGTCGTGTTGGGCCTGGCCCTGCTTGTTCGCGCTCTGGATTATGCCGCCGCCCGGCGGCACGTGCGATTCTTCGTCCTCGTTGGCTTTATCACTGCCAGCATTCCGCTGCTCGACGCCTACCTGAACCGGCACTTCATCCCGCAGCCGGGCCGCTATACCGCCGAGATGGAACTGGGAATCGCGTTGCTCGCGATTCCGGTGATCGGCTGGGCGGCGGCGCGGATTCCGTGCAAAATCAGGATCGCCGTAGCCGTGTTCTTCGTTTGCCTGGCCGCCGAGCAGATGATGGGGCTACGCCAGTTTGCCGAACAAACGACGCGGCCGGTGGACATGACGCAGCGAATCGAATATCGGATTGCCAAATGGCTCGACGCGGAAATGCCCGGGCAACGCGTCATGGTCCCGGGCTCGATTGCGCAGTGGTTCAACGTCTTCAGCGACACCCCCCAGTTCTCGGGCGCCTCGTTTTCCACCACGCCGAACTGGACCCAGCAGGAGGCAATGAAGACCATTCTCACCAGCGCGACTCCACAGGACATCGCGGCCGCCGTGCTCTGGCTGAAGGCTTTCGGGGTGCAGGCCGCGACGGTGTGCGGACGCCATAGCCCGGAATTCTGGAAGGGAATCAGCTCCACCAAGTTCGATGGGCTCCTCCCGGTCTTGTGGCGGCAGGAGGACACGACGATCTATCGTGTGCCGCAGCGTTCCACCTCCCTCGCGCATGTCGTTCCCGCCGGCGCCGTTCCGAGGAGGGACGCGGCTGGCGCGCTCCCCTCGAACGAGTTGCGGCGCTACGTGGACGTTCTCGAAGATCCGTCGTTGCCGCTTGCCGAGATGAGATGGGAGAGCCTTCGGCGCATTCGGATCGACACCACGATGGGCAGCGGCCAGGCGGTTTCCGTGCAGACGTGCTATCACCCCGGATGGCACGCGCGCGCCAATGGCCGCCCTGCCAAAACGCAGCGTGACGGGCTTGGTTTCCTCAGCATCGCGACCGGATGTCAGGGCACTTGCCGGATCGAGCTCGAATATGACGGCGGGTGGGAGTACAAGATCTGTCGTGGCTTGAGTTTCGCTGCGGTGCTCGGGATGCTCGGCTATGCCTGGACTGCAATGCGGCGTGGATGGAACATTCGGGTCTGATTTTCCGTAAACTAGCGGGTAAGGAGATCCCTCTTGTTGTTGAACGACCTCCAGTACGCCTTGCGGCGGCTCGCCAGGAGCCCGGGATTCGTCGCCATGGCCGTGGTGGCGCTCGCCCTCGGTATCGGCGCGAACGCCAATATCTTCAGCTTCGTAAACGCCTACCTGCTTCGGCCTTTGCCGACGGTGAAATCCGCGGATCGGCTGGTTTATTTCGAAGGACGCATCCGCGGCAACTGGGCCGGCGTCTCGTATCTGGACTTCCTCGACTGGAAGCAGCAGAGCCGCGCGTTTGCCGGATTAGCGGTCACGCAGGACGTCAATCCGATTCTGATGGGGCGGGGAGAGCCCGAGCGAATTCTCGGGACGCGCGTGTCGGCGGATTTCTTCACTGTTTTCACGGCGGCCCCAGCGCTCGGACGGGCCTTTCTTCCCGCTGAGACGGCGCCCGGCGGGGAACCGGTAGCCATCCTCAGCGACGGTTTCTGGCAGCGGCGATTCGGGTCCAACCGCGATGTCATCGGAGGATCTCTGACGCTCGATGGGGTGAGCCATAAGATTGTCGGCGTCATGCCGCCGCGATTCCGCTCCGCCTGGAACGACTACGATTTCTGGGCTCCGCTGGCCGCGGACGTGGCGAAGACGCCGCGTAGCCGCAGAACGCTGGGCGCGATCGGGCTTCTCGAGCCCGGCGTTTCCCTGACGGCGGCCCAAAAGGAAATGGACACCATCGCCGGCCGCCTTCGCATGCAATACCCGGACACCAACACCGATCTCCGGGTGAGCGTGCGCGATTACATCGAGGGGTTGGGCGAGGGTCCGCGCGAATCGATCCGCATCATGATCTGGGTGGTGGCGTTTGTCTTGCTGATCGCCTGCTCGAACGTCGCCAACCTGCAACTGGCCCGGGCCACGGGCCGGGCCGGGGAGATCGCGGTGCGCATCGCAATCGGCGCCAGCCGGTGGCGCATCATTCGGCAGGTGTTGATCGAAAGCACCCTCGTCTCGCTGGCGGGAGGAGTGGTTGGGTATTGGCTGAGCCTCGCAGGCGCGAAGTTGCTGATCGCGTCCATCCCGCCCGGATACCAACCCATCAATAAGGATTTCATGGATCCGCGGATCGTGTTGTATACCGCCGCGGTTGCGCTGGTGACGGGACTCGTGTCGGGGATCGCGCCGGCGCTGCAGGTCTCGCGCGTCGGAGTGAATGATATCCTCAAAGAGGGTGGACGCGGCAACAGCGGCGCGCGCGGCGGATTGCGCAACTCGCTGGTGGTCGTCGAGGTCACGCTGGCGCTGGTCTTACTGCTGGCGTCCGGGCTGCTGATGCAAAGCTTTGTCCGCATGCAGAGCATCAACCCGGGCTTTCGCACCGATAATCTGCTCACCGCCTTCCTGTGGCTCCCCGAAGCGAAATATCCGCGACCGGAGCAACGCGCCAATTTCTTCCGCGATCTGGCCGATCGGGCGGCCGCCCTTCCCGGAGTTCAGGGCGCGGCGGCGTCCACCGGAGTGCCGCTTGCCGGCGGCGGACCCGGCGCCAATTTCATCGTCGAGGGCCGGCCAGTCCCGGCATCCGGACAGGAGTCTTTCGGCCGCACCCGATCGATCACGCCCGCGTACTTCCAAACCATCGGCATCCCATTGCGCCGGGGCCGGTATTTCAGCGACCAGGACACCGAAACCGCGCAGAAGGTGGTCATCATCAACGAGCGGCTGGCGCAGCAATTCTTCCCGAACGCCGACCCGCTGGGGCAGCGGCTGAAGTGGGGCCGCGATCCGCAATCGCCTGCTCCCTGGCTGACGATCGTGGGCGTCGTGGGCGACGTCAAGCTCTGGAGTCTGACCGCGCCCGCCGTTCCCGAGATGTACTCGCCATTGCGGCAGAACCCGCCTGGGGGGACGTTCCTGGTGGTGCGCACGCAATCGGCGGATCCGACATCGATCACCCCCGCGCTGCGCGGCGAGCTGCGCGCGCTCGATCGCGATCAGCCGCTGACGAATATTCGCACCATGCAGAGAATCATCGAGGAATCGATGACGATCGCGCGCCTCATGACTGTATTGATCGGGTTGTTCGCGGGGATCGCGATGGTCATGGCGGCGATGGGGATTTACGGGGTGATCTCGTACTCGGTGGCGCAGCGCACGCACGAGCTTGGCATCCGCATGGCGCTCGGCGCCGGCGCGCCTGGGATCGTTAAGCTGGTGTTACGGCAGGCGTTGTGGATGATCGGGATCGGCGTCGCCCTTGGTGTTCCCGGCGCGGCGGCCACCACGAAGATGCTGCAGTCGTACCTGTACGGCGTCGGCGCGCGCGACCCGATCACGTTTGTCTTCATTCCCCTGGCGCTGGCGGCGGTGGGCTTGCTCGCCAGCTACATTCCGGCGCGCCGCGCCACCCGTTTGGATCCGATGTCCGCTCTCCGCCGCGAATAGGCGGATTCACCCGCGCAGGGAGTCGTACAGCGCCGCCTTCCAGCGCGGGATATCGATGGTCCAACAGATCGACGGCTTCCGGCGGCGATCGAGCAACGAGCCCCACACGGCGCGGTTCCGCTCGTCGCCGGCGACGTTCAGCCGGTCCACGACCGTCATGCCGCGCGTCAAATCGCTGGCGGTCTCGATTTCCACGAAATGTGACGACGCGGAGACGCAAATTGCCGGATCGAGCGCGATCGACATGGCGACGGGGTCGGGAAGGCTGATTCCGGTTTGGCCGGTCTGGGTGCGGTAGGCGCGCATGGCGACGGTATTGCACTCGATGGCGAACCGGGCCAGCGGCGTATCCAGGCTCAATACGGAATCGATATCGGCCTGGCTGAGGACGGCGTCGCCGCGGCACAAGTGCCACCCTACCAGTTCGACCGGCAACCCGGAGTGCAACACCATGTGAGCGGCCTCGGGATCCACCCAGACGTTGTATTCGGCGGCGGGCGTGACATTGCCTTCGCAGCACGGATTGCCGCCCATCACGATGCAGCGGCTGACGCGATCGGCGAGACGAGGCTCGCGGGCCAGGGCCACGGCGATGTTGGTGAGCGGCCCGAGCGTGACCAGTACGATGCCAGGATTGGCGAGCACTGCCTCCACGAGGGCGTCGACGGCGTGCGCCGCTTGAGGGGCACGCCGGGGAGCCTCGTAACCGCCGTCGCCGAGGCCGTCCTGACCGTGGAACCATGTAGCGTCTTCGTACTCGCGGCGCAGAGGCCGGGCGCAGCCGGCGAAAACCGGGGCGCCGGACTCGCAAAGCTCCGCTACGTAAAGCGCATTGCGGGTGGCTTGGGAGACGGGGACATTGCCGGCGATGGTCGAGATGCCGAGCACGTGGACGCCGGGAGCCCGCAGCGCCATGATCAGGGCAACGGCGTCGTCGGAGGCGGTGTCGGTGTCGATCCAGAAGGAACGCGACATTTGTCCAGGTTAGCGCGCCGGATTATCGCGAGCGAAGACGAAAGGTAAGCCCGATGACGGCGGTCAGCGGATAGGCCGGGGTCGCGTGGATGCGGGCTACGATCGGGGCCATCGGCGCGACTCGCGATTCGAAGAAGTTCTGGGTTTCGTAGTAGTCGCGGTTGGTCAGATTGTCGAAGCTGAAGCTCAGTTCGACGCCGCGGCGGAGCGGGCGCGAGACGCTGGCATCGAACACGGTATGGCCGGACGCGACGATCGCCGAATCCTCCGTGTCGAGGCGGTAGTGGTTGATCGCGCGCATGCGGAGCGAGCCAATCCACCCGCGCCATCCCGCGAGCGTCAGGGCGGCATTGGCCACGAAATGAGGCGCGCTCGCCACGTAAACGCGATGCTCGCCGCCCCGGTAGAAGGCGTTCGCGATTTTGGTCAGCCCGCCGCTTAGGGAGACATGCCGCGTGACGGAGAACGACGTCTTCGCCTCGTACCCATACGAGCGGGTGGGGCCGTTGAACTCGTAGCTGCCGTCGTCGGGAATGTAGACCTGCTCGTGCGAGTGATCGATGAGGAAGGCGTCCACGCTGACGCCGAAGCGGCCGGAGTTCGACGCGGCGCCGGCCTGGTAGAAATCGGTGGTTGCGACCCTGGGGGCGTCGGGGCGCTGCACCACCGCCCGGGCGTCGCTGCTATTGATGCCCCGCCCATAGTTCGCGGTCAGGGTGAATGGAAGGCGGGCCGTGGGCGTGTATGCCGCGCTCGCCTTGGACTGCCAGCGGCCGGCCGAAACGCCGCCGCCGTCCTCCGGATGAAGGCGATCGGCCACGCCGAAGCGAAATTCGTCGAAGCGCAGGCCGGCCCCTATCAGGAGCCTGCCGTGCAGCAGGCTGAGGTTCTCCTGGGCGTATCCCGCGCCGTTGGTCACATGCGCGTTCGCGCGCGTGGTAACGCCGGTGGGAACTCGGCCCGCGCGCGGATACAGCCCGACGTTGATCCCGCTATGGTGGAAATTCCCGCCGCTCACGAGAATTGCGGTGAACGGTCCCGCGGCGTGGACGTGCGTGTATTGCACGTTTGCGCCCTGCTGGATGCGGGAATCATGCTGCTGGAACGCGTCGCCGTGGACCGGATCGGTCAGGAAGTAGGTGAAGTTCGAATAGAGGTCGAACAGCGACCGGGAGACGAACGCGTCGGATTTGAACGAGTCGCCGGTCGAGCGTGCGCGGCTGTAATAGACCGACCCCGTGCCGAGGCGGACGCGGCCGCCATCGCTAGGGTCGATATAGCCGAAGCGATCGAGGGCGCCCGCATCCACGAGATCCAGCGGAAGCTGGCCGCTGGAATAGAAATCGTTGCGGCCGCCCAGCAGGCGCACTCCGAGCTTCTGGTTGTGGGGCAGGGACTTGGTCGCATTCGCGTTGATGTTGTCGCGGCGATATCGGCCGGCGTTCTGAAAGGGTCCGTTTGTGTATGAGCCCTCATAGGCGATGTAGCTATCGAGGGCCGGGATGTCCGGGCTATAGGCCAGGAACCCGCGCCGCGTCCCGAAGCTCCCGGCCTGCATCCGCACCGTGAACTCGTCCGGCAACGACTCCCGCTGGCGGATGTGGACCACGCCGAGCCCGCTGAAGTCGCCGTACTCCGCCGAGAAGGGACCGTTTACGATGGTGACGTCCTGGATCAGCTCTGGGCTCAGGGCTTTCAGCGAACCGAGATAGCCTTGGCCATGCCCCTGCGTCTCCTGGTTCTGCTGCACGCCATCGATCAGGACCTTGAGGCCGCCATTGACGCCTCCGTGGTCGAGATTGAAGCCGAAGCGGCGAATCTCGAGCGACTTGCCGCCGCCCTCGTGCTGTCCGGCGTCGATGCCGGCGTTGAGCTCCTGCATGATCTGGTCGTCGCGGCTGAACAGGGTGCGGTCGAAGATCTCCCGATTCCGCAAATCGAGCGCCGGCTCGACAGTCTTCGCCTCGATGACGATGCTCTCGTGTTGCCGGGCCAATCCGGAGAGCGTGATCTCGCGGACTTCGACCGCTCCGGAACCGACTGTCACATCCACGAATGCCGGTTGGAATGCCGCGGCCTCTACCGTCACGCGGTACTTCCCGGGCGCGAGCGGCTGGATCCGGAATTCGCCGCGACCATCGGATACCGCCGAGGCGTCCCGACTGACGCGAACGGTGGCGAGCGGTACAGCTTTTCCCTGAGGGTCTAGGACCCTGCCCGCGAGCCCGCTTTCGGCATGGAGCGATGCGGACGCGAACAGCAAGGCGAGCCACATCCAAGTAGCACGAATCATAAAGTCGTAGCACCAACATCGCATCCGCCGCTGCGGCTTGCATCCGGGAGTGCACTCGGTATTACGTTGACCGCCGGCTTTTGGATGTTATGATAACGGCGCGATGATCCGGACGGTCCTGCTTGCCTGCGCAATGCTCTCCGCCGCTTCGGCCGCGGGCGACCGGCTCGAGCTCCCCGGCAAAACGGGGCCGGGTCACGGCAAGCGAATCGTCCTGGTCAGTGGAGACGAGGAGTACCGGTCGGAGCAGGCGCTCCCGCAACTCGCGCGAATCCTCTCCGAGCGCCATGGTTTCGACTGCGTGGTCCTGTTCGCCATCGACCCCATGGATGGGACCATCAATCCCAACGTCACATCCAATATTCCAGGACTGGAGAGCCTCGATTCGGCCGACCTGCTGATTCTCTTTACACGTTTCCGCGACCTTCCCGACGCTCAGATGAAACACATCGTGGATTACGTGGAGTCGGGCCGCCCGATTGTGGCGCTGCGGACGGCGACGCACGCTTTCGACATCAAAACCAGTAAGACTTACCAGCGATACAGTTGGAACAGCAAAGAGTGGGATGGCGGTTTCGGCCGGCAGATTCTCGGCGAGACTTGGATCGCGCACCATGGCCGCCACGCCGTGCAGAGCACCCGGGGGATCGTCGCTCCCGGGCAGGACCGGCATCCCATTCTGCGCGGCATCCGCAGCGGCGAAATATGGGCGCCGACGGATGTCTATCAGACCCGCCTTCCGCTCCCCGTGGACACGCAGCCGCTGGTATTAGGCCAGGTGCTCGAAGGAATGCAGCCCACCGATGGGCCCGCCGCCGGGAAGCAGAACGATCCTATGATGCCTGTGGCCTGGGTGAAAACGGAATCGCGCCGCGTGTTCACGACGACCTTGGGGTCGGCGCAGGATCTGCTGAACGAGCCCTTTCGGCGTCTGCTCGTGAATGCGTGCTACTGGGGTTTGAAGATGGAGGACCGGATCGACCCGCGGATTTCGGTCCAACTGGTCGGCTCGTATACCCCATTGCCATTCAAGTTCGGTGGGCACGCCCCGGGAATCAAGCCGTCGGACCTGGCAGGCCAGTGAAGCACGAGCGCGCCCGGCAGTGGAGCCGAACGGCGTTCGCGCTGGCGGCGCTCTTCGGCAGCTTCCCCGTAGCCGGCCGCCTGATCCTCGGGGAGTGGGCCTTTGAAGGCGCGACGGGGATCGCGTGCCTGTGGTTGGCCCTCGGCGTGTATCTGCATATCCGAAGCCGGCGCATGAAACCGGTGCCGGATTCCGCGGCGATGCTCGACGAGGCGCTGCGCCTGTTCTCCATCGGCGATGCCGGCCGAGCGAATTCGCTCTTGGGTCGCGCCATTCGGCAGAACCCGCGATTCTGGCAGGCCTTCCAATGCCGCGGAGAGGGACGGCTGCAAAGCGGCGATATTCGCGGGGCCTTGAACGATTTCGACCAGGCGATCCGCCTCGCGCCGCAAGAGCCGCACCTTCATGAGTTGCGAGCGCAAGCCGAAAAACTCTCGGGCGAGATATGATGTCCACCATGCGCGCACTGGCTTTGCTGATGGCGTGCGGCCTCGCGGCAGCCGCGGACCGGACCGAGATTCCGCTCTGGGCGTCCGGCGCTCCGGGCTCCGAAGGGAAGACCGCCGCCGAGGTGGATGAAGCGCCCAACCAGGCGCACGGTTACCTCAAAGTGACCTCTGTGCATAAGCCGTCACTCACGGTTTTTCTGCCCCCGGCGGACCGCGCCACCGGCGCCGCGGTGATCATCGCGCCGGGAGGCGGACACCAGTTCCTGAATTTCGACCAGGAAGGAACGTACGTCGCGGAGTATCTCAATAGCATCGGCGTGGCCGGTTTTGTCTTGAAATACCGCCTGGCCCGAGAGTCGGGGTCGACCTACAAGATCGAAGAGCATGCCCTCGCCGACGGGCAGCGCGCCGTCCGCTTGGTGCGCAGCCGCGCCGCAGAGTGGCGCGTGAATCCGGCGCGGGTCGGCATTATGGGATTCTCGGCGGGAGGCGAGGTCGCCGCCCTGGTGGCTACGCGCTTCGACGGCGGGAGGCGCGACGCGGCCGATGCAATCGACCACGTCAGCTCGCGGCCCGATTTCGACGTGTTGATCTATCCCGGAATCCGCGCCGACACCTACATGATTCCGAAGGACATGCCGCCCACGTTCATGCTGTGCGCGGACAACGATCGCGGTCCGTCGGCCGCGCTGGCCACCCTCTACCCGATGCTGAAAGCCGCCGGAGTTCAGACGGAGGTGCACGTCTACGCCGCCGGAGGCCACGGCTTCGGACTGAATCCGAATACGAAGAACGCCGCGCCGGTGGCCACTACGTGGCATCTGCGTCTCGGGGACTGGCTGAAGGCGCTGTACCGGCAGTAGCTACTGCGCCTTCACGTCGCCCTCGGCGGACCAGTAGAGGGCGTTGAACAATAGTGGCAGCGTCGCGTGGGTCTGCGCGCGGTGCTGCGGCCGGATGCCGAACAGGACGATCCGGCCCGGGTTCGATTCGATGGTCACCACGGCGGCTCGCCCGAACATCAGGTCTTCGCCGCGCACCCACCCGGAGGCATTCACGCCGGTGTTCGGGTACCGGGCCACCACGCTCACTTTCTGCGAAGCAAAGCCTTCGGTCAACTGGAAAAACGGCGAATTAATGTAGAACCCGTATGTGTCCGCCGAGACTCCCCAACCGACGGGGTGAGACGTATCCACTTGCAGGTTCACGACGGCGCCCGGCGCGAAATGTTGATCGCGCGTCAGCGAGTGCTTGAGATCCTTGACGCCGACCGGCAGTTTCTCGACGATCAGATTGCACGCCTCGCCGAGCGCGACCAGCGTTCCACCTGCCGCGACGAACTGCCGCAGCGCTGCCACCCCCTCGTCTCCGATGCCGCCCCGATACTCCGGCATCAGGGTCTTGTAATCGCCGACCCCGTTCAGAATGGATGTGACCCGCTGATCCGGCAGGACAATCGCGTCGAAGCTCTGCCGCAGATTGCCCTTGCGGATCTCGGGGTTGTGCAGCTTCGTGTACTCGAAACCATACTGGTCCAGGACAAAGCGTGTCCAGCCCTCGTCCATCGACGGGTCGTACGACTGATAAACGCCGATGCGCGGCCTATTGACCGGAATGGAGAGTTGCGGCATTTTGGCGGTAGCCGCGGGCGTCTTGACCTCGAAGCCGTCGATCGCTTTCGCCCAGGCGTCGGGACGCGCGTCCGCGATTACGAACGGGACCGCGCCTGCTTCGGGTTTCGTCAGGCTGACTTTGGCGCCGCTTTTCAGGAGGCGATTGACGACCATGGCGCTGAGCGCGCCATTGTACGGAAATCGCCATACTCCGCCCGAGTGGCTCGCCGCGAGTGTATATTTCGGCTTCTGCGCGACGCGGTCGAGCCCCAGATCGCCCGCCAGGGGCGTCTTCGCGAACTCCGTCTTCACGCCGAACTGCATGCCGAGAGACCATGCGGAAACGTCGTACGGCGCTTCCGCCGGAGCGCCGGGCGAGCGCCGGACCTCCGGGTATGTCTGCTTTTCGAGCAGGTCTTTGACATACCGCGCGAAGACTTGCGTGAAGGGGATGACGAATGTGCCGGCAGCGTATCGCTTGCCGTCCTGTTGGAACTCCGCCTTGGCGCGATACACTTCGACGCCGCCGATCATCAGCTTGTCGATCAGCTCGATCGCCTCGTCGACATCGTGTTGCGAATCGGCGGGAATCAGCACGGCATAAGTCTTTTCCTTATCGTTGCCGATTGTCCCGTTGCGGCCGGCCTCGAGGGTGTTGCGGTTCACGTCGTAAATCTGGCGCAGGAGGGTTTCACGCCGGTCGGCCGCGGTTTCGAGGAGCGCGAAGGTGGCCGTCAACTCATAGTCCACGATGTCCCGCAGGGTCCATTTGCCGCCCAGCCACGGACGCGGATACTCGGTG
>CAZSQK010000058.1:0-49207 GCA_964608645.1 uncultured Solibacteraceae bacterium | reverse complement strand
ACTATACCCTTTCATGGAACTATGGGGCGATCTGCGCAGGATAGGTGGGAGGCTTAGAATCCGGGTTTTTGGACTCGGAGGAGCCAACGGTGAGATACCACCCTGATCGTTCTGTGGTTCTAACCTACATCCGTAAACCGGATGAGGGACAGTGGAAGGCGGGTAGTTTGACTGGGGCGGTCGCCTCCTAAACGGTAACGGAGGCGCGCGAAGCTAGGTTCAGGCGGCTTGGAAATCCGCCGACGAGTGCAAAAGCATAAACCTGGTTAACTGCGAGACCAACAAGTCGAGCAGATACGAAAGTAGGCTTTAGTGATCCGGTGGTTCTGCATGGAAGGGCCATCGCTCAACGGATAAAAGGTACGCCGGGGATAACAGGCTGATCGGAGTCAAGAGTTCACATCGACGCTCCGGTTTGGCACCTCGATGTCGGCTCATCGCATCCTGGGGGTGTAGAAGCTCCCAAGGGTTAGGCTGTTCGCCTATTAAAGCGGTACGTGAGCTGGGTTCAGAACGTCGCGAGACAGTTCGGTCCCTATCTGTGGTGGGCGTAGGAGATTTGAGGGGGCCTGCCCTTAGTACGAGAGGACCGGGGTGGACGAACCTCTTGTGATCCAGTTGTCCCGCCAGGGGCATCGCTGGGTAGCGAAGTTCGGTCAGGATAAACGCTGAATGCATATAAGCGTGAAACCTTCCCCAAGATGAGATCTCCCAAGCGAAAGCTATGAAGGGCACAGGAAGACGACCTGTTTGATAGGACGGATGTGTAAGCGTAGTAATACGTTGAGCTTACCGTTACTAATTGCCCGTTCGGCTTGACCATAAAACTCTACTGCGCATAGTCAAAGCGCTGCTTTCCCAAGCTAGCCCGTCAAATATTCAACGGCCGCTCCCCAAGCGGGGGCGGCCGCGTTGTCACCGCCTTCTGGGTGACCTTAGCGAGGAGGACCCACCCGTTCCCATCCCGAACACGGAAGTTAAGCTCCTCAGCCCCGATGGTACTGCACAGGCAACTGTGTGGGAGAGTAGGAAGTCGCCCGGTTTACAATACGAAAGCCCTCCAGCAATGGAGGGCTTTTCGCTTTTATGGTCGATTCCCGCGGCACCGCGGACGATTAAGACGATCAGCCGGCGGCGGCGCGCAAGCGGTCCACTACTTCCCTGGGAACCTGTAAATTGCCGTCGCAGCCGGTGCCCAAGCGAACTCCGGGCTTCACGGCCCCGTGGAAGTCGGATCCACCGGTGACGAGGAGAGCGTATTTCCTGGCCAGACCGAGGTATAACTCGACGTCCTGGCGGGCGTGGTCGGAATGATAGGCTTCGATCGCGTTCAAGCCGGCATCGCACAGTTCGGGGAGCAGGACGGGGACATTCCCGTTGACGCGGACCGGGTGAGCCAGGGAAGCAATCCCGCCCGCCTCGCGAATGCGCGTCACGGCGTCGGCGAACTGCGGTTCGCGGCGGAAGACGTAGCCCTTCGCCGATTCGTCCAGGTAGTCGTCAAACGCCTGGCGGAGGTTGGCGACAAAGCCCTTCTCCACCATGATCTGGGCGAAGTGGGGCCGTCCCGTCATGCCGCCCCCCTTCGCCTCGACCTCTTCGAGCGTGATGTCGAATCCCAACTCGCGGAGGCGGGCGGCGAGGCGGACGTTCCGCTCGCGGCGCGACGCCTGCATATCGAGGATCCAATGGCGAAATCCGGAGAGCTCGTCCGGATGGAAGAAATAGCCGAGGAGGTGAACGGAACGGCCGTGCAGTTTCGTGGAAACTTCGATCCCGCAGATCAGATCGATGCCGGCATCGCGGGCTAGCGGCAGAGCGCTGTCGTGGCCGGCGAAGGTGTCATGGTCCGTGATGCCGAGGACTTCGACGCCGCTGTCGCGCGCGGCTTGGATCAGCTCAGCGGGCGAGAACGTCCCGTCGGATGCAGTGGTGTGAGAGTGGAGATCGATCAAAAGAGCCGGACCCCGGATGTTCCAGTGTAGCCCAGTTCTCCAGCGATCCATGCCGGCACGAATGCCGGCATGGCACGACGAGAGCTTGCTCCACTCCGGAATTACCGGGTGCGATAGGTGAATTCGGCGCGTTCTTCGCGCAGGCGCTCGAGATCGAGCTCCTCGGCGGCGGAGAGATCCAGCACCTGGACGCGCTGGCCTTCACGCAGCTCCTGGAGGCGCACTTCGCGGCCATTGGTAAAGCGGACGGCGTCGCGATAGCTGTTCACAGCGGCGCTGATCTGGGTGAACGTCACGTCCTCCGCCGGACCGACGCCCATCTCGTGTTGCAGGCGCGCCGGGATGTCCTGGAGCCGGAGGCGCGCTCCCGGGGGGATGCAGACGGCAGGCACAGGGTCGGTCTTGGGCGGATTAAAAAAGTCCTTGAGGGCGCACCAGAAACCACGCCGCGCCGGAGCGGGCGCGTCCGCGATGCGTCGAATATCCCCGGGTGATGCCAGGCCCAGCGATCCGGTCGGAAACCGGTGGGCAACCAGTTCTTCTCCCTCCTGCGCCAGCCGGTTCGGCACAGCCATAAGCGAATAGTCACACATTGTCTTCGATCCTCCTTCTCTGTTGCGGGCATCAAATCATGCCATATGAGTCCTTGTAGATTACCCCCGCCTATTTAGAGTGTCGGTTTGCCTCAGGGAAATGACAAGACGCCGCGGCGCTGCGAAGTTCTATTCAGAACCTACCTCAGGTACGGCGACTCACACTGCCTCCTCCCCTCCAGCTTGTTACACTGTTCGAAGTGGATCCCGAAGTCACTCCGGCAGCGGTTGCGCATCCCGCGTGGCAGCGCGTTCTCCTGGCGCGTCATCCGAAGCGCCCTCATTCGCTCGATTACGTGGAACGTCTGCTGACGGACTTCCAGGAGATTCACGGCGACCGGTCGTTCGGCGACGATGCGGCGATCGTTTGCGGGATGGGTCAATTCGAGGGCCGTCCCGTCATGCTGGTGGCGGAGCAGAAGGGGCGCGACACCAAACAGAAGCTTTTCCGGAATTTCGGCATGCCGAAACCGGAGGGCTACCGGAAGGCGCTGCGCGCCATGCAGGTGGCGGCCAAATTCGGGCGGCCGATCGTGACTTTCCTGGACACTCCGGGCGCATATCCGGGAATCGACGCAGAGGAGCGGGGGCAGGCGGAAGCGATTGCGCGGAATCTGCGCGAGATGGCGCGGCTGCCGGTTCCGGTGATCGTGGTGTGCATCGGGGAGGGAGGGAGCGGCGGCGCGCTGGCGCTGGGCGTCGGCAACGTCGTGCTGATGCTGGAAAATGCGGTATACAGCGTCATCTCTCCGGAAAGCTGCGCCGCGATTATTTACCGGGACTCGGGCAAAGCCGAGCAGGCGGCGGCAGCGCTGAAGCTCACGGCAGAGGATCTGAAGGGACTCGGTTTGATCGACGGGATCGTGCCGGAGCCTCCCGGGGGCGCTCATGAAGACGTCAATATCGCCGCCGAGAATTTGCGGGTGGAACTGCGGGCGCGTCTGGAGGAGCTCTCGCGGATGACCGTGGCGGAACTGGTGGAGCACCGCTACGCGAAATTCCGGCACATGGGCAACTTTTTCGCCTGAGCGTTGGGGGCAACTCCTCATTGCGCTAATAACCACAAGCTCCCATCCGTCCCTCATCCTGGGACCTCATCACAACTCACCGGACCTCAAGGTGTAAAATAACAGTGAACTCCCGACATCCAATCGGCGTCTATACCGTTGACAACAAAAAGGGGAGATTTTTGCCGTGAAGCGCAAGTGGAAAGTCCTCATTACCGTCGTAGCCCTCCTGATCGCGGGGGCCGGCGTTTATGCCAGCACCGTCTATAGCAAGCGCGGCGTCGTCACCGTGCAGACCGGCAAGGTCGTCAAACAGGACCTGACCAGCCTCGTCACCGCATCCGGCGAGATCAAACCGAAGAATTACATCAACATCGGGGCGAATGCCATCGGGAGCATCACCGATCTTCTGGTGAAGGAAGGGGAGCGCGTCCGCAAGGGTCAACTCCTCGCGAAGATCGAGGATGTGCAGCCCGAAGCCGACGTGCAGGCGCAGAAGGCGAACATCGCCGGCGCGGAAGCGGATTCGAGCGCGGCGGAGGCCGGGCTGAAGGCGTCGGACGAGAACATGAACACGATGCAGGCGGCGATCGACAAGGACAAGGCCGATCTCGCCCGCATGAAGTCCGAACTCGACCGGGCCGAATCGCTTTACAAGGAGCAGCTGCTGGCCAAGCAGGATTTCGAACTGCGGAGATTCACGTATGAGGCGCAGCTCTCGGCGGTGAAGCAGTCCGAGACGCGGCTGGTGCAGGCGCGGGCGCAGCGCGAGCAGGTGGCGGCGCAGCTCAATTCGGCGCAGCGCCGGGTGGCGATGGCGAAGGCCAACCTCGTGCGCTATAACGACTTGCTGCAGAAGCACAACTCGTACGCGCCGCTCGACGGTGTGGTGACGAACCTGCCCGTGAGGGTCGGCGAGACGGTGGTGCCGGGTCTGCAGAACCAGAACGGGACCATCATCATGACGATCGCGGACATGTCGTTGATCACGGCCGAGGTCAAGGTGGACGAAACGGACATCGTGAACGTGACTTTAGGGCAGGCCGTGGACGTGACGATTGACGCTATCCCCAACAAAACATTCAAAGGACACGTCACAGAGATCGGCAACACGGCGATTCTGAGGTCGAGCGGCGTGGCGGCATCGCAGAGCGCGATTTCGAGCCAGGAGGCCAAGGATTTCAAGGTGGTGGTGGCGTTGGACAATCCTCCGGACGAGATCCGGCCGGGACTTTCTTGCACAGCGAAGATAACCACAGCCACCCGTCAGAACGTCCTTACTATACCGATTCAGGCTTTGACCGTCCGGCAGAAGGGCGATTTGGAGGCAAAACCGGCCGGCGCTTCGGGCGTCGCGGCGGCGACCAAGTCGGATCCGGCGGCTGAAAAGGCGAAGAAGGAAGAGATTCAGGGTGTGTTCGTGATCAACGGGGAGAAGGCCGAATTTCGCAAAGTGGAAACGGGAATCACCGGAGCCACCGATATCGAGGTCCTGAGCGGCCTCAAAGACGGCGACCAGATCATCACCGGCACGTACCAGGTGATCCGAACCATCAAGAACGAAACCCAAGTGAAGGTTGACAACAAAGCCCCGGTGCAGCAAAAGACCTAGAAAAGAGAACTGATTTCATGGCAGCGGTAGCAGAGAAGGAACTCATCCAGCGCGGCGAACAGCTGAAGCGCGACGGTATCGTCATCCGCACGTACGATCTCTGGAAGACGTATGTGATGGGCGACCAGGAGATTCACGCGGTTTCGGGCGTGGATATCGAGATCAAGCGCGGCGAGTACGTCGCGATTATGGGACCTTCCGGCTCCGGAAAATCGACCCTGATGAACCTGATCGGGTGTCTCGACACGCCGACCAAGGGGCAGTACTACATCAACGGGAACCTGGTCAGCGAGATGAGCGACGACGAGTTGGCGCGCATCCGGAACAAGGAGATCGGGTTCGTTTTCCAGACGTTTAACCTGCTGCCGCGCGCGACGTCGCTGCACAATGTCGAACTGCCGCTGATTTATTCGGGGCTGCCCTCGGACAAGCGGCTCGAAATGGCGAAGCGGGCGATGCAGCAGGTGGATCTCGAAAAGCGCATGTACCACAAGCCGAACGAACTTTCCGGCGGACAGCGGCAGCGCGTCGCGGTGGCTCGCGCGCTGGTGAACAACCCATCGATCCTTCTGGCGGACGAGCCGACCGGGAACCTCGACACGGCGACCGGCAACGAAATCATGGGATTGTTCGAGCGGCTGTACCAGCAGGGGAACACGATCGTGCTGGTCACTCACGAACACGATATCGCGCTGCATGCGCACCGCATCATCTCGGTGCGCGACGGCAAGGTCGAGCGCGACGAAAAGATCAAGTGAGGAAGGGTGGCCCTACTGGGCCACCTTCGCTATCAACACCAGAAACAAGGCTCTTCCCATTCCATCCAGGCTGCTCCGTCCGACCACCAGCTTCTGACCTTCCTTTACGTCCACGATCTCGGTATGAACTCCCGAGACATTGACATAGCTGGACTTGCCCTCTCCGGTGGTCTGCAGGACGTGCACACCGGCGTCGAGTTGTTCGATGCGGACCATGGATCCGTCGCCCTCGAGATTCACGGAGCGGACACTGAACTTGGTGAGCCGGTTGCTGGCCACCTGCCCCGTCGTCGACGCCCCCGACCCCGCCCGCGAGCGCAAGGACAGCACATCGACTAAGTCGTAGGTCTTGTAGGGGAACGTCTGCTTGAGGGCAGCGATCGTGCTTTGCAGGTCCGGCGGGATCGAGCCGCCCTGGCCGGGGTCGTCGCGGCCGACGACAAAGAACACCGTCAGGTCGATATCCTTCTGCGCGGAGCCGGGCACGTCGATTTGTTTAATGGCGGCTTCGGCGGTCTCGACGGCCGCCTTCTTGCCACTCAAGGCAATGATCTTCAACCTCTGGTCGGCGCTCATGTTCACATTGAAGTTGCGCAGCAACTGGCGGACTGCCTCGGCATCCACATACTTCAATCGGACCAGGTTCTGGGCCGGCGGCTCCTCCTGGGCCCACCCCGGGGCGGCCAACAGGGCCAACGTCATCAAAATCCGTTTCATCTCAGTAGTTCTCCTTTCGTCTCTGTAATCCAATAAATGACCACATCCGGATCTTCCGTCTGGAACCGGACCAGCAGTTCTTTCGTCCCGTATCTTCTTTGGGTTGGGGGCCTGGAAGGCCGCTTTCGCGGGGCCGGAGTGGCGGCAACCGCCACCACCGGCGGCGGGGGAATGCGGAGAGCTACGGCCGGCAGCTCCGCCACCCGCATCCTGGCCGGAATCGCGATGGCGAGGAACACGGCGGCGAGCCCGACCACCGCCCAAACGAGCCCCCAGGGCCGCCGCGACCGCTCGAGCTCCGCCATCACCCTGGCGCGCACCGCGGCATAATGCGCGGGGGGGATCTCCTGCGCATGGGCCGCCTTCAACCCGGCGAGCGTCCACTGCAGTCCGCTGGCGAACACCTGGCATCCGGCGCAATCCGCCAAGTGTTCTTCCACGGCGCTATCGCGCAAATCGCCGCCCACGTGCAAGGCGACTCGTTCTTCCCATTCCAGGCAGTTCATCGGAAGTACCTCTCCATGAAGTCCTTCACTTTCACGCGCGCCTTGGAGATCTGCGAACGGACGGTGGCCTCGCTCGAGCCGAGCACCCGCGCGACCTCGCAGGTCGTGAGCCCTTCGAGATCGCGGAGCACGAGGGCGGCGCGTTCCTTCTCCGGCAACATCCGCAGGCTTAACGCCAGCGCCCGGCCTCTTTCCGCGTCGGTGGTGGACCGTTGCGGGTCCGCGTCCAGGGAGGCCAACTCCGCCGCATCCTCGATCGGCACGGACGCCGGTTTCCTACGGCGCAGATCGTGGCAAGCATTGACCGTGACGCGGTATAGCCAACCCGAGAGATTCCGTTCCTCCTGCAGCTTGCCCAAATTCCGGTAGAGCTTCAGAAAGACCTCCTGCGAGACATCCTGGGCATCGGGCAGGTTTCCCAACAGCCGCAGGGCGGTGGCCAGCACCAGGCGCTCATACTGACGGACGACAGCGTCGAAGGCAGCCAGGTCGCCGCTCTTCGCCGCCCGGATCATATCCGCGCCGGCGACTATCCCGGTATAGGTCAGGGCGCTCATTCCTCTCACTAGATAAAACTCGCCGGGCCGCCAATTCGTGTATCCAATTTTCAGGAGCCCGCCGCCTGTTACCCTGACCGCATGTCCGACCGACTGGCTATTCCACCCGAAGAGTTCCGCTCCATGGCCCGCGCTGCCGCGGATCGGATTGCGGCCTATTACGAAACGCTGGCGGGGCGGCCGATCGTCGTGCCCACTACTTCGGAAGCCCTGCGCGGGCGCCTGGCCGAGGGCCTCCCGCAGGACGGCGCCTCCTTCGGCGAACTGCTCGACGAGCTCGACGCGACCGTTGTCGCGCACAGCAGGCACAATGCGCATCCCCGCTTTTTCGGCTACATTTCGTCGCCGGGAGCGCCGGTGGCGACGGTCGGGAGCATGATCCAATCGGCCCTCAATATCAACGTGACCTGCTGGCGATCGGGCCCCGCCGCCACGGAGCTCGAGCATGTCACGGTCAATTGGCTGAAGGAGATTCTCGACTACCCGGCGTCATCCGCCGGCCTGCTCACGAGCGGCGGTTCGATGGCGAACTTTGCCGGTCTGGCGGCGGCGCGGAGCGCCAAGGCTGCCGGCAATGTGGTGCGGGACGGGCTGGCCGCCGCCGGCAGATCGATGCGCGTTTACGTCTCGCGCGAAGGGCATTTCTCGGTGGCGAAGGCGGCGGGTATGCTGGGGATCGGCGAGTCGAACGTGCGCGAAGTGGACACCAACGACCGTTTCCAGATGGACACGGCCGATTTGGAACGGCTGATCGGCGAGGATCGGGCCTCGGGAGCGCTGCCGTTCTGCGTGGTCGCCAGCGCGGGGACGACCGCCACGGGCGCGGTCGATCCGTTACGGGAGATCGCCGAGATCGCACGACGATACGATCTCTGGCTGCACGTCGACGCCGCGTACGGGGGATTCGCGGCGCTCGATCCGCAGGCGCGGCCTCTTTTCGACGGCATGGCGGAGGCCGATTCGGTCGCGCTCGATCCGCACAAGTGGCTGTATCTCCCGGTCGGCTGCGGGTGTGTCCTGTACAAGGACCCGGCCATGGCGCGCGCGGCATTCAGCCACAGCGCCGAGTACACGCGCACGATCGGCCTGGAGCATGACGAAGCGTTCGCGTTCTGGGATTACGGACCCGAGTTATCGCGGCCCTTCCGCGCGTTGGATTTGTGGCTGTTGGTGAAGTATGCGGGCGCGCGGCGGCTGGGGGAAGCGATCGCGCGGAACATCGCCTGCGCGAAGCACTTGGAGCGGATGGTTCAAGAGTCGGCGGATTTCGAGATGCTGGCGCCGGTCGAGCTGTCGGTGTTTTGTTTCCGGTATAAGGCGGCGGAGGGGGACTTAGACGCGCTCAATGAGCGAATCCTGCTCGCGTTGCAGCGGGGCGGCAGCACGTACCTGTCGAACGCGAGTCTGCGAGGGCGGTTCGCGCTGCGTGGGTGTGTGTTGAATTATCGGACGACCTTCGAGGATATGGAGCGGGTGCTGGAGGACGTGCGGAAAGTAGCGAACGGGAAGTAACCAAGCAGCAGTAAACAGCGGGCCGGGAAACCGGCCCGCTATTTTCGATTCCGGCGGGGCTATACCACGTAGGGAGCGCGGTACTTGTCGCGGGTGATCATTTTGGTCGCTTCCGCATCGCCCGTGAATTTCGGCCCGGCGTCGAGGGTCAGTTTGCGGCCGACGCGGTAGCTG
Organism: uncultured Solibacteraceae bacterium; assembly: GCA_964608645.1. Taxonomy (GTDB): domain Bacteria; phylum Acidobacteriota; class Terriglobia; order Bryobacterales; family Bryobacteraceae; genus CAZSQK01. Next base: position 39,816 of record CAZSQK010000058.1, on the reverse strand, counting down.
ATATTCGCGAGGTGGCACATCGATGCGCTGAGGTAGGCATTGGCGATACCGTCGTGCAGCTCTTTTTCGTTGCGCGACCGGCAGGCGCCCAGGAAGTTCTCCATGTGGAGAGCGGTTCCGTCGCTGCTGTTGCGATCCGGCCGTTCTTCCATGATCAACTCATTGCTCTCGCCTTTGAAGGCCTGGAAGCCGTCGGCCATGGCTGCCCAGCCTTCGGTCCCATAGAACAGGTTGCCGACCTGGACGTTCATCGGCCGCGTGTAGGGCAGCGCCTTGCTGACCGGGGCGGTTTCTTTCGGAGCGACGGCGCCGGCCGCGGAGGGACCGGGGCGGCGCTGCACGGCGGCGCCTTCCGCGCCGGTGAGGAGGCCGCGCACCTCGAACACCATTTCCCGTCCACCGAAATCGAAGGTGGACATGAGGGTGTTGGGCGTCTCCTGGTCGTCGTCATAGGCGTATTTCCCGCCCTGGGCGAAGGCCGTTTTCGGCCACTCCGGGTCGCCGAGAGCCCAGCGCGCGACTCCCATCTCGTGGACGCCCTGGTTGCCGATGTCGCCGTTGCCGGTGTCCCAGAACCAGTGCCAGTTGTACTTGAAACGGAGGCGGTTGAAAGGCCGCATGGGGGCGGGTCCGAGGAAGAGGTCCCAGTTCACGCCGGGAGGAGTGGGCTCGTTCTCGGCGTGGCCGATGGAGGGGCGGCGTTTGAAGCACAGGCCCTTGGCCATGTAGATCTTGCCGATGAGGCCCTGATGGAGGGCCTCCATCACTTTGATTTTGTATGGCATGCTGCGATGTTGGGAACCGATCTGCAGCATCTTTTTCGTGTCCCGCGACACCTTCAGCATCTGCATCGCCTCATGGATGTTGTAGGCCGCCGGTTTCTCGCAGTAGACGTCCTTGCCGGCCTTCATTGCCCAGATGGATGCGAGGGCGTGCCAATGGTTCGGAGTGGCGATGGAGACGGCGTCTACGCCCGGGTCGGCGAACACCTGGCGCATGTCTTCGAACTCTTTGGCCTTGTCGCCGCCATTCTTGACGAGACGGGTCTGAGCGACCTCGCGGGCCGCCTGGTTCACGTCGCAGAGCGCCGCTACGCGCGCGCCTTTGACTCGCATCGAATACTCATCGAGGTGATTCGTCCCGCGGCCGCCGAGTCCAACGATGGCCACGTTGATTTTGTCATTCGCGCCCCAGACGCGGGTGGCGGCCACAGCCGTGGCAGCGCCTATGAAGAACCGGCGGGTAGTGGGATGAGACACAAAGGGCTCCTTTTCGCCGTCAATTATATCAGCGTTCATCCCACTGCCCGCGCGCCGCTCCCGCGGTCAGAAGCGGTATTGCATGTCGAAGAAATTGCTGGCGGCGGTGGGGCTGGAGGCGGCGGGCCGAGCTACCGCCGGAGCCAGGAGAGCAGACCGGGCTGGCGGAATCCCTCGAGGGTCCAGATGCCGCCGCTGGGGTGGCTGGCGGAGGTGGCGAAGGATGCTCCATCGGGCGCGAGGCTGAAGCCGCGGACCTCGGCGGCTAAAGGCAACGGCAATTCGCCAAGGACCTTTTCGGCGCCGGTCTCGATCTCGATGGACGAGATCACGCGGCGTCTTGCGGCGGTCTCCTTGATGCCGTTGAGGATTTTGCCATCGCGACTCCAGCCGAACACGAGCCAGTGCTCCTTGCTCAGCGGGCGGGACTCGGCGCCATCCTCGGACACGATCGTAAGGCCCTCATTGGTGACGCATGCGATCCAATGACTGTTGCCGCGGTTCCACCGGGGACGGGACGGCAGGCACCCCTCACGGAGCACGATCGGCTTCGAATTGCCTCCCGACGCGGCCTTGACCAGCGACCAACTGCCGCCGTTATTCCGCAGGTAGGAGATCCAGGAGCCGTCCCCGTTCCAAGAAGGCGACAGCTCATCCACCTTCTCCGTGGAAAGCGGGACGGGCCGGCCACCGGCGACGGAGGAGATATAAATCGAATGGCCGCTTTTGTCGGCGGCGGAGTAGGTCATGCGGCGACCGTCCGGCGAGATGTTGGGCTCGCGAAACTCGGTGAGCGGCGCGTCGCCAAAATTCTTCGCCGTGACTACAGGCCGGTCCCAACCATAACGCGCGCTGCGCAGCCAGATTTCGGAGACGCCCGTGCGATCCGTGCAATAGGCGATTTGATCGCCGTCGGGCGCCCAGGCGGGATCGAATTCATTGCGGTCGCTGCCGTAGAGGGTCCGCGCGGGAGAGCCATCGAGGGGAACCGACAGGAGGTCGAAGTTATCCTCGGCGGCAACGAAGACGATGCGGCGTCCGTCGGGAGAAACCGAGGCTTCCACGGCGTCCTTGGTCAGAGAGGTGAGGGGACGGAGCCGGCCGTTGCCGGTCTCGACAAGCTGTAGGTCGGATCCATACGAGCCCGGCACCTCGCCGCCGAAAACCGCGTGGCGGCCGTCGGGCATCCAGGAGAACGGGAAGGCGTGGAGTCCCATGGAAAAGGTCCGGCGCGCTTGTCCGCCGGTCCAGGGAACCAGCCAGAATTCGGAGCTGCCGTCCCAGGCGGAGAGCCAGACGCCCAAGCTCTTGCCGTCGGGCGAAAAGGCAAGGTAGCCGAGCTGGTATTTGCCGGAGTCAAAGGGCGGACCGGCATAGCGCCGTGGATTTCGGGGGTCGCCATCCGCGATCCACAAGGAGAGGCGGTCTTTGCCGGTGGGATCGGCGCGCAGGAAGCCGAGGGTGTTGCCGGCGCCGATGGCGGCAGCGGAGACGTTCGGTTCGACGACCTCGGGCGAACCGCCGGTGGCGCCGACGGCGAAGAGGTCCGTGGCGGAGGCGCCGGCGCGGAGGAAAAAGATCCGCGAATCGTCCGGCGACCAGAACGGATGCTGGCAATCGGCGGCCGAGTTGGTGATTTGGGCCGCCATGGGAGACTCCAACTCGCGGACGAAGACCTCGCGAACGCCATTGATGGCCGCGGTAAAGACGATGCTCTTGCCGTCATGAGAAAACACCGGCGAGCGCGCAAATTCGCCGGCCACGGCTACGGGCCGAAGGCGGACTGCGGCCAAGTCGGCCGCGGACGGAACGAGCAACGCCGCGGCGGCCAGTGCGCCGACAGCGAGGCCGGCCAACCCGAGAATCGCGCCGGGGAGCCAGCGCCGACGGGAGCGCGGCGGGACTGACGGCTGGACGAGGGCTGCCGGGGCGATGGTCTCGTCGAGATGGAGACGGATGATTTCCAACTCGCGCTTCAAATCGACGGTGGCGGCGTAGCGTCCTTCGCGGTCCTTTTCGAGGCAGCGCTCGACGCACCAGCGGATGGGCGGCGAAACGGCGGGATTGATTTCGGCCAACGAAGGCGCCGGCTCGTCCACGATGGCCGCCATGGCGCCGACCGCGCTACCACGCGCAAAAGCCGCCTTGCCGGCCAGCATCTCGTAGAGCAACAGACCGAAGGAGAACTGGTCGGTGCGATGATCGAGCGCCTCACCTTTGACCTGTTCCGGACTCATGTAGGTGGCGGTCCCGACGATGAAACCGGGCGCGGTATCGCGGGACGGAGCGCCCGCGACTGCCGCAGGCGGGACCACGGACTTGGCCAACCCGAAATCGAGAATCTTCGCCAGACCGTCGCCGGCGACCATCACGTTGGCGGGTTTCAGGTCGCGGTGAACGATGCCTGCCTGGTGCGCGGCGGCCAAGCCCCGGGCGATCTGAATGGCGAGGTCCAGGGCTTTTCGCCGCGGGACCGGGCCGCGGCCGATGAAGGCCGCGAGAGATTCGCCGCCGATCAACTCCGTGACGATGTACGGGACGCCGTCCTGCATGCCGACGTCGAACACCGTCAGGATGTTGGGATGGTTGAGCGCGCTGGCGGCGCGCGCTTCGAGGGCAAAGCGATGCTGGCGCTCGGGATCGGCAAGGGCGTCCTCGCGGAGGACCTTGACTGCGACCTCGCGCCCGAGCCGTTCGTCGCGCGCGCGATACACCTCACCCATGCCACCGGCCCCCAACACACCGGTGATGCGGTATGGACCTAAGCGGCTATCGACTGGTAAAGGCATCGGGCGGTCTTCAGAATCGTCGCACCGTGGAATCGGTAAAGCAAGCGGCGGCGAATCTCATCGCTCCCGTGGTATTCTGAAAATTCGCGGTAGAGGTGCGGCGGCCATTAGTAGCCGGGCTGGATTTCCGATGCGCTTCGGAAGCCGGGTGAAAGGGGCCGAAGGAAGGTCCGCCGAAATCGGGAGGAAGAGCTCAAATCCTTCCGGTTGGGGAGTCCGGGTAATACCGGCTCACTGTCACCCGTTTCTCAAGCGGGTGGAGTGCTATCGGGAGTGAAATCGCCGCCCGCTGTCCACGCGTCGTTTCCCCTTCCCTTACCTCCTCCTTTTGGTCGATTATGAACGTCTTCGAACTCACGCGCGCGCTGATCGATATCGAATCGATCACCAACAATGAAGAACGCGTCGGCCAATATCTTTACGACTATCTGGCTCCGCTCGCCGCGCGCTATGGCGGCGCTCTGGAGCGGATGGAGGTGGAGCCGCGCCGCTCGAATCTCTTCGCGCACTGGGGCGAGCCGCTGATCGTCACGCTTTCCACGCATATCGACACCGTGCCGCCGTTTTTCGCCTCACGCGAGGACGATGAGGATATCTGGGGCCGCGGGGCGTGCGATACGAAGGGCATCATCGCGTCCATGATCAAGGGGGTCGAAGCCTTACTGGAAGCGGGCGAGCGCGGATTCGGCCTGTTGTTCGTGGTGGGGGAGGAACGGAACAGCGCCGGCGCGTACCGGGCGGCCCGGACGCCGCGCGGCTCGCGCTACATCATCAATGGCGAGCCGACCGAGAACCGTCTCGCGCTGGGATCGAAGGGCGCGCTGCGCTACGAGGTCTGCGCCACCGGCAAGATGGCGCACTCGGCGTACCCGGAGCTGGGCGATTCCGCCATCCATAAACTCATCGGCGCGTTGGCCGAGATGCAGCGCATCCCCTTGCCGGTCGATGGGCTGCTCGGCCCGAGCACCCTCAATATCGGAACCCTTTCGGGCGGGCGGGCCCCCAACGTGATCGCGGACGAGGCGAAGGCGGACATCATGATCCGGCTGGTGGGGGATTCGAGCGAAACCAAGGCTGCTCTGGAGCGCGCGGTCGAAGGGCGCGCGGAGTTGCGCGAGATCATCGAGATTCCGGCGTTGCGCCTGGGGGCGGTGGATGGAATTCCGACCACTGTCGTCGCCTATACCACCGACATTCCGGCGTTCGGCGGCCAATGGGGCGAACCCTTTCTGATCGGACCGGGCACGATTCATGTGGCGCACACGCTGGAAGAGCGCGTGCCGAAGCGGCAATTGCTCGAAGCAGTGGAAATTTATCAGCGAATGGTCAGGTATTTATGCAAACGAGAATCGAAGTAGGCATCCTCGGCGCCACCGGCATGGTGGGCCAACATTTCATCAAGTTCCTGCAAGGCCACCCGTGGTTCGACCTGAAGTGGCTGGGCGCAAGCGACCGGTCCGCCGGCAAGCAGTATCGCGACGCCATGACGTGGCATCTGGCCGGCGGCACGCCCGCGACGGTGGCCGATATCAAGGTGCACGAATCCAAGCCCGGCAACGCGCCGCGGCTGCTCTTCTCGGCGATGGACGCGTCCGTGGCCACGGAGATCGAGCGGGCGTTCGCGGAAGCGGGACACGTGGTGGTCTCGAATTCGAAGAACCATCGTATGGAGCGCGATGTGCCGCTGCTCGTGCCGGAGATCAATCCCGACCACCTGAAGCTGGTTCCGGGGCAACAGCGCAATCGCGGCTGGAAGGGGCAGATCGTCACCAACCCGAACTGCTCCACGATCGGTCTGACGATGGGGCTGGGACCGCTCAAGCAGTTCGGCATCACGAAGGTGCTGGTGACGACGATGCAGGCGATTTCCGGCGCGGGATACCCCGGCGTCGCGTCGATGGACATCATGGGCAACGTGGTGCCGTTCATCGGCGGCGAGGAAGAGAAGATGCAGGTGGAGACGCAGAAGATCCTGGGCGATTTTCGCGGCGATCACATCGAGCCGCTGGCGGCCAAGGTCAGCGCTCACTGCAACCGGGTGGCGGTGGTTGACGGCCACACCGAGGCGGTCTCCGTCGAGTTTTCCACGAAGCCTTCGGAGGCGGACCTGCGGAATGCGCTGGAGACCTTCCGCGCTTTGCCGCAAGAGCGCGATCTGCCGAGCGCCCCGCCGCGGCCGGTGATTTACATGGAAGAAACCAACCGCCCGCAGCCGCGGAAAGACGCGGAGCGGGAGCGCGGCATGGCGGCCTTCGTGGGCAGGCTGCGGGCGTGCCCGGTGCTGGACTACAAGTTCGTGGTGCTGAGCCACAACACCATTCGCGGCGCCGCCGGGGCGGCCGTCCTGAATGCGGAGCTGATGCATTCGGAAGGGATGCTCGACTGATGATCGTCATGAAATTCGGCGGGACCTCCGTGGAGTCCGCCCGAGCCATCGAGCGCGTCGCGGGGATTGTCCGGACGCGGGAAGCGAAGCGGCCGGTGGTGGTGGTTTCCGCGATGGGTAAGACGACCAACAAGCTGCTGGCGATCGCCAATGCGGCTATCGAAGGGGAGCGCGCCGACTACATTCAGCAGCTTCACGACCTGCGCGATTTCCATTCGCGGGAAGCCCGCATGGTGGCGCCGCTCGACCGCCGCGCGGAGCTCGACCGCACACTCGACGACCACTTCCAGGAGCTCACGGAGTTGGTGAAGGGCCTGGCGGTGCTCGGCGAGCTGACGCCGCGCTCGATTGACGCCATCTCCAGTTACGGCGAGCGGCTTTCCAGCTATATCGTCACGCTCGCCTTCCGGCACTTCGGCATCAACGCCGCGCATCTGGATTCGCGCAAGGTCATCATCACAGACAAACGGCACACGCAGGCCGCCCCGAATTTTCCCGAGACCTACGCGCGTCTGATGGCGACCATTCCGCCGCTGGCCCGGGACAGCGTAGTCGTGATGGGCGGTTTCATCGGCTCGACGGCGGACGGCGTGACGACTACGCTGGGGCGGGGCGGCTCGGACTTCACGGCGTCCATCGTGGGGGCCGGGATCCACGCCGAAGCGATCGAAATCTGGACAGACGTCGACGGCATGCTGACGGCCGACCCGACCATCCTGCCCGGCGGCCACCGGGTCAAGACGATTTCCTTCGCGGAGGCGGCGGAACTCGCGTACTTCGGCGCCAAGGTGCTGCATCCGGCGACGGTCGTTCCGGCCGTCGAAAAGAACATCCCGGTGTTGATTCTGAACTCGCGGCGTCCAGAGGTGGACGGCACGCGCATCACGGCCGAGAGCGCGCCGTGCGAGAACGTCGTCAAATCGATCGCCTGCAAGCGGAAGATCGCGCTGGTGAATATTCATTCCACGCGCATGCTGATGGCCCACGGGTTCCTGCACCGGATTTTCGAGGTGTTCGACCGCTACGAGACGCCGGTGGATATGGTGTCGACGTCGGAGGTGAGCGTTTCGTTGACCATCGACAGCACGAAGAACATCGAAGCGATTCTGAGCGAGATCCGGCAGTTCGCCGAGGCGTCGCTCGAAAAGGACGGAGCCATCGTGTGCCTCGTGGGCGAGAATATCCGTTTCACGCCGGGGGTGGCGCGCCGCGTCTTCAATTCGCTCGACGGCATCAATATCCGCATGATTTCGCAGGGAGCGTCGCTGCTCAACCTGAGCTTTGTGGTGTCGGAGGCGGACCTGGTCAGGACCGTCGCCGCGCTGCACCGGGAGTTTTTCGCGGAGCTCGACCCGGCGGTGTTCGAACGAAACGAGGCGGTGCATGTCTGAAACGCGGCGGCTGGCGATTGTCGGCTACGGCAAGATGGGCCGCCTGGTGGAGCAATTCGCGCCGGAGTATGGGTTCGAGGTCGCGCTGAAGCTCGACGAGTTTAACAATGCGAACTTCGAGGGCGTGACGGCGGAGAACTTCCGCGGGATCGATGTAGCCGTGGATTTTTCGATTCCGGCGGCGGTGGCGCGCAATGTCGAGGCGATCTCGGCGCTGGGCGTGAATATGGCGATCGGCACGACCGGCTGGCAGGAGCATCTGGCGGCGGTGCAGTCGGCGGTGGAGCGGCATGGGATCGGACTGGTGTGGAGTCCGAATTTCTCGGTTGGAGTGAGCGCCTTCATGCGTTTGGTGGCGGAGGCCGCGCGGTTGCTTGCGGAGGAGCCGGAATATGGCGCGTGGGCGTGGGAGATTCACCATTCGACCAAGAAGGACGCCCCGTCGGGTACACTACTGAAGCTGGTGGACGAGATGAAAAAGGCGGGCTACGCGCGGGGGATCGACGTTGGGTCGAATCGCGCCGGGAGGCATCCGGGGACGCATGAAATCGGCTTCGACTCGGCGGCGGACACGATTACGCTACGGCATACGGCGCGCAGCCGCGAGGGTTTCGCGCGGGGGGCGTTGAAAGCGGCGCAGTGGGTGATCGGGAAAAAGGGATTTTATGAGCGGTAGCTGGAAGCTTGCTCCACGATGACGGGCCTAGAATCGACATAAGGAGGTGGGACATGTTTACAGGGTGTGGCACTGCGCTGGTAACGCCGTTTCGGCGCGATCAAACTCTCGATGAGGAGACGCTGCGGCGGCTGGTGCGGCGGCAGATCGAGGCGGGGATCAATTTTCTGGTGCCTTGTGGGACAACGGGCGAGAGCCCGACTCTGACGCGCACGGAGCACCTCCGCGTGATCGAGATCACGCTGGAAGAGGCCGGCGGGAGAGTCCCGGTTCTGGGGGGCGCGGGCGGGTATAACACGCACGAGGTGATCGAACTCGGGCGCGAGCTGGAGCGGATGGGAGTGAGCGGCATCCTCTCCGTGACCCCGTACTATAACAAGCCGACACAGGAAGGGCTTTACCAGCACTACAAGGCGATCGCGGCGGCGCTGCGCCTGCCGATTGTCGTCTACAGCGTGCAGGGGCGCACGGGCGTCAATGTCGAGCCGGCCACGCTGGCGCGGCTGGCGGAGATCGAGAACATCGCCGGCGTGAAGGAAGCTTCGGGAAACATCGGGCAGATGGCGAATGTCCTGCAGGAGGTCCCACCGGACTTCACCGTGCTTTCCGGCGACGATGCGATCACGATCCCGCTGATGGCGCTCGGCGGGCGCGGAGTCATCTCGGTGGTTTCCAACGAGATCCCGGGTGAGATGACTCAGCTCGCCCAAGCCTGCCTGCGCGGCGATTATGAAACGGCGCGGGAGATTCAGCGGCGCTTCCTGCCCCTGATGAACGTGAACTTCGTGGAGTCGAACCCGATTCCGGTGAAGGCGGCGATGGCCCACATGGGTTTGCTGGAGCCGGTCTGGCGTCTGCCGATGTGTCCGCCGGCCGCGGCCAGCATGGCGAAGATCGAGAAGACGCTGGCCGCCGCCGGATTGGGGAGGGTTCCCGTTGCAGGTTGAGATCGAGCGCCTCTTCGACGAAAAGCCGGCGCAGTACACGGCCGACCATTTCCGGCTGTTCGAGGAGTTCCGGGCCGCGCTCGACGAAGGACGCGTGCGCGCTGCCGAACCCGACGCAGCGTCGCCCACGGGCTGGAGCGTCAATGCCTGGGTCAAGAAAGGCATCCTGCTCGGCTTCCGGCTGGGCGGAATCGTCGATATGTCGGTTGGGACTCTGTCCTTTCGGGACAAGCACACGTATCCTTTGAAGCAGTTCGGCGAGGAGAGCGGCGTGCGGGTGGTCCCGGGCGGGTCGAGTGTGCGGAGCGGCGCCTATGTCGCGAGAAGCGTCACCTGCATGCCGCCGATGTACATCAATGCCGGCGCGTATGTCGACGAAGGGACGATGGTCGATTCGCATGCGCTGGTGGGAAGCTGCGCGCAGGTCGGGAAGAACTGCCACATTTCCGCGGCCAGCCAGATCGGCGGAGTGCTCGAGCCGGTCAACGCCTCGCCGGTGATCATCGAGGACGAGGTGCTGGTCGGCGGGAATTGTGGCGTGTACGAAGGCACGGTGGTGAAACGGCGAGCCGTGCTCGGGACCGGCACGATCCTGAATCGATCGACGCCGGTCTACGACCTGGTGCGGCAGACGGTCCATCGGGCGACGGAGGATCAGCCGCTCGTGATTCCCGAGGAAGCGGTGATCGTGGCCGGGGCTCGCGCGGTCACGAGCGGCGCGGGAAAGGCGTGGGGGATTTCCGTGTACACTCCCGTGATCGTGAAGTACCGGGACGCGCGGACGGACGCAAAAATTCAGTTGGAAGACCTGTTGCGGTAACCTGATTGCGTGCCTCTCACGCTGCAATCGAAGACCGCGCTGGTCACGGGCGCGGGCCGCGGAATCGGCCGCGCGATCGCCGAGACGCTCGCCGGGTACGGCGCCTCGGTGATGATCAACGACCTCGACGCCGGTCCGGCGTCGGAGGCCGAAGCCGCCGTCCGGCAGGCGGGCGGGAACGCGGCGTCGCTGGCGGGCGATGTCACCGATCCGGCTTTTCCGCAGCGGCTCGTCGATAGCACGGTGGAGCGCTTCGGCTCGATCGACATTATCGTGAACAATGCCGGGTACACGTGGGACAACGTGATACAGAAGACCACGGACGAGCAGTTTCAGGCGATGCTCAACATTCACCTGGCGGCGCCGTTCCGCATTCTGCGCGCGGCTTCGGGGTGGATCCGCGAGACGGCGAAGCGGGAGGCAGGCGAGGGAAGGCGGGTCACGCGAAAGGTCGTCAACATCACATCGATCGCGGGCACGGACGGCAATCCGGGGCAGGCGGGATATTCGTCGGGCAAGGCGGGCGTGCTCGGGCTTACGAAGACCATGGCCAAGGAATGGGGCCGGTACAACGTCACGGTGAACGCCGTGGGGTTCGGCATCATCGAGACGCGGCTGACACAACCGCTGGCGGGCGAAGCGGCGTCGATCGACGTGCAAGGGCGCAAGATCGCGGTGGGTGTGCAGCCGAGGGTGCTGGATTGGGTGAAGCAGGCGTGTCCGCTGGGGCGGGTCGGCACTCCGGAGGAGGCTGCGAACGCCGTTTTGTTCTTCTGCTCGCCGCTTTCGGACTACGTTTCGGGCGAGGTCCTAATTTGCGGCGGGGGGCTGCACTTTTAGTTTCCGGGCGCGCTCGAAATCGTCCTTCAGGCGGGTGGTGATTTTGTCCGCGACGTCGGCGCTGGCGCCGCGGAATTTGGCGCCGAGACTCTCCTGGGTGGTGGACCAGATCACGTCGCCCTCCTTATTCACCAATCGCACCGCCGCGACCGCTTCGTGGCGCCGCTCGGTGGCGTGCTGCGAGTCGTTCTCTCCCGCGCCGATGCCGCCGTAGGCGCCGCGGCTATTGCCGGAGGTTCGGCCGGTTCCCGCGTTCATGTGCGCGTTGAGGCCGTCGGAGGAAGTGTGGGTCTCGGTGAAGACGAGGTCTTCGGCCGCGCCGCGCAGGATGGCATCGGCCCGCTCCTGGTTCTCGGTGACGATGAAGAGCTTGGCGGACTGCATGCTGCTGATGAGGATGTCGCGCATCTGGGCGGCGGTTTCGCCGCCGGTGAGCCGGTCGACGAAGACGCGCCGGATGGTCAACAACTGGCGCAGGCTGGTTTCTTCGATGTCGCCCGCCTGGGCGGCGAAGCAGAGCAGAAGCAGCGGCAGCATGGCACTGAATTAGTGTGGGGAGCGCGGGAAGTTCTCAAATATTTCGGGCGAGCGGCCCGATGGCGGCTGTCATTGGCACGGGTCAGCAGCACTTGGCGCGGGCGTACTTCGCTTTGAGGCGCTCTTCGGAAAATCGGCGCCACTCGGCGGCGGAATGGGGACGGCCGTGGGCGGAGAGGTGCCGATCGTAGGCGTTTTCGTCAGCCAACTCTCGGAGCAGGGACCACACGAGCCGGGCGACGCGTCTCATAACTCCTCCGCGCGGAGCTGCGATAGGACAAACGGGGCTTCGGAGACGTGCGCTTCCCGCGTGCCGCGGAGAATGCCGGCCCAGATGCGCAGCGAATCCGCCAGGATCGTCGCCACCAGCACCAGGAGCACTCCACAGATTGCCGCGTCGAGACGGGCATTGAAGATCAGGGTCCGGGTTACTTCGGTCTGCGGGCCGGCGGCCAGCCTATCGGCCTGGGCGAGAAAGCCGATGGCTGGAATCGGCGAGAAGATCTTCTGCCAGGCGGCGGTAAATGTCACGATGAGAAGCCACACCAGCGGCGCGCAGGTGATCCACATGAACCGCGCGCCGCGCATCTTGAGAAGGATCGTGGTGGCTACGCAGAGGGCGATCCCCGCCAGCAACTGGTTGGCGATGCCGAAGAGGGGCCAGAGCGAGTTGATGCCGCCGAGCGGATCGCGCACGCCCTGAATCAGGAAATAGCCCCATGCGCCGACCACCATGGCGCTGGTCGCGTAAACGCCCGGCATCCAGCTCGTGCGGCCGAGGGGCGGCACGATGTGGCTGAGCAGGTCCTGCAACATGAAGCGGCCGACCCGGGTTCCGGCGTCGATGATGGTCAGGATGAAGAGGGCCTCGAACATGATGGCGAAGTGGTACCAAAAGCCGACCACCGCTTGGCCGCCGCCGCTGCGCGCGAAGATGTGCGCCATACCGAGCGCCAGCGAAGGAGCTCCGCCGGTGCGGTAGAAGAGCGTGGTTTCGCCGACGTCCCGGGCGAGAGTGGTCATGTCGGACTCGGTGACGGGGAAGCCCCATTCCGAGATGGTCGTGACGGCAGCGGCGGGCGTCGCGCCGACGATGCCGGCCGGCGAATTCACAGCGAAGTAGACGCCCGGCTGGAGCACGCAAGCGGCGATCATCGCCATGATGGCGACGAAGCTTTCGAGCAGCATCGAGCCGTAGCCGACGGGCCAGGCGTGGGACTCGCGGGCGATCATTTTTGGCGTGGTGCCGGAGGAGATCAGAGAATGGAAGCCGGAGATGGCGCCGCAGGCGATGGTGATGAAGCAGAACGGGAAGATCTTGCCGGCGAAGATCGGGCCCGTGCCGTCGACAAAGCGGGTGAATGCCGGAAGCTGCAACTCCGGCCGCACGAACAGGATGCCGACGCCGAGCATCAGGACAACGCCGAGCTTGACGAAGGTGCTGAGATAATCGCGAGGCGCCAGGAGCAGCCAGACGGGCAGGGCGCTCGCGAGAAATCCATAGAGAATGATGCCGATCGCCAGCGTCATGGCTCCGAGGGTGAAGATCGGCGCGAGTCCGGCGGATTCGGCCACAGCGCGGCCGGCGAAGATGCTGGCCATCACGAGCACGAAGCCGATGGCCGAGCATTCGAGCACCTTGCCGGGGCGCCAGTAGCGCAGGTAGAGACCCATGAAGAGCGCAATCGGCATGGTCGCCGCAATGGTGAAAGTGCCCCACGCGCTGCCTTTGAGGGCATTGACGACTACCAGCGCGACGACAGCCAGGAGGATCACCATGATGATGAGCACCGTGACCAGCGCGACGAAACCGCCGACCTTGCCAATTTCCTCGCGCGCCATCTGGCCGAGCGATTTGCCGTCGCGCCGCATGGAGGCGAAGAGAATCACGAAGTCCTGCACGGCTCCGCCGAGGACCGCGCCGATGACGATCCAGAGCGTGCCGGGGAGATAACCGAATTGGGCGGCGAGGACGGGTCCGACGAGAGGCCCGGGCCCGGCGATGGCGGCGAAGTGGTGCCCGAAGACGATCCACTTGTTGGTGGGCTCGAAATCGTGGCCGTTGCGCAGGCGCTCGGACGGCGTGGCGCGTTGGTCGTCGAGCGCCATGACGCGGACGGCGATGAATTTGGCGTAGAAGCGGTAGCCGGTGGCGTAGCTGCACGCGGCGGCGAGCACGAGCCAGATGCTGTTGATGTGCTCTCCGCGATTGAGGGCGATTCCGCCCAGGCAAAATGCGGCCGCCACGGCAATTGCGGCCCAGACAATACGGCCCAGGATCTTCACAGCCCTGAGTCTACTAAAACCGGTTCAGGTTGCGCAGCAAGGAGAGAGTGGTGCCACCGCTTCTCATCTCGACCGAGTGGAGGGGCTTCCAGTTGTCGTCCATCACCCCGATATAATGCGACGTCCGCGGATCGGAGCCCATCAGGATGACGCTGTACTTGCGGTCGGGATAGCCCAGGGCGCGGTATTCGATGGTGCCGACCTCGCGCGACCGGTCGGAAGCGGGCGCGCCGAGTTTCTGGACGATGGCGGTATAGTCGTCGGTTCGGCTCAGTTCGAGGAAGCTCTGATCGGCGGCGGTGAACGTCACGTTGCGCTGGCGAAGTTCGCCGACTCGGTTGAGATTGACGGCGACGATGTACAGGCCGATGGCGATCGCGACCGCGACGCCGATCATCTTGAAGACGGCCTTATCGCTGCTTTCGAGGCGGATGCCGACGATCGGCGCAGGCGCAGAACGATCCGGCGCGCCGGGGGGTAGAGGCGGCGCCGGGCCGCCGACGGCGACGGGCATCTGAATCACGCGCCGCTGGAACGGCCAGACGGCGCCCGCCTTGTATTCGATCTCGAGCTTCAGACCGACGATGAGCACGGGATCGTCGACGCGGGAAACCTCCCCTATGAAGCGGCGTGGGATCCAGATCTCGTTGCTGGTCTTGCAGTTGACGACGAGGATTTCGGACCAGGTGGCTTTGCGGAAGAGCCACTCGTTGTGCTCGACACCAATGATCGGCGGATAGAAGGAGAACGGGCGCGTCACCAGATGATCGAGGGACGGCGGGATGGGCGGTGGGGCCATCGGATTTAATTATGGTAACGCACCAGGGTCACCACAAGAACTTGACGCCGAGTTGGACGTTGCGCGGGTAGTTGGACTGCGGGGCGCTGACTTCGGCCTTGATCAAGGAGCCGAAATTGGCGCTGGTCGGGTCGTTGTTGAATTGCTTGCCATTCACGAAGAAGGAGTTGAGCACGTTGAACGATTCCAGCCGGAACTGCACGCTGTACCGCTCACTGATGCGCGTCAGCTTGTTCAGCGAGGCGTCCATCAGGCGGACGGTTTGCGAACGGATGCGGCCGTCGTAATACGGGGTGTAGCGGGGATTATAGCTGGGGACGATCATCCAGTTGGCTTGTGTGCAGCCGGCGTCGAGGCTATAGGCCTGCCATGTGATGTGGTTGGTGTTGTCCCAATTGAGCACGCAGGGCTGCACCGCCTGGACGGTGGCCGCGTTCCACGTGAAGGCAGGATTGCGGGCGTCCTTCAGATAAAGGACGTTGCCCGGAAGCGCCCAGGGACGGCCGGAAAAGATCTGGAAAATCGTCGTCGCTTCCCATCCTTTGAGGAACCGCGCGGCCATGCCGTGCGCGCGGCGGCCGATCGGCAACTGCCAGATCATGCTGTAAACGAACTTATGCGGCCGGTCGTTGCTGGAAAGGCCCTGCTGCATGACATTGTTCATGCCGTCGAGGAAGCCGTTCCGCTCCATGGTCTTCGAGAAGGTGTAGTTGGTGTTGAGGTTCAGGCCGGCGCGCGCGCGGAAGGTGAAAGTCGCCTGCAAGCTGTTGTACCAGCTGGAACCGTCGTTGCGCATGTACTCGGTGAGGCTGCCGGTGTATTGCGGGAACGGGCGGCTGAGCTCATAGCGGGAGCGCGTGGAACCGGTATAGTGCGAGGTTCCTTCGAAGCCGGGAACATTGCGGAACGGGTTGGTCAGACCTTGGGTGCACAGAGTCTGGCTGGTGGCGCCGAGCAGGTAATTGCATTGATCGCGCAGCGTGGAATCGTCTTCGTCGTTGAACGTCTTGTTGCTTTGCAGGCGATAGCCGCGGCTGCCCACATAGGCCAGGCTGGCGCGGGCGCGCGGCGTGAAAGCGTGCTGGAGTTCCAGGGAGAACTGCTGTACGTGCGGAATTTCGAAGTGAGTATTGACGAAGTTGAAGCCGTTGCCGACGAACGTCATGAGCCCCCGGCTGCTTCCGACAGGCTGGTTGATCACCGGAAACGGGTCGGCGAGCAGGTTGGGATAGGCGGTCTTGTTGGAATCGGGCGACGCCGCCAGTGACGTCGTGGCGTTGAAGCCGACATTCTGCAGGTAGTCGTTGTTGGGGTTGATGTAGAAGAGTCCCCACCCGCCGCGTACGACGGTCTTGCGGCCGGCCGCGTAGGCGAAGCCAATCCGTCCCTGGAAGGTGTTGAGGTCGGAATCGGTGGCGGCGGCGGGCAGGCCGTTCACGCCGGCGAATTGCAGTCCGCCGCGAATCGGGTAGTTCAGGTACGGGAATTTGTTGTGATCGATCAGATCATTGACGGGGCTGATGACGTCGCGGTTGAAGCCGCGATTCATGCGGTTGTAGCGCTCCACCGGCGGAAGGTTTGCATCCCAGCGTCCGCCGAGATTCACCGTCAGGTTGCGCCGCAGCCTCCAATCGTACTGCGCCCAGGTGGCGTAATACCGGTAGCTGTAGATCGGAAACATGTTGATGTTGACGCTGCCGGAGGTGGGCATGCCGAGCAGCCAGGTGGCGAGGCCGGAGCCGCTCAGGCCGTCACTGCGCTGGTAATCGGCGCGCGTGAACGTGTCGGCGGCGCTGAAGGTCATGATCTGGCCGGAGCTTTGCGTCGAGTATTGGGTCAGGCGCATATCGAGGCCGGCTTTGATGGTGTGCCCGCCCCGGAAATGGGTCACCGACGGCTGCAGTGTGAACGTGTTGCTGGCGCTGGCGCCGAAATTCGGATTGCGCCCGAGCGACTGGAAGCCGCTGATGTTCAACCGCGGGAACCACGATCCATAGGGCAGTTGCGACACGAGACTCTTCGGGAACCCGGCGCCGATCAGGTCGAAATTGCGGTCCGCCTCGGCGGTGGAGGGGTCGATGAAGCGCGACATGGAGGCGCGCACGTCGAGCAGCACACTGTGCGTGAGGCTGCCGGTCCAGTCGAACGCGCCCGTCCAGTTGGCGCGGCGCAGGGGGAGCTGGCCGTCGGCGCCGGGTTTGTCGAAGATGCCGTTGTAGGTGCGCAGCTCCTTGCGGTCGTTCTGACCGAAACGGAGGAAGATGTGGTGCCGGTCGTTGATGTTTTGATCGATTTTGGCGACCAGATTGTAGAACTGGTCGCGGGCAGTGCCGTCGCCGCCGGAGATGAAGTAGTTCGAGGAGGAATAGTTGACGCCGGGCGTAGTGGTGTTCGGCAGCGGGAAGTACTTGATGAGCTGGAGCGCGGTGGGATTGAGGCGGTCGCGCGGCACGATGTTGCCGGGAAAGGGCTGCCGGACCCACTGCGAGCCGGCTTGGGCGCCGGTGGTGGGGTCATAGACGGCGATCCGGCGGCCGCGACCGTCGACGAGCTTGCTGAAATCGCCGGTGCGCATCTCGGGTTCGGGAACGCTGAGAATCAGCGGTTGCGGGGTGCCTTCGCGATAACGTTCGTAATTGAACAGGAAGAACGTTTTCTGCTTGCCGTTGTAGAGCTTTGGGAGATAAACCGGGCCGTCCATCTGGACGCCGTACTGGTCCAGCCAATGGCCGTCTTTGGGGGCGCCGTGGCAGTTGCCGTGGTCGTCGACGGTGACACAGCGGGAGTTGTTCTGGAAGGAGTTGGCGTCCCACCCGCTCCGGCGGGCGAACTCGTAGACCGCGCCGTGGAGCCGGTTGCCGCCGCTCTTGAGCACGACGTTGATGACGCCGCCCGCGCTGCGCCCGTATTGCGCGTCGTACGCGTTGCTCTGGACTTTGAACTCCTGCACGGAATCGACCGGCGGCACGAACGCGATATTGTTGCCGCCGGCCTGGGCGTTGTTGGGAGCGCCATCGAGCGAAAACTCGTTCTTGCGCTGGCTGCCGTTGATGCTCCATTCGGCGATGGCGCCGTTGTCGAACGGCCGCTGGTAGGTCAATTCGCCGTCGAAGTTCACGCCGGGGGCGAGCATGGCGAGCATGAAGGGGTTGCGCGCGTTGAGCGGGTACTCCTTGACGCTTTGTTCGTCGATCAGGGCGCCGCGTTCGCCGTTGGCGTCCTCGAGCAGCGGGGCCTCGGCGCTGACCGTGATCTGCGTGGCCGTCGAGCCGAGTTCGAGCTGCACGTCGACAGTGGCTGTCTGGTTGACCCCGAGTTGGACGCCGTTGCGAATCGCGGTCTTGAAACCCGGCGCTTCGGCTTTGATGGAATAGCCGGCCGGATTCAGGAGAGGAACGAGGTAATTGCCTTGCGAGTCGCTAATGGCGTCGCGGGACTCGCCGTTCGCCAGGTTCGTGACGCGAAGTTTCGCATTGGCGACGGGCGCGCCAGAGGCGTCCAGTACGCGTCCCGTCAGCGTGGCGCGGAATTCCTGCGCCAAGACACAGACGGCGAAAAGTCCCCAGACAGCGACGAGGCAGCAACGACCCATCGGCTAACTCCTTTGGGCCGTTGTACCGGAATTCGAGTGCGAAGTCAATCAGCCGCCGTAGGGCATCGGCGGAACCTTGCCGAGGAGACGCGAGTACACAGTCAGGGCGCCGCGGTGGTGCGCGGTGTGCTCGACCATGGCCCAGACGATGTCGCTGACCGGCTGACCGCCCATGACGGGGCCGGCCGGGAGAGGCTGCGCGAGATCCTGAGCACTGCGCGAGCGGATAAATGCGATGGCATTGGCATATGCCGCGTCGAGCGCCTGCCGTGCGGCAGCCAGCGACGTGGTCGACGCCAGCGCCGCCGCGTGTTTTTCGAAATCGAGGTCGAAGCCTTCCGGACGCGAGGCGCCTTCGACGAACCAGTCGAGCGTTTGGGCCACATGGGCGACCTGCTGGGCGGCGGTCATCATCTGGCTGTTGGGACGGAATAGCGAGTCCGACTCCTCGAGAACGCGGGTAGAGCGATCGAAGAAGTCCTTACTGGCCAGCAATTGATTGGCGAAGTCGTAAGTTGTTTGGGGGCTCATGGAAGAACTATACATTAAGGCGAATAAAAAGAGAAGAAGATTTTGGAGGATTAGCACGGGTTGATACAGTGGATAAATGCGAAGCAGGTCCTTTCTCCTGAGAATATTCGTCTGGGTTGCCATGCTGGCCGCGACGGCGGTATGGCTTCCGGCTCAGCAAACGATATGGTTTACGCCGTTGCCGTCCAGCGCTCATCCGGTCGGGTTTTTCGGTTCCACGGATTACATGAGTCTTTTTACCCCGACCGCGCCGTGGCAGAAGGCGGCATCCACGGTCAAGGTATTCAAGGTCTATCCGGATGGAGTGGATGCGTTTTCGGACGCGGATTTCACGAAGCTCATGGCGGATTTGAAGCGGCGGAATATCGCATTGGCGTTGGAGACAGCGGTCCTGTCGTCGAGCACTTGCGGGCAGGGGATCGAAGGATTTGGGAACGGATTTCTACCACTCGTACAACGCATCAAGGCGTTGGGCGGGAATCTGGACTACATCGCGATGCAGCAGCCGTTCCAATGGGGCGCGCTCTATAAAGGGCCGAACTCCTGCCAATGGACCGTCCAGCAGGTGGCCACCAATGCCTACGCGCAGATCAGCGACGCCAAAAAGATCTTCCCCAACCTCCTGGTGGGAGACATCATGGCTGTCCCGCCATTTCGGGAGGGTGCGCCGGACTGGGCCGCGCAATACGCGGTTTGGTTCGACACGTGGGCCAAGCTCGCGGGTGCGAAGCTGGCGTTCTTTCACGTGGATGCCGACTGGACCGTGCCGAATTGGCAGGCGGCGGTGGCCGCGATCCGGCCGGTGGCGACCTCGCACGGGATCCCGTTCGGCATGGTGTACAACGGCTTCCTCACGGACGAGACGGATGCGGCGTGGATGGCCGCGGCCGAACGCCATATGGTGGAGTATGAAGTGCTGGGCGGAAACGCGCCGCCGGAAGAGGTGAACTTCCAATCGTGGAACCCTCACCCGACGCACGTGATGCCGGAGACGGACCCCACCGCCTTCACGTACCTGATCAACCGCTATAACCGGACGCGGACGCAGATCGTCCTCAACGAGACCGGGTCGAAGCTGTCGGGGACGCTGACCGCGGCCGGAACGCCCGTAGCGGGGGCGACGATTCAGATCACCGGGAAACGGACAGATGGAGCGGGCACACTCGCCACGTATACGGTGACGGGTCCGGTGCCGGTGGCCGCGCGCACGGCCTTGGTGGGGGCGCGCATCAATTCCGAGTGCTACAGCTGCAACGGACGTACCGATCTGACCGTTTACGCCTTCGAATACAGCGAAAACACGCCGCGGCCGGCGACCACATTGGATTTCTCGAACGGGCTGGCAGGCGGCTGGCTGTATGGTCCGGGCGCTCCGGCATTCGATGCGGGGCCGGCGCCGTATGTGCGTGGTCTGCACATCACGGCCAAGTCGGGGCAGGCCAAGGGGCTGAATTCCCGGTCGTTCGCCGTCACACAGTCCGCTCAGTTCACGCTGAAGATCACGGCGCGGGTGTCGCCGGCGTCGGCGGGCAGCGGCTACTTTACCTTGATCTGGTTCAACGCGGCCGGCAACGAGCCCTCGCGCGAAATCGTCATGTTCGAACCGGAGACCCGGACCCTGGGAACGGTGACGACGGGCGCCGACGGATCGTTCAGCATGAACAATCCGGTGGTGCCCGGCCTGTACCGCATCACCGCTTCCTACGCGGGGAACGACACCCTCTGGCCGGCTCAGGCGGGCCCGGCGCCGCCGAAGATCGCGGCTGTGGTGAATGCCGCGAACTTCGCGTCAGGGCCGATTGCGCCAGGGGAGATCGTCACGATCGGAGGAACCGATATGGGGCCGCCGGCCGGCGCATCGCTGGAACTGGATGAGGACGGAAAAGTGTCCACCGGGATTTCCGGGGTGCAGGTTCTCTTTAACGACGTGCCGGCTCCCCTGACGTATGTGAGCGACGTGCAGATCAATGCCGTCGTGCCGTACGAGCTCGACGGGATCGCGAACCCTTTCGTCCAGGTGAAATTTCTCGGCCAGACATCGGACGCGTATCTTCTGACGCCCGCGCCCACCGCCCCGGCGATGTTTACGCTGGACGGATCCGGCAGCGGACCGGGCGCGTTCCTGAATCAGGACAACAGCTATAACCTCTCGACCAATCCGGCGCCCAAAGGCAGCTATATCGTCCTGTTCCTGACCGGGGAGGGACAGACAGGGCCGGCAGGCATCACAGGGCAAGTAACCACCGTGGCGGCGACGTTGCCAGTGACGCCTCAGCCGCTGCTGCCCGTGACTGTCTTGATTAACGGGCAGCCCGCGACCATCGGGTTCTTCGGAGAAGCCCCCGGGCTGGTGGCGGGCGTGATGCAGATGAATGTTCAGGTGCCACCGACGGCGCCGTCGGGGAACGTGCCGATCACGGTTTCGATCGGCGGGACCAGTACTCCCCCAGGTGTGACTGTCGCGGTGCAGTGACACCCGGGTGAGCGCCAACGCTGGCTTCGCCTCTACTTGTCGCCGTTGCCGCGGAACCCGCCGGCTGGTGGCGGAGGGGGCGGCGGCGGCGGAATGACGGAAGGAATCGGCGCTGGAGCAGCGCTTTCGACATCGATCCGGTCGGCCAGCGCCTTGGTGGCCGGCGGGCGCGCCTTTACGGCGCCCATCGCCTTTCGCACCCACTCATCGGCCTGCGCCATCAAGCGGTCCGACTCCAGCTGGTCCGCGGCGATCGCGGCGTTCAGCCGATGCAGCAGGTTCATGTAGGCCATTGGATTGGACCACTCGGGGTCGAGGTCGATCGCGATCTGGAGCATGCGGTAGCCCTCTTCGATGGCCGGAAGCAGCCGGGCGCGTAGGGCGGGATCGCCGACGCGGCGATACATGCCTGGGCCCATGCCGCCATTGGCGTCGCGGATGGGGGCGAACGCCAACATCCAATCGAGCACGCCGGCCGTGTAGTAAGCCTGCTTGCTCTTCGGGTCGATCTCAATCGCCCGCATCATGAGGTCGCGCGACTCGGCGGCGCGTTGTGGGCCGTTCAAGGTCACCAGGCCAAACATGGCGGCGACGTTCTTCGGATCGCGCCGGAGCACTTCGGCATATTGCTCGCTCGCTTTCGCGGTAAACGCCTGGGTGTCGAGCCGCAGGTAGGCGGCGGCGAGGAACAGGCGCGGCTTGACGGCGCCGGGTTCGAGGGCCACCGCTTTCTCGAAGTGTTCGACCGCGGCGGTATAGTCGCCGGCATTGTATGCATCCCCCGCCTGGCGCATTTCCTGCTGGGAGGGGCTCTGGGCGCGCGCCGAGATGGCGAGCGTCGAGGCGGCGATGACGCACACGGCGAGCGAGGCGAGGACGGCGGCGAGCACCAGACCGGCCCGCTTCCGATCGCCGGACGGACGAGACACCAGACGGCGGACGCGCTCTTCGAGAATGTCGCCGTCGAAAACCCCCAGAGTATAGCCGGGGCGCGGCAGGCCGGAGAGAGTCGTGGCGATGTTCACGATGGAACTCGCGTAGACGGCCGGATCGAGGAGGCGCGCGGTGACCAGATCGTCACAAGCCAGCTCGCGGGAGCGGTCGACTTCGTGGCGCAGCCAAGCCGCGGCGGGATGAAATGAGATCGGCAGATACAGCAACTCGCACCACACGTTGGCGGCGAAGTCGCGGCGCGCGATGTGGGCCATCTCGTGGCCGATGGCCGTAGCAAGCACGGTCTCCGAGGCGCCGCGCAGACTGTCGGGGAGGATGACGATGCGGGCCGCGGTTACGGGTCCGGAGATGGCGGCGGACCAGCGAAGCTCGACATCGTCGAGGCCGAATGCGGCGCGGCAGCGGGTCCACGCGGGACAGGATTCCGCCTCGCCCGGCGACGCGGCGCGGCAGATCGCGAGCGTCTTCATCGTAGCGCGGGCGAGTTGGGCTACACGGAAAAGAAGAAACAGTCCGGCGGCCCACATCGCCAGGGACGCGGCCGTGCCGGGTAGCGGGATCGAGCGCTGCGGCGGCGCGGTCACGGGCGCGGCGACGGCTGCGGCCGGCAGAGTCCGGGCGACGTCGAACTGCTGGGGGACGGCGATATCGGGCGTGTCCGATGTCCGGCGGCGGACGCTGGCGGCCGGCAGCAGAAGAGCGGCGGCCAGCGCGGCGACGCAGACCGCATGGCGATGCCGCGCCGGTCCATGGCGCATCAGGCGGCAGGCCAGAGCGGCCACGGCTGCTATTAGCGAAACCTGCCACAAAGAGTTCAGCAGAAAGGTGAGCAGGGCCCGGTCAATCGTTTCCATGTTCTTCCTCCTTGGAGCGATCCAGAAGCTCCTGGATGCGCGTCAGTTTTTCCGCGGTCAGCCGCCGGGTTTCGAGCAGATTGAGCACCAGGCTATCGGCCGAACCGCCAAAGAAGCGGTCGAGCATCTCGCCCACGGCTTGCGTGACCGCTTTCTGGCGGCTGAGGGCCGGCCGGTAAATATAGGCGCGATCCTTCAACTGCCGTTTGACGCGGCCTTTGGCATGCAGGATGTTCAGCATCGTCTGCACGGTGGTGTATGCGAGGGCGCGGCTCTTGAAGTTGGCCTGCACAGTCTGCACATTGGCGGGGCCGGTCTGCCACAGCACCTTCATGATTTCGAGTTCGAGCGGCGTGAGGGGCGGATCGGCGTTCTTCCGTTTGGGCACGATGCCTCCTAAACACTTAGGAGTATGCGCCCGAAAGCGGCCTGTGTCAACTAAAAGTTTAGGAGAATCGCCCGACCCGGAAGGGGCGACCTTCATTCGGCGGGTCGGCGACACGGCCAACGGAAACCACCGGCCAAACGGGAACGCTTTCCCTACTGGCCGGATGACGGGCCAAACACGCGTACAACTTCGCGATTGAACCGATCGGGATCTTCGTATGGAATCATGTGCGCGGCATTTTCGAAAATAACCTTGCCTTTACGGGGCGCCTGGATCGCATCGAAATAGCGCTCCGCAAGCTCGTACGGAGTGTTGTAGTCGTGATGGCCTATGAAGAGATACACCGGGACTGAAAACCGGAGATGGGTAGCATCGAGCTTCCAATTCCAGTATTCGCGATTCAGGCTGCTGCGCAAGCTGAAAACGGAGCCTTTGATGAGTCTCCATAAGTCCAGCAGGCTGTATTGCGGACAGACCAGCGCATCGCTAATCTGCCTGGCAAGCGGATAGGTCTCGCCGGAGACGCCGCCAGCGCGCATCAGGACAATCCGCTGGCGGACGATAGCATCGAAAGCCTGGGGATAGGGCGGCTCGCCGAGCGCAGCGAGCTTGGCGTAGCCGGCGGTGTTTCCGGTCCGTTTGAGATAGTCCATCGCGAAATGCAAAGAGATTCGTTCTTGCTCGATGGCATTCACGAACTGCCCGATTCCGATGTAGGCGTAGTACCGGTCCGGATGGTCCGTGATCGCGTTGATGCCAAGCAGAGAACCCCAGGAATGGCCCACCAGGTAGAGCTTGTCCCGGTGAAAGCGCACGAGCAGATAACGCGCGACCGCATCCGCATCGGCAATCAATTGTTCGGTCGTGAGGGGTGTTTTCTCTAGCGCCGGACTGTAGGACTTGCATGTGCCTCGCTGCTCCCAATGGACCACCACGAAATGCCTTTCGATCCCGGCCGAGTAGTGGCGCCCGGCAAGCAGTGTCGCCGGCGAGCCGGGTCCTCCATGCAGATAGAGAAGCAGTGGATTTCTCGCATCGTCGCCTCGGACCGTCAGCCACTGCGGCACACCGTTGATGTTGACGGAACCGCTCCATTCAATCCCGGGTGGCGATAGAATCCGATCGGCTTTCCGTATGCGAACGGAGAGGAACGCGCGAACCGAAAGCGCCAAGCCTATCATCGCGACCGCCACTACCGCTGTGATACCCAGGTAGCGGGCCAGCCTCGATGCTCCTGCTCTCCCGATTTTCATGGCAAATGTGACGTTAAGCGCTCCGCATCAGGAAATCGCCAAGCGAGTACGACCCCACTTTCATTTCCACGGCATTAACGCGGCTCACACCATTCGACACCGTTTCGCATCACGAGCCGTGTACATCCTCCAGGCATGCGCGGCGGAACGGGCAGCGCATCACCTGTTTTCCAAAGTCCCAGCCGCCGAAGGGTCTCTGGCATTTCTGAATCGATGACCGCGAGAGGATTGCCGTCGCCGTAACCGGTATGACCTCGATATCTCAACGCGAGCGAATACTCACTATCGGAGGTTCGCTTGTAGACCTCCACGAAGTACGTAAACGGCGCATCGTCGGTCGGATAGGCGACAATGACACTCCCAAGCAGCGGGCCGTTCTCAACAACCCGGGTCTCCTCGTTGTTATTCCTGCCCGTCATATTGAAGAAGACGACACGAAACTTCTCCGCTTTTCGATCATAGGCGAACAGAAACGTCGAAACTGCGCAATTCCCAGTCGCCCCCCGATTCATACAGCTCTTTATCCTCAGCAGCGGAAGCGTTCTCCCCGGTCCGGAAAATACCACATCGCTCGTAAAGAGCACGTGGAAAGTCGGCTCCCCGGAGACGAAGCTGACTTTCTCTTCTCGATACTTTGCCCGGAACATCTCTTCGGAACAGTCCGGCTCGTCATTCTCGACAAAGCAAAGAGATGCCGCTCCGATTCGATTGCCCCCTCCGTCTTCGACGCTACTCTCCTCATCAGGCTGTTTAGCGACGACCAGGCTCCACCGGGATTTCGTTTGAAACGTCTGTGTCAGTTCCAGATGCACGATGACTTTGGAGTGGATTCCAAACTGTGCCGACAGTTTCGAGATCACCGCGCGATCGATTGCCTTCGTATCCAGCTGTGTCTGCGCGTCGAGCCCGCGAGTCATGAGTATCAACGTCGCGGCGAAGATTACGACGTGCCTGGAGTTCATGATCCTACTATCTCAAACAGGGTACCCGTGAACTCGGAGTCAAGAGTCTGCCTCTGCGGCAACCTCCGCCCTCCGGCTCCGCAGCATCAGGTACATTCGCTCATCCCTCTCACTCGCCACCGGGTTCGACTCCGATGGTCCCGCGCATACCGACGCCTCGATGCTCCATCCCGCTCGTTCCACAAGCAGCGTCAGACCCGCCGGGGAAAAGATCCAATAGTTCGTCGCGTCCGAATTAATCTCGCTCTCGCCCAACAGGTAGGCAACCGGCAGTCCCTCCAACCGCGTCGCGCCGTCGGGACTCCAACGCGCCACCCGCGTGCTCAAGAAGCAAAAGGCCGAGTGCTGCGACAGCTTCTCCAGGAAGTAGTAAGGATTCTTCAGGTGATAGAGAGTCCCCAGCCCGAAAGTCAGTCCGTACTGCCCGGGAAACTCGAATCTCCCATCGAGGTCGATATCGTGAATCCGCACCTTCGATTCGAACTGTCGGGCGAGCTGCCGAATCCCGCACATCCGGTTGATATTGCACCCGCTGCAGTCCAGCGCGTCCACCGCGAATCCCAACGATTCCGCATAGAAGCTCAACGCCCCGTCCGCCGCGCCGATATCCAGGATCGCGCGGCCTCCCGCCATCGATTCCAGGCTTCTCCCGCCGCCGCGCATCAGCTTCTGCAAGTAGAAGAGATTCACGAAGGAGTCGTACGGATACCACGCGAATTCCACCGGGCCGGCCGCCGTCTTGGCGGCGTCAAACCGGTCGCGAAACCGCAGTCCCTTGCGCACCAGTGAGCTGAATCGAATCGTCGGTTCCATAGGACAGGCTCCAACATAGGCGATTCCATGCGTCTTTTTCAACCGCCGCCGCGCCGCCGGTCTGGCGGCAGGGTTATGGTTTAGGTCAAAATGGTATCGTGGATCGGAAAATCCTTCCAGAATGATGAAACCGCATCGACTTCTCCTATTTGCCATGATGCTTTCCGCGCTTTTACCCGCCCAAGGCCTTCCGCCGCTCATCGACCGTGAGCTGCTATTCGGCAACCCCGAGATTTCCGGCGCGCAGATCTCGCCCGACGGGAAATTCCTGGCGTTTATCAAGCCGTGGAAAGACACGCGGAATGTGTGGGTGAAGAAGACCGGCGAGCCGTTCAGCGCCGCCCGCCTGCTCACCACCGAGACGAAGCGGCCGGTCCCCGGTTTCCTGTGGACGCGCGACTCGAAGTTCGTGGGGTACGTCAAAGACAATGACGGCGACGAGAACTTCAACCTGTACGCCGTGGACCCGGCGGCGGCCGTGCCGGCCGGCGCCGACGCGCCGCCATCGCGCGACCTTACAGGTCTCAAAGGCGTCCTCGTGCAGCTTGTGCACGCTCCCAAGGGCGAGCCCGGCGTATTGTACGTCGGGATCAACGACCGCGACAAGGCCTGGCACGATCTGTATAAAGTGACCATTGCCACGGGCGAGCGCGCGTTGATCCGCAAGAACACCGACCGCATCGCCGGTTGGATGTTCGACCTCAAGGGACAATTGCGGTTGGCGCAACGCGTCACCGATGCCGGCGATCAGGAAATCCTTCGCGTAGACGCGGACGGCTTCAACAGGATTTTCTCCTGCAACGTGTTTGAGACGTGCGACCCCCTTCGCTTCCACAAGGACGGCAAACGGGTGTACCTCGAGAACAACAAGGGCGCGCACGATCTGGCCGCGCTCGAACTCCTCGATGTGCAGTCCGGCAAGCTGGAGACGGTGGAGTCGGACCCGCTGCGGCGTGTCGACCTCGGCGCGGCGCTCTTCTCGGAGGTCACCGATGAGCTCGCCATGACGTCGTACACCGACGAGAAGACGCGCCGGTACTTCAAGGACAAGGCGCTCGAGGCGGATTACCAGTGGCTGCAAGTGAAGCTGCCGGGCAAAGAGGTGGGGCTGGGGTCGCGCACCACCGATGAGCAGATTTGGGTGGTTTCCGCCGCCAGCGACACGGAGCCCGGCGAAGTCTACCTCTTCGACCGCAAGGCCAAGAAGCTCGACCTGCAGTACCGGACACGGGAGAAACTGCCGAGGACGGCGCTCTCGTCGATGCAGGCCATTCGCTATAAATCGTCGGACGGTCTGGAGATTCCGGCGTACCTGACGCTGCCGAAGGGCCTGCCGGCCAAGGGACTGCCCACGCTGATCGTGCCGCACGGCGGACCGTGGGCGCGCGACGTTTGGGGCTACAACTCGCTGGCGCAGTTCTTCGCGAATCGCGGCTATGCGGTGCTGATGCCGAACTTTCGCGGGTCGGTGGGCTTCGGCAAGAAGTTCCTCAATGCGGGCAACGGCGAGTGGGGCAAGAAGATGCAGGACGACATCACGTGGGGCGTGAAGCACCTGGTGGCGGAAGGCATCGCCGACCCCAAGCGCATCGGGATTCTGGGCGGGTCGTACGGCGGGTATGCCACGCTGGCGGGCGTCGCATTCACACCCGAACTGTACCGCGCGGCCGTCGATATCGTGGGGCCGTCGAACCTGATCACGCTGCTGGAGGCGATCCCGCCCTACTGGGAAGCGGGCCGCAAGATGATGTATGGCCGCATGGCCGATCCCAACACGCCGGAGGGCAAGGCCTGGATGAAGGAACGCTCGCCCCTGAATTCTGCGGACAAGATCAAGACGCCGCTGCTGGTGGTCCAGGGCGCGAACGATCCGCGCGTCAACAAGGGCGAGGCGGACCAGATCGTGATCGCGTTGCGCGAGCGCGGGTTCCCGGTGGAGTACATTCTGGCGCCGGATGAAGGCCACGGTTTCCAGAGGCCGGTGAATAACATGGCGATGTTCATGGCGGCGGAGAAGTTCCTGGCGAAGTATCTCGACGGACGCTACCAGGAAGGCGGGACGCCGGAGGTCGTGAAACGGCTGGCGGAGATCACGGTGGATCCGAAGACGGTGACCCTGGCCAGGAAGGTGGACGCCGCCGCGGTGGGCGCGCCCAAGCCGGAGTCGGACCTGAAGCCGTGGTCCGGCAAGTACCAGGTGACGGTGGCAATGGGACCGCAGCAGATGAAGATGTCGCTGGCGACGACCATCCAGGAACAGAACGGGGCATGGTCGGTGGTCGATGTCGTCGAGACCCCCATGGGTGTGATGAACGACGCGGTCGTCATCGAGAAGGGCACGCTGATCGCGCGCAGCCGTAAGATGCAGCAGGGGCCCGTGAAGGTCGAAGTCGCTTACAAAGACGGCAAGGCCACCGGCATGATGAATATGGGCGGCGGCGAGAAGCCGATCGACGCGGAAACCGGCGGGCCGCTGTTCGCGGAAGGTCCGGGCGGGCCGCAGGCAATCGGGCGGCTTCCGCTGGCGGATGGCTACACGGCCACGTTCCGCAACTTTGACACGCAGAAGATGAAGGCGAAGCTGATGCAGCTAAAGGTCGCCGGATCCGAAAGCGTGACGACGCCGGCGGGCAAATTCGAAGCGTTCAAGGTCGAGGTCACCTCCGCCGATGGCGGCAACGACAACATGACGCTGTGGATCGCGAAGGATACGCGGGCGGCGATCAAGATCGTGACGGTGATGGCCGCGATGGGCGGCGCGACGATGACCGCGGAGCTGCTGCCGTAATGGGCCGTTAACTTAATAGGCGGGCGTTAGCCGCGTATACTCAAAGCGCATCGGGTCCAACCCGCGCGCTTTCAGCATCTGGATGCAGGCCTCGACCGAATCGCCGATCGCCTCGATGCGCCGCAACGGCAAGGCCTCCGGCGTGTAAATTTCGAGAGCGACGTGCTTCCCGGTAAGCTCCGTCCGTTCTTCGATGGTCAACTGATCGGGCGAGCGGCCAATGGCGCGCTCGGTGGTCTTCGCAGCTTTGGCAGTCATGCGTTCAGCAGAATTGTAGCAGAAGCTAGCGCGCGCGCAGCCATGCTTCCACCGCCGCCCAGTAGATCTGAGGCGCGTGCGTTTTGGCCCACTCGGAAAAGACCGGGCCATACTGCGCGGGGCCGGTCACCGCGCGGGC
Source organism: uncultured Solibacteraceae bacterium (assembly GCA_964608645.1). Lineage (GTDB taxonomy): Bacteria > Acidobacteriota > Terriglobia > Bryobacterales > Bryobacteraceae > CAZSQK01. The sequence goes on along the minus strand of CAZSQK010000058.1, from coordinate 10,081 downwards.
GTGCAGGCCCTTCAACCCGCCGCCCAACGTCTTCTCCAGGAGGACAGTCTGGTCCGCCGCCCGCACCACGCGGATATCGATCGCCAGGTTGAGATTGTCCGAGGACTGCTGCTGGATACACGAGACGCCCGGCCGCGCCTTCAGGGTCACGGTGATCTGGGCATCGTCCGCGACCAACCTGGCTGCGCCCTTCCCGTTCAGTGCGGCATAATCGCGCAAGGCGGCCGCGACGACCATATCGGGCTGCAGGCCGGCAATCTGCTGCGCCAGTTGCTGCGGCGGCAGGAAGCACGATGTGTAGAGGTTGTCGCGCGCCCAAGACACCGTCAGAGCCACACGCAGCGGGTCGTGTGGCGGAAAGGCCTTCACCGCGTCGTCGCGCCCGCCGATCAGCGCCAGGGCATACGCCGTCCAGCCCTCACGATCGCGCGCGCCGGCATCCGCGCCGCGGTCGAGCAGCAGTTTCACGGTGTCGCCGTGGCCCCGCTGCGCGGCGATCATCAGGGCGGTGCGGCCATCCTTGTCGACGGACTCGATGGGGGCCCCTTTCGCGAGGAGTTCGGCCACCTGTTTGGTCTGCCCCTTTTTGGCGGCGGACAGCAGCTCCGGGCCGAGATCCGCGGCCCGGCCAAGAAGCGCCAGAAGAACAAGGAGCGTGACACGCATACCTTCAGTATCGGTCTCTATCAGGTTGCTAAAAAAAGGCTGCGAATGGACCGCTCGTCTACGTTAATTAAAAATCCCCGAAAGGACTCGATGGTTCTTTCCTGTTTGGGCGAATCAACCTCAGCCGATTCTCATCGATTGTGGTCAAAATGGCTCTTAACGGCTCCCCGTGGCGCCTCCGCAAAAATCCTTTGCCTTGTCACGCAATAAGTTCGCCTGCTGAATCGTTGTTCTAATGGATCTCAGATAATGGCGAATATCGACGAAGCCGAGACTGCGGATCGATCTCGCCAGGAGCTTCTCCACTGGTTCGAGGAATTGCGCGGCCCCCTGTGCCGGTACCTGATGTGTCGAGGTGCAAGCCAGGCCGATGCCGAGGATGCCGTGCAGGAGGCCTTTCTCGAGTTTCACCGGCACCTTGACAACAGGGGAGACCGTACGAATCTCTCCGGGTGGGTTTTCCAGGTAGCCCGGAACCACTTGCGCGATGACCGGAAGAGCGCCCGTCACCGGCGGACCGTACCGTTGGAAGATGCGATCACTCACCACGCCGATTTACGGAACGGCCCGGAGTATGGCGCGCTCTCCAGAGAACGCGCCGAGCGCCTGCGGTCGGCAATCGAAGAGCTGCCGGAGCAGCAGCGCGAGTGCATGTTGCTGCGGGCGTCCGGATTACGTTATCGCGAGATCGCTGAAATTATGGGAATCAACACCGCGAGCGTGGGCTCTTTAGTGCATCGCGCCGTAGCGCGTTTGAGTGAGGATCTGTCATGAGCGAATACAAATCTCCCCCCGGCGCAGAATGCGAAGGCGCTCTCGGGATGATGTGCCAGTCCATAGATGGCGACCTGACGGGGGAACAATCCGTCTGGCTCGGTCGGCACCTGGTAATCTGCGTCGCGTGCCGCGAGGCGATGGACCGGCTCACCGCAGTCGATCGCGAAGTGATCCGTTGGGGGCGGCGGGTGGGCCGCGGAGAGTCTCGCCGGCCGTTACTCCGCTTGCTGTCGGCAGCGGCCGCCATTGCCGCCGCAGTGAGCTTCGCGATGATTGCCCCCCACTGGAAATGGGCCATCGCGGACCGCTCGGAAGCGCCCTTTATCGAGATCCCTTACCTGCCGGCTCTAGATGCGCGTGAGAATACCGCCATCGTGCGCATGAACATTCGGGTGGCGGCCCTGCATTCCTTCGGATTCCGCATCGACGGCGATCCGGAAGCGCTGGTTGCCGCCGACGTGCTTGTGGGGGAAGATGGCCGCGCGCACGCGGTGCGAGTGGTCTCCGATATCGATGGGAAAAGAAAGGGAGAGTAGATGATGAATCGAAAGTTGACTTTGCTGTCATTAGGGATGACGTGCCAGTTAGGGCTTTTCGCCCAGGTCAACCCGCTCCTCGGCGGTCGGGGGGCCGTCATGCCGATCCTGCGGACAGAACCCGGCAGGCCGTTCTCCGCAAAGGTCTCCACCGAGACCACCCAAACCCTGATGGACGGGACACGCGTGAGCCACGCAACCACCTTGATGGAGTACCGGGACCCCGAAGGCCGTGTGCGAACCGAGACTAGCGAGCCGGCCAGTATTGTGATTCGCGATCCGGTGGCCGGCGTGACTTACCGGCTCGATCCGCTGAAGAAGTTGTTTACCAAGAGCGAGGCGGAGAGTGGGCGCGGAGGCCGGGGCGGAAGTGCGCCAAGTGAAGATAGGAGCTTCATCTTGTCCTCCAAAAACGATCCGGCGGACGTGGTCGAGGATCTGGGGATCGTCACCGTCAATGGCGTCTCGGCTAGCGGTACTCGCGTCACTACCACCGTCCCGAAGGGCGCCATCGGCAATGACCGCGAGTTTCGGAGCACCAGCGAGCGCTGGTTCTCGCCCGACTTGAATCTCTTGATCAAGAGCGCCAGTACCGATCCGCGGTTTGGCACGACTAGTTACGAGCTGACCAACATCAGCCGGGCGCCTCCAGACCCCTCCCTCTTCCGGATACCGGCCAACTATAAGCCGCAGCCCTCTCCGATTTCCAAAGTGATCGAGGCGATCGAGTTCCGCGGCGCGCAAAATGTCCCTCCAGAGACGCTCAAAGCCGCGGTCGGGAGCAAAGTTGGCGATGTCTTCGACGAAGCATCCCTTCGCCGCGATTTCACGGCCCTCTGGAAAACCGGCAGGTTTGAGGATATCCAGGTGAAGACAGACCCCGGCGCCCATGGCGGCGTCGTGGTGGTCTTCGTGATGACCCAACGCTAAGCCGCCTCACAATCAAAACCGGGCGAGCCAGAAAGCCGCCCGCCTTCCCTAGCTTCGTTAAGTTCCCCCTTACCGCAAGCTACCGCGACCAGCGGCTGTACAAAGTAGCTTCACCGCAGCATGCCATTCCAACGAGGCCCCGGGCTGCGCGAGTCGAGCTACCGGCATGCACCGGAGCGTAACGGCGCCTCACAGATTTCTCCGACGAGGCTTTATTAAGGCTCCGGCTATGATTCCTATCGAAATGCGTACCTGAATGCGTTGCCGGCAACCTCTTGCAGCTCCTCATCGCTGAACCCGAGCCGCCTCGCGAGTTGGTACTCTCCCACCAGCGTGCACCGGAACATCGCCGGATCGTCGGTATGCAATGTAATCGGCACACCGGCCTCGAACAGCCGCCGGACGGGGTGGTCTTCCACCCTCTTCACGACCCCCGTCACCAGATTGCTGGTGATGCAGATCTCGAGCGGGATCCCCCGCTCGCGCAGGCGCCGCAGCAGCGCCGCGTCCTCGATCGCCGAGATCCCATGCCCGATCCGCTCCGCCCCCAGTTCCAGCGCGCCCCAGATCGCGCGCGCGCTCGTCCCCTCGCCGGCGTGCGCCACCAGGTGCAGCCCCTCCGCCTTCGCAAACCGGAACACGTCGCCGAACCACTCCGCCGGCCCGCGCGCCTCGCTCCCTCCGATCCCGAAGGCGACCACGCCGCGATGCTGCCGCTCTGCCGCCCATTCCGCCACCTGCCGCGCCGGATCGACCCCGAATTGCCGCACCGCGTCCAGGATCCATCTTGTCTCCACCGGCGAATCCGCCGCCGCTTCCACGATCGCGTCGAAGATCGGCGCGAACTCCTGCTCCTTCCACAGCACAACCCCCGCCGCGATGATAATCTCGGCGTAGCGCACGTTCTGCGCGGCCAGCCGTTCCAGCAGGCGGCGCGCGATCAGCCCGTAGTCCTCGGGCGTCCGCAGGCGCTTCCCAACCGCGCCGAACGCCTTGAGGAAGGCGTCGAAATCCGCGTACTCGTAGAGTGCCCGAAGCTCGTCGAGGGGCGTGCCGGGATCGAGCTCGTGCAGGGTTTCGGGTTCCACCGAACCTTCGAGATGCAAATGCAGCTCGGATTTGGGCATTTGCGACAGGAAATCGTCCATACTGAAACTTTAGGTTCTCATGACTGTCGAAGAGATTGAAGCCATAGTGGGCGGCTATCACGGCGATTCGTTTCGCGTGTTGGGGCCGCATAGCGCGCGCAAGAAGGGCGGCCAGCCGCGGTGGGAGGTCCGCGCCTTTCTGCCGCAAGCCGAATCGGCCGAAGTGGCGGCGGGCGCGCAGACCGCCGCCATGGAAAAGCTCGACGCCAATGGCTTTTTCAACGCCACGCTCTCCGGCCTGCCGGGCGACTATCGCATCCGCGCCCGCCTTTGGGACGGCCGCGCCATCGAAATCGACGACCCGTACCGCTATGGCCCGCAGATCTCCGACGCCGACCTGTACCTCCACACCGAGGGCACCCTATACGAGGGCTATCGCGCGCTGGGCGCGCATCTCGCCACCGTCGAGGGCTCGGCCGGCGTGCGCTTCGCCGTGTGGGCGCCGAACGCCGAAAACGTCACCGTCACCGGCGAATTCAACGAATGGGACGGCCGCCGCCATCCCATGCGGCGTCGCAACGGCGGCGTATGGGAGCTCTTTATCCCCGGGCTGGGCGAGGGCGCCGCTTACAAGTACAACGTCCGGTCGCGCTTCGCCGGCTATCAGCAGTTGAAGGCCGACCCCTTCGCCTTCTGTTGTGAGACGCCGCCGAAATCCGCTTCGGTCGTTTGGGATCTCGGCAAGCACCAATGGCGCGACGCGGCCTGGATGGAAGCGCGCGGCAAGACCGACTGGCTCAAGTCGCCGATGTCGGTTTACGAAGTGCACCTGGAATCGTGGATGCGCGATCCGGGAGGACAGCCGCTCACCTACCGCGAAATGGCCGTCAAGCTGGTGACCTACGCGACGCAGATGGGCTACACGCACCTCGAGCTGCTGCCCATGATGGAGTACCCGTTCTCCGGCTCGTGGGGCTATCAGGTGATCGGCTACTTCGCGCCCACTTCGCGCTTCGGTACTCCCGACGATTTCAAGTTCTTCATCGACGCCTGCCACCAGGCGGGCCTCGGCGTCATCGTCGATTGGGTCCCCGCGCATTTCCCCAAGGATGCGCACGGCCTCGTCTTTTTCGATGGCACCGCGCTCTACGAGCACGCCGACCCGCGCAAGGGCGAGCATCGCGATTGGGGCACTCTCATCTTCAACTACGGCCGCAACGAAGTGCGCGCCTTCCTGATCTCGAACGCCATGTTCTGGCTGAAGGAGTATCACATCGATGGCTTACGCGTGGACGCCGTGGCGTCCATGCTGTACCTCGACTATTCCCGCAAGCCGGGCGAATGGATCCCGAATCAGTACGGCGGCAACGAAAACCTGGAAGCGATCGAATTTGTCCGCCGCTTCAACGAGCTGGCGCACACCGTGCCGGGCGCTTTCACCGTCGCCGAAGAATCCACGGCGTTCCCCGGCGTGTCCAAGCCGGTCTATCTGAACGGCCTCGGCTTCACCATGAAGTGGAACATGGGGTGGATGCACGACATGTTGGACTACTTCGGCAAAGACCCCGTTTACCGCAAGTTCAACCACAACCACATCACGTTCAGCCTGCTCTACGCCTTCACCGAGAACTTCGTGCTGCCCATCTCGCATGACGAGGTTGTGCACGGCAAAGGCTCGCTGCTGAATAAAATGCCGGGCGACGAGTGGCGCCAGTTCGCCAATGTGCGCGCGTTTCTCGCCTACATGTGGGCGCATCCCGGCAAGAAGCTGCTGTTCATGGGGCAGGATATCGGGCAGCGCGAAGAGTGGAACCACGACAGCGGCATTCGCTGGGAGTTGCTGGAGTTTGACCCGCACCGCAAGCTGCAGGCGCTGCTGCGCGAGCTGAACCGGATTTACCGGGCCAGCCCGTCGTTATACGAAGTCGACTTCACCCACCGCGGCTTCGAGTGGATCGACTTTCACGATTGGGAGAGTTCGATCATCGCCTTCCTGCGCCGCGCCGAGGACCCGGACGATTTTCTGCTCTTCTGCTGCAACTTCACGCCGGTCCCGCGGCAGGGGTATGAGTTCGGCGTGCCGGTGGAGGGTTTCTACGAGGAGATCCTCAATACCGATTCGGAGCTGTTTGGAGGGTCGAATATCGGCAATGGCGGACTGGTGTCGTCCCGCCCGGTTCCCCGCCACAACCGGCAGCACAGCATCTCCGTGACCCTGCCGCCGCTCGCCGTGATCGCGTTTCGCAAACGATAGACATGCCCAAATACGATGCCATCATCGTTGGCGGCGGCCATAACGGCCTCGTTACGGCCGCCTACCTCGCGCGCGCGGGGCGGAAGGTGCTCGTCCTGGAACGGCGCGAGCTGCTCGGGGGATGCGCCGTCACCGAAGAGATCTGGCCGGGATATCGCGTCTCGAGCGCCGCCTATCTCGCCAGCCTCATGCAGGAGCGCATCATCGACGAGTTGGAGTTGGCGCGCTACGGCTACGAGGTGGACGCCAAGGACCCCGCGTTCTTTTCCGTCTTCCCGGACGGCCGCCACTTCTTCATGTGGCAGGATCGGGCGAAGACCTTGGCCGAGATTGCCAGGTTCTCGCAGCGCGACGCCGAAGTGTATCCCGCATATGAGGACCAGCTCGAGCGCATCTCCGAAGTCGTCGAGGACCTCCTGCTCACCACGCCGCCGCAATTCCCGCCGCGCGGAATCGGCGACGCCATCGAATACCTGAAGCTGGCCGCGAGGCTGCGCGGCCTGGACCGCAACGACATCGTCGCCCTGGTGAAGATCTTCACGCAAAGCGCGGCCGAGTTTCTCGACGAGTGGTTCGAGTCCGCGCAAGTCAAAGTGACGCTCGCCACCGACGGCGTGATCGGCGCCAACGGCGGCCCGCGTTCGCCGGGCACCGCCTACATCCTGTTGCACCACTGCATGGGCGGCGTGGCCGGACATCGCGGCCTGTGGGGCTTCGTGCGCGGCGGCATGGGCGCGGTGCCGGAAGCCATCGCGGCCTCCGCGCGAGCCAAGGGCGCGGAGATTCGCGTCAACGCGCCGGTGGCGCGCATTGTGGTTCGCGGCGGACGCGCCTGTGGCGTCGTGCTCGAGAACGGAGATGAAATCGAAGCCTCGATGGTGGCTTCCAACCTCGATCCCAAGCTCACGTTCCTCCGTCTTCTGCAGGAGAGCGACCTGCCGGACGAGTTCGTCGAGGCGATCCGCCACTTTCGCATCGAGGGCACCAGCTGCAAGATCAACCTGGCGCTCAACGGCCTGCCCGAGTTCACGGCGTACCCCGGCGCCCCGGGCCCGCACCATCGCGCAACGATGCATATCTGTCCCAGCATCGAGTATGTGGAGCGCGCCTGGGACGACGCGAAGTACGGACTTCCGTCCGAGCGGCCGCTGCTCGAGCTCACCATTCCGACGATGTACGACCCGTCGCTCGCGCCCGCCGGCAAGCACATCATGGGCATCTTCCTGCAATACGCGCCCTACACGCTGCGCGAGGGCACGTGGGACGATTGGCGCGAGCCGTTCGGCGACCGCGTCATCGAGCTGATCGAGGAGTACGCCCCCAATATCCGGTCGATCGTCGAACATCGTCAGGTGCTCACGCCGCTGGACCTGGAGCGCCGCTTCGGCATCACCGGCGGCAACATTTTCCATGGAGAGATGGGTCTCGATCAGATGTTCGTGATGCGCCCCGTCGCTGGCTGGGCGCGCTACCGCACGCCCGTGCAGGGCCTGTTCCTGTGCGGATCCGGCGCTCATCCCGGAGGCGGCGTGATGGGCGCGCCCGGCTACAACTGCGCCCGCGAAATGCTCAAGCGAGGATAGCGCCGCGCAAGGCTGGTCGAACATCGCCGGATGCTCACGCCACGGACCTGGGGCGCCGCTTCGGCATCACCGGCGACAACATTTTCCATGGGGAGATGAGTCTCGATCGGATGCTTCGGCGCGCACGGGGACCGCTGCGGAGTTGTAGAGCTTACCGTCATCCGACAGTTCAGTGAATCCAAGGATCGTGGTCACCGCGCTGCTCGGAAAGTGCTTCAGCACGCGGCAGAGGCCGTCCGCATGGACTGAAATAGCGATGCCCCTGGGTGATCCGCTGTAGTCGGCGCCTCCGGGCAGCATAGTATTTCGACGCCCCGTGCCTCGCATTGCTCGATGCGGGTGCATACATGCCCGACCGCATCCATGGATCCGGATGGCAGCAACGGGGCTTGGTAAGCAGCAACCCTCAAAACACCGTCTTCTGGTCGCTACGTGGATCGTTTGCGTAACGGCCCCGGTAAATCGCGCCTTCCCGAGCCGCGGAGCGCCATGGGCGCGCGTGATGCAGCGCAATCTTCCAATCGGGACAGTCGAGGTCCAGCTTGTTCACTGTTAGTGTCGATTCCGAGGGCATCGCGAATCCTTGGATCGCTCCCGTTGGAGCAATGAGACGACTGCTCAGTGTGTGCGATGCCTGGCGTGGCGCCGATAAACTGAACCAGTAGTTGTGCGACGCAGCGTACCCTTGAGCCTGCGTACCAAACATCGGGTCTTCCGAGTACGAGGAGAACAGCATCACGTCAATATCAAGCTCCGCATAGCGCAGGAAGACCTCCGCGAACTGAATTTCAATGCACAGGGCGCAACCGAATCGCCAACCGTTCACCTCGAACACGCAATAACCGCGGCCAGGTGTATAGAACCGCGTGATCTCGGTGTGGGAGCAGAACTGCTTGTCGTAGCGCGACACCAGCCTGCCATCCGATGAAATGATATACAAGCTGTTATGCGGCCGATTAGGAGAAGTCAGAGCATGACAGCATCCCACTACTACCCATAGCTCAAGCTGCCGGGCGTGCTCCGCTACCAGTTGTTTCTCCCGAAGCAGCGCATGCCAATCCATATCGTCCCAACTCTTGATCTGGCTCTTGGTATAGCCGGAGAGCGCGCCTTCGGGCAAGTGGATCAGCGCGGCGCCTTGCTGCCGAGCCTGGTGCATCAGCCTGCGAATCTCCTCACCATTCTCGTGAACGTCACGCGAGATGTAGCTTTGGGCGGTTGCAATCGTGATCGGGTGTTTCTTCATGCGACATGCTCTCTGTTAGCTGCTGTGAAGCCTGCCGGAAACTCAAGCTGGTTGTAGGACTCCGGTGTCGGTTCCGGTACTGCTGAAAGAATCCAGCTATCGTCTCGCTTCATGATGACTTGCGGGTGAGATAATACGTGGCGGCGGCCGCGAGCGCTTCCGCGACACCGACAGTCCGACCGCGATCGGCCGGAAACCAGTCGGCAATCAGATCGTATTCGCGCATGCCCCGCGCGTCTGATTGTACACGAGGCGCACCATGAACCGTTAACACTCAGCCGCGAGTAGTCGCCTAGTGTAGAGAAACCAGTACTCTCTCCGAGTCGTAAACTGTATCATTGCTCAAACGTTCGTTTTTGCAACGAGGCCGGCTTCCGGAGCCTGACCGAGGCGATCGACACCACTACTGCCGCAGGGCGGATGATGATGCAGATGGTTGGGGCGTTCGCGGAATTTGAACGCGCCATGTTACGGGAAAGAACGAAGGCGGGTCTGGATTCTGCCCGTCGAGAGGGACGCATCGGCGGACGGCCGCCGAAGCTGACACCCCAGCAGCAGTCCGAGATCAGGAAGATGGTTTCAAAAGGTCGAAAGACGGCAGCCGATGTTGCGCGCCTCTTCAAAGTTCACCCTGCCACCATCTCGCGGCTGCTGGATCGGGAACCTGTCTCGTCTGCACGGAAGGCCCGGTATGCCAAATAGCGCAGAAGATTTTATGCCAGATAATTCAGAAAGTGACACAAGCACCGAAGGGATGTTCGTGATGCGCCCCGTCGCTGGCTGGGCGCGCTACCGCACGCCCGTGCAGGGCCTGTTCCTGTGCGGATCCGGCGCTCATCCCGGAGGCGGCGTGATGGGCGCGCCCGGCTACAACTGCGCCCGCGAAATGCTCAAGTGAGGATAGTCAGACAACCCCGCGCAATTCCGGTCGATCGTCGAACATCGCCAGGTGCTCACGCCGCTGGACCTGGAACGCCGTTTCGGCATCACCGGCGGCAACA